>DASSIT010000070.1:0-46142 GCA_035691545.1 Pseudolabrys sp. | reverse complement strand
GCAAACCTGCGCCGCCGTCTTCTTGTGCGCTTTGCCTATTGTTTCCAGCAATTCGTTGCCTTTGGCGCCCCCTCGTGCAATCGGGCTGTAGGCCACGACCGCCATCTTATATCCGCGACACGCGGCGATGACCTTGTCCTGATTGAAAAATGGATGGCATTCGACCTGGTTACAGACCAGGGGTTCGGTCGATATGCGGTTCGCTTCAGCAAGAAGCGCCAAAGTGAAGTTGGATACTCCAATCTGCCGCGCGTAGCCTTCCTGCTTCATTTTGGCCATGGCGCCAAGCGTCTCGGCCAGAGGGACGCGTGGATTTGGCCAATGGATCAGCAACAGATCAATCACGTCGAGCCGCAGTTTCGCGAGGCTTTCCTTCACCGACCGCTCAAGATCGTGCGGAGCAAGCATCGTCGGCTGCACCTTGGTGGTCACAATCACCTCGTGCCTGACCCCCGACGCGCGCACGCCCTCACCGACTTCACGTTCATTATCGTACATCTGCGCGGTATCGATGTGGCGGTAGCCAATGCGGATCGCTTGCTCAGTGAGGCGCGCGCAATCACGGCCGCGCAGGGCCCAGGTGCCAAGCCCGACGATCGGGATCTTGAATCCCCTTGTCTCGATCGTCGGCGCAAAGGCCAATTTTCCGTTTTCGCCGGCCATTACGCGAGCCCTACCACACCGCGGAGTAGTGCTTTCTTCCCAAGCGCGCTGGTCGCATCACCATTACGGCGTATCCCATTTCGGCGCATGCGGCGGATTGACTACACGCATATTGGTCGCGTTGAGTTTCTTCAGATCGGCCATCTCGGAATTCGAGAGCTGAAAATCAAACACATCCAGATTTTGCTTCAGGTGTTCTGGAGTTGCGGTACGCGGAATTGCGCAAACACCCATCTGCACGAGGTACCGCAATGAGACCTGCGCGGCGGTCTTGCCGTGCGCTTTGCCAATGCGCTCGAGAGCGTCCGCCCCCGGAACCTTGCCGCGCGCAATCGGGCAGTAGGCGACGACCGCCATCCCGTGCCTTTTGCAGCCTGCGAGAACTTTGTCCTGGTTTATAAACGGATGCATCTCGATCTGATTGCAGACAAGCGGCTCCGACGTCACTGCCCAGGCTTCGTCCAACATGGCCGTCGTGAAATTCGCGACACCAATATACTTGGTCTTGCCTTCCTTTTTGGCCTTGCACAGTGCGCCCACTGAAAGCTTGAACGGAACCTCCGGGTTGTTCCAATGGATCAGGAGGAGGTCGACGTACGGGAGTTTCAGATTTGCCAGACTTTGCTCAAGCACCTTTGCGAATGCATCCGGCATCAAGTCGCCCTGGCGTACTTTAGTGCAGATGAAGACGTCCTCTCGCTTCACGCCAGACTGCCGCAGCCCCTCTCCATTCTCCTTCTCATTGCCATAAAAGGCGGCCGTGTCGAGATGGCGATAACCGATCTGCAGTGCAGCTTTGACGGCTTGAACGCACACATCGTCCTTCAAGGTCATTGTGCCAAGACCGATCGTTGGAATACGCGCGCCATGGGCTTCAATCACTTGCATTACCGACTCCTTGCTACGGCGTTAGGGAAAAGCTTGGCGAAGGGGCTTGCAGAATGCCCCGTCGCCACGATGCTGCCAACCGGGGTTCCGCTGGATGGGGGTAGCTGTAGCCAATAATCACGCAAATTTTTACTGACATGAAATGGCGCAATACTTTGTGCGGCAACGCCTTCAAGGGTGTTCTTACATTGGAATAATTCAAGAGTAAAAGAAAGATATTGCATCAACGGCATTTAATGCTTTTGTGAGGACCATTCCTTACGATGAGGACCGGATGCGCAGGATTGTCGCTATTGGCATATTTGGGCTCCTGGCGCTGGGGCTTTCGGCAGCACATGCGGCCGATTATCTGCTGACCATCAAGGATCATCGGTTTAGTCCGGCTGAGATCAGGGTGCCGGCAAATCAACGGGTGACAATCACGGTGGTCAACGAGGATGCGACCCCCGAGGAGTTCGACAGCAGCGCGCTGAAGGTTGAAAAGGTGGTTGCAGACAAATCGAAGGGCGTCGTGCGCATCGGGCCGCTCAGGGCCGGCCGCTACCCGTTTATCGGCGAGTATCACGAAGCCACCGCCAAAGGCGTTGTGGTCGCGGAATAAATCATGCTTGGCGCACTGATCATCGTCTTTCGTGAAGTGATCGAGGCCGGCCTGATCGTCGGCATCGTGATGGCTGCGACCCGTGGCGTCGCCGGTCGCGGCCAGTGGATCACGCTCGGCATCGCCGGTGGCGTATTGGGCGCCGGCATCGTTGCGATGTTCGCGGGCGTCATTTCCGAGACGTTCCAGGGCGCCGGCCAGGAACTGTTCAACGCAACGGTGCTCGGCATCGCGGTCGTTATGTTGATGTGGCACAACGCCTGGATGGCACGGCACGGTCGCGAGATCGCCGACGAGATGCGCAAGGTCGGTACCGCGGTGAGCGAAGGCGCGAGGCCGTTGACGGCTTTGGCTGTCGTCGTGGGACTCGCGGTCTTGCGCGAAGGCTCCGAGGTTGTGCTTTTCCTCTATGGGATCATGGCCTCCGGCACATCTGGATCGGCGTTGTTCATTGGCGGCGTGCTCGGCATTGCGGCCGGCGCCGCATTCACCGCCCTGACCTATTACGGGCTTTTGGCGATCCCGAACCGCTACATTTTTTCGGTGACGAGCTGGTTGATCGCGCTGCTTGCCGCAGGGATGGCAGCGCAGGCCGCACAATTTCTAAATAATGCGGGCGTCGTGATAGCGCTGGACCGCACGGTGTGGGATACGTCGTGGCTCTTGTCGGAAGGAAGCATTTTCGGTCGCCTGATGCATACGCTGATCGGCTACACCGAGCGGCCGACTGAAATGCAGCTGCTGGTCTACATCGCCACGCTTTTTGCGATGTTCCTGCTCATGCGAATTGCGCGATATTCGCCACGCGACCGCGTCCCTGCCGCCGCCGAGTAGCGTCAGCGGCGACGCCCACCCAATGCGGCAAAGGTGACATCAGGCGCCTGGTCAATCAGCTTGAGCAGCGCCCGCGCCGGTCCCCGCGGATGACGCTTGCCCTGTTCCCAGTTCCGCACGGTTTCGAGCGGCACCTCGATCTTCTCCGCAAACGCGGCCTGCGTTAGCCCGCAGCGCGCGCGCACATGGCGTACAAATTGCGCCGGATCACTGTGATCGATAGTTTTCTCGGCTCCGTCAGGCAGGATTTCCACGATCCGCCCGTCGGCCTTCAGCCGCACCCGCATCATGGCCGCGTTCCCCATCGCTGGTGGTGTCGGCCAATGACCTAGCTGATTCGCGGTTTCGAAAAGTTAATGCCGTCATTTACCGGGTTTTTTCGAATATCTCGCGCCCGATCAACATGCGGCGAATTTCCGATGTCCCAGCCCCGATCTCGTAAAGCTTGGCGTCCCGCAGGAGGCGGCCAGCGGGAAAATCATTGATGTAGCCGTTGCCGCCGAGGCACTGAATTGCCTCGAGCGCCATCCACGTTGCCCGCTCGGCTGCGTAGAGGATCGCGCCCGCGGCGTCCTCCCGGGTCGTCCGTCCCTCGTCGCAAGCACGGGCAACTGTGTAGACGTACGACCTCGCTGCATTCATGGTCACGTACATGTCGGCCAGTTTTGCCTGAACGAGCTGGAATCGGCCGATCGCCTGACCAAATTGCTGCCGCTCGTGCACATAAGGGATCACCAGATCCATGCAGGCCTGCATGATGCCCAGAGGGCCGGCCGCCAGCACAACTCGCTCATAGTCCAGGCCGGACATCAGCACGTTGACGCCATTGCCCACCGCGCCAAGAAGATTTTCTTCAGGGACTTCACAATCGGAGAAAACCAGCTCGCTTGTGTCGGAGCCTCGCATTCCCAGCTTGTCGAGCTTTTGCGCCGGCTCAAATCCCTTGAACCCTTTCTCGACAATGAAGGCGGTTATGCCGCGCGCGCCCGCGGTCCGGTCGGTTTTGGCGTAGACCACCAGCGTGTCCGCGATCGGACCATTCGTGATCCACATTTTTGATCCGTTGAGGACGTAGCGATCGCCTATTTTGTCGGCGCGCGTGCGCATCGAGACGACATCCGAACCGGCGCCGGGCTCCGACATCGCCAGTGCACCGACATGCTCGCCTGAAATCAGCTTCGGTAGGTATTTGCGCTTTTGCTGTTCGGTGCCATTGCGTCGAAGCTGATTGACGCAAAGATTTGAATGCGCGCCGTAGGAAAGGCCGACCGCTGCGCTGGCGCGCGAAATCTCCTCCATGGCCACGCAATGCTCGAGGTAGCCGAGCCCTGCCCCACCGTACTCCTCCTCAACCGTGATGCCATGCAGGCCAAGCGTTCCCATTTCAGGCCAAAGATCGCGTGGGAAAACATTGTCGCGGTCAATGGCGTTCGCGCGCGGCGCGATACGATCCTGCGCAAAATCACTCACGGACTTGCGCAGCATGTCGACGTCGGTCCCGAGGCCAAAATCAAAGCCCGCCCATGCATTTGGAATCATTCGGTGCCTCCGCTCGCACACAGGAACAGGTGCAACTGGCGACCGACCTTATAAGCTGGCGGTCACGCTGTCAGCGCCTCGCCTGAAGCCGGCAGGAGCTTTCCGCTGTGCTTGGCCCGGGCGAGTAACTGGTCAATCGCCGCCGCCGGCGCGGGCTTTGCGAACAGGAAACCCTGCATCTCATCGCAGCCGGTCAGACGCAACAGCACTCGCTGATGTTCTGTTTCCACACCCTCAACCAGCACAGAAAGGCCTAGCGCGCGTCCGAGCGCCACGATCGCCTGGATAATTACGCCGCCATTGGCGGACCGCCCAAGCGCGCCGACGAAGCTCTTGTCAATTTTAAGCTTGTCGAGCGGGAAACGCTGCAAGTAACCCAGATTCGAGTAGCCGGATCCGAAATCATCGAGGGCCACGCGCACTCCAAGGGCATGCAGATCCTTGATGCGTCTGATCATCTCCGCAGGATTGTCGATCAGCACTCCTTCGGTGATTTCCAGGACAAGCCGCGATGGCATAATCGCGCTTTTCGCAAGTTCCGAGCGCACAAGGTCGACGATGGTGCAATCCCGTACCTGCAACGGTGACAGATTTACCGCGACGTAAAGATCGTCAGGCCAGCGCCTGGCTTCCTGCAACGCCCTGCGAAGAACGAAGGCGCCGATCGTGTCCATCAACCCCATCTGCTCGGCCACTGGAATAAACGTCGCGGGCGAGATTGGACCTCGTGTTGCGTGAGTCCATCGCAGGAGCGCCTCGACGCCGACCATCCTCCCGCCTTGCGACGACACGATCGGCTGATAGTGCAGATCCAATTCGTTTGCGCTCACGGCTCGCGGGAGCTCTCGACGGATAAATTTTTGATCGGTGGAGATGGTATCGATCGAAAGATCAAAGCCGACGATCGCTCCCGGCCCTCTTTTGGCCGCCGCGCGCAATGCCAGATCGGCACGGCGAGTAAGTTCACCGCGCGTCGCAGCGTGCGTCGGAGCCTGCGCAAAGCCCGCATGGGCGCTCAGCCGCAGGACGGAATCGATCCAATAGGGGCGCGAAATAGCGTCGATGGCTTGACGAATTGTCATCTCGGCGTCGACGTGCCGGCCGGCGGTCAATGTCAGCGCGAATTCATCGCTGGCAATACGGCCACAGCTCACTTGCGCAGGTAGAACTTCCTTCAGCCGCCTGGCGACTGCGGAGATGAGCTCGTCGCCGCCCAGTACACCTTGATGCGCAGCGATATCGTCTATTCCATCGAGCTCAATCAGTGCGAACGTCGTCAATTCATCATCCGCGCGTTCGGCGAGCGATAGATCGAGCAACTCGAGTATCTTGGCGTGGTTGGGCAGGCCCGTAAGCTTGTCTTCGTCCGCGGCGCGGGCCACTTCTGCTTCCCACTGCGCAAGCGCCTGCCTCGCACGCTTAAGCTGCCAAATAGATAACGCAGCGAACCCGAACAGGATAGTGGCAAGGGCAGCGAAAACTGACGCCAGGCGCCCAATCAATTGCGTCATCGGTCGCGGCTTGTCCCAACTCAAAAAGCCAACGATCCGTCCGCCAGCATCGATCACCGGCTGAATCTCACGATCATTCGCAGCGGAGGCAACATCGAATTTGAGATTCTTCACGCCGGCAATTCGTCGCGCCGCGTCAGTCAAGCGTGGATCAATCATTCCCGTCCGCACGAACGGCGAAGGGAACTCGGTCATGATGCTACGCAAAGCAATGTGTTGCTCAGACGAAATCCTGTCGTCGTATTCGCGCGCCAAATAGTAACCGATGGTCACACCTGCCAGCATTCCTGCCACAGCAAGAATCGCTAGTACGACAGTCAGCCGCGAGGCCGCCAGAATCCATTTGCCCGCCGGCGAGGCAGCAACCGGATCAACCGGCGGCGGCGCGCGGCGTTGGACGAGCCAAGCGAGCGACCAACGGCCGGGGGTCGATCCCGCAGCTTCGGATTTGACGTCGTGCACCGGAGTGCTCCCAGCCTACGCTCTGGCCCGCCTATACGGTTACGGGCGCGGTTTTAAGCGTTGGTCAGCAAAGACGGTGAACAAGTCGTAACCGGACCGGAATCAGCCTACCGAAGCCCAAACCAAAAGGTGGCAATGCTCAAAAACGAGAAAAATCCTACGACGTCCGTCACCGTCGTCACGAAGGGGCTAGATGCTACTGCCGGGTCGATCTTTAGCCGGTAAAGCGCAAGCGGAATGAGGATCCCGCCCAGCGCCGCCGCAATCAGGTTGCAGATCATGGCAAGCCCGATAACGAAGCCGAGGCCCGGCACCTTGAACCATGCATATGCCGCCACCCCGGTGATCACGGCGAAAGCGATGCCGTTGAGCAGGCCGACCATCAATTCGCGCAGGATGACGCGCCAGGCATTCGCGTCGCTCAAATCGCGTGTCGCCAGCGCGCGCACGGCAACAGTCATGGTCTGTGTCGTCGCGTTACCACCCTGACTTGCGACGATCGGCGCCAGCACGGCCAAGGCAACCATTTTTTGCAACTGACCTTCGAAGAGGCCGAGAACCGAAGATGCCAGGAACGCGGTGGCGAGATTGACCAGCAGCCAGTTGAAGCGGCCGCGAGCGATAGTCCATACCGAGTCCGACAATTCCTCATCGCTGGTGATGCCGCCGAGAGCGTGGATGTCTTCTTCCGCTTCCTCCTCAATGACGTCGGCGACATCGTCGAATGTGATGATGCCAACCAACCGGTCGTCGCCGTCCACCACCGGCGCCGCGACCAGGTCGTAGCGCTGAAACAGCCGCGCCACCTCTTCCTGATCTTCATCGGCACGTATCCGGCGACGCTCGGGCTCCATCAGATCGGATACCGCCACCGGCCGCTTGCTTCGCAGCAGGCGATCCAACGGCACTGCGCCGCGAAATCGGCCGTCCTCATCGGTCACATAGAGTTCGAAAAAACGGTCCGGCAGTTCGAGAGTCTCGCGCATATAGTCAATCGCTCGTCCGACGTTCCAGGTCGGCGGGACGGCAATGAATTCGGTCTGCATGCGCCGGCCCGCAGAGTCTTCCGGGTAGTCGAGGCTGCGGGCCAATGCGCTGCGTTCGGGCTGCGGCAATTGCTCAAGAATTTCAGCCTGTTCGTCCTTCGGCAGATCTTCGAGGATCGCAACGGCATCGTCCGACTCCAGCTCACTGACGCCCTTTGCCACCGCTTGGGACGGTAACTCGTCGAGGATCTCTTCGCGTACCGCATCATCCACTTCTGTGAGAGCGGTATAGTCGAAATCGAGACCAAGCAGCTCGACGAGGCGCGGCCGCTGCTCCGGCTCGAGCGCTTCGATTAGCGCGCCCATGTCGGACTCATGCAGCTTGCCGACCATTTCACGCAGACCGGACGCATCTTTGGTCTCTATCTTGCGAGCGACGCTCTTGACGAAGGTCCTGCGTATCGAGCCATCCTTGTTGCGCGGCAATTGCGCAGCATCGGCGCCGTTCGCTTGTCCCTGGTCGACCATGTCAAAGTCTGCCGGCAAAACTCTGAAGACGCGACGCTTTTACGCCCACTCCCAAGCGCCCCGCAAATATTTTACGTCAATGCCAGTGAGCATGGGCTTGCCGATCAGGCTTCCTTGCTGCAATTGGATGGCCGATGGCTCGCTACATCCTTCTTCTTTTTTTGGCCGCTCTAATGTCGGCTCCCATGGTGGCCTTGGCAGCACCTTGTCCCGGCAATCCGCAGGCTCTTGGGACAGAACGGGCCATGCAGATTGACGCGAAGACTTCGCCGCGGGTCGGACGCAAGCAATTCCCGACCACCTTGCCGCTAAACCCGAAGGAATTGGTCCTCACATTCGACGACGGGCCGTGGCCAGGAACCACGCCGAAAGTGCTAGACGCTCTCAAAAGCGAATGCGTGCAAGCCACGTTCTTCCTGCTGGGGCGAAATGTTGCCGCCAATCCTCAGCTCGCCCGGCGCGCCTTGGCCGAAGGCCATAGCCTTGGTCACCACAGCTATTCGCATCCCCTTCTCAATCGAATGACGACCGCCAAGGCCGAAGCTGAAATCGACCGCGGGATCGAAACCGACGAAGCGGCCATCTATGGGAGTCGGAGGAGCAACCCAACGACGCCGTTCTTCAGGTTTCCAGGTTTTGCTTCGAGCCCCGCCCTTCTCGACTTCGCGAACAGGCGCGGGCTGGTGGTTTTCGGCGCTGACGTCTGGGCGAGCGATTGGGACCCAATGACGCCGGAACAGGAGTTGCGCCTCATATTGTCCCGCATCGAGCGGGTAGGACGGGGGATCGTCCTGTTTCACGATACCAAGGCCCAGACCGCGCGGATGCTTCCGGCTTTCCTGCGCGAACTCAAACGCCGCGGCTATCACGTCGTCCATGTCATTCCCCGCAGCCCGGGCTAGGCCAGCCGAATTCGTCGCTTTATTGCCTCACCCCGGAGGAATTCGCCGGAAAATGGGGCTATTCGGCATTCACAACGCGTAATCATCCTTTAATGTCGAGGGCATTATTGTTAGGAGCCTCCAGCCGAAGGTTGGGCGGCGCGCGGTCGGGGGGCCTGATGCGCAGTGTGTTTGTTTTATTTGTTTGTTTCTTTGGAGGCATTGTGGCGTCCGCAGCGGAGCCATGCCCCGGCAATCCCGACGCGATCGGCACCAGCCGCATTCTGACAATTAATCCGAGCGAATTTGCCCGCATCGGCAGCATGCAATATCGGGAGACCCTGCCTCTGAACGATCATGAGGTGGTGATCACGTTCGACGACGGGCCGATACCGCCCTATTCCAACTCTGTCCTCGATACCTTGGCCTCACAATGCGTAAAGGCCACTTATTTCCTTGTCGGTGAGATGGCACAGGCTCACCCGTCGATCGTGCGCCGCATCTACAATGCGGGGCACAGCATTGGTACCCACAGTCAGAACCACCCATATGCGTTCCAGCGCCTAAGCGAGCAAAATGCCGAAAAGCAGGTTGAGGTCGGTATCGCGTCCGTCGACGCCGCGCTCGGCGATGCCAACGCAATCTCGCCTTTCTTCAGAATTCCGGGCCTGGGAAGAACGGATGGAATCGAAACCTATCTGGCGTCGAAATCCTTGGTGACCTGGAGCGCTGACGTGGTCGCCGACGACTGGAAGCACATCGGCGCTTCAGAGATTGTACGGCGGGCAATGCGCCGCCTCGCCGAAAAGGGTCGCGGCATTCTCCTGTTGCACGACATCCATCCCGCGACAGCTCTGGCTCTCCCGGTCCTTCTCAAGGAGCTCAAGGAGCACGGTTATCATATCGTACAGGTCGTAGCCGCTGGCGAGCGTCCACAAAGCGTGCCGGAGCTGCCGGCCGTACCCGTTGCGGACAAGGAGGTCGGGCCGAGGATCCCCAAATCGGGTGATGGCCATGAAGCCTCTGCAAAAACCGCATCGCACCATCATGTCAAGAAGTTCATTTCCAAGCACCGCCGGCCCGCCGTCGCGAGCCTGCACGAGCCCGACATCAGTACCGATGCCAGTGACTGGCGTTATCGCCAGTTTTAGCGGCACCTGATTGCGGAGGTGCCACGGGCGGCGGACCTGAAGTCGCTGTTTTAGCATCGGTTACTGACCTTGCGCCGATAGCGCGGATTGCATGCTTGCGGGCGCCCGGGACTCGGGAGATACAATCTCATAGAGGCCCGACGTCCTTCCGGTCCATCGAATATCCAATGCCGGCATGATCGAAAAATCAAAACCGCCCGTGACGACCATTGCGTTCCCCATTTTGGCGGTCGCGTACGTCCTTCTCGTTCCATTTTTCGGTCCCGGTGACGATGTCGCCTCACCCACGCTGTCGGTCGTGCTGTCGAGCGTCATGGTGCTCATCATGCTCGGCGCTATATTTGCAAGCGTTCATCACGCCGATGTGGTCGCGCATCGCGTTGGCGAACCATATGGGACACTCATTCTGACTTTGGCAGTCACCGTCATCGAAGTCGCCCTCATCGAATCGATCGTGTTGACGCCAAACAGCTCGCCGGCGTTGGCCCGCGACACTGTGTTTGCGGTGATTATGGTCGTATGCAACGGCTTGATCGGCCTGTGTATCCTTTGGGGCGGGCTGCGCCACCATGAGCAGGAATTTCAGGCGACCGGCGCCGGCGTATATCTTAGCGTCCTGGGCGCGCTTTCAATTCTTACGCTCGTGCTTCCAAATTTTACGGAAACGACAATTGGGCCTTATTTCTCCAATGCCCAACTCGTCTTTGTCAGCGCCACGACGATTCTCCTCTATGGCGCATTTTTGTTCATCCAGACCTCGCGACACACGAACTACTTTCGCGCCGACCTCCCCCTGGGAGATGAAAATCACGCTGCTCCATCGGCCAGGCGCGTGACCATCAGCGCAATATTGCTCGTTCTGGCATTGTGCGGGGTCATTCTCATTGCGAAAAAATTTGCGGCTATCCTCGAGGTCGTCATCGCTCATATCGGGGCGCCCAAGGCCGTTGCAGGCATCATCATCGCTATAGTTGTACTCGCCCCCGAAAGCATTACGGCGGTGCGTGCCGCCCACCGAAATGCACTTCAGAAAAGTCTCAACCTTGCCTTGGGCTCGTCTTTGGCAACTATCGGGCTAACAATTCCCGCGGTCGCGATCACCAACATCTTCATCGGCAAGCAAATTGAACTAGGGCTTTCCGCCCGCGACACGTTGCTGCTTGCGCTTACACTATTCCTGAGCCTGCTGACGTTCGGAACCGGCCGAACCAATATTCTGACGGGTTTCGTTCACATCGTCGTTTTCACGACGTTCTTGTTTTTGGTTTTCGTTCCCTAGCGACAAGCAACCGCCTTCAATCTATCGGCACCCGGCGCGGCCATATTGCCTGATAGAAATAATCTGGTGGCGGCTTTTGCCTTTCGCCGTCGCGCGCGATTTGCGTCAATCTGTACAGGCAATCATCGTGCGGCGCGAGCCCGCACCGGGAATTGCGGTCGCAATCGCCACATGTAAACCGTTCTGATGGCGGCGGCCTCAAGAAGTTGACAACCGCAGCAAGTGCTTTTTTGAAATCTTCGCCCATGTTGATCCCCCAGGGCCAATGCGTTTTAAGCATGGAAATCATTCTATAGGCCGAGGGCATCTGCCACTTTGACGCAGGTCAATTGCCTCGTCGCGAGCCTACGCGACCTCCAATTTTCCGGATTGCCAGGCTGGTGCGGTCGAGAGGACTCGAACCTCCACGGGTTGCCCCGCTAGCACCTCAAGCTAGTGCGTCTACCAATTCCGCCACGACCGCATTTAATCGAGCAAGACCTGATCCGAAAACCGGTTCCCACTTTCCGGGATCGTGCTCATGAGGAGAAGGACGAAAAGGCCTCAAAACCCCCCGTCCGATGACGGCGGACCATGTAACAAATAGGATGTGGAGGGACAAGGCCCGCGCCCTGCCGCGCCCAAGCTTAAACTGACCGAGGAATGATGCCTATGGGCGCGCGATTTAGCGCATGTCTGGCGGCCGCGGCAGCAGTTCCGCGACATTCACGGCGATACGGTTGCCGTTCACGACCACGGTCCCCTTCGCCACCGGCAGATTGTTGGCAAGAATGCTCACCGCATCTTCCTCGGAGGCATCAAGCTCGATAATGGCCCCTCGGCCAAGACGCAGGACTTGATGGATGGGCATGGATGTGGTGCCAAGCACCACGGTGATGTCGACGGCAACCTTGTCGAGTGTGGGCACGTATGCTTCCTGGTTCGGCATTTTCCCGCACCGGCGGGCAAACAACAGGTCACCATGGTATGGTGAATGAGTGGTTAACGAACGAAACAGCTTGATTGTCGGGCTTCCAGCGGTTGCCGGATCTGGTCCGGTGGACTGGCGGGTAAGCGATTCCGCCGTTTCATACGAAAGGGCCGTCGCGACGATGGAGGCCCGCGCTGCCGACATCGCGGCCGGACGTGCGCACGAACTGGTTTGGCTGCTGGAGCACCCGTCCCTTTATACAGCCGGCACCAGTGCTAAACCGGCAGACGTCATCGATGCCCGCTTCCCCGTCCATGAGAGCGGCCGTGGCGGACAAATGACCTACCATGGACCGGGCCAGCGCGTTGCTTACGTCATGATGAATCTTAAGCGACGCGGCCCCGATGTGCGCCGCTATGTCGCCACGCTGGAGGAGTGGATCATCAGGACACTGGATTCATTCAACGTGCGTGGCGAACGCCGCGAGGATCGCATCGGAGTGTGGGTGCGCCGTCCCGACAAGGGCGAAGGCCACGAAGACAAGATCGCGGCCATCGGCATCCGCGTGCGGCATTGGGTCACCCTGCATGGTATCGCCATCAATATCAGTCCGGATCTTTCGCATTTTTGCGGCATCGTGCCTTGCGGGGTGAGCGTAAAACATTATGGCGTCACCAGCTTCGCCGACCTCGGTATCCGGGAGTCGATGCAAAACATCGACAGGATATTGCGGCGCGAATTTGAGGCGCTCTTTGGCCCGACCACCGATCAGACCGTAGGCAGCACGGAAAAACTCTCGCCGTCCAACATCCCTGCGAGATCGGCGGCGGTCCCCTGACGGCGATCAAGCGTGTTAACCCGCGCTGCAGATGGTCCGCGCCGGCAGGCTTCGATGATCGCCTCGACCGCATCCTGCGGGCCGGCAAACACTGCTTCGACCGATCCGTCACGGCGGTTGCGCACCCAGCCCTGCAAGTTGCGTCGTCCGGCCTCATGCTCGACGAAGGCGCGGTAGCCGACGCCCTGCACGAGCCCGCGTATGATGACTCGACTGATCGTATGGTTGCTCATGGCGGACAGTGACATTCCATCGCAACGCAATTCACATTCGAGAGGTTCCTGCGGCCCACGCAGCGGGACTTGAGCTCATCACACGAATTCGAGGATTACGGCATCCACCGCGAGGCTGTCGCCGGGCTTGGCGTTGATTTTTTTGACCGTCCCGTCGATTTCGGCGCGCAGCACATTCTCCATCTTCATCGCCTCGACCACAGCGACCGTCTCGCCGGCTTTAACTTCCTGGCCCTCCATGACCGCGATCGAAACCACCAACCCTGGCATTGGACAAACGACCTGCTTGCCCGAGTCGGCCACGACCTTGGCCGGCATTAAATGCGCATACCCGGCTTCCCGCTCCGTATATACATAGGCCGTGGTCTCAAGACCCCGGTGGGAGAGCGCAAACCCGTTGGCAATGGTACGAACCTGAACTGTCGACGGTTGGCCATCGACTGTCCCATTCCAAATCACATCGCCGGGTTTCCAGGTGGACACAAGACGCAATTTGCGCTTCTTGCCCTCACGAAAACGGACCTCAATGAATCCGTCATCGCGGCCGACCTGAAGATTTAATTCGTATCCGCCAAGCCGGACAGCACGCTGACTCTCGCGGATGACGTTTTTTCCGCTCAACTGCCCGGAAATGCGACGTTTGCGCTCGCCTAACACGTGGTCGATCGCAGCGGCGACAGCAGCAAGCAACTCCGCTATTTCACCTTGCACTGAGCGAGAATGAAAGCCATTGGGAAATTCCTCCGCGATGAAAGCGGTCGAAAGCTTGCCAGCCTGCCAGCGTGGATGCGCCATCAGGGCGGCGAGAAATGGAATATTGTGGCGGATGCCGTCGATGACGAACGCATCGAGCGCATCGCTCTGCGCCGCAATGGCGGCGTCGCGATTTTCTGCGTGGGTGACGAGTTTGGCGATCATCGGGTCATAGAAGAGTGAAATGTCGCCACCCTCGACCACGCCGGTATCATTGCGCACGGTGATGCCATTCGCGCTGGCTTCACGCGGCGGACGATAACGCGTCAGACGTCCGGCCGATGGCAGAAAATTGCGATAAGGATCTTCGGCGTAGACCCGGCTTTCGATTGCCCATCCTTTGAGCTTAATATTGTTCTGTTTGAAGGCGAGTTTTTCACCTGCCGCGATCCGGATCATCTGCTCGACCAGGTCGATGCCGGTGACAAGCTCGGTTACCGGGTGCTCGACCTGCAATCTCGTATTCATCTCCAGGAAGTAAAAACTCTTGTCCTGTCCGGCTACGAATTCGACTGTCCCGGCACTGTCGTAGGAAACGGCTTTCGCGAGCGCGACGGCCTGATCTCCCATCTTCTTGCGTGTTGACGGGTCTAGTAGCGGCGACGGTGCTTCCTCGATTACTTTTTGATTGCGGCGCTGGATCGAGCACTCGCGTTCGCCGAGATGAATCACGTTGCCGTGCTTGTCGCCGAGCACCTGGATTTCGACATGACGAGGATCGGTGATGTACTTCTCGATGAATACTCGGTCGTCGCCGAACGATGATTTTGCCTCGGATCGTGCGCGGGCAAACCCCTCCGCCACCTCGTTCTTGCTGCGGGCAATGCGCATCCCCTTGCCGCCGCCGCCGGCACTGGCCTTGATCATCACCGGATAGCCAATCTCCTGCGCAATTTCGATCGCCTGTGCCTCGCTGTCGATGACGCCAAGATGACCCGGTACGGTCGAGACCTTCGCGGCCGCCGCAGCCTGCTTCGACTCGATCTTGTCGCCCATTGCCGCAATGGCTTTGGGATTGGGCCCTATAAACGTAATCCCGGCCGCCGCCAGTGCTTTCGGGAAAGCCTCGCGCTCGGATAGAAAGCCATAACCGGGATGGACCGCCTCGGCGCCGGTCTCCCTGCACGCTGCGACGATCTTTTCGATGACCAGATAACTTTCGCCCGCAGGCGGTGGTCCGATCGCTACGGACCGATCGGCCATCTCCACGTGCAAAGCATCCTTGTCGGCGTCAGAATAGACGGCGACGGTCTCGATCCCCATTTTGCGCGCGGTCTTGATGATCCGACAGGCAATTTCGCCGCGGTTAGCGATCAGGATACGCTTGAACATGCCGTGTCATTTGCCCCAGGTGGCGGGTTTTTGGATTGCGGCGTTATCCACAAAGATTCAATCGCTACACTACTGCAGAATACTTTGGTCCAAAGGGCAAGTCCGCCCACCGCGGCAAGGGATGCTGGGGATACTCCGCAACATATACCCCAGATTGTCCCTGCCCCCCAACTGCGACGTCGGCCAATGATTTGCTGGCCGTATTGGCGCAGCCGCAATCAAGATCGTAATTGCTGCGCTCCACAACCGTAAAATCCGTGGACCGCGGCCAGCGCCTATGGCCCCCGGCCGAGCAAACGAGTGGGCAAACTGGTGGTCGTAACAATAGTGTCTTATAGCAAGCGTAACTAGCGCGGCATCGTCACAACTAAGATTGAGAGGATTTTCTCATGTCATTGCGGTCGGCGATCTTCCTGTCAGCGTGCGCCGTCATTCTCATGCAGGTCCCCACGGCCGGCGCGCAAAGCCAGCGCAATCTTATTTTGTTTGTCCCGGACGGCCTGCGCGCCCTGTCGGTGACACCGGAGACGGCGCCGACCATGGCAGCGATACGGGGCAGCGGCGTAAATTTCGCCAACCCGCATTCGCTGTTTCCGACCTTTACTATGGCAAACGCATCGGGACTTTCGACCGGCCATTTCCTCGGTGACACCGGCGTCTTCAGCAATACGATCTATGTCGGCTTTCCGACGGAACACGCCAGCAGCAGCGTAACACCGTTCATCGAAAGCGACACGGTGCTCGGCGATATCGACGATCATTTCTCGGGCAATTTCGTCGACGAAGACGCCATCCTGTTCGCCGCGCGGCACCAGGACTTCAGCACCGCCGCAATCGGCAAGGTTGGCCCCACAATGATGTTCGACCACACAGACCGTAAAGCTGAAAGCACCATCATCGTTGACGACGCGACCGGCAGTCCGCAGGGCGTGCCACTTTCGAAAGCAATGCAGGATTCACTGTGGGCCGCCGGTTTGCCATCGGCCGCGCCCCGTCGTGGGCCCAACGGTGCGACCGGCAATTCTACGAAACCGGGCACAACTGTCGCGAACATCGATCAGCAAAAATATTTTACTGACGTTGCCGCCAGAGTAGTGCTGCCAATGTTCAAGGCGCGGAACAAACCATTTGTGCTCGTCTTCTGGTCACGAGACCCTGACGGGACGCAGCATAATCAGGGTGACAGCCTCCTGACGGTCGAACCGGGAATCAACGGGCCGACATCGCGCGCGGCCATCAGGAACGCCGACGACAATCTGGCAGCACTGCGCGCTGCGCTGGATGAACTCGGGCTTTCGGCAAATACCGACATTATAGTTTCGGCGGACCATGGTTTTTCGACCATATCCAAGGAGAGCAAGACCAGCAGTGCCGCGCAAGCGAGCTACGCCGGCGTACCTAATGGATTGCTGCCTCCCGGCTTTGTAGCCATCGACCTCGCCAAGGCACTGGGGCTGCCGTTGCACGACCCTGATGACAAAAATGCAGAGATTTCTACCGGCAAGCGCCCCAAGCGCGGCAACGGACTGATCGGCCCCGACCCCGCCAACCCTCAAGTCGTGGTCGCATCCAATGGCGGCTCTGATTTGCTCTACATCCCGAACAAGGATCGCGCGATTACCGCCAAGGTCATTGAGGCGTTGCTTGCGCAAGACTATATCAGCGGACTCTTTGTCGACGACGAACTTGGTTCCTTTGCCGGGACGCTGCCGCTGTCATCCATCAACTTGAAAGGATCCGCCGTCACCCCCCGTCCGTCCATTGTGATCAATTTCCGGTCTTATTCGACTGGCTGCGAAAAGCCGCCGATATGTGCCGTCAATATTGCCGACACAGGCTTGCAGCAGGGCCAGGGCATGCATGGCAGTTTCAACCGCGGCGACACCATGAATTTCATGGCGGCGGTCGGTCCCGACTTCAAGACCGGCTATGTCAGCGAAGCCCCCGCAAGCAATGCCGACGTGGGCAAGACTATTGCCCAGGTGCTTGGTCTGAAGATCCCCGGCCATGGCACGCTCATGGGCAGGATATTGACGGAAGCCCTACCGGGCGGGACGAGTCCGACAGTTGAGAATTTTGTTGACCGGTCCGATCCGAGCGCAAATGGGCTGGCAACCATCCTGGTCGGGCAGCGCGTGGGGCAGACGCGCTACTTTGACGCGGCTGGGTTTCCGGGCCGCACCGTCGGATTGGAAGAGCGCAAGGCCGCAAATCGTTGAGCAAGGGGCCCACCGGCAAAAAACATTTTCCCGGGCGCCTTGGCTCCAAAAGCTTTGTCCTTCGGTGCGTTCACTCCGGCATGCAACCATGCTCTTTGCGGGGGCGGCCTATTCCACGTTGGCGCCATCGACTATATTGCTTATTAGGGATGCAATGATTTCAGTGGAGGTTGATCATGGCACTGGCGATTGGAGATACGGCACCTGATTTCGAGGCGGAGACCACCGAAGGCAAAATTCGCTTTCACGATTGGCTCGGTAATTCCTGGGGCATTTTATTCTCGCACCCGAAGGACTTCACGCCCGTCTGTACCACTGAACTGGGGACGATGGCGCGGCTCAAGCCGGAATTCGACAAGCGTAACGCGAAGATCATTGGTCTTTCGGTCGACCCCGTCGACAATCACAAAAAATGGGCCGGCGACATCAAGGATGTCGTTGGTTTTGCGCCCAATTATCCCATGATCGGTGACACCGATCTCAAGATTTCCAAAGCCTACGGGATGCTGCCGGCGAGCACGACGGGGACGTCAGAGGGCCGCACTCCGAATGACAACCAGACGGTGCGCAACGTATTCATCATCGGGCCGGACAAAAAGATCAAACTCGTCCTAGTCTATCCGATGAGCACAGGGCGCAATTTCGACGAAGTGCTGCGGGTACTTGACTCGCTGCAACTGACGGCGAAGCACCGCGTTTCGACACCTGCCAATTGGAAGCAGGGCGAAGACGTGATCCTCGGCGGGGCCATCACCGATGATGAAGCCAAGAAACTTTTCCCCGCCGGCTGGAAATCGCCAAAACCCTATATCCGTATCGTGCCTCAGCCGCGCAACTAGCAACGGACAGATTGCGCACAAAGGGCGCGGACGATAACGTCCGCGCCCTTGTCTATTCTGGCGATGCTGAATTTCGGATATCGAAACCGATAATCGTGCTCGCCGCGCAACGGCTGGAGCAAATGCCATGAATGAAGCGGCCAAAACACAACCGCCTTTTGCGGAGTTTCTCGGCCTCAAAATCACTCACGTTTCGCCGGAACGGGTCACCGCCGAATTGGTCGCGCGCGCGGAATTCAACAACCGGTTCGGCATCATGCATGGCGGGGCGCTCATGGCCCTTGCCGACAACCTTGGCGGCACCGCAACAACTGCGAACCTCAAACCAGGTCAGGCCACGACGACAATCGAAAGCAAGACCAATTTCTTTGCGGCGGTGCCGATTGGCGATGTGGCGAAGGCGGAGTGCACACCCTTGCATCGGGGCCGTACCACGATGGTCTGGCAGACCCGCGTCACGCGCGGTGACGGAAAATTGTGCGCACTCGTCACGCAGACCCAACTTGTTCTCGATCGAGCACCATAGAATCAGACCGCACGCGGCTTCGCGGCGCCACGGTTGGCAAGCACGACGCCTCCCGCACAAATTGCCATGCCCAAAATAGACACCGAGTCCAGACGCTCGCCGAACAACAAATATGCAAACAGTGCGGTAACGCCGGGCACAAGATAAAACAGGCTTGCAAAACCCGTTGCTGCAGAACGGCGGATCAGCCAGTACATCAATCCGACTGCAGCGATCGACAGCACCAGCGCAAGCCAGGCAATCGCAAAGACAAGTTCGCCGCTCCAGTGAATTTCGCGCGTCTCAAAAGCAAATGCGCCCAGTGCAAACAGAAAACCCGCTCCGATATATTGGACGAGATTGCCGACTCGCCAGTCGATCGCGCCGCAATAGCGCTTCTGGTAAAGCGTGCCCAGCGTGATACCGATCAGCGACACCAAGCTCGCGATCCAGCCAAGCGGCGACCCCGCCAAGACAATATTGCGGTCATGCAGAACCAGGAGGACCCCGAAGAGGCCAAGCGCTAGGCCGAGCCACTGAATGCGCGTCACCGTTTCTCCCATAAAACGATTGGCAATCGTCGATGTCAGGATCGGTTGCAGACCGGGAATCAGTGCTGAAATGCCGGCCGGGACGCCTTGGCTGATCGCAGTAAATACACCGCCCAAATACAGCCCGTGGACCAACGAGCCCGCCAAAAGGCTGTGGCCGATTTCGCTTTGGCTTGGCAAAGCCACGCGTCCAGCAACCGCAATCGTGCCCATGAGCACAATGACAAGCGCCATGCGGACCGCCAGGAACGTCAGCGGTTCGATATACGGCAGCCCATAACGCGCACCGATAAAACCGGTACTCCACAGCAGCACAAAAACGACTGGAGCGGCCGCAATCGCCATTTGGATGAGACGCGATGATGATTTCGGCACGGGCGGGCTTTGGCGTGAAGGCGGGTGGCAGGGCTATACCATTTTATATGCCGAGTTGGCTTGCGCCTGGTTGCTTACCCATGTCCACTCGGTTGGGCCCCATGCAGCTGTCGCATGGGGACATCATCCGGGGGCGATTTGCAGCATGAAATTGATCGCGTTTTATGTCGGTTTTGTTCTGATCGGCGAAGCGGTCGCCTATGTCATCGGGCGAACCGTCGAACATTGGTCCCAGGCCATGAGCCTTCCGGTGTTCCTTGCCTGTTTCTTCTTTACGTTCTGGGGCGCCTGGCGGCTTGCGGTTCGCCTGACCTGAACACGGGTTCCCTGAGGCATGCCCTGTCCTTGGTCGGAACCACAGGTGCGGCTAGCGGGTTTCCTCCATTCGAGACGACGAGAGACACGTCCCGAAGCCAAGGAGGCTCCCATGACTGATCCGCGTTTTACTGACCCACGCTACAGCGATCCGCGGTTGAGTGATCCAGTGCTGCGCCGCGATGAAAGCGCTGGCGGAATGTGGGGATGGATTGCCGGCGTCGCCGTGCTTCTACTGATCGGCTTTCTGATCATCGCGGGCTGGAACAACAACAGCAATACAGCGCGCAACGGCTCGCCGACGACTACAACCAGCAGCGCGCCGACCAGCGCGCCCGCGCGAAGCACAACCGGATCTGGCGCGTCGGCGCCGCAGCCAATGACGCCCGCTCCACCTAAGTCCGGCAATCAATAGACGTGCTTGATGCTTTCACGAAAATCCCCGGCGCTGCGACGGCGCCGGGGCACGCGTCAATTAATTTGGAACCGCAGCAATGAAGCAATCCGACGAGAACACCGTCCGAAACCTGCCGCCGCTGCGACCGCCCCAGCCGGGCGAGAAACAGGCGGCCGGATGGCAGGTTCTCCTCACCACATTCGCGGTGATCACGATCATTGCGGTTTTCTTTTGGGGCGTTACCAACCAGCGTCGCGAAGGCAGCGACGAGCAAACCGCGGCTACCCAATCCGCTCCGGCGACGCCTCAACCTTCCAATCCGCGAGAAAAACGGGCCCCCGCACAGGTGCAGAACCAGCGCCAAACTCCGGGGGCGACGACTGGACAAGGCGGCACTGAAGAGCGTGACGTCGGCCGCGCCGACAAAAAGTTCGATTCCGCAAATCCGAAGCAGCCCGCGCAGCCAACCGGCAACAAGGGCCAGCCGGCTCAGGCGGAGGGGCAATAGGGGTTAAGCCCCTCTTCAACGCTGACGCGCACACTCTCCGCCGCGGCAAGCCGGTCGCCTACCGTTTTATGGGCGCGAGATTTGCGCACGCGCTAGCCGAAGATTGAATAGATCCCGAAACCTACCGTCGCACTCACGACCGCCTCGATGGCCTGAAACTGCATGCCGGTCAATTCGTGGCTGACATACGGAAACAGTGCTCTCCCGAGCGGCAGCATGACTACTGCGACCAGTGTAACGCACAGCAATCTTGTTAAAGTAGCCCTGTCGAGCATAGCGTCCTCCCCCTTCCCCCTTTTAGTCTCTCACGACGCGGACCATTTGGGCAATATTTCAACTCTGGAGAAAATCGTCGATCGGAACGCGGTAGCCATTGGCCAACCGGTTCGTCTCGTTAGCCATTCCGACGACCGCCATGAGTTCGCCAAACATTGCCTCCGTCATGCCGGCTTTGCGGGCGGCGGCAGTGTGGCTCGCGATGCAATAAGCACAGCCATTGGTGACCGATACCGCAACGTAGATCATCTCCTTCGTGAGCGGGTCGAGCGCGCCGCGAGCCATCACCTCCTTCACGCTTTCCCAGGTCCTTTTGAGGGTCGCGGGGTCTCGCGCCAGATATTACCAGAAATTATTGACGTCCGGCACATTGCGCATCTTTTTGATGTCGTCATAAACCGCCCGAACCTGTGGCGGAGCGTCGGAATATTCGATCGGCGATGGTGTGGACATGAGGCGCTCCCTTTAACGAACCATCATGTCATTGCCGGAAGCGGCTGCGCAATCCATGATCACTCGCGGCGGCCTCTACGGGAGAACAGTTCATGCCGAAAACGCCCAATTATTTTTCCGGAAAAACCATCATTATAACAGGCGCGGCCAGCGGAATAGGCAGGGCGACCGCCCTCGTCTTCGCGCGCGAAAAGGCCAATGTCGTGTGTGCCGACATCAATGAGAGCGGTGTCAAGGAGACGGCCGAACGGATCAATACGATCGGTAGCCAGGCTTTGGCGCTCACAATTGACGTGACCAAGCGGGAAGCAGTCAAAGACATGATCCAGCTTGCAATCGATGGCTTTGGCAGCGTGCAGTTCCTTTTCAATTCCGCCGGCGCAGCGATCAGGCGCGCCAAATTCCTCGAAATCGACGATGCCCTGCTCGAAAAGACCTTCGACCTTAATCTCAAGGGCACGTTCTATCCGATGCAAGAGGTGCTGCCGCACATGCTCTCCAACAAGTTCGGGGTGATCGTGAACATGGGGAGCATGTCCCATCGTCGTGGCGGCCCCGGCTCGTCAGTTCACTACGCCGCAGCCAAAGGCGCCGTGGTTACGATGACCATGGGTGTTGCGCGCGAGTTCGCCGCGCAAGGGATTCGCGCTTTGTCGATATCGCCCGGGCCGGTTAAAACGCCGTTTCAGGCCGCTGCCAGCAGTTCGCCCGAACTCGTTCAGCGCTTCCTGGAAGACGTCCCGATGAAACGTTTTGCAGAACCGGAAGAGATCGGCGAGTTGGTGCTTTTCATGTGTTCGGACAGTTGCCAATTCATGACTGCTGATACGGTTTACGTAAACGGGGGCGGCGGCTGGCGTTGAACGCCGCCCGCCTCCTTTTACATCATCGCAATCGCCCGCAAGCGTAAACCGACCTAACTGGCCTGAAGCAAGCTCGCGTTTGCGAGCTCAAGCATCGCTGCTTTTTTTGCGTTCGCCACTATTTCCGCGACGGGGATTGTGGCCGATTCATTCTCCCGCACCAGCGGCAGGCGAAGGTATGGCGGGTCACGGAACCAGACGTATTCGCAGACGTGGCCGGACTCCGAGTGCTCTACGGCAATCGTGCGACCATGAATCTTGATGCCGAAATCCCGCACGAATCCTTCGGTCGCGAGCTTTGGCGATTGCAAACCGAAAATCCGGTGGAGCACGGCGTCAATTTCGGTCGGGAAAAACGGCTTGCGCATAGTCGCCGCCGCGCCTAGCGCCAGAGCCTCGCGTTCGCGCGGCGCGCTGCATTCCGCCGAAATCATCACAACTTTGGCCTGCGGATTCGCCTGCATCAGCCGCCCCAGAGTGGCAAAACCATTCAAGCCGGGCATATTGACGTCGAGGAAGACAACATCGAATGCCTCTGAATTGCACCGGCGGACCGTTTCAGTCCCCGAATGGGCTTCCTCGATATTCAAGTGAAACACCGAGCTGGCCAACACCTTGCGCATAACCTTCAAGGAAATCGCGGAATCGTCGACCAGAAGAACCTGCATCGGCGTCGATATACGGCGATAGGTCGCGAGGATTGTTGCGATATCCTTGCCGCCGAATGGCTTGGTCAGAAACTCGTAAGCGTCGAGCTGGCGCGCAAGATCGATACAACGCTTGTTGGACCGCCCCGAGATCAACGTGACGAAAGTCTTGTTTCCCGCAATTCGCGCCGCCCACAAGGCGTCCATGCCGCCCATTGTCGGCATGTGGACGTCGATGAACGCCAGGTCGACGCCGTGATCGAGCGCCTGAAGACATTCCACTCCATCAAATGCATGGATAATGTTGGCGGAGTATTCGCCTGGAAGAGCATCGCGGATGAGTTCGTGTACGGTGCTGGCATCGTCCGCAATGAGCACCTTCGGTTGTCGTTGCTGCATAAATCTACCTCGCTCGGCCCCCGATGCAGAAACACGGCGCAAGGCAATATGTTCAACGTCGAAACAAACGCATAGGGATTCTGGCTAATTTGTGCTTTCATATGCGGGGCGATTTTTATGCTATTTTACAGCTGGTACGCCCGGGCCGATTTCGGTATGCGAGTTCATGCCGATAATTGATACGCCCGTGCGATCCGCGCTAATTGCGGTGCGGCTCGGGCACAATATTGGTGGTAACGGATGACCACAGTCGACAAGATATTTGCGGGTTCGATTCCAGAACTTTATGACCGATTTCTGGTTCCACTCATTTTCGATTCATATGCACGCGATCTTGCGTCGCGCATTGCCGCAACCAGACCGGCGGACATACTGGAAACTGCTGCTGGGACCGGCGTTTTAACCCGCGCAAACGCGTCGGTGCTTCGCGCCGAGGCCCGCATCGTAGCAACTGACCTCAATCAGCCCATGCTGGATCGTGCGAGACAGCAGCAACCGCAAGATCGTTCGATCGAGTGGAAACAGGCCGATGCATTGGCCCTTCCGTTCGGCAACGAAAGCTTTGACGTCGTGGCCTGCCAGTTCGGCGCGATGTTTTTTCCTGACAAAATCAAAGGCTACAGAGAGGCTTGGCGCGTCCTGAGGGCCGGCGGACACTTCTTTTGCAGCGTATGGGACCGAATTTCGGAGAATGATTTTGCAGACGTCACGACCGAAGCACTGGCTGGGCTATATCCACAAGACCCGCCCCGCTTTTTGGCGCGCACCCCTCACGGCTACCATGACGTCGACGAAATTCGCCGTGATTTCGCGGCCGCGGGCTTTGCGGACATTTCTATCGATGCCGTACCGGCCAGAAGCAAAGCCCCTTCCCCGCGAGATCCTGCAATCGCCTACTGCCAGGGCACTCCGCTGCGGACTGAAATCGAGGCTCGCGATCCGTCCGGACTCGAACGCGCGACCGACGTGGCTACACAAGCGTTAGCCAGCCGGTTTGGTGATGGCGCTGTCGACGGGCGGATTCGCGCCCTGATTGTCACCGCAACTCGTTGATGCTCGTGGGCACCAACCTAAATGGCGGCCACCCGTTTCGCGAGCGCACCGCGCAAAGCTAACGCCAACGCAACGTGAGCGCCGAAACGCCGAGTACGGCGTTGAGCGCGACCGAGCCCTGTATAGAGAGCGGTTGCAGCGCGAAGGTCCGGTTGGATCCGCCAAGGAGAACGTTCGCACCGCCACCAAGACCGACGGCAACGGCTCCAGAGGCGCCGACATAATCGCCCGCGAGCGCCCCGGCTGGGACTCCCGCGGTCGGTGCGAAGACGGCCCATGCCAATACGCTGCCGGCGCTGACGCCGATATTGAGACCAACCGTATTGAGTGCTCCATCATAGGATTGGGTCGGTCCCTGAGGCGGGTTCGCAGGCGCGGGCGTGTAGACACAATTCATCGGCTGATGCCCGACAATGACAAAGCCTATGTTTGGATCGACCTGACACGAGAGCGTGCCGATTTGCGCCCAAGTCTGTGCCGCGGCTGGAGCAGAAATTGCCGCCGAGAAAACCAACGTGATGAATAGTAAGCGATGCCATTTCATGTTTGCCTTACCCCCGCATGCTGCAACATCCCGAAGTCTAGCAGCCGCGCGTCTGCAAGCGAAGCACGCTAGTGACGGACCGCGATCGGGCCACAAGCTGCCTTTAAGGTGTCGCAAAGCACCTAATCTGCCCTTTGAGTGTCTGCGAAAACGTCAGTCTTATCAATGACAAGATGAAAGCTCGGGCTATCGCGGCAGGATCGTCTCCGAAGCGCTGCCAATGCGTTAAACCACCTCATTGCGAGACGCACAAAAAAAGGCCGCCCAAAAGGCGGCCTTTATCGCGATGTCGTTTGGAAATTCAGTGCGTGCTCATCCGGATCGAGGCCGGATGACCAGACAGCTTGAAGCGCTTGACGGGGGTGATTTTTGTCCCGTTGACTTTCAGGATCGAGATATCCTGATCGAGATAGTTACCGACGAAGAGATATTTTCCGTCGGGCGTGAACGCCGCGCCCTCCGGCAAGCCGCCGACTTCGACATCGCCGACCTTGGTGACATCCTTACCGGAGACCCGCAAAACCGAAACGCTGCCATTCCGCTTATGGAAGTACGCACTTTTATTGTTGGAGCCCGCAAGAATAATGGCCACGGCGACGTTGCCCTTCGGAGAGATGGCCAAGCCCTCAGGTCCGTCGCCAACGACCACGCGATCGATGATGCGTGGCGGATTGGCCTCGAGGTCAACGACGCTCACAGTGTCAACACTGCCGTCAGAGTTGCCAGCATTTCCGTTGTCCGCCGTCAGCGCGATCTTGCCACTGGGCGCGACTGCAACATTGTACGGCCATTGACCGGTGGGCAAGTCGAGCTTGGTGTAGGTAACCTTGTCACCATTGACATTGAGCAGCGAAACTTTGTGATCGTTAAACTTGGTTACAAGCGCGCGCTTCCCGTCGGGGGTAAACACGGCTTGCGATACGATGCCACCCAAATCAACCGTGTCGATCACCTTGACGTCCGTGCCCTTGATTGACAGCACGCTGACGGTCTTATCGACACGGTTGGTCACGAGGGCGAGATTGCCCGCCGGATTGAAGCTCAACCCCGAAGGTTGCTTGCCGACCGTAACCGTATTGGCGAGCTTTGGCGGTTTTGCCTTGAGGTCGATGACATAAACTTTGTTGTCAGGGCCCATCTTGAGTTTATCGCCGTCTTGCGTGACGTCGATCGAGTCCGCCACGAGCGCAATCGAATTGGTGGGGTCGATTGCTAGGTTGACTGGAGGTCCGATGACCGAATTCTTCAGCGGCAAGCTGGCAATGACTTTCGGATTTTCCGGATTTGCAAGATCCAGAATGACGACCGAATCTTTTCCGGCCGGATGCAGGACCGGCGCGCCCTTGTCATCCCACAACAGTTTCTCGTCATTGCCGATGATCAGGTAGGGCTCGGCAGATACGGATTTCAGCCCGGTGGCGACAAGCGCCAGGGCGCCTATAGACAACAGCAACGAACGACTTGCTCGCATGATATCCCCTCCCTCGGCGGGTTTTCCCGCTGTGCGAACATCATGGCGCTTTCGGCAGGGGTCGGCAATCGGGTCCGGAGCGATGGGCCAGACCACGCGACGTTTCGGATCGCGACTATACCGGCAAATTGTCATGCTTCCGGCCGGGCATCTCGACATGCTTGTTTTTGAGCATCGCCAGCGCTCGCGCGATACGGCGGCGCGTCGAATGGGGCATGATTACGTCGTCGATATAGCCGCGCTCGGCAGCAACAAAGGGCGATAAAAACCGCTCTTCATATTCCTTCGTGCGCGCGGCGATTTTCTTCGGATCGTCCATGTCGGCCCGGAAGATGATCTCGACCGCTCCCTTTGCCCCCATCACCGCGATCTGTGCGGTCGGCCAGGCATAGTTCACGTCTCCGCCGACATGCTTGGACGCCATCACGTCATACGCCCCGCCGAAGGCTTTTCTCGTGATGACTGTTACCAGCGGCACCGTACATTGACTGTAGGCGAACAAGAGCTTCGCGCCATGCTTGATGAGCCCGCCATATTCCTGATCTGTCCCCGGCAGAAACCCGGGGACATCCACAAATGTGACGATGGGAATTCCGAAAGCGTCGCAGAAGCGGACGAAGCGCGCCGCCTTCCGCGAGGCATCGCTGTCGAGTACGCCCGCAAGCACCATCGGCTGGTTAGCGACGAATCCGACCGTACGGCCCGCAATACGGCCGAAGCCGGTGACGATGTTCTTTGCGTAAGCCGAATACAATTCAAAGAAATCGCCTTCGTCCGCCACCTTCAGGATCAATTCTTTAATGTCGTACGGCTTGTTGGGATTGTCCGGCACGAGCGTATCCAGCGATTCCTCGATGCGGTCGCTGTCGTCCTGAGTAGGCCATTCCGGCGTGCCGCTCTCATTGTTGGACGGCAGGAAATCGATCAGACGGCGCATCTGCAGCAAGCATTCGACGTCGTTCTCGAACGCACCGTCAGAGACACCTGATTTTGCGGTATGCACCGACGCACCGCCGAGTTGCTCGGCCGTGACCACTTCATTGGTCACCGTCTTCACAACGTCCGGGCCGGTCACGAACATGTAGCTGGTGCCACGCACCATGAATATGAAGTCAGTCATAGCCGGCGAATAGACGTCACCGCCGGCGCACGGGCCCATAATGACGCTGATCTGCGGGATCACGCCCGAGGCTATGACATTGCGCTTGAAGACCTCACCATAACCGCCAAGAGCCGCGACACCTTCCTGGATGCGCGCACCGCCGGCATCAAACAGGCCGACGATCGGGCATCGCGCCTTCATCGCCATGTCCTGCACCTTGATGATCTTCTGCGCGTGCGCCTCCGAAAGCGAGCCGCCGAACACGGTAAAGTCCTTGGAAAAGAGGTAAACGGTCCGGCCGTTGACCGTACCCCAGCCGGTGACAACGCCATCGCCGGGAATCTTCGACTTTTCCATGCCGAATTCGGCCGAGCGATGCTCGACGAACATGTCGAATTCCTCGAACGAGCCCTTGTCGAGCAACAACTCGATGCGCTCGCGCGCCGTGAGCTTGCCGCGCTTGTGCTGCGTATCAATGCGCGCCTTGCCGCCGCCAAGGCGCGCCTCTTCACGACGCTTCTCGAGCTTATCGAGGATGTCTTTCATGGTATTAAGCCCTGCCCTGCGGAGTCCCCGGCTGGTTAAGAGGAGTACCATGGCCCGTGGATTTGTGGTTGTCATCATCTGGGCGACGTCCGGCGGTGACATGACACAGAACTTGGCCTATGGCTTGGCACCGCCCTCGAACCCTGCTTACAACCCGGTCATGAGCCAACCGCAAACCGCCGAACTCATTGCGCAGGGCCTGGTCCATCACCGCGCGGGCCAGATTTCCCTTGCGATGGACCGGTACACGCAGGTCCTCCAGATCGACCCACAGAATGCGGATGCGCTCTACTACATCGCCCTAATCGCCTGCGGCGAAGGCCAGTTCCAGCAAGGCATTGACCTCGCACGCCGCTCGCTCAACTTCCGGCCCCGGCAAGCGCGCGCCCATAATTTGATCGGCCAGGCACTGCACCGGCAGGGGCAAATTAAAGAGGCGCTGCAAAGTTTCGACGACGCCATCGAATGCGATATCAATTTTGCGGACGCGTATGGCAACCGCGCGAATATGTTGAGCGAATTGGGACGTCATAGCGAGGCGCTGTCTAGTTTCGATCGCGCGATAGCGCTCAAGAATACGGCGAGTGATTGGCTGAACCGGGGTGCAACACTGCATGCAATGGGCCGCGTCGAGGATGCAATCGAGAGTTATGACAAGGCGATCGGCCTTGACCCCGACTTCTGCGTGACCCATTGCAATCGCGCACATGCCCTGCTCGACGCCGGTCGAGATATGGATGCGCTTGCCGGCTATGAACGCGCGGTCGCGCTCGAGCCGAAAATGGCGGAGGCCTATCTCGGCCGCGCGCTCACGCTCAAGAAACTCCTGCGGCTGGAGGAGGCGCTCGCCAGCGTCGACGCCGCCATCGAGATCAAGGGCGATGTCGCCAGAATGCACGAGGCGAGAGCCTCACTATTGCGCGATCTCGGCCGTGAAGATGACGCCCGCACCGCCAATGCCCGAGCCGCCGAAATTGACGCGAAAAAATCGCAAGACGGCAGAACTTAGTCTTCCTACGGCTATTAATAAGTGGTCATGCTCCGGGCGATCGGGCGGATCGCATCTTCGGGGGTAGTCGACAACCGAGGAAAATTGCCATGAATCACGCCAAACCCACAGCACGCTTGGATACACCGACTGATCTGGGCGCCAATGCCCAAAAGGACATCGCCGGCGCGCTGAATGCGCTGCTTGCGGACAGTTTTGCGCTTTATATGAAGACCAAAAACTTCCATTGGCACGTGAGCGGTCCGCATTTCCGCGACTACCATTTGCTCTTCGACGAGCATGCCGAGCAGATTTTTGCGACGACCGATGTACTCGCGGAACGCGTGCGCAAACTCGGCGCCACGACCCTCCGTTCGATCAGCGATATCGCACGCCACCAGCGTCTCGCCGACAATGATGCAACCTATGTCGATCCGCAGGACATGCTGGCAGAGCTACGTGACGACAATCAGCGCGTGATCTCCGCGATGCGCGAAACGCACGACCTTTGCGACGAGTACAATGACGTCGCAACCGCCAGCCTGCTCGAGACGTTCATTGACGACACGGAAAAACGCGTCTGGTTCCTTTACGAAGCAAGCCGCAAGGGCAATCCGACCGGACATTGACCGCCGGCATTACGCTGTTGCTCAGGCAAGGCGTAACACGGTAGTCGCCGCATCGAATTCCGCCCGCCGGTAATTCCGGTGGGCGGTCGCGAACTCGTCACCGCCCCATTGCAGGGCTTGCCAATCCTCGTCCACATGGGCCGCGGACCAGACCGAAATGTCGTCAAGTCCGCGGTGAAGGAGCGCGAGAGCAAGCAGTCCGGAACCGGTCAGCGCCGTGATCGAAGAGACGGCGCCAAGTCTCCATGGATCCACTGGAATCGCGGCACGCATCGCTTCGAGAGATTCTGGCGGCTGGCTGACATACACAATGCCTTGAGCAAGCACAAAGCGCGCACCGAAACGATCGCGCGCCCAAGCAAGCACCGGATCCCAGGCGCGTGACTGTCTCTCGACGAGCGTGGCCGGCGCTTCGGCGCGGTAAAACAGCAAATCCGAACGCAGGTATTTTTCGACTTCCTGGGCGACCGATCGCGGCGTCTGACTCACCGCATCGATAATGACGTTTGTCAGCCGCGTGAGTGGCATGCACGCCGGATTGATCACGTCTACTTGCGAATTCCATTCGGCCGCGACGGCCTCCGCGAGCGCGGTCGTGGGCAAATAAAGCGCACGACGGGCGGGAGTTTTTACCGGTTTGCCATCCAGCAGGACCGTGCCGCCGTCGGCAACTTCGGCGCGCCCATAGAAGCGCTTGCGCAAATTTGGCCGCAAATTGCGGCGCGCCGCCTCGGTCGGGTCGAGCGGCTCGTTGACAAATATTTCTTCAAAAATCTCGCGCATGAGCGAAGGAACGGAGGATCCAGTTACGTTATTTCCTTGTGGGACATTGGAGGGTGCGGTCCACCCTTCTAGCAGTTGTTCAGAGTTCCGTCTCAGCAGGAGGGATCAATGGCAATGCACGGGAAATCTATGCTGGCTGTGGCTTTATTTGGAGCCCTCATCATCAGTACGCCGGCCCTCGCGCGTCACGGAGGCGGCGGCGCACCATCGGTAGGCGGCTCGATGAAGGGCGGGTCATCGGGCGCTGCGCCCGCCGCTATGCACAACGCAGCTCCATCGACGGCCGGGAACCGGACGAACGGGAATTTCGGAACGTCCAATGGCGCAATGCACTGGTCAGGGAACCGAATAAGTCCATCGGGCATGGCAGCACCGAGTGGGCAATGGCGCTCGAGCCGGATCGCGGGGGATTTTGACCGTCACGGCCATCACCATCGCCACCACCGCGGCGGATTTTTCCCGTTCGGCGTCTTTGCTTCCGGTGATTACGGGTACTACGACGATTATTACTACGAGTATCCCTACGACGACTCGTACGAAGATTGTTACGTCCGCCACATCCGCATTCACGGCCACTGGGTGCGGCGACGTTATTGCGAGTACTAGGATCCAGACGAATTGGCGTGCGGCATCACGCGATGCGGCACGTCAATTTGTTGATCGCGGTTAACATAGCTTGATCACGTTCCGGTCATTGTGCGCCGCAATATTCACCCGCCACGGGCGATCTGGTCGATTTATGCTCAACCGGCGCCTGCTGGGCCGAAAATACCTCGGCACAGCCATGTTCGCGCCTCTTTCGCGGAGCGAAAAGCATGCGGTGACTTGCAGTTGATAGCCCGCAACCCTGACGGAAGGATAAGTAGCCTTGCGGCTCTCTACCCAATAGTATCCGCTCAGGATTCGAGCCGGAAACAGGGCTAAACGAGAAAAGCGGAGCCGCCGGGGCTGTGACGCGACGCCGTTTGTGTTTTGCGGAGTAACGGGGCGCGTTTCGAGGAGTCAATGAAGAATACTGACATTTCTGCCCCGGATTACTTCCACAAGGTGGTCGATTGCCAGTGGGCTTGTCCGGCACATACTCCGGTTCCCGAATATATCCGCCTGATCGCGCACGGCCGGTATTCGGACGCCTACATGATCAACTGGCGCTCCAATGTATTCCCGGGAATCCTGGGGCGAACGTGTGACCGCCCCTGCGAACCGGCCTGCAGACGCGTACGCGTAGAGAAGGAGCCGGTGGCAATCTGCCGCCTGAAAAGGGTGGCGGCCGATTACAAAGACGACATCCGCGCGCGCCTGCCTAAGCCTGCCGCAAAAAAGAACGGAAAACGTGTCGCGCTTGTCGGCGGGGGGCCGGCCTCTCTCACCGTCGCACGCGACCTTGCCCCGCTAGGCTATCAGTGCGTGGTATTCGATAGTGATCCAAAAGCGGGCGGTATGATCCGCACGCAAATCCCGAAATTCCGCTTGCCCGACAGCGTCATCGACGAGGAGTGCGGCTATATCCTCGATCTCGGCGTTGAATTCCGTGCCGGCAAGCGCATTGACAGTTTGAAGGGACTGATCGCCGAGGGCTGGGACGCAATCTTCATAGGTTCGGGGGCGCCTCGCGGTCGTGATCTCGATATCCCGGGTCGCAAGGAATCGGCCAAGAACATCCACATCGGCATCGATTGGCTCTCCTCGGTCTCCTTTGGGCACATCAACAAGATCGGCAAACGTGTTGTGGTGCTCGGTGGCGGCAACACCGCAATGGATTGCTGCCGTTCCGCGCGAAGACTGGGTGGTGAGCAAGTCGACGTGGTCGTGCGATCGGGCTTTGAGGAAATGAAGGCGTCCCCATGGGAAAAGGAAGACGCCATGCACGAAGGCATCCCGATCCACAATTTCCTCGTACCGAAACAATTCACTCACGAGAACGGCAAACTTACCGGCATCACATTCGAGAAGGTGAAGGCCGAATACGACGCCAAGGGGCGGCGCAAGCTTGTGCCGGCCGGCGAACCAGAGCAGCACTTCCCTTGCGATGATGTGCTGGTGGCCGTCGGACAGGAAAATGCATTCCCGTGGATTGAGCGTGATAGCGGAATCGAATTCGACCAATGGGATATGCCCAAGGTCGATACCGTGACGATGGCTTCGACCCATCCGAAAGTATTCTTCGGCGGCGATGCCGCGTTTGGCCCGAAGAACATCATATGGGCGGTCGCGCACGGCCACGAGGCCGCCGTGTCGATCGACAAACTCCTCAGTGGCGAAGACATAGCGGACCGCCCTGCCCCGGCCGTCGAAATAATGAGCCAGAAAATGGGCATTCACGAGTGGTCATACGACAACGAGATCGCCCTCGATAAGCGCTACAAGGTCCCGCATCGCGACAAGGTCGTGGCGCTCAAGGACATCAAGGCCGAAGTGGAACTGGGATTCGACGAGAAGCTTGCCTTGGCAGAAGCCGGCCGCTGCCTCAATTGCGACGTCCAAACCGTGTTCTCGGCGCAGCTTTGCATCGAGTGCGACGCTTGCGTCGACATCTGCCCGATGGATTGCATTAGCTTCACGGCGAATGGCGAGGAAGCCGATTTACGCACACGGCTCAACGCGCCATCGCACAATCTCACGCAAGATCTCTACGTCCAGGACGGACTCAAGACCGGCCGCGTCATGGTCAAGGATGAGGACGTCTGTCTGCATTGTGGCCTCTGCGCCGAACGTTGTCCGACAGGGGCCTGGGATATGCAGAAATTCTTGCTCGATATGACTCACGCAGGAACGTCATGCCGACCGCCACGCCGATCAGCCGCGTAAACGACTTCGTTATTCGTTTTGCCAATGTCAACGGCTCGGGATCTGCGAGCGCCAACGAGATGTTTGCCCGAGCGGTCATGCGCATGGGCGTACCTGTCGCTCCCCGAAACATCTTTCCGTCGAATATCCAGGGCCTGCCTACCTGGTACGAAGTGCGCGTGTCCGAAGCGGGGCACATGGGTGCACGCGGCGGCACCGACCTCATGGTGGCAATGAACCCGCAGACGTTCGACAAGGACATCGCAGGCATCGAACCGGGCGGCTATCTGTTCTACGATTCCACCAAGCCCCTGCCGCCTTCGAAATTCCGCGAGGACATCACGGTCATCGGCGTCCCCCTTACCGCTATCTGCAATCGCGAGTACACCGATCCGCGCCAGCGCCAGTTGTTCAAGAACATCATCTATATCGGCGCGCTTACCGCCCTGCTCGACATGGACGTGAAGGTCGTCGAGCAACTCATTGGTGAACAATACAAAGGCAAGGATCGGCTCATCGAGCCCAATATCAAGGCGCTGCACATTGGGCGGGACTACGCGATCCTCAACCTGCAATGCCCCCTCGGGATCAAGTTCAAACGCGCGAATGCCGTCGGCAACCGCATTTTCATCGAGGGCAACTCGGCCGCAGCGCTCGGCGCGGTCTATGGCGGCGCAACCGTCTGCGCCTGGTACCCGATCACGCCCTCTTCGTCGCTCGCTGACGCGTTTACGAGGCACTGCGCCAAACTTCGCATTGACCCCGAAACCAAGCAGGCAAAATACGCAATCATCCAGGCCGAGGATGAGCTCGCCTCCATCGGTATCGTGATCGGTGCCGGCTGGAACGGTGCGCGGGCATTCACGGCGACTTCCGGCCCTGGTATTTCGTTGATGCAGGAGTTCATCGGACTGGCCTATTTCGCTGAAATCCCCGCGGTTCTATTCGATGTCCAGCGCGCGGGTCCCTCGACCAGCATGCCGACCCGCACTCAACAGTGCGACATAATTTCGTGCGCTTATGCGTCCCATGGCGACACGAAACACGTGCTGCTGTTTCCGGAGGACCCAGCGGAGAGCTTCGAGTTCGGCGCCCAGGCCTTCGACCTCGCCGACCGGTTGCAGACGCCAATCTTCGTCATGCTCGACCTCGACATCGGCATGAATCACCATTTGTCGAAGCCGCTCACCTGGGATGACAGCCGCAAATACGACCGAGGCAAGGTGATGACGGCCGCCGAGCTTGAGGCCGGCAAAGACTTCGGCCGGTATCTCGACGTCGACGGCGATGGCATTCCCTATCGCACCTACCCCGGCACGCACCCGACCAAAGGCTCGTTCTTTACCAGAGGTACCTCGCGCGACCGCTATGCGCGTTACACCGAAGAAGGCGCGCCATATGTGGACAACATGCAGCGCCTGGTACGCAAATTCGACACCGCCAAGGATCTCCTGCCGCGGCCGCTTATTGCAACTTCCGGCAAGCCAACAAAATATGGCGTGATTTATTATGGCTCGACCTCCCCGGCGATGGATGAAGCAATCCATATGATCGAAGCGCACGGGCATTCGCTCGATCGGATGCGTATCCGCGCTTTTCCGTTTCACTCCAGCGTCAATAGTTTCGTCGCCGACCACGATTTTGTTTTCGTCGTCGAGCAAAACCGTGACGCGCAAATGCGTTCGCTGATCGTGAACGAATGCGGAATCGACCCGGTACGACTGGTTCCGATCTTGCACTACGACGGCACGCCAATCACGGCACGATTTATCGCCAAGGCAATCGGCGACCACCTGGACAAGCTGACGGTAAAGCCGCTGAAGGTGACATCATGAAAGAAACGTCGTTCACGATGTCGATGCGCGGGCTTGACCCCCGCATCCCGCTTAGAAGCGCACGGCTTGCTTTTCTTTTCGGGATGGGCGGGACTGGCCCGGCCATATTCTTAAGTCAGGACTGATGCATGACCTATCTCGCCAAACCAAAGTTCCACCACCCCGAGCTGCCGAAAAATGCGCTTGGCTATACCCATCGCGATTACGAGGGTTCGGTTTCGACTCTCTGCGCGGGTTGCGGACACGACTCGATCACCGCCTCGATTATTCAGGCCTGCTTTGAACTGTCGATCGAGCCGCATCGTGTCGCCAAGATTTCGGGGATCGGCTGCTCGTCAAAGACGCCCACGTATTTCCTTGGCAATTCGCACGGCTTCAATTCGGTGCACGGTCGTATGCCGTCGGTATTGACGGGTGCCAACCTCGCCAACCGGGAGCTGATCTATCTCGGTGTCTCGGGTGACGGCGACAGTGCCTCGATCGGGCTCGGCCAGTTCGCGCATTGTCTGCGCCGCGGCGTGAATATGGTCTATATCGTCGAAAACAACGGCGTGTATGGCCTCACCAAGGGCCAGTTTTCAGCGACCGCCGACCGGGGGTCAAAATCCAAACGGGGCTTTATCAATACCGACAATTCCATCGACCTCGTTGCGATGGCCCTTCAGCTTGGCGCCTCGTTCGTTGCGCGCTCCTTCTCCGGCGACAAGCATCAACTCGTGCCGATCATCAAGGCGGCAATCGCCCACAAAGGCGCTGCCTTCATCGACGTGATCAGCCCCTGCGTTGCGTTCAATAACCACGCCGGCTCGACAAAAAGTTTCGATTTCGTGCGCGAGCACAACGAAGCGGTCAATCGCCTCGACTTCATTTCGAGCCGCATGCCGATTGAAGTCAAATATGAGCCCGGCACAGTCGAGGTTGTCGAGCAACACGATGGGTCCAAGCTGGCGCTGCGCAAGCTCGCCGCCGATTACGAGCTACACGATCGCACCGCCGCTCTTGGCTTCCTGCAGCACCATGCCGCCAAAGGCCAGATCGTCACCGGTCTGCTCTATGTCGAAAGGGAACCCGAAGACCTGCATGCGCATTTGCGGACGGTCGACGCGCCGCTGAACGTACTCGGCGAAAAGGACCTGTGTCCGGGCCAGGCGGCGCTCGAGAACTTCAACGCTTCACTGCGGTAAATCTCGGTTTCTTCCCGTTATTGCCGGCCTCCCTCCGGCAATCGATGATGCGCTTTACCGAGAGTTACCTGACGCAAGGCCTGATTGCCCTGAAATTCATCATGGATGCGCGGATCTGGCTCGCGCATGACGTCGCAAATGTTGCAATTCCGCCGTCTCGGCCAATCCGATCTGCACCTCGCGCCGCTTATGCTTGGAGGCAATGTGTTCGGTTGGACGATCGACGAGAAAACGTCGTTCGGAATTCTGGATGCATTCATCGACGCCGGATTCAACGCAATCGACACCGCCGACAGCTATGCACGCTGGGTACCGGGCAGCCCAGGCGGCGAGTCGGAAACCATCATCGGGAATTGGCTCAGGCGCAGCGGAAAACGGGACAAAGTCCTGATCGCCACCAAAGTCGGCGAGGATATGGGCGAAGGCCGTAGCCTGAAGGAGGGCTATATCCTGCGCGAATGCGAAGCCTCATTGCGGCGCCTGCAAACAGACTACATCGACCTTTACCAAACCCATTTCGACGACGACGTCACGCCGGTAGATGAAACGATGCAGGCGTATGCCGCACTCATCAAAGCCGGCAAGGTGCGCACGATCGGCGCCTCCAACATCAGCGCTGCGCGCCTGAAGGCTTCACTGGCCGCCAGCAAGGTCCTTGGCGTGCCGCGCTACCAGAGCCTGCAGCCGCTCTATAATCTTTCCGACCGCAAGGAGTTCGAAACTGAATTCCTGCCGATCTGCCTGCAGGAGCGCCTCGGCGTGATCAATTATTACTCGCTCGCTGCAGGTTTCCTCACGGGAAAATATCGCTCCCTCCAGGAGGGCTCCGCACACCCTGGGCGGGGACCACGACTCAAGCGTTATCTCGATGAACGCGGACTGCGTATCCTCAAGGTGGTCGATGCCGTTGCGGAGCGGCATCGCGCCCTGCCGGCGCAGATTGCCCTGGCCTGGCTCATCGCCAAACCCTTCATCACGGCACCTATCGTAAGCGTGACCAGCCTGAAGCAGTTCGGCGAAATTCAGAAGGCGCTGGAAATAGAGCTTTCGCGCGAGGACATTGAGACGCTCGATGCAGCCGGCGCATAGGAAAACGTGTCGTGACTGCAGATTGCGGGACAATGCGGAGACGGCCGGGAGGAGCCCCGCCGTGATGGATTTTCGCTCGTTCGGGCGCGTACGACATTTACAGGCGGAACCCTGCGCACGCAAGGCGCGTTGACGCCGCGCATGACCGCGCCCGCCTCAATACCAATTCGCAAGCATCATGAAGGCAAGCCACCGCGGCGCGGCCGTCGCGCACGCGGGATCAGCGAAGCCGAAATCAAGGATGTCCAGGAGCTTGCGACGCCGCGCACGCCGGTGATCTATGAAGTCGTACGCCGCCTTGGTGACGAGGAAATGCAGCGACCTCTCACCTCGCTGTGGTGGTCGGGCGTGGCGGCCGGACTGTCGATAAGTTTTTCGCTGCTCGCGCAGTCGATCTTGAAAATACATCTGCCCGATTCACCATGGCAACCGCTTGTGGTGGCCTTCGGCTATTGCGTCGGATTCATCATGGCGGTGCTGTCGCGTCAGCAGCTGTTTACCGAAAGCACGATCACGGCCGTTCTGCCCATCGCCACGGAATTCACGGGGGGCAATGTGGTGCGCATGGCACGGCTGTGGGCCATTGTGCTCGCAGCCAATCTCGCCGGCACGCTCTTCGCCGCGCTATTTTGCAGTTTTACGCCGGTGCTTCCCGCCGATGTCTATGAGGGCATGCTGGCGATCAGCCGCGATCTGCTCGCCTTCGGCTGGTGGGACATGGTGCTTCGCGCGATTGCGGCAGGCTTCCTGATGGCCGCGATGGTATGGCTGATGCCAGGCGCCGAAGGGTCGCAAATGCAAGTCATCACCGTCGTTACCTGGCTGATCGCCGTTGGTGGCTTTACGCATATCGTTGCCGGCAGCATGGAGTCCTATTTGCTAGTCCTGTCAGGGGAATGGGCATGGTGGAGGATGCTCGCCGATTTCATGGTGCCCGTATTGATCGGAAATATGATTGGGGGCACGGCCCTGTTCGCCCTCATAGCCTATGCTCAAGTCATGGATGAGATCTGAGCGCGGTTAAACCGAAGCTTTAACTTGAAGAGATGCCTTGTGCCGGCTGTGGTCGGCCTCGACCAGCACATGAAGATTTCTATTGGTTGACGCAGGTGCCGATGTAGCTGTTGCGATCGCCGGCTGCCTGCCCATAAACCCCTGCCTGGTGCGTGCAGCGCACGGCCCGGTCCTGAAATGTCTCGCTGCCCCCTGGCCCCGAACCCGGTGTCGTCGGGAGGTTTGGCAACACCCGCCCGGTTTGGGGCACCACGATGGGCGGCGGCACCGCCGCGCGCGGCTGCGTCAATGTCCCCGTCCGCGGGATGGTTACGTGTTTTACGGTGCCGTGAGGCGATCTATATTTCGGCGCCAGCCATGGCTCCGGCTGCGCCGGACGCGCGCCCTTTTCGGGCTTCATGATGCTGTAGTTGTCGCCGAGAATGTCGTAGCCATTTTGCGCGCGCGCCGGCCCAGCGAAAACCGCCACCATCGCGAGCAGCACGATCATCGAAGGTGTCCGCATCGTCCCTGTCAGATAAGAGCCACCTGGCGGAACCGCTACTCTTCCGGGGCCTCCTCGATCGGATCATAGCGTTTGGCGTCAAAGCCGAGGAGGTTCCAGGACTGTTCCATATGCGGCGGCAACGGCGCGGATACGTCGATTGTACCGCCGCGAGGATGCGGGACCGCGATACGGCGCGCCAGGAGATGAAGCTTGTTCTGCATGCCTCCCACGGATTCCCAGTTCTCGATATTGAAGTATTTCGGATCGCCAATGATCGGATTGCCAATATGCGCCAGATGCGCGCGTAATTGATGAGTTCGACCGGTTACCGGCTTGAGCGAAATCCACGCCAGCTTCTGCCCGGCAGTTTCGACAACCGCATAGTACGTGACGGCATGAACTGCGTCTTTTTCCCCGTGCTTGGCGATGCGCATGAAGCTTTCTTCCTCGACCTCCTGCTTGGCGAGGAAGGTGGAGATGCGGCCCTGCTTGGGCTTCGGCACGCCCGCAACGAGTGCCCAATATATCTTGCGAGCCGAACGGGAGCGGAATGTCTTGCCAAGAGCCGCAGCTGCAAATCGGGTTTTTGCCACCAGCAGACACCCGGCGGTGTCCTTATCGAGCCGATGCACCAGGCGCGGACGCTGGGCGTCCGGCCCCGGCCCACGCAAGGCACCGAGCATTCCATCAATATGACGCGTGGTGCCGGAGCCGCCCTGCACAGCCAGTCCCATGGGCTTATTGAGGACCAACACATCGGCATCTTCGTAGAGCGTGATCGATTTGACGAATGCGCGGTCTTTCTGAGCTTGCGGCGCATCGTTGCGCGGCGCCGGTGCGTCTACTTTCAGCGGAGGAATGCGAACCGTCTGACCTGCTTCAAGGCGCGCCTTCGGCTGCGTTCGCTTGCCGTTCACCCGTACCTCGCCTTTGCGGATGATGCGCTGGATATGACTGAACGATAGACCCGGAAATCGCGCCTCGAAAAAGCGGTCGACGCGCAGGCCGGCTTCATCCGGCACCACAACGACCGTCTGTACGGCAGCGGAAAACTGCGCTGCCTTTGGTCCAGCGTCCGGAGCCAGGGTCGGCGGCCCGTCGTCGAAGGATGGCTGATCGTGGCGGCCGGTCTTTGGGGTCCGCTGCGCGCGCGCATCGGCGTGGCGCGGCTGGGTGTGGCGCTTGCCCTCCGGCCTTTTGCCGGGCCGGTCGGCGCGCGGGCCTGAGTAATGCCGCGGCTTCTGCCGATTGCCGCGACCGCGCACGCGCGGTCCCGCCATCTGCCTGCCACCACCGGGCTGACGAGGACCGGAACGTCCGCGATTCACGTGCCGCCCCTTTCGCTGCGCAGCTTTGCCCAATATTCGAGGCGCTTTCTGATTTCGCGCTCAAAGCCGCGCTCCGGCGGGTCATAGAATTTCTGCCGTTCGAGTGCGTCAGGAAAATAGTTTTGTCCGGAGAACGCCTCCTCGGCGCTGTGGTCGTAAGCGTAGCCGCGACCATAACCTTCTTCCTGCATGAGCTTCGTCGGTGCGTTCAGAATATGTTTCGGCGGCAGCAGCGAGCCGGCCTCCTTGGCGGTTCGCATAGCGGCACCGAACGCGGCATAGCCGGCATTCGACTTCGGCGCGGTCGCGCAATAGATCACCGCCTGCGCAATCGCGAGCTCGCCTTCCGGGGAGCCAAGGAAGTCGTACGCGTCTTTTGCAGCGTTCGCGATGACGAGCGCCTGCGGATCTGCCAAGCCAATATCTTCAATTGCCATGCGCACCACACGCCGCGCGATATAGAGCGGCGGTTCGCCCGCATCAAGCATGCGACACAGATAGTAGAGCGCGGCATCCGGGTCTGAGCCTCGCACCGACTTATGCAACGCGGAAATGAGATTGTAGTGGCCGTCCTGCGCCTTGTCGTAGATCGGCGCCCGCCGTTGGACAATGTCTTGCAATTTGACACTGTCGAATCTCTCGCCTTTGCGTGCTGCACGCCATACTTCTTCGGCAAGCGTGAGTGCCGCTCGGCCATCTCCGTCAGCCATGCGGATCAGAGCCGCGCGCGCCTCGGCATCGAGCGGGAGTGGCCGGTTCTCGATGGTTTCGGCACGCTTGAGCAGATTTTCGATCGCTTCTCCGTCAAGCGACCTGAATATGAGCACGCGCGCCCGCGACAACAGCGGTGCATTCAATTCGAACGACGGATTTTCGGTTGTCGCCCCGACCAGCACGATGGTGCCGTCCTCCATAACCGGCAGGAAACTGTCCTGCTGCGCACGATTGAAACGGTGGATTTCATCGACAAACAGGAGCGTACCCTGCCCCATTTCGCGGCGGTTTCGTGCCTCCTCGAACACCTTTTTGAGATCGGCGACGCCGGTAAAGATTGCGGAGATTTGCTCGAAATGCAGGTCCGTTGCCTGCGCGAGCAGGCGTGCAACCGTCGTTTTTCCCGTCCCAGGTGGCCCCCAGAAGACGAGCGAGCCGAGCGAACGTGTCGCCAGCATGCGCGTCAACGCGCCATCCGCGCCGAGCAGATGCGCCTGGCCAACGACCTCATCGAGTTTTTGCGGCCGGAGCTTGTCAGCAAGCGGACGCGGCGCGTCTTTTTCGAAGCCGGCGGCGGCAAACAGATTGGGGCCGCCGGCTTTCGCGCGCGGAGCCATCACCCAACTCCGCCCGAGTCATACCAGGTGATCTCGAAGACGAACCTGCCTGAGCGGGGCGGCCGAGAGACGCCGGACGATGACCGGAGGATGCGTTTCATTGCATTCATCCGCTGAACACCGCGGAAATTTTCTGTCCGCCGCGCAGGATGACGATTCGCCAGGTTCGATTAGGCGTGCTGGTCAATTGTTCGAGATCCTTCGTCCTCCTGACGCGCTGTCCGTTCACCTCTTCGATGACATCGCCGCGCTGGAAGCCGAGATTGCTGGCATAGGAGCCGGAGTCGACGTCCAGCACGACGACGCCCTCCTCGACGTTGCGGACTTGCAATTCATCGGCCAGCGCCGGCGAAAGGTTTGCGACCTTCACCCCAGAAAACGGCGACCGCGACCGAATGACAACTTCATCGCGTGGTGTTTGGGGTGCCGTTTTTAGCGCGACCGATGCCGTGAGTTCGCGCCCCGCCCTCAGGAGGCCCAGGCGCGCGGAACCGCCGAGGGGCTTTGTGGCAAACCTGTAGTCGAAGGCATTCGGATCATCGACCGGAACGCCATCGATTGCGACGATGACATCTCCGGGCTTGAGGCCAGCATGCGCTGCAGGGCTGTCCGGCGCAACGTTTGCAATCAGCGCGCCGGTGGGCCGTTGAAGGCCCAAGCTGTCGGCAATCTCAGCGGTGACGGTTTGCAATTTGGCGCCGAGCCACGGCCGCATAACGGCGTTGCCGCCGTTTTTGGCGGATGCGATCACGACCCGCACCATATTTGCAGGTATTGCGAAGCCAATGCCTTGAGAACCGCCGGACCGCGAAAAGATTGCGGTGTTGATTCCGACAAGCTTGCCCGTGAGGTCGACCAAAGCGCCGCCCGAATTGCCTGGGTTGATTGCGGCGTCGGTCTGTATGAAAAACTGGTAGTCGCTCACGCCGACTTGCGTTCGCGCGAGTGCCGACACGATGCCATGGGTTACCGTTTGTCCGACACCGAACGGATTTCCGATCGCAAGCACCACATCGCCGACCTGTAAGGCGTCGGAGTCGGCAAGATCCAGAACAGGAAAACGCTCGTGTCCATCCTTGATGCGAAGGATGGCGAGGTCAGTGCGCGGATCCTTGAGAACCAGCGAAGCCTCAAACTCGCGTTTGTCGGCGAGCGAGACTTTCACCTCGTCGGCGCCTTCGATGACGTGGTTGTTCGTCACAATGAGGCCGCTTGCATCCAAAATAACACCGGACCCCAGTGAGCGTTGCACCTGATTGCCAATTCCGCCTGGCACGCCGAAAAATCGCCGAAAAATCGGATCATCGAGTAACGGGTTGCGGTTCTGGACCACCTTGGCCGCGTAGACATTCACGACCGCGGGCGCCACGTGTTGCACAACAGGCGCGTACGACAATCGAAGCTCGGACGGCGTGGGCAGGCGCCGCTCCTGGGCGACTGCGGGCCTTGCGAGGGCGGCAGCCGCAATCAGGGCTATAATCAGGCTTTTCGAGTGCATCGTTTCGAATCCCGGCAGGTGGCGGAGATATAGGCCTCCGAATGCGTTAAATGAAGGCCAGCCCAACCCGTTAAGGCCGGATTAAGCTCGCATGAGCAGCGCATGGCCGAGTCTGGCCAGGCCCTGTCGGTTAAACGGTCTCGCCCGCCCGAGTGTCACTGCCGCCGGTTTACGCCGCGTCGCGGCAGGTGCCCAGCAGTGACGACGGACTAGTCGAGCGGCGGAACGGTGCGCAGATAGGCAACGACCGCATCGAGATCCTCCGGGGCAACCGTCGCGTAGTAGTGGAACCCCATCGGCGGTTTGAGTTTGTTGCCCTGACGGTCGACGCCGGTCGTGATCGCACGCTTGATCTCGTCATCAGTCCAGGCGCCTATGCCCTTCGTCTTGCTCTGCGTAATGTTGCGCGACACAGAGACCCCCCACGGACCGGGGAATTCAAAGCCCCCCGCACCGAGCCTGGTCGCGAACTCACGACCGCGCGGGCCCATTGGCGTATGGCACTCCATGCAGTGCGCAATGGTCGCGAGATATTGCCCCTTCTTCACCTTGTCTCTCAGCTCGTCCTCAGTGAATTTTTTTTCGCCACCGGGGGGGATCGGGTGGCCCTGAGGTACCTTATAGATCGGGTCCGCCACCTTATTGCTCACGGGTTTCAGCGTGTGCAGATAGGCGATGACGGCATCAAGATCGCGGTCGGTCATGATTTCGTAGAAACCGCTTGGCATGACCATGGCCACCGGCACGCCATTCGCCTTGATGCCCTTGCGCAGCACGGTCTTGAGCTGTTCATCGGTGTAGTTGCCGATGCCAGTCGCCTTATCCGGCGTGATATTCGGGGCCGTGACTTTGAACGGTGGTTCATCCCAGGACAGACCGCCCGAGAACGCCTTATCCATAATATCGCCGTTCGGTCCCTTGGGCGTGTGGCAATTGCCGCAAGTGAGAATGCCATTGACGAGATATTCGCCGCGTTTGACCAGATCAGCATTCGGCGACTGGGCGCTGGCGCCGCCGGCGACCGCGCCGGCGAAAGCTAGACCGACCATCAATGAGCGAATTGTCATTATACCCCCCTTGATCAACAGATACGGTAATCATATCCGCAACTTATAATGGGGCAAATAAAAAGGGCGGCCTGAATGGCCGCCCTTTTTTTGCAAATGACCCGGGAAACTATGCGGCCGCGGTCGCCTCTTCCTCGACTTTTTTCTCCTGGACCGGTCCTGAATCCTTGCCCTTGGCCTCGACGTCCCGGTCGACAAACTCAATCACCGCCTTGGCAGCGTTGTCGCCGTAACGGAACCCCGCTTTCATGATGCGCGTATAGCCGCCCGCACGCTCTTTGTAGCGCGGACCGATCACGTCGAAGAGTTTCTTCACCTGTGCAGCGTCGCGGATTTCCGCAACCGCCTGACGTCGCGCGTGCAACCCGCCTTTTTTTGCGAGCGTCACAAGCTTCTCGACGATCGGACGCAGTTCCTTTGCCTTCGGCAATGTCGTGATGATTTGCTCGTGCTTGATGAGTGACGCGGCCATATTGGCAAACATGGCCTTGCGATGCTCCGCCGTGCGGTTGAGCTTGCGGTGAACCTTGCCGTGACGCATCGCGACTACCCCTTCATTCCGATCCAGCCGCAATGCGGCTTAGTAATGATCCTCGAAGCGCTTGGCGAGCTCTTCGATGTTCTCGGGCGGCCAACCCGGCACTTCCATGCCGAGGTGCAGGCCCATTTGCGCCAGCACTTCCTTAATCTCGTTCAGCGACTTACGCCCGAAATTCGGCGTGCGCAGCATCTCCGCTTCGCTCTTCTGCACGAGATCGCCGATGTAAACGATGTTGTCGTTCTTCAGGCAATTTGCCGAACGCACCGACAATTCGAGTTCGTCCACTTTCTTGAGGAAGGCGGGATTGAACGCAAGATCCGGAATGGTCTCTGCGGCCTCCGCCTTGCGGGGCTCCTCGAAGTTCACGAACACATTGAGTTGATCTTGCAGAATTCGCGCCGCGTAGGCGAGCGAATCCTCGGGTGACACCGCACCGTTGGTCTCAATTGTCATTGTGAGCTTGTCGTAGTCGAGAATTTGCCCCTCGCGGGTGTTTTCGACCTTGTAGGAAACCTTGCGCACCGGCGAATAGAGAGAGTCGACCGGGATCAGGCCGATCGGCGCATCTTCGGGGCGGTTGCGCTCTGCTGGGACATAGCCCTTGCCGGTATTGACGGTGAACTCCATGCGGATCTCGGCACCCTCGTCGAGCGTGCAAAGCACGAGGTCCGGATTGAGCACGACCACATCGCCCACCGTCTGAATATCGCCTGCGGTGACCGTGCCGGGTCCCTGCTTCTTCACCACCATGCGCTTTGGGCCTTCGCCCTGCATCTTGATCGCGATGTCCTTGATGTTGAGCACCATGTCGGTGACGTCCTCGCGCACGCCGGCGATCGAGGAGAATTCGTGCAATACGCCATCAATGTGCACCGATTGCACCGCCGCACCTTGCAGCGATGACAAGAGAATGCGGCGCAGCGCATTGCCGAGCGTGACACCGAATCCCCGTTCGAGAGGCTCGGCGACCACAGTCGCGATCCGCGCAGCGTCGCCGCCCGCGGAGACCTGGAGCTTGTTCGGCCTGATCAGTTCCTGCCAATTCTTCTGGATCACGTCTTCACCTTTTCAGCGGCGCGGCCTTCTCGCGCCTAGCGCACCCCACCCGCCGCGTGGGGAAAATCTCGGC
>DASSIT010000069.1:0-10824 GCA_035691545.1 Pseudolabrys sp. | reverse complement strand
AGCAGCGTGACGGATGGATCGAGCATGATCGCGGCATCGACCGATCCCTGCTCCATTGCGACGATCGAGGTCGAGCCGAGCCCGACACCGACCACGCTCACCGAGTTGGGATCGACGCCCTCCTTCGCCAGCAGGTACTTGAGGAAGAAGTCGGTCGACGAGCCCGGCGCGCTGACGCCGACTTTCTTGCCGGCCAGATCCTTGATCGACTTGATCTCGGCGGCGTGCTTGGGCGACACGACGAGCACGAGACCGGGGAAGCGGTCATAGACCACGAAAGCCTGCAGGTGCTGGCCCTTGGCGGCGAGATTGACGCAATGGTCGAAATAGCCGGACACCACGTCGGCGCTGCCGCCGATCACGGCCTTGAGCGATTCCGATCCGCCCTTGAAATCAACCACCTCGACATTTACGCCGGCCTTTTCATATTCGCCGAGCGCCTGCGCCAGCATGGTGGGCAGATAGCAAAGGCACGAGCCGCCGCCGACGGCGAGCGTCACTTTCGATTGTGCGAGGGCAAGGCCGCTCGAGAGCAACAGCGCGGCGAGCGACATGCCAATCCGGTGGAAATTAATGGACATGGGATCCTCCCTGATCATTGCGAGGCCTTTTGCAAACAGGCCAATTCGGAGCGGACGATAGGCCAGCACGCCGGCGGTGACCAGAGCCTGCGCGCAAGCGCCTTAAGGCCTCGCGTCAGCTGCCACCGGCCGCCAGACCAGGAGGCGTCGCTCGACCATGCTGACAATCATGTCGATCACGATGACAAAGGCGGCCAGCACGAACATGCCGGCAAACACCCCCGCGACATCGAATACACCTTCAGCCTGCTGGATGAGGTAACCGAGCCCGGCAGCGGCCCCCAAATATTCGCCCACCACCGCGCCCACGACCGCGAAGCCAACGGAGGTGTGCAGCGACGAGAACATCCATGAAAGTGCCGAGGGCCAATACACATGCCGCATCAGCTGGCGTTCACTCATGCCGAGCATGCGAGCATTGGCGAGCACCGTCGGACTTACTTCCTTGACGCCCTGATACACGTTGAAGAACACGATGAAGAAGACGAGCGTCACGCCGAGCGCAACCTTCGACCAGATGCCGAGGCCGAGCCACAACGTGAAGATCGGCGCGAGCACGACACGTGGCAACGCATTCACCATTTTGACGTAAGGGTCGAACACCGCCGCGGTAAGCGGTTGGCGCGCGAACCAGAATCCGACCAGCACGCCGCCGATCGACCCCAGCACGAAAGCAAGGACTGATTCCATCAACGTTACCCAGAGATGCTTCCAGATCACGCCGGACACGAACCAGGCGATGATCTGGCTCGCGACATCAACCGGATTCGAGAAGAAGAAGGGCGGCAGCACCATGTGGCCAAACAGCGGATAAGTCGAAAGCACATGCCAGAGCGCGATCGAAACGATCGCGACCAGGATTTGCAACGCTGTAAGCCGAAGTCTGTTCATAGCGCGAGTAGGCTATCGTTTGAACAGGCCGACAAGGCCCGCGGCACCCTTGGCGTGTCCCTTGAGCTTTTCCCACAACTCATCGCGCGTCAGTCCGGCCGACAACGCGCCGGACTCAAGGTCAGGCGCGACGACTGTGAACGTGTAGTGATGGGCGGTACCGCCCGGAGGACATGGACCACGGTAAGCCGTCGTTCCGGAACTTTCCTTACCGCCCGTGAATTTATTGGAAGCCTTGCTGAGCTCGCCTTCGGCAAATCCCGTGATCGTCGGCGCGATATTATAGGCAAGCAGGTGGTGGGAGCCGAGCCCGCCCTGCCCTTCCCAATCGGAAATCACGATCACGAAACTTTTGGCGGCGGCCGGTGCGTTCGTCCATTTCAGCTCGGGCGAGACATTCTGGCCAACGCAATTCGGATTGGTGGCAATGTTGCCCGCATGCTTGCGGTCCATAATCGTGCCGTCCTTGAAATCCGATGATGTCAGCGTGAACGGATCGGCTGCCAAAGCAGCCACGCTCGTCAGAATGAGCCCGGCGGCCGAAATCAACAGTCTCTTCATTCGTAAAACTCCCAATTTGCCTGCGCAGCCTTGGTAACAATCGAGCCAAGGCAAAATTCCGCGCTCATACAACCTCGTTTTGGGTATAGCCCTTCACCACCTCGGCCTTGAGCTTATGCCAGATCTCGCGGTGCAGTTCGTGGAAGGCGGCGTCAAGTTTCACCTCCGATATGTCGCGTGGCCGGGCCAGCGGCACGCGCCAGTCACCGATAATGCGCGAGGCGGGCCCAGCCGACATGATCACGACGCGATCCGAGAGAGCTATCGCCTCCTCGAGATCATGAGTGACGAAGATCACCGCCTTGCGATCGGCGCTCCACAGGTCGAGCAACAGGTTGCCCATGATCTGTCGGGTCTGCGCGTCGAGCGGGCCGAATGGCTCGTCCATGAGCAGGATCTTGGGATCGCGGATGAGCACCTGCGCGAGGCCGACACGCTTGCGCTGACCGCCGGAAAGCATGTGCGGGTACCGGTCGGCAAATGCACCGAGCCCTACGCGTGTAAGCCAGGATTTCGCGCGCAAACGCGCGTCCTCGACCGCTGTGCCGGTGATCTCCAGGCCAATAGCAACGTTTTCGATCGCCGTTTTCCAGGGAAACAGTGCGTCAGCCTGAAACAGATAGCCAGCCTGCCGATTGAGCGCCGACAACGGGACGCCGAAGATGTTGACGCTGCCGGAGGCAGGGGCCAACAGCCCAGCGGTTACGTTGAGCAGCGTGGATTTGCCACAGCCGGTCGGACCGACGATCGCGACGAATTCGCCGTCACCAATATTCAGCGTTGCGTTCTCGACCGCGGTGTAAACGCCGGCATGAGCAAGCTGGAACGAAACCACCACATTGCCGAGCGCCACGGCGTCCGTTTTTGCGGCGCCGAGGCCCCTCGCAGCGGCGGCATTGCCGTCTGCCATGCGCGCTCCTCCCGTTTTCGTTTCTTGAGGGCAACCTATCCGGCCAGTCAAAACTTGCAAAGGCGCTAAAGGCCCTTGATAAGACCCGCCTCAATCAGCAATCGGTTGAAGCGGCGCGCTTCCTCGCCGCCGGCACAGCGGTAGAATACGCCGCGACAGCGCCTAAGAATCTGCTTCTGCTCTGCAAATGACGGGTCAAGCGGAACACCTGCCGCTTCCTGGACGAGGAGGGGCAAGTATGGTGCGTCGAGGGTTGGAAGCGCGGATGAAAGATCAGCCGGCGTAAAGTTGACTGCATCAACCGCGTAGTAACTCGTGAAATAGCGCGGGTCGAAGGCGCCCAAATGATGCGCGAGTTCAGTCGCGTTGAGCGTCGGATCAATGATGCGATAGGCGAACTCCGGCTGGTGATCGCCGTAGCGCACGATCAAGAATGATTCGGAAGGAAATTCACGTTTAAGCTGGTCGAGGAATTCAGTATAGTCATGAGCGCTCAAGGTCTGACGCCGGATATACTCGTCGATATTCGGTGCATTGCCGGGATCACGCCATTCGGGCAGCAGTTCGGGGTGATACCTGAAGTCCCACGGAAAATGATTGGCCACAGTATAGACGTACAGGAACAAAGGGCCTTGCCCGTGTTCACGCCTGATAATGTTTTTCGCGTAATTGAAATAGAAATGATCGGGTTCGAACGCTTCCGTTCCGAGATCATGCATGTCGAGATAGTGGCCGATACCTGCGCTCGTCTGGAAAGCGCGTGAACTGAGGAATGCGCCATAGAACGGATAAAGCGTGAATGTTTTATACCCGCATCGAGTCAGCGCCCGCGGAAGCCCGCGCTCAACCCGGCCCGCCGCGATACGCGTGACCGACGTTGCAAAGCGCCCGTAGGAGCGCGCGGAGAGGCCAGTCAACACATTGTACTCGGTGAACCAGCTTGGACCGCCCGCGCCTTCCACAACGAGCTTGCGCGCCTTCCCGTCGAATGATCGGAAATGTTGATGATAGCCGGGCGGCACCTTCATGCCGGGTGCCGCGGTGATGTCGAAACTCGATTCATCGTGCAGCAGGATGATGTGGGGTAGCTTTTGCGCCGGATTACAGGCCGCCGCCGGCGCCTTCAATTGTTCCATTACAGTCGTGTCGACCTCAAGATAGCCGTGCGTCACGAGTTCATGGATCGCCTCAACACCCGTGCGCGCGAATTTCGACACGTAGTTCTGGCTGAAGAAATCCTCGTAGAGTTCGGTCGGGAACGAAAGCGAAAGCGCAACGAGAGCGCTCGCGCAGAGCGAACCGCTGGGAATACTGACCCGCAGCCGCGTGCGAAACGGATCAAGCCGCCAGCCAATGGTCAGAAGCGCTGTCAGAATTGCCGCGGCGAGCGTGATCGGCGCGCGCAGTGACGGCATGGCAGTGAGCAGGAACGCGGACGTGTCCTTGTCAATGATCATCAGGTCGACGAAATCAACCGTCATCCAGAGCTTGTCGTGCTTGAAGCGCGACAGCAGGATCAGGCAGATAATGAATGCCAGCGAAAGCAGCGCCGACGCGATGGGCCGGCGCAATACGGCAAGCCAGAAAAAATTGAGCAATGCCCATGCAAACAGGAACGCGATCTTGGCGACGAGATCGACCTCGGTCGCGGTCATTATGATGAGCGCTGCAGCGTGCAGCGTCGCGATGATGCAAAGCGCTATAGCTTCACGGCGCGAAATACCATCGGCTGGCGTAAAACGGCTGAGCAGTGCTGAGGCTGCGGACAACATAGCCTGTGGCCCAGCCCGGATATGATCCCCGATAACTCCCGGCGCACGGCACGTTGTCATAAGACTGTAATCAAACTGTCATTGCAAGCCACTTCAGCGGTGGCCGATAGAAATTTATGATGTTAACCAATGGGATGAGCCGGCCTCGCCGCAAAATCCGCGGTTCCACGCGCTCGTCCTGCGTGCCAAACTTGCTGAAATGATCCTCGACACCCGTTTCGCCGAAGCGTGGTCACGACTACCCGATTATCTCGGTAGCCATGTCCTGGTGAGCCTGACGGCATTGGCTATCGGGCTCGGCATCAGCCTGCCGGTTGCGATCGCGTCCAGGCATCGGCCGATCCTGCGCGCCGCCTTGATGGCTATTGCAAGCGTGGTCCAAACCATCCCGGGGCTCGCCCTGCTCGCGCTGTTTTACCCCATCCTCCTGGCGCTTGCGGCAATGTCCGAGCGCGTATTCGGAAAAAGCTTCTCAGCGCTGGGCTTCCTGCCCTCCGTGCTCGCGCTGGCGCTCTATTCAATGCTGCCAGTGCTGCGCAATACCGTGACGGGGCTCAATGGCGTCGATAAACGTCTGAGCGAAGCCGCACGCGTTGTTGGTGTGCCGCCGTGGCGGCTGCTCCGTGATATCGAATTGCCGTTGGCACTGCCGGTGATCATGGCCGGCATTCGTACCTCAGCCGTTTGGGTGATAGGCACTGCGACGCTGGCAACCCCGATCGGCCAAACGAGTCTCGGCAATTATATCTTCACCGGATTGCAAACACAGAATTGGGTCTTCGTCGTTTTCGGGTGTGTCGCCGCGGCACTCCTTGCACTCGCCGTTGATCAACTTCTTGCGCTCTTGCAAACGGGCGCGGCGCGCCGCAGCAGCGCGTGCACGGTGGCAGGCACGCTAGGGCTTGCCGCATTGACTCTCGCCGCGGTGGTTCCCGGCCTTATGCGGCCGCACGTCGAATACCTGATCGGTGCCAAAACATTTACCGAGCAATATGTGTTGGCGGCCCTGATCGAACGGCGTCTCGGCGAGGCCGCCCTTACGGCCGCGAGGCGACCCGGTCTCGGCTCCAATGTGCTGTTCGATGCGCTCGCGAAGAACGAGATCGATGTAGCGGTGGACTATTCCGGAACGATCTGGACCAATCGCATGCACCGCGCGGATACACCGTCCCGGCCGGAGATACTCGCTCAATTGAAGGATTGGCTCAGCACGACAACCGGTATCCGGTTGCTTGGCCCACTTGGGTTTGAGAATGCCTATGCGCTTGCGATGTCACGTGCGAAGGCAAAGGCGCTTGGCATTCATACAATCGCGGATCTGGCTGTGCATGCGAGCAACCTTACGATCGCCGGCGACTATGAGTTCTTCGCGCGGCCCGAATGGGAAGCGCTACTCAAGGCCTATGGCCTTCAATTCAAGGCGCAACGGCAAATGCAGCCCGAGTTCATGTACAAAGCCGTAGCCGGCGGCGAGGTCGACGTGATCTCGGCCTATACCAGCGATGGCCAGGTTCTCGCCAACGATCTTGTCGTGCTCGAGGATATTCGGCACGCGATCCCGCCATATGATGCAATCCTGCTGCTGTCGCCCAGCCACGCACATGACGATAGGCTCGTCGAAGTCCTTAATCGATTGATCGGCGCAATTCCGGTCGAACTGATGCGCGAGGCCAACGCCCGCGCTGCAGAGGGCAACACACCAGATGACGTTGCGAAATGGCTGGAAGAGCGGCTTGATAAGCGTTAGTTCCGGCGACTGCGTTGGCTCGCTTTGATCGGCCGCAAAAAAAGCGCGGCCGCCCCAAGCAGGGCGGCCGCGGCTGTCGTTCGCACCAATGCGCTAGTTTTTGCTCTTGTCCACCAGTGCCCGTTGTTTAATCCACGGCATCATCTCGCGCAGCTTGGCGCCGACCTGCTCGATCGGATGCTCGGCGAGCTTTGCTCGCGTCGCCTTGAACGACGTCTGATTGACCTTGTTCTCCAGCATCCAGTCCCTTGTAAATCGGCCTGACTGAATGTCTGCGAGCACGCGTTTCATCTCGGCCTTGGTCTCCGCGTTCACTACTCGCGGGCCGGATACGTATTCGCCGTACTCGGCCGTGTTGGAGACCGAATAGTTCATGTTGGCGATGCCACCCTCGTAGATAAGGTCGACGATCAGCTTCACCTCATGAACGCACTCGAAATATGCCATCTCCGGCGCATAGCCGGCTTCCACCAGCGTCTCGTAGCCCGCCTTCATCAATTCGACTAGGCCGCCACAAAGCACAGTCTGCTCGCCAAAAAGATCGGTCTCGCATTCTTCCTTGAATGTCGTCTCGATGATGCCGGCGCGGCCGCCGCCGATGGCGGAGGCGTAGGAAAGCCCCAAATCATGGGCATTGCCTGAGGCATCCTTGTGAATTGCTACGAGGCACGGCACGCCCGCACCGCGCTGGTATTCCGAGCGCACCGTATGGCCGGGGCCTTTAGGCGCTATCATCAGCACGTCGAGATCAGTGCGCGGCTCGATTAGATTGAAGTGCACGTTGAGCCCATGCGCAAACATGAGGGCTGCACCGTCCTTCATGTTCTTATGCAAGTGGTCGCGATAAATGTCGCCTTGCAGTTCGTCGGGCGTCAGCATCATCATCACATCGGCCCATTTGGCCGCATCCGCGACTTCCATGACCTTGAACTTTTCGGCTTCCGCCTTTTTCACGCCGGCAGAGGTCTTGCGTAGCGCAACCGCGACCTCCTTCACGCCGCTATCTCGCAGATTAAGGGCGTGGGCGTGACCCTGGCTTCCATAGCCGATGATGGCGACCTTCTTGCCCTTGATCAGGTTCAGGTCGGCGTCGCGATCGTAGTAAACACGCATGTTTTTTACCCCTGACGAGCCGCTTGGAACGGCCGTTCTCCTTCGCGTCATGGCCGGGGCTCTTCCCGGCCACATCCATGTCTTCGATTCTCGCAGCGTCGATAGCAATTCGTGAACGTCCCGGACAAGCCCGGATATGGCGAAATACTCACATCCCGTCTGGCCCGCGCATGATGGCCGCGATGCCCGTGCGGGCGACCTCGACGAGGCCAAGCGGCAGCATCAGGCTGATGAACTGCTCGATCTTGTCGCTGGCGCCAGTGATTTCGAAAACGAAACTCTCGGTGGTCGCATCGATCACCCGTGCCCGGAATGCATCCGCCAGACGAAGCGCTTCGACGCGGTTTTCCCCTTTGCCCTTGACCTTGACCATGGCGAGCTCGCGCTCGATGGCGTCGCCCGCGAGAGTCATGTCGACAACGTGGTGGATCGGAACGAGCCGATCGAGTTGATTCTTGATCTGCTCAATGACCATGGGCGTTCCCGTGGTCACGATCGTGATCAGCGAGAGGTGCTGCCTGTGCTCGGTCTCCGACACGGTCAGCGACTCGATGTTGTAGCCACGGCCCGAAAACAGTCCGATCACGCGCGCGAGCACGCCAGGCTCGTTGTCGACCAGGACCGACAAGGTGTGGGTTTCCGCCTTCTGCGCCGTCGGCGCTGCCGGATAGTGAGAAGTCGTTGGCGTGGGAGCGTTCATGACAACCGTCCATTTTTCTGACGCAGCATCTCTTTCGAAAACCTGCATTCACTCTTGAGGATCATGCGCTAGCGTCTCAGAATTCCAAATGCCCAGTCGCGGCCCTGACCGCGCACAAGCGCGAGATCGATCCAAAGCATGGCGTGCGCTTCAAGCAGCCGCGCGTTCCGCAATGGGCCGGCATCAATTGTCTCAAAGCCGAGTTCGCTTACCAGATTCAGCACCTTCGGCTTCTTGGCGGCGTCGTCGCCGGCGACAAACATCACCGATTTCATTCCGTTGAATACCGGATTTGCCATGTTGCTAAACCCGGTGGTGTTAAGCGTCTTGTACACCGAAGCGCCGGGGGCCCATCCCTGCACTTTCTCCCCGCCCGAAATGGCATGGCCAATCTCAAGCGCGATCCCGTCGGGGCCACGTGTGAGCGGGTTGGTTGCGTCGAGCACGATCTTGCCCTTGAGATCGCGCATCGATCGAATCGCGGCTTCGGTCGCCGGCCACGGCGTCGACAAAACGATGACATCGGTTGCGACGGCGGCCTCCGCCGCCGTTACGGCGTGCGCTTTCGGTCCAATAGCGCGCAGGAGGCCTTGAATCTTTTCTGACTTCGGATCCCTGACGCCGAAAAAGATCTCATGGCCCGCCTTTTGTGCCCAGGCCGCACCGAGCGCGCCGCCGACATTGCCGGCACCAATGATTGCGAGCTTACTCACACCATCACCTTGCCTTCCTCGGTAATGGCGTCTTCCACGCTGACACCGGCATCGCCGAGCAACATTTCGTTGTGCGCACGCCCCGACGGTATCATCGGGAAGCAGTTCTCCTTTGGGTCAACTACGCAATCGAACAGGACCGGCTTGTCGATCTCGATCATTTCCTTGATGGCGCGATCGAGATCGCCAGGCTTTTCACATCGGATGCCGTGCGCATGATAGGCGTCGGCCAGTTTGACGAAATCCGGAAGGGCCTCGCTGTAGCTTTCGGCATAGCGGCCGCCATGCAGAAGTTCCTGCCATTGCCGGACCATGCCCATGTAATTGTTGTTCAAAATGAACACCTTGATGGGCAGCCGGTATTGCACCGCGGTCGAAATTTCCTGCATCGTCATCAGCACCGAGGCCTCGCCGGCGATGTCGATCACCAGCGACTTCGGATGCGCAAGCTGCACGCCGACCGAAGCCGGAAGGCCATAGCCCATGGTGCCGAGGCCGCCCGAGGTCATCCAGCGATTGGGCTCCTGGAAGCCGTAGAATTGAGCGGCCCACATCTGGTGCTGGCCGACTTCGGTGGTGATGTAGGTGTCCCTGTCCTTGGTCAGTTCATAAAGACGCTGGATGGCATATTGCGGCTTGATCAAGTCTTTCGAGGACCGATAGGCGAGCGATTTGCGCCCGCGCCATTTATCGATCTGAGCCCACCATGTCTGCAGCGACTTCTTGTCCGGATGGTGCGCGCTTGTGCGCCATAGGCGCACCATATCTTCAAGCACATGCGCGCAGTCGCCGACGATGGGCACATCCACTTTGACGTTCTTGTTGATCGACGACGGATCGATGTCGACGTGAATTTTGATCGATCCCGGAGAGAAAGCGTCGAGGCGGCCGGTAATGCGGTCGTCGAAACGCGCGCCGATGCAGATCATCACATCGCAATCATGCATCGCCATATTGGCTTCAAGCGTTCCATGCATGCCGAGCATCCCGAGCCACTTTGAATCCGCGGCCGGGAATGCACCGAGCCCCATCAATGTGGATGTGATCGGATAGCCGGTGAGTTTGACTAATTCGCGCAACAGATCGCAGGCGGCCTTTCCTGAGTTAATGACGCCGCCGCCGGTGTAGAACAGCGGACGCTTTGCGCGCGCCATCAACTCGACGGCCTGTTTGATCTTGTCCATGTCTCCCTTGAGCCTGGGCTTATAGCCAGTGTGCGGAAAATCCTTCGGCTTGGAATAGATGCCCTTGGCGAACTGGATGTCTTTCGGCACGTCGACAACCACCGGCCCCGGACGTCCGCTCGAAGCGATGTGAAACGCTTCGTGGAGGACGCGCGGCAGGTCCTCGATGCGCTTGACGAGGTAATTGTATTTCGTGCACGGCCGGGTGATGCCGACCGTGTCGCATTCCTGGAACGCGTCGTTGCCGATCAGGTGCGTGGGCACCTGGCCGGTGATGCAGACGATCGGAATCGAGTCGCAAAACGCATCGGTCAAGCCCGTGACGGCGTTGGTCGCGCCGGGACCGGACGTGACGAGCACGCAGCCGACCTTGCCTGTCGAGCGCGCATATCCTTCGGCTGCATGCACCGCGCCCTGCTCGTGCCGTACCAGGATATGCCGCACCTGATTTTGCGAGAAGATGGCGTCGTAGATCGGCAGCACTGCTCCGCCGGGATAGCCGAACAGGTGCTCAACATTCTGGTCGGCGAGTGCCTGGATCACCATTTCGGCGCCGGTCATTTCGCGTGTCATGACATTCCCTTTCGTCAGTCTCGTTCTCGCGCGAATGGCAATAAAAAAGGCCCGCAACGGGCCATGTCCGGACGCGTGC
>DASSIT010000068.1:0-3031 GCA_035691545.1 Pseudolabrys sp. | reverse complement strand
GATGGCGATTTTCGCGCTGAACATCATGCCGTATATCTCGGCCTCAATCATCATGCAGTTGATGACGACGGTCTCGCCGACGCTCGAAGCCCTCAAAAAAGAGGGCGAGGCTGGCCGCAAGATTATGAATCAATATACGCGCTACGGCACTGTGTTTCTCGCCGCGATCCAGGCCTACGGCATTGCCGTTGGTCTCGAGGGCACCGGCAGTGTCGTTTCGAGCCCTGGCTTCTTTTTCCTGATGTCTACCACCATTACGCTCACCGGCGGCACCATGTTCCTGATGTGGCTTGGCGAGCAGATCACTTCGCGCGGCATTGGCAACGGCATCTCACTGATCATTCTGTCGGGTATCGTGGCGCAATTGCCCGCGGCGATCGCCGGCACGCTCGAACTTGGCCGTCAGGGCGCGCTGTCGACCGGACTGATCCTCATTGTCATCGTGATGGCCGTAGCGGTGATTGGGTTCATCGTTTTCATGGAACGGGCGCAGCGGCGCCTCCTCATTCAATATCCCAAGCGCCAGGTCGGCAACCGGATGTTCGAGGGGCAGTCCTCCCACTTGCCGCTCAAGCTCAATACGTCGGGCGTCATCCCGCCGATCTTCGCATCCTCACTGTTGTTGCTGCCGACCACGGTCGCCAATTTCAATGCCGGACAAGGGGCGGGCTGGCTCACCACGGTCACGACGCTTCTCGGTCACGGCCGGCCATTGTTCCTTATCCTCTACATCGCGCTGATCGTGTTTTTCGCGTTCTTCTACACAGCCGTCGTGTTCAACCCGACCGAAACCGCGGACAACTTGAAGAAGCATGGCGGCTTTATTCCAGGCATCCGCCCGGGTGAGCGTACAGCTGAGCATATTGACTATGTGCTCTCGCGTATCACTGTGGTCGGTGCACTTTACCTCGCCATTGTGTGCCTCATCCCGGAAATCCTCATTTCCTACGCCGCGGTGCCGTTTTATTTCGGTGGCACTTCCTTGCTGATCGTCGTCAGCGTGACAATGGATACCGTGGCCCAGATTCAGGGCTATCTACTGGCGCACCAATATGAAGGATTGATCAAGCGATCGAAGTTGCGAGGGCGCACGCGATGAGATTGATTCTGCTCGGCCCCCCGGGGGCGGGGAAGGGCACGCAAGCGCAGCGCCTGATCGCCAAGCACCGAGTTGTCCAGCTTTCTACCGGCGACGTGCTGCGCGCGGCAGTCGCCGCAGGCACGGCGATCGGCTTGCGGGCCAAGAGCGACATGGATCGAGGCGAACTTGTGCCGGATGACGTCGTGGTTGCGATCGTTGCGGATCGCATCGACCAACCGGACGCCAAGCGAGGGTTTGTGCTCGACGGGTTCCCACGAACTGTTCCCCAGGCCGAGGCACTCGACCGGCTGTTGAAGGAGCGTGGGCTCAAGCTCGATGCCGTCATCGAGCTCAAGGTGGATGAGGAAAAGCTCCTTCAGCGCATCGAAAAGAGGGCCGCGGAGATGAACGCGCGCGGCGAGAACGTGCGCGCCGACGACAATCCGGAGGTGCTCAAGGGTCGCCTTGCCGCCTACCGCGTCCAGACAGCGCCGCTCGCCGGCTATTACGCGTCAAGAGGCATGCTCAAGAGCGTGGACGGGATGGCTCCGATCGAGGAGGTGTCGGCTGCAATAGGCCGGCATCTGGCGCCAGCAAAAGCGCCCAAGCCGCGCCGGCGGGGTAAGTCAGGCGGGCGAAAGGCCAAGTCCCCCAAACGCACCAAGCGCCTCACTAGGAAGGGTAGTTCCCGCCCTAAACGGGCGTCCGGAGCGGCGCGGACCAAAAGTAAGTCGAGACAGCGCAAAATCCGTACCCGGCGGAGGTTGACGAGAGCGCGATGAATCCCTTAATAAGCTGCACATTCAGGAGTTTGACGCGATGCCGGGCCCCAGCAAGGCGGGGACGGGCGTCGTGTTACGCTTTGCGCTATCCCCTTCCAGGGACTACTGAATCGGGCGCATATCGCGCTGCCGGTCGTTACAGGAGAAGCTAAGTGGCTCGTATCGCGGGTGTCAATCTGCCGACCAACAAGCGCGTCGTGATCGCGCTTCAGTACATCCATGGCATCGGGCCGAAGATTGCCCATGATATCGTGGGCAAGGTTAATTTGCCGCCGGAGCGCCGCGTATCGCAGCTCACCGATGCCGAGGTGCTCCAGATCCGAGAACTTATCGATCGCGACTACATGGTCGAGGGCGACCTGCGCCGCGAGGTTCAACTGAACATCAAGCGGCTGATGGATCTCGGCTGCTATCGGGGTCTTCGTCATCGCAAGGGTCTGCCTGTTCGCGGTCAGCGCACTCATACGAACGCGCGGACACGCAAGGGGCCCGCTAAGACGATCGCAGGCAAGAAGAAGACCCCGGGACCGACTTGATAACAGAATTAAGCCCTCGCGCCGATTGCGGCGCAAGGGCGCGAAAGGATTGAGGAATGGGTAAGGAAGCTACTCGCGTCCGCCGGCGCGAACGCAAAAACATCGCGTCAGGCGTCGCGCATGTCGCGGCTTCGTTCAACAATACCATGATCACCATCACTGACGCGCAGGGCAATACGATCGCCTGGTCGTCGGCGGGGACTATGGGATTCAAGGGCTCGCGCAAGTCTACGCCCTATGCCGCCCAGGTGGCGGCCGAAGACGCGGCCAAGAAGGCGCAGGAACACGGCATGCGGACTCTTGAGGTCGAAGTTTCTGGCCCGGGCTCTGGCCGCGAGTCGGCACTGCGGTCGCTTCAGGCGGCTGGTTTTACGATTACCTCGATCCGTGACGTGACGACGATACCGCATAACGGCTGCCGACCTCGCAAGCGTCGGCGCGTGTGATCGCTTGATTCGCTCGGGTGCTGTTCATCCCGTGCGCGTGCTACCGCCGAGATTTTCCCCACGCGGCGGGTGGGGTGCGCTAGGCGCGAGAAGGCCGCGCCGCTGAAAAGGTGAAGACGTGATCCAGAAGAATTGGCAGGAACTGATCAGGCCGAACAAGCTCCAGGTCTCCGCGGGCGGCGACGC
>DASSIT010000067.1:0-2831 GCA_035691545.1 Pseudolabrys sp. | reverse complement strand
GTCCGACTGACGCGGCAGCCCGCGCTAGCCACAAGCCGCAACACGCCAAGAAACCACATGAGGCAAGTGGAACACGCCACCACCGCAGCGCCGCGCTCGGGAAGGGCGGCCATGGCAAGCATGCGGCCGAGCAAAGCAAGTCGAAACAGCCGCCCCAGGATTCCGCCCCGGTCACGGATACTCCCCCGCTCTCAGGCGATCTTGCAGCGGTAAGGAGCGCGATCGATCTGGCGCGCAAGGCCAAGACGTCCGATGCGACCGCCGCCGAAAAAACGATTGCCGACCCGGCGGCACGGAAACTCGCCGAATGGTTCATCCTCCGTCATCCGGAGACTGAGGCAAACTTCAGCCGGTACGCGGCTTTCATTGTCGAAAACCCCGACTGGCCGAGCATGGGGCTCATGCGCAAACGGGCCGAGGCGCGGCTTTGGCAGGAGCGCAGCGACGCCGCCACAGTGCGCAGCTTCATCGGCAAGCAACCGACGAGCGCCAAGGGTCGCTTCGCGCTCGCCCGCCTCCTCCTTGCCGACGGCGATCGCGAAGGTGCCGCAAATCTGGTCCGAGCGGCCTGGCGTGCGGAAGAGCTATCGGAGCACTCCGAGACGGATGCGTATGAAGCGTTCCACGACCTGCTCACGCGGGAGGACCATCGCGCCCGCATGGACAAGCGCATCGGTGCCAAGGATTTTGCGGGCGCCAGACGCGCAGCCCAGCACCTTGGCAGCGACGAGATTGCGATCGTGAAGGCCTGCGCGGCCGGTACTTCCGACAAGGCGCTCGGTCTGCTCGACGATGTCGCGGGCGATGCGCGCAGCGATCTCGGATACACCCTTTGCCGCATCCGCTGGATGGTGCGCCACGACCGGATCGATGACGCAACCCGCCTGATGCTGGCGGCCGCACCGGAGACCATGGCGCTCCAGGACACTGACGAATGGTGGCGCGAGCGGCGCAGTCTTGCCCGCAAGCTGCTCGATCAGGGCCGGTTCGAAGCCGCTTACGATGTCGTGCGCAAAGCCGCGCTGCCGGCAAGCGAACATTATCGCGCGGACTTCCATTTCATGTGCGGCTGGATTGCTTTGCGTTACCGCAATGATCCCGCAGCCGCGCGGATGTATTTCGCTCATATCGACGAGGGTTCGAAGAATCCGGTTATTCTGGCGCGAGGGCATTACTGGCGAGCACGCGTTGCCGAGGCGACCGGCGAAAAGCAGACGATGCGGGCGAGCTATGAAGCGGCTGCCAGGTACTCAACCGCCTATTACGGACAGCTTGCACGCACAAAGCTCGGCATCAACAAGATCGAATTGCGGGCGCCTCACCCGATTGATGAGGCGACCCGCGAGGACGAGCGCGTACGCGCCGCCGAGATGCTCTACACGCTCGGCGAACGCGATGTCGTGCTCTATTTTGTTGCCGACCTTGCCGAACAGAGCACGGACGCCGCCGTGCTCGCTGCGCTCGGCGAGTTGACCGGCCGCCATAACGATGCAAGGGCAATGCTGCAGATCGGCAAGCCCGCACTCGCGCGGGGGCTCGCGCTCGACCATTACGCGTTTCCGACGATCGGGATCCCGCCGCACAGTCCGGTCGGTCCCGAGATCGAGCGCAGCGTCATCTATTCGGTCGCGCGCACCGAGAGTGCGTTCGACCAGAAGGACAAATCGCCCGCCAACGCCGTCGGCCTGATGCAGGTTACGCCGGAAGCAGGACGCGACACCGCCAAGCGGTTTGGCGTCACCTATGATTGGGAGCGGATGGTTTCCGATCCCGTCTACAACACCCAGATGGGCGCGGCTGAACTCAGCGCCTTGCTGAAGGAATATACCGGCTCGCATATCATGACGTTTGCCGGCTATAATGCTGGCCGGGGCCGTGTCCGCGATTGGGTGAAGGCGTACGGCGATCCGCGCGATCCCAATGTGGACCCGATCGATTGGGTGGAGCGCATTCCGTTCTCCGAGACGCGCAATTATGTCCAGCGTGTCATGGAAAATCTCAACGTCTACCGCGTGCGGTTTGAGGGTGCTGCCGTAGCGTCAAGACCCGTTTCCCGGCCCGCAACCTCTCACGAGGCCAACTCGGCGGTACTTTTGGCGGAGCCGGCGACCGCACCGTGAGGCTCTCGCGCTTTCGCGAAAACGCGGGGAGTGGCCCGCAACGAAACCATTTGCGAGAGCACAGCAATCCTAAAATGCATGGCCTCCTGCGCTTGGTCCAGGTGAGTGGCGCAGGCGTTCGATGCTATGGCTATCCACCGCACTGACGAGCTTGCTATGCGGCGTTCTTCTCATCCTCCCGCCGAGCCTGCCAGAAGTATGGAAAAACGCGTCATGAAAGCCAAATTTTCCTGTGCTGTCGTATTTTTCGCTTTAGCGGCGGAGCCCGCCGCGGCTCGGCAACGGCAGATTGCTCCGGCAGAACAGCCCGCCATAAGCACTTATTGTGCGACGATCGAGCCGGGAAACCCTTTTAGCAAGGTCTACGATTATCAGGCCTGGAGCGCCTGGCGGGCACGAGGGCTTTGGGACAGTACAGGCTCGGACCGTTGCGCCCGCAATCCGCTCTATTCGCCGCCGGGGACTCCGACTTTCCGGCCGATACCTTATCCGAATCCAAGCTGGTTCTAGGCCGGGAAGCCACGCCGACCAGTTAACAAAGAGCGGGGCGAGCGCGACCAAAATCCAATTCGTGGTCAGTCCCGGTTTTCCAAGACCTCGTCTCACCCTCGCAGCCAAAACCGTGCCGGCGGGCTGCCGAAGGAGGCAGCGCCGGGGAGGGCTCGATCCCAATTGAAATTTAGCTCAAAGCCATTAGGCCAGCGTCCAATT
>DASSIT010000066.1:0-18663 GCA_035691545.1 Pseudolabrys sp. | reverse complement strand
GATGTCGGCTTGTTTGGCGGCGCTCGACCCGCTACTTTGCGGCCGGTTTTCGAACAGGCGGACACTCATGCGCGCGCTTCTCGATATCATTCTGCTGGGCCTGCAAGCCTATATTTGGATTTTGATTGCGGCCGCAGTGCTGTCCTGGTTGATTGCCTTCAGCGTCGTCAATACCCGCAACCAGGTCGTGGCGACCATCGGCGAATTTCTCTACCGCATTACCGAACCCCTGCTGCGGCCGATACGCTCCATGCTTCCCAACCTGGGTGGTATCGACGTTTCTCCGGTGATCCTGATCCTGATCATTCTGTTCCTCGAAAATGTCATCGTCCGATACATCTATCCGAACGTCTTTTGATTGATGTCGCCGATTCCATGGTCGAGGGCCGCCGGCGGAGTTGTGCTCAGCGTGCGGCTGACGCCCAGAGGCAGCCGCGACTCAATCGAAGGAATCGAGACTTTCGCAGATGGCCGTGTGGCGCTTAAGGCCCGTGTGCGCGCGGCACCCAGCGAGGGCGAAGCGAACACGGCCCTGATCCGGGTGCTCGCGAAAGCTGTGGGCGTCCCACCGCGCAATGTTGCATTGATTTCCGGAGCGACCAGCCGGCTCAAGCGGCTCATGATTTCTGGTGATGGCCCGACACTCGTTGCGGCGCTGGAGCGATTGAGTAAGACCAAATAACGGTTATTGTGGCGGACGGTGACATCAAGATGAGCACGCATATTATTGACGGCAAGACAATCGGCGCAGACTTGCGTGGCAAGATTGCGGATGCCGTGCATAGGCTGCGACGTGACCGCGGCGTGGCGCCGGGTATCGCGGTCGTCCTGGTCGGCGAAAATCCGGCAAGTGAAGTATATGTCCGCACCAAGTCAAAGGCCGTGGCGGAGGCGGGCATGCGCGCCTTCGATCACAAATTGCCGGCCAATACAAGCGAAGCCGAACTGCTGTCGCTCATCGCCAAGCTCAATGCCAATGCGGATGTCAGCGGCATCCTGGTGCAACTGCCGTTGCCCAAGCAGATCGATGCGCAGAAGATTATTGCGGCCATCGACGCGGCCAAGGACGTCGATGGGTTCCATCCGCTCAATGTCGGCCGGCTGGCCAGCGGTTTGCCGGCACTCGTGCCATGCACCCCGATGGGCTGCGTGCTGCTGGCAAAGAGCGTGCATGAGTCGCTGGCCGGGTTCGAAGCGGTCGTGATCGGCAGGTCCAACATCGTCGGCAAGCCGGTTGCGCAACTGCTGCTGGCGGAAAATGCGACCGTCACCATCGCTCATTCCAAAACCAACGACCTCCCTGCCGTTTGCCGCCGCGCCGATCTGCTCGTTGCCGCCATCGGCCGCGCCGAAATGGTTCGCGGCAGTTGGGTCAAGCCGGGCGCAACGGTCATTGACGTCGGCATCAATCGCATCCCCGGCGATGGCGGCAAGTCGCGCATCGTCGGCGACGTCGCCTATGCGGAAGCGGCGGAAATTGCCGGCGCGATTACACCTGTCCCCGGCGGCGTCGGGCCGATGACGATCGCGTGCCTGCTGTTGAATACGCTGCGGGCATCTTGCGCGCAGAACGGGTTGCCTGAACCAAGGTTCTAATTACGCCTGCCAGGCGTAGGCGACTTTATCGAGCGTCTTGGCCCCGAAACGCTCCGAGGAGCGTGCCACAGCGCGGCCGCCAAGTGCGCGATAGAATTCCATGGCCGGTTCGTTGTCCGAAAGCGCCCACACCACGAGGCTCTTCAGGCCGCTTTGATTGAGGTCCTTGCGCGCCGCGGAGAACAGCCGGCGTCCAAAACCCAGGCCCTGAAACTCAGGCCGCAGATAAAGCTCGTAGATCTCGCCATCGTAGAAAAGGCTGCGCGCGCGGTTGCGTCCGTAGTTGGCGTATCCGGCGACGCGTTCGCCGAATTGCAGAATCGTGATGCGGCTGCCTTTGCGGATGGCCGAGTCCCACCAGTCCGGACCACGGCGATTGATCAGCTTCTCGAGCTCGTTGCCGGGAATGATTCCCTGATAGGCGGTTCGCCACGCCTCGTCATGCGTCTCGGCCACGTCCACCGCGTCCGACGACTTCGCCCGGCGAATCTCTATGAGGGTCGTATTCATTTCGCGATAGAAGCAACGAACTTTCCGGCCTTCAAGCCCTATCGTTAATGATGGGTTAACGGTGTGGATTACTGGCAACAGGCCCGAAAAACTCCGGCGAAGCCGCCGGAAAATGATGGCTGAGACATCATCGCCCGCATGATTGCGTCCGGTTCCGTGACGTTTCGCGGGATAGCGAATGGACTTCGGCATGTCGCAGCTGATTCGGCCGGTCGATTCGAATCACCGCGCGGGGCGAATACCCGGCCGCGTCAAACGGTCTCGGCTTCCTTTTTGCGCTCTTCTTTCTTGCGCTCGTTCTCGTCGAGCAGCTTCTTGCGCAGCCGGATCGATTTGGGCGTCACCTCGACAAGTTCGTCATCCTCGATATAGGCGAGCGCTTTTTCCAGCGTCATTCGGATCGGCGGCGTGAGCCGGACGGCTTCGTCCTTGGACGTCGTGCGGATGTTGGTGAGCTTCTTGCCCTTGAGCACATTGACAATGAGGTCGTTGCCGCGCGTGTGCTCGCCGACGATCATTCCATTGTAAACCTTCCACCCCGGCTCGATCATCATCGGACCGCGGTCCTCGAGATTCCAGAGCGCGTAGGCGACGGCATCACCTTTGTCATTGGAAATGAGGACGCCATTGCGCCGGCCCTGAATCGGCCCCTTGTGCGGGGCATAGGCGTGAAACAGGCGATTCATGATTGCGGTCCCGCGAGTGTCGGTCAGCAATTCGCCCTGATAGCCGATGAGCCCACGCGTCGGTGCGTGAAAGACGAGCCGCAAGCGGCCACCGCCGGAGGGCCTCATTTCCATCATGTCGGCTTTGCGCTCGGCCATCTTCTGCACGACAATTCCGGAATGTTCCTCGTCGAGATCTATTACAACTTCTTCGATCGGCTCGAGCATTTCACCGGTAGCGGGATCTTCCTTCAACAACACCCTCGGCCGCGATACTGAAAGCTCGAAACCCTCACGGCGCATGGTCTCGATCAGGATGCCGAGCTGGAGTTCACCGCGGCCGGCAACTTCCATGGAATCCTTCTCGTCGGATTCGCGCACGCGCAACGCCACATTGCCTTCCGCTTCGCGCAGAAGCCGATCGCGGATCATGCGGCCGGTGACCTTGTCGCCTTCAGTGCCGGCAAGCGGCGAATCATTGACGCGAAAAATCATCGCCAGCGTCGGCGGATCGATTGGCTGAGCCGGAAGCGGCGCTTCCACCGACGGATCGCAAATCGTCATTGCGACGGTCGCGTTCGGGAGTCCGGCAATTGCGACGATATCGCCCGCCTCAGCTTCGTCCACCGGCACGCGCTCGAGTCCGCGGAATGCAAGCAACTTGGTGATGCGGCCGGTCTCGATCAGTTTGCCGTCGTGATCGAGTACTTTCACCGGCAGGTTTGGTTTTGCCGTTCCAGAAGTGATGCGGCCGGTTACGATGCGGCCGAGATAGGGGTTGGCTTCCAGGATAGTCCCGAGCAACCGGAACGACCCCCTTTCCACCACCGGTGGTTTGACGTGTCTCAGGATGAGATCGAACAGCGGCTTCATGCCGTCGCCTCGCGATCCATCCAGGCTCGTCGCCATCCAGCCCTGCTTGGCTGAGCCGTAGAGGATGGGAAAATCGAGCTGTTCATCGGTCGCATCGAGCGCGGCGAAAAGATCAAACACCTCGTTCACCACCTGAGTGGCGCGCGCATCGGCACGGTCAACCTTGTTGATCACCACGATGGGCTTTAGTCCCATCTTGAGCGCCTTGGAAACCACAAACTTGGTCTGCGGGAGCGGACCCTCGGCGGCGTCGACCAGCACCAGCGCGCCGTCGACCATGTTCAGAATACGCTCGACCTCGCCTCCGAAATCGGCGTGGCCCGGCGTATCGACAATATTGATGCGGGTATCTTTCCACACCACGGAAGCCGCCTTGGCCAGGATGGTTATGCCGCGCTCGCGTTCGAGATCATTGGAATCCATCGCGCGCTCGACCACGCGCTGGTTCTCACGGAACGCGCCCGATTGCTGCAGGAGCCGATCGACCAGGGTCGTTTTGCCGTGGTCGACATGCGCGATGATCGCGACGTTGCGGAGATCCATTCCGTGTTCCAGAAAGTAAAGCGCGGGCCCTCAGGGCCCGCGACGCGACGCTGTTGCGCTGCAATATAGTCACAGACGGCGCGGATGCAACCGCGGGCCGAACCCTCGCAGGAACCAGGGTCAAGTGCCGGTTGCGCGACTCCAGGGCCCGATTCTGACGCCGCGCGGCAGCGCTTCCTGCAACATCATCATTTCGGCAATCGTTTCGCTGGTTACGAGCCCGACGAGCGTGCCGCCCGCATCCGTAACGCCGACCGCAGGCGCAGATTTCTGCTGCAAAAGCTTGAACGCATTCTCCAGCGTCGCGCGATGGCCAATGGTCGGCAACTCGCCCGCCATGGCATCGGCCACGCGTGCATCGGCACCGCGCGTCTTGATGGCACGAATCAGGTCGCCGCGCCCGAGCACCCCGACCGGCTTGCCGGCACCATCGACGACGGGAAATTCGCCCTGACTCGTCTGCAGCAATGTCTGCACGGCTTCGTCGATATGCGCCTGGGGCGAAAGTGTCGCGAACTGTGTCATCATCGCGTAGCTCACCGGCACGCCTCGCGAGGCCGCGCGCAGCGCCACCATGTGCGATTCGGACGCCGCGGCGAGGTAGACAAAAATAGCGATGAAAATCAAAATCGGGTTGAACAGGAGCCCGATGAAGCCGAGCGCGAAAGCCACAAATTGACCGATCGCCGCCGCAATCCCGGTCGCCCGCACATAGCCGTAACGGCTGGCGAGCAAGGCACGCAGAACGCGGCCTCCGTCCATAGGGAAGGCCGGAATCATGTTGAATAGTGCGAGAAACAGATTCACCGCCGCAAGGCGATCAACCAACGGAATATTTAAATCGTCGACGGCGGCTGCTGCGCCGGGCTGTAAATTAGCACCGAACGCAAACACGAGCACGACCGCTATCACGACATTGACCAGCGGCCCTGCTATCGCGATGAGGAATTCTTCCCACGGCTCCTCGGGAATGCGCTCGAGCTGCGCGACGCCGCCGATTGGCAACAATGTCACGTAGGGCGTCGACACGCCGAACGCGCGCGCGGTGAAGATATGACCGAATTCGTGCAGCAAGACGCACAAGAAGAGCAGCACCATGAAGGCAAGGCTGGCCCAGGCCGTCGATGCGCCACCGGTGGCGAAGCTTGCCGCGAATATCCAGGCGAGAAACAAAAGGAACGTCAGATGAATACGGACTACGGTGCCGGCGACCCTGCCGATGTTCAAGGACCAGGACATGAAAGCCTCGTATGGTCGGTGCCTACGTCCATGAGGTAGTATCAATCCCGATGCATTGCGAGGGCGCGGCGTCCGACAAGGGGTCATTCCGACAATGGGCGATAATTACGCCAAAGTGAAAGTCGCGGCCGTCCAGGCCGCATCGGTCTTTCTCGACCGTGAAGGCTCGACGGACAAGGCTTGCCGCCTGATCCTCGAGGCGGGGAAAAATGGTGCGCGCGTGATTGGATTTCCGGAAGGCTTCATTCCGGCACATCCGGTCTGGTACCACCATCACGTAGCGACCGGCGCAGTCGCGAACCGGCTCGCGGTCGAGCTGTTCAAGAATTCGGTCGAAATTCCCGGTCCTGAAACGGATGCATTGTGCGCCGCCGCGCGCGCCGCAAACGCCTACGTTGTGGTCGGAGTCTGCGAGAAACTTCCGCAAACCACGGGGACGATGTTCAACACCCAGGTTTACATAGGCCCGGACGGCACACTTATCCGCAAGCACCAGAAAATCATGCCGACGGTTGGCGAGCGCCTGGTCCATACGGGGGGATACGGCGACACGTTCGGAGCATTTATGAGTGAGTTTGGGCCGATGAGTGGGCTCATTTGCGGCGAGAATTCCAATCCGCTCGCAATCTTTGCGCTGATTGCGGAAGGCACGCGAATACACGTCATGAGTTGGCCAAACCATTTTCCCACCAGCGGCGATCCGCTCCGTAATCGGGTTGCCATCGACTCACAGGCTTTCGCACAAATGAGCAAGGCCTTTGTAATTTCGGCGTGCGGAACGGTCGATGAAAACATGATCGAAATGCTGGAAGCGGGACCAGCCGGCGAAAAATTCCTGCGCGACGTCAACTGCTGCGGCGGCTCGCTGATCGTCGATCCGTTGAGCCGCATCATCGCAGGACCAATGGGAGCCGAAGAAGGTATTCTGTACGCGGACTGTAATCTCGATCTCGGGATCCAGATGAAGCTCAGACACGATTTTGCGGGCCACTACAATCGACCGGATATCTTTCATCTCCACGTCAACCGTGCCGCCCCGCAACTATATTCCGTGCATGGCGTTGAGCAGCAGACGGCGTTGGCGGGTGGCGAAGGGATGCAGGCTCTTCCGGGGCAAGCGCCGCGACTTGAAGGACCGGGCAATGACGGAGCGCCCGGCGAATAACCTGCACCAAGCTACGCACTGAGAGGTCGCCGATGACTGCGAAATTGACCGGAGATGCCCGCAAGGCTGCACTGTCGAAGCTCAACGGCTGGTCGGAAGTCGCCGGTCGCGATGCCGTTTCAAAAAAATTCGTATTCAAGGATTTTAATGAGGCTTTCGGCTTCATGGCGCGCGTGGCGCTGGTGGCGGAAAAAATGGACCATCACCCGGAATGGTTCAACGTTTACAAGACGGTGGAAGTCACGCTCTCCACGCACGATGCGGGCGGATTGACCGAGCGAGACGTGAAGCTCGCCGAGGCAATGGACAAAATTGCGGCCGCGTAAGCCTTGCTTTGCCGGGAAAACTGCGACCGATATTTAGTGGCCTTGCAGCCGCCGCAATTGCTACCCACATCGATGCGCATGCAGTCCGCATACTCCGCTTTTTGGCAGTCCAAGGACGATGAAAGCGCATTTCACCGTCGCTTTTGGCGCAAACTGCGCGGCACGGCCGTGTCGATTCCATTCGTTGAGGATCTCCTCGCTGCGTACTATTGCGCTTTCGACAGGGAAACGCCGCTGTCCGTCAAGACAACCCTGATCGGTGCGCTTGTTTATTTTGTATTGCCGGCGGACGCGATTCCGGATTTCCTGCCGTTGATCGGCTTTACTGACGACGCCGCCATACTTGCAGGTGCTTTAAAGCTGGTAACTGACCACATTCGCCCGGAACATCGCGCAGCGGCCCGAAATATGCTCGCCGACTTTCAGTCGTAATGGTTCTTGGCCATTGCCGACGGCGCTTACGGCCGCAAGATCACCTTGCCCATAACCTGCCGCGCCGCAATTGCCTTGAGCGCCGCCGGCGCTTCCGCCAGCGGATAGACCGCATGGACGTGCGACGACAGTCTGCCTTCGGCGCACCATGCGAGCAATTGCTCGGTGTTGGCGCGGTGTCCCTCGGGATTGCGCTCGATCCACGAGCCCCAGAAAACGCCAAGGACATCGCAGCCTTTGAGCAGGACCAGATTGAGCGGCAGCTTCGGGATTTCGCCGGCTGCAAAGCCAACCACAAGAAAGCGTCCTTGCCACGCGATCGAACGAAGTGCCGCTTCCGCATAGGAGCCGCCGACCGGATCGTAGACAACATCGGCGCCGCGGCCTTGGGTGATGCGACGCAGCGCCTCTTTGAGATCTTCCTTGGCGTAGTCGATCCCGTCATCGGCGCCCTGCCTGCGCGCGAACGCAATTTTTTCGGGCGACGACGCGCAGGCAATCACGTGCGCGTGCATCAGCTTGCCGAGTTCGACCGCCGCAAGTCCCGCGCCGCCGGTGGCGCCGAGGACCGCGAGAGTTTCTCCAGCCTTGAGTTTGGCGCGGTCCTTGAGTGCATGAAGCGTGGTGCCATAGGTGACGCATAGGCCCGCTGCGCGATCAAATTCGAGACCGTCGGGAAGCCTGATGAGCTTTTTTGCGGAAATCGCGATGCGCTCACGCGCGGCGCCGTATCCGGCGTATCCCATGACGCGGTCCCCGGCCCTAACCGTCCTCACGTCTGGCCCGATACTAACCACCGTGCCGGCGAACTCTGCGGCGGGCGAGAACGGCAGCGGCGGTTTCGTCTGGTACTTGTTGGCTATGATCAATGTGTCGAAGAAGTTCAAGGCGGCTGCCTCGATGTCCACGACCGCTTCGCCGGTGGACGGAACGGGCTCGGGAACGTCCGCAAGCGTCAGATCGTCGGACGTACCGTGGCGGGTGCAGAGCAGGGCTTTCATGACCGTCCTGTGGATGGATTGCATGCGTGCGAGCGGGGTTCTAGCACGCCGCTAGGGATTGCCGGATGCCGGATGCGGCCAATGGGGGATGGCGGCGGATTGCCGCCTTCACATTGCCGGCTTTCGCCGGTAATGGGCTAGCATTAAGTGATACCCGCTCAGATTCGGGTTGACCGGGTCTGGGAATTCGAGCGGCCGAAGCCGAATAAAACCGGCGTCGGCGGGGGCAGTTCAAAGTCCGTTACGATCGACACCGGTAGGGCCCGATGAACACGACCGCAACATTCCGCGCCTTCATTCTCCTCTCCTTCCCCTTGCTGTGTTCAATCAGCGCCCCAGCGTCGGCGCAACAGAAGAAAGCGGCCGCAAGTCCAACAGATCAGGCCGTGCTACTCGGCCAATTCGGAGATTGGGGTGCCTATAAGGCGACACCCGGAGGCCAGAAAATCTGTTTCGCGCTTTCCAAACCGTCGACCGCGAAGACGGAGCCGGCGGGTCGCAGCCGCGATCCGTCGTATGCATTCGTGTCCACGCGGCCGAAGGAGAAAGTGAAAAACGAAGTGTCGGTGATTGTCGGCTATCCGCAAAAGCCCGGCTTCGACGCAACGGCAGCTATCGGCTCGGCGACGTACCCCATGTACACGCAAAATGACGGCGCGTGGGTGAAGAACGCGGCTGAAGAAGCGCAGATGGTGGAAACAATGCGCAAAGGCGCGGATCTGGTCATCAAGAGCGAGTCGGCTCGCGGCACGAAAACGACCGATACGTACTCGCTCAAAGGCATTGCGCAGGCCCTCGACAGGGTTGCGGAAGAGTGCAAATAAGACCCCTCGTTTTTATATAACGATTGTGCCGCAGCCTTTTCCTTTCGGCCTCGAAGGCGGAAGGGAACATTTGGCGCCGTCGTGCTACATTGAGGCTCAATGACTTCGATTGAAAGCAATAGCGCGCTCGCGGCTTCCGACATCATCGAGAAGATGCCGCTCGAGCGTTACGTCGCGCCCGAGAAGCCGTCACTCGTTGGCATGACACGGGCGCAGTTGGCCGACTGCCTCGGAGCGGTCGGTGTTGTGCCCGCGCAGCGCAAGATGCGCGTGCAGCAGCTTTGGCATTGGATCTATTTCCGCGGCTCCACGTCATTTGACGATATGACGAGCGTATCAAAGGATTTGCGGGCCGCTTTGTCCGCGCACTACACCCTGGCGCGGCCGGAAGTCGTGGCCGAACAGGTCTCCGTCGACGGCACGCGCAAATGGCTGCTGCGGCTGCCGGGGGAAGGGCAAGGTACGGGACTTGAAGTAGGACTTGGCGTTGGACTTGGCGTTGGACTGGGCGTGGGACTTGGCGTGGGACTGGGCGAGCGTCCGCACGAAGTCGAGTGCGTCTATATTCCCGACACAGAGCGCGGGACGTTGTGCGTATCGAGCCAGGTCGGCTGCACTCTCAACTGCACCTTTTGCCATACCGGCACCCAGCGGTTGGTGCGGAACCTCACCGCCGGCGAGATCGTCGGTCAGATTATGGTCGCGCGCGACCGTCTGGGAGACTGGCCGGGCGGGACCCGGCCGACCGATGGCGTCGTGCCGAGCGGGGATCGCTGCATCACCAACATCGTGATGATGGGCATGGGCGAGCCGCTATACAACTTCGAGGCGGTGCGTGACGCGCTGCTCATCGTCGCCGACGGAGAAGGCATTGCGATTTCCAAGCGCCGCATCACGCTTTCGACATCGGGCGTAGTGCCCAACATCCATCGCACCGGGGCTGAAATCGGCTGTATGCTGGCGGTCTCGCTGCATGCCGTACGCGATGAATTACGCAACGAGCTGGTGCCGCTTAACCGCAAATACCGGATCGACGACTTGCTTGAGGCCTGCCGCAATTACCCCGGCGTTTCCAATGCGAAGCGCATCACCTTTGAATACGTCATGCTCAAGGGCGTGAACGACTCGATCGACGACGCCAAGGCGCTTGTTCGGCTGCTCAAGGGCATCCCCGCGAAGATCAATCTTATTCCGTTCAACCCGTGGCCGGGCAGCAAGTATGAATGCTCGGATTGGGAACAGATCGAGCAATTTTCACAGGTCGTATTCGACGCGGGTTATGCTTCGCCGGTGCGTACGCCTCGCGGCCGCGACATTTTGGCAGCATGCGGGCAGCTCAAGAGCGCAAGCGAGAAGCTTTCTGCGCGGGAACGCATGGCTTTGCGCGCCATGGCGATGACGGACTGACCACCGCAGCTCCGAATTAACGAAACCGCTGCCCGCTGTCTGCGTTAGGCAGACAAGGCATCCGCCCCGCTTGCGCGCGGTCTGGCGCCCGAGCGTGCCGGATGCCGTTGGCGGCGCGCAACAAAGAACCTGACCTTCGGTTCTGACATGGAGGTCCCTATGAAGCGAAACCAAGCAATCGGCGACGTGCTCAACCTTATCCTGGCGGTGTGGCTGTTCCTCTCGCCATGGATTGTCGGCTTCGCCGGATTGATGCCGGCCGCGTGGACCGCGTGGCTCAGCGCCATCGCCATCGCCATTTTCGCAAAAGCCGCCTTATCGGCCTTCGCCGAATGGGAGGAATGGATCAACCTCATCCTCGGCGTATGGGTACTGATCTCGCCCTGGATCGTCCGCGTTTCCGCGGAGCGGAACCCGACGGTGGTCCTTTTCCTCACCGGTCTCGTGGTCGCTATAATCGCGGCGGTCGAGCTGTGGATGCAGCACCGGGCACCATCGCGAATGACGACCGCCTGACGGATAAAAAAACGTGGAAAGGCCGGGCGTCACGCCCGGCCTTTTTGTTTGCGCACACAACGGTGAGCGATTCTGGTAATGATTGTGTGTCGGGGGGTGCCCGGCAGAACAGGACAGGCCATGTCCCTCATCGGCCGAATTTTCGTCATCATATTCGCGCTCATTGTAGCCATGATGGCTTCAGGCGTCGCGCTTGCCATCGGCATCATTGCTCCCGATTGGGCGGGGGTTGATTCCGATCCGTTCGAGCGGGTCACATTCTTTATTGTTTCGTTCTTTGCGACCAGTTTCGTCGGCGCGGTTGCGATGGTGCCCGCGCTGATCGTGATCGTATTCTCGGAAATCGCGCGCATGCGCAGCTTCATCTACTATGGGGTAGGCGGCGCGCTGGTCGCGCTCGTCTCCTATTACGGCTCTGATATCTCCATCCGGCTCGAAAACACCACCGATGTCCCGCCGGTTGCCAATGCCTTGCAATTGGCGGCTGCCGCGGGGATCATCGGCGGGCTTGCCTATTGGCTCCTTGCCGGACGCAATGCAGGCCGTTGGCGGGACACACGTGCGCCATCGGCGTGATTCGGCTTCGCCAAGCCGGGCGGGCGCAGCAAATCCAAAGGCGGTTGGCTTTCCATTTTACGGCGCGTCAGCTAGACGGGCCTACGTATGAACCGCACCGGATTACTGATCGCGCTCGTGATCGCCGTTGTTGCCGGCGTAACCTTTGGGCTCTATCCCGAGCTTGATCTGCGCATTGCGCGGCATTTTTATGTGATCGAAGATGCCAACCACAATACGTTTGCCTTGCGAATATATCCGCCGCTGATGCGTGTGCGGGACATCGGGCTCTGGATAGGCACATTTCTGGTGGCGCCCGCGGTTGCGGCACTGGTGATCAAGCTCGTTTTGCCGCGGCGCAAATTGCTGGTGCCGGGCCGCGCCGTCATCTTCCTGATCACAACCATGGCGCTTGCGCCTGGCCTCCTGGTTAACGTGGTGCTGAAGGATCATTTTGGTCGGCCGCGGCCGATCGATGTCGAGCAATTCGGCGGCAACCAGCATTTTGTCGCCTGGTGGGATCCGCGCGGCGACTGCCCGGCGAATTGCGCGTTTGTATCTGGTGATGTTGCCGGCGCGTTCTGGACGATAGCGCCCGCGGCGCTGGCACCTCCGCAGTGGCGTGCAATTGCATATGGGTCGGCGCTTGCGCTTGGTGCCGGCATGGCCGCGGTCCGCGTGATGGCCGGTGCGCATTTTCCCTCCGACGTCATCTTCGCCGGAGTATTTACATTTCTGATTGTCTGGGTCGCATACGCCCTGATCTATCGCTGGCGGCGCACATGCCTGTCGGACGCAAATGTCGAGCAGGCGCTCGAACGTTTGGCCTTGCCTGGCCATGATTATATCGTCGGACTGTTCGGCGGGCACCGAAAGGCGAAGTAGCGCTGCAATCGTTAACGCGCTGATCCGGCACTTGAAGACGATGACAAGGCCGCGCTTTGCGCCGTTCACCTTTGGCCCTATAGTCCGCCGCAATTTTTCAACGCGGTGGTTTGCCCAATGCCCGGCGGCAAGAAGAACGTGAAGAAAGTCGTCCTCGCCTATTCCGGCGGTCTCGATACCTCAATCATCTTGAAGTGGCTGCAAACCACCTATGGATGCGAAGTGGTGACATTTACCGCCGACCTGGGGCAGGGCGAAGAACTGGCGCCTGCACGGGAAAAGGCACTCCTTCTGGGTATCAGAAAAGAAAACATCTTTGTGGAGGATTTGCGCGAAGAATTCGTGCGCGACTATGTCTTCCCGATGTTTCGGGCGAACGCGCTCTACGAGGGGCAATATCTGCTGGGTACCTCGATCGCACGACCGCTCATCGCCAAAAAGCAGATCGAGATTGCCGAGGCGGTCGGCGCTGATGCGGTGGCCCATGGTGCCACGGGTAAGGGTAACGACCAGGTTCGTTTCGAATTGACGTATTACGCGCTCAAGCCGGACGTCACAGTCATTGCGCCATGGCGGGAATGGGATCTGACCTCGCGCACCAAGCTCATCGAATTTGCGGAAAAGCACCAGATTCCCATTGCAAAGGACAAACGGGGCGAGGCGCCGTTCTCCGTCGATTCCAACCTTTTGCACACTTCGTCCGAAGGCAAGGTGCTCGAGGACCCGGGTCAGGAAGTCCCCGACTATGTATTTTCGCGCACGGTCGATCCGGAAAATGCGCCTGACAAGGCGACGACCATTACGGTTGACTTCGAGAAGGGCGATGCTGTCGCAATCGAGGGCAAAAGGCTTTCACCGGCCTCGTTGCTCAAACAACTCAACGATCTCGGGAAGGCCAACGGCATCGGCCGGCTCGATCTCGTCGAAAATCGTTTCGTCGGCATGAAATCACGCGGCATGTACGAGACGCCGGGCGGCACGATATTGCTGGCGGCCCATCGGGGCATCGAATCGATCACGCTGGATCGGGGCGCGGCGCATCTCAAGGACGAGCTGATGCCGAAATATGCGGAACTTGTCTATTACGGCTTCTGGTTTGCGCCGGAACGCGAGATGCTGCAGGCGGCAATCGACAAGAGCCAGGCGCTCGTGACCGGCCGCGTCAAACTCAAGCTCTATAAGGGAAATGTTGCCGTTGTCGGCCGCGAGAGCAAATACTCGCTGTATGATCAGGAACTGGTGACTTTCGAGGAAGGCGCGGTAGCATATGATCACCGCGACGCGGAAGGTTTCATCAAGCTCAATGCCTTGCGGTTGCGCACGCTTGGCCAACGGCGGCGAAAATTCAAGCTTGATTGAGCAGGGACGTTCGGCGTTTTGGGCATGACGATCTTGTTGAGTCGCATACCAGCTTTTCTGTCGTGGCCATGGCCGACCACAAATTCGCCGGCGACCGTATTTCTGGTTCTCGCGCTGGCTCTGAGCCTCACCAATTGTTCTTCAAGCAGCAAAGAACCGGAGGAAAACCCCAATCTATTTCCTGCCGATTACAAAAACGAGATCTTGAACACGATGACCAACATGCTTGATGACCCGACGAACGTTCGCGATGCATACATTACCGATCCGACGCTTCGGGCCGCCGGCAACGAACAGCGTTACGTCGTGTGCGTGCGTTCTGATTCCCGCAATGCCAACAAGCACTATACGGGAAGCAAGGATCGCATCGGGTACTTTTATGGTGGGCATCTCAACCAGTTAATTGACGCGACCAAGGAGCAATGCGGTAACGCCGCATACAAGCCGTTTCCCGAGCTGGAAAAACTCTGTCAGGCTAAGAAGTGCGTCTAGCGGGCGCTTCGTCAGTGAATGATATCGTCTGAAGCCGGCGCGACGTCTGCCTGAATCACCCGCAATTCGGGCATCAGGGGCACATTGCGCCTTTGCTTGTCGGCGATCTCGGCGGCAACTTTCTGCATTTGAACGAAACGAACCGGCGTGATCGGGTGATCGCTAGCGATGCGGAGGCTGCCAGGATCTTCCAGCGACATTGCGCGCCAGATGTTTTCCGCCCCGGTGAGATCGTAGCCCGCGCGGGCCGCATAGTAAGCACCAACATAGTCGGCTTCTCGCTCGAAAGCGACGCTATAGGCTCGCGCTCCGGCGCGCGCAAATTCCTTCGAAAATACGCCGCGCGTAGGAATGCCACCAAGAGTGATGCCCAAGTCGATCGCCGCGCCGCTCGCCCAGCCAATTATCATATTGGTCCGCTGTTTGCGAAGGTGACCAAGATTGGCATGCGCCATCTCATGCCCGATGATGAGCGCGAGTTGGGCGTCGGTACGCGCGACCCGCAAGATGCTCGAATAAACGACGATCTCGTCGCCGTCGGTGAACGCGTTCGGTGAGGTGTGGGATTTGAGCTCGATAGGAATGGCGCAAGCTATGACGGGAGTCACACTGTGAATTTCATCGGTGCCGTTACGGCGGACCATGATCTGGATTGGCTTGACCCCGTTATTGCGCACAAAACCAGCGATCCAACCCGCGACGTTGGAGCGGGGAACGGGCTCGTTGTTGAACGTCAGAAGACGATCGTCGGGCTTGATCCCCGCGGCGGCGGCAGGCGACGTTTCCGCGACTGAGAGGACTGTTGCCTGCGTCCAGCTCACGGACAATGCTTCATGTGAGAAAGATCGGTATTTGTGCGGCAGGCTTGCGACGGTGCCTGCATTCAGGCCGATCTGCGCCCATGCCCAATCCTTGCAATCGTCGCGGTTGGCGACACGGAGGCGAAACGCAATATTGTCGAGGCGGGCAAGCTGGGCAAAGTAATCGCGGATTTGATCAATCTCTTGCTTGCGCCGCTCGGCTTCGACGTCAGCCGAAGGCAGCGACGGCAGTCTTGAGATTGGGCCGCAAGCTGCGCAAAGCAGACCGGCTGCAACGAGAATCATCCAACGCAAGCGCACGCACGAAACCCCGCCAATGGGGCAAACCCTGCATTACCTCAAAAGTCGATTCAAGCGGAAGTTGTAAGACAGAAAAACTAAATTGGTCGCCTCATCCCTTCAGGCGAGAGATGAGGCCGTGAATATCGCCGAGAACATACAGGTCGCGCACTTTGCGACCTTCAAAGGTGAAAATTGGCATTCCGATCCACCACACGTGCTTGCCGGTGGGCTTCACCCCGAACAGCTCCTGCCGGTGAAGGCCATGGAACCGCATTTTACCGGACACGCGATGGCCTTCCTCAATCAGGAGCAGGATGTCGGTCTTGTAGGACTCAAGTGCACCGGTCACGTAATCGACATAGCCGGCAAATTGCGCGTGACCGACAAGCGTCGGGCCCAGCGAACCGCGAAACGTAAAACCGGCGTGGAAGGTTTCCGGAATAAGGCTTTTGTCGGCGTGATCCCACAAGTCTTCGTAAAACGCGCGAACCATTTCCTTCTGCGGGGAAAGTTTCACGCCGGCAAAGCTGAGCGCAACTTCGTCCATACCTCGAAGGCTAGTGTCTTACACGACCACGATCCGGCCGATTGCGGGCGTTCAAAGCTGCCGGTCGACCAGGGCCTTTTTCAACGTGGCGATTTCCTTGGCGGGATTGAGTCCCTTCGGGCAGGCCTTTGAGCAGTTCATGATGGTATGGCAGCGATAAAGCCGGAATGGATCCTCGAGAAAGTCGAGACGCGCGCCGGTTGCTTCATCGCGGCTGTCCTGAACCCAACGGTTGGCCTGCAGCAATGCAGCCGGTCCCAGATAGCGGTCGGAATTCCACCAGTAGCTCGGGCAGGATGTCGAACAGCAGGCGCAGAGGATGCATTCATACATTCCGTCGAGCTTGGCCCGGTCGTGATGCGTCTGCCGCCACTCTTTTTCAGGCGTCGGCGTAGACGTCTTCAGCCACGGTTCAATTGAAGCATATTGCGCGTAGAAATTTTTCAGGTCAGGCACCAGGTCCTTCACCACCGGCTGATGCGGCAGCGGGTAGATCTTCACCGGCGCGCGCGTATCGTCAATCGCCTTTGTGCAGGCAAGCGTATTTGTGCCATCAATATTCATTGCGCAGGACCCGCACACGCCTTCACGGCATGAGCGCCGGAAGGTCAGCGTAGGATCCACATTGTTTTTGATCCAGATGAGCGCATCCAGAATCATCGGCCCGCAATCATCGCGGTCCACGAAATAGGTATCGACAGTCGGATTGTGGCCGTCGTCGGGGTTCCATCGGTAGATGCGGAATTCACTCAGATGGGTCGCATGTGATGTGCGAGGCCAGGTTTTACCTTCGGTGATCTTGGAATTCTTCGGCAGCGTGAATTCGACCATGGAGATGTTCCGTCAGTAAACGCGAGCTTTTGGCTCGATATAGGCGACGTCATTGGTGAGCGTATAGGCGTGCACAGGACGATTATCGAGCTTCACGCCGCCGTTTTCATCAATCCATGCCAGCGTATGCTTCATCCAGTTCTTGTCGTCACGCTCGGGGAAGTCCTCACGCGCGTGCGCCCCGCGACTTTCGGTCCGGTTTTTTGCCGAGTCCATCGTAACGACAGCCTGCGCGATCAAATTGTCGAGTTCGAGCGTCTCGATGAGATCGGAATTCCAAATCAGGGAGCGGTCGGAGATATGCAGGTCGGTAATGCCTGCATTCACGTCGTGAATGAGCTTGTGACCTTCGTCCAGTACATCACCCGTGCGGAACACGGCACAATTGGTCTGCATTACCTTTTGCATGCGTAGCCGCAACTGCGCGGTGGGCGTCCCGCCTGAGGCGTTGCGGAATTTGTCCAATCTTGCAAGCGCCCGGTCGGCCGAATCTTTCGGCAATTCGGGTTGCTTGTCGCCCGGTGTGAGAAGCTCGGCGCACCGCAGCGCCGCGGCACGGCCGAACACAACCAGGTCAATCAGAGAATTTGAGCCCAGGCGGTTCGCGCCGTGCACCGACACGCACGCCGCTTCACCCAGGGCCATCAGGCCCGGAACAACCGAGTCCGCATCGCCATTCTTTTTGGTAAGCGCTTCGCCGTGATAATTTGTCGGAATTCCACCCATGTTATAATGCACGGTCGGCAGCACGGGGATCGGCTCGTGCGAGATGTCGACACCGGCGAAAATGCGGGCAAGCTCGGCAATCCCCGGCAATCGTTCATGCAGCACCACGGGATCGAGATGATCGAGATGCAGGAAGAGATGATCCTTGTTCTTGCCGACCCCGCGCCCCTCGCGAATCTCGATGGTCATGGCCCGAGAGACGACATCGCGCGAGGCCAGATCCTTGGCTGATGGCGCGTAGCGCTCCATAAATCGCTCGCCTTCGGAATTGACCAAATAACCGCCTTCCCCTCGCGAACCTTCGGTGATCAGGCAGCCCGCACCGTAAATTCCTGTCGGATGGAATTGCACGAATTCCATATCCTGCAGCGGGAGGCCGGCGCGCAGCACCATCGCGTTGCCGTCGCCGGTGCAAATATGCGCCGAGGTGCACGAGAAATAGGCGCGTCCATACCCGCCGGTAGCCACAATGACCATGTTGGCGGAGAAGCGGTGGATGGAGCCGTCGTCCATGTTTAGCGCGATGACGCCGCGGCACCGGCCCTCGTCGTCCATGATCAGATCTATCGCGAAGTACTCAACATAAAATTCGGCCGCATGACGCAAGGCCTGCCCGTACATCGTGTGCAGCATGGCGTGGCCGGTACGGTCCGCGGCAGCGCATGTGCGCTGCGCAGTACCTTTTCCGTAGTGCGTGGTCATCCCGCCAAACGGGCGTTGATAAATTTTCCCGTCGTCTTCTCGACGCGAGAATGGCAGGCCCCAATGCTCCAATTCGTAGACCGCGTCCGGTGCGTTACGGCAGAGATATTCAATGGCATCCTGGTCGCCGAGCCAGTCGGCACCCTTGACGGTGTCGTACATGTGCCAGCGCCAATCGTCCTCGCCCATATTACCGAGCGCGGCGGCAATACCGCCTTGGGCTGATACGGTGTGCGAGCGCGTCGGGAACACCTTTGTGATGCACGCAGTACGCAGGCCCGCTTCGCTGCACCCGACCACGGCGCGAAGACCGGAGCCGCCGGCGCCAATCACAATGACGTCATAGCGGTGATCCTCGATCGGATA
>DASSIT010000065.1:0-27616 GCA_035691545.1 Pseudolabrys sp. | reverse complement strand
GGCGCAGCAGGGAACGCGACTCGGCGGCCTCAGCGGTCATGAGAACACTCGTCGGGAGAATTGTGACGGATCAACGGCGCTTGCGAACGCGCCTGGTCTCCAGCGCCACAACTTTACGCCTTGCGGCAGCGCGTACCAAATCTTTCGGTACCTTCTCGGCGATGCCGAACATCAGTTCGCGTCTGCGCATCTCGGCCCATACATCCTCTGGACGCACGCCGGCATGAACCCATAACACCACAAGATTGTAGAGCAGGTCGGCACTTTCCTTGACGACGGCCTCAGGTTGCCCATGCATCGCGTCGATGACGACCTCAACCGCCTCTTCCGCGAGTTTTTTGGCCATCTTCGCACGACCGGCGCGCAATAGCCGAGCCGTCCGTGATTTCGCAGGGTCCGAACCACGGACCGCGATCACAGCATCATAGAGGCGGGCGACCGAATCAGCCATGCGGACCAGAATACCCGAAACGAACGCGAAACCGGTTAACGCCTATGGCAGCATTGGGCGATGGCACGGTACCTCAATGCCCCACGGTAATTGAATGATTAATCCGCGAATTAGGTCCAAAGGGTGGCGATTATACCTTGAGACAGGCCGTTTTCGTGGCATATCGGCCGGCCCTACTCTTCTTCAGACAGCAGTGCGGCATTGCCACCGGAAGCAGCCGTATTCACGGTGACGACCTGCTCAAGCGCGAAGCGATGCAGATAATCAGGGCCGCCCGCCTTCGGACCCGTGCCGGACAAATGGCTGCCGCCGAATGGCTGGGAACCGACAACGGCGCCGATCATATTGCGGTTCACATAAACATTTCCGTGCGGGAGGCGGGCGACGATGCGCGCGACCACGTCGTCGATGCGCGAATGGATCCCGAGAGTCAACGCGGTACCGTTGGCGGCAATGTCGTCGAGGAGGCGGTCAAGCTCCTTCGCGCGCCAGCGAACCACGTGGAGAACGGGCCCAAAAACCTCTTGCTTGAGCTCGCGCGCGGTATCCAGCTCGATGATCGTGGGGGCAACATAGGTACCGCCAGCGGGCAGCCGGCGATCATGACGAAAAATCACCGCGCCACGGGCTTGCATTTTGGCAATCCAGCGATCGAGATTTTCCCTGGCTGCGTCGTCGATGACAGGCCCCACATGCGTTGCGGAATTTCGTGGATCGCCGAGGCTTAGCTCGCGCGCGGCCCCCATAATCATGTCGAGGATTCGGTCCGATATTTCCTCCTGCAGACACAGAAGCCGGAGGGCCGAGCATCGCTGGCCGGCCGAACGAAACGCCGACGCGATGACATCGTCAGCCACCTGCTCGGGCAATGCCGTAGCATCAACTATCATCGCGTTCACGCCGCCGGTTTCAGCAATCAGAGGCGGGATTTGTCCCTCCCTTGCCGCGAGCGTCCGGTTGATGGCGTGAGCCACTTCTGTCGAGCCGGTAAATGCGACGCCTGCGACGCGCCGATCGGCAATCAGCATCGCCCCCACCGTGCCGTCGCCAGGCAGGAAATGAAGGGCCCCGGCAGGCACGCCCGCCATGTGCAGCAACTTGATGGCTTCAAAAGCAACAAGGGGGGTCTGCTCGGCAGGCTTTGCCACGACGCAATTTCCTGCCGCGAGCGCCCCCGCGATTTGACCGGTAAATATCGCCAGCGGAAAATTCCACGGGCTGATGCAGATGAAGACGCCGCGGCCGCGCATGCGCAGTTCGTTGGATTCACCCGTAGGCCCTGGCAGCAACCTCGGCGCCAGAGTTCTACGCGCCTGCGCCGCGTAGTAGCGGCAGTAATCAGCTGCCTCCCGCACCTCCGAAACACAATCGTCAATCGTTTTGCCGCCCTCGCTCTGCAGAAGCGCAATAAGCCGGCCGCGATTTTGTTCGATCAGATTGCCGGCCCGATCAAGCGCGGTCGCGCGCATCGGCACGGGCATCGCGCTCCATGCCCCAAAAGCAGCCTCAGCTGCGGCCAGCGCCGCGGTGACGAGCGCCTCGTCTCCCTCCTCGACTGTACCTATCGTACTGCCATCGATCGGTGAGCGAACTACGCGTCCGCGTCCAGCAACTTCTTTGCCCTCGATCAAAGGCTTTGCGTCCACATCGGAAACGCTCGCACGGATGTCCGCGAGCAGCGCTTCCAATGAGGCGCGGTCGCCAAATTCGATACCGGCGGAATTGCGCCGTTCGGGGCCGAACAGATCACGCGGCAGTGGAATGTGCGAATGGCGCGCCTGCGAATCATTTCCGACCAGATTTTGCGGCCGGCGAAGAATGGCTTCAATCGGGACTGCCGGGTCGGCTGCCACTGACACGAACGAGGAATTGGCGCCGTTCTCGAGCAGGCGCCGCACCAGATAGGCAAGCAAATCGGAATGGCCACCAACCGGCGCGTAGACCCGACAAACCATTTCCGGCAGTTCTGCAAGCAGTGCTTCGTAAAGCGCTTCGCCCATGCCATGCAGCCGCTGGAACTCGTAACCGCTGCCGCCGCCGGCATCCTCGATTACGGATGCCACCGTCAACGCGTTGTGAGTGGCAAATTGCGGATAGAGCCTCGGCCGTAAAGCAAGCAGCCTCCTCACGCAATCGAGATAGCAGAGATCGGTCATCGCCTTGCGCGTGAATACCGGGTAATCCGCAAGTCCCCGTTCTTGCGCGCGCTTGATCTCAGTGTCCCAATAGGCACCCTTGACCAATCGGACCATCAGGCGCCGATCCAATGCCTCCGCAAGGTCCGCGACCCATTTAACCACTTCACCCGCGCGCTTTTGGTAGGCTTGCACTGCAAGGCCGAACCCCTCCCAGCCGGACAGCGAAGAATCATCCAGCACGGCGGCAATGACGTCCAGCGACAGTTCGAGCCGGTCCGCCTCTTCGGCGTCGACGGTGAAATTGAGCTCGTGCCGTTTCGCAAGTCGCGCGAGTTCGAGCAATTTCGGTGTCAGCTCGGCAAGCACACGATCGCGCGTCAACGGTTCATAGCGCGGATGCAGTGCCGATAATTTTACCGAAATTCCAGGGCGCCTCGGCAAAGGATCGCTGCCGGCGCTGCGGCCGATCGCCTCGATAGCGGCGGCATAAGATTCGAAGTAACGATTGGCGTCGCCTGCCGTTCGCGCGGCCTCGCCCAACATGTCGAACGAATACAGAAATTCGGGCCGCGAACTCGCACGGGCCAGAGCCTCTTCGATCGTCTGACCCAGCACAAAATGTGAGCCAAGCAGCCGCATGGCTTGTCGGGTCGCTGCGCGCACCGCGGGTAAACCCAGCCGTTTGACCAGCGTTTCGACAATGCCCTCGGGCGTCTCGCCTGGGTGAATGACGCGAGCCGTGAGCCCGAGCGTCCAGGCCGAGGCCGAGACCAAAAAGCCGCCAGAGTGAGACGCATGATGCGCCCGGTTGCCAGCCTTGAGCTTGTCCTCAATCAGCCTGTCTGCAGTCTCTGAGTCCGGGACGCGCAACAACGCCTCGGCCAAAACCATCAGCGCGAGGCCTTCCTTTGTCGAGAGGGCATAGACGTGCAGGAAATCTTCAACTGCACCGACGCCGCCGGTGCGGGCGCGGATTGCCTCCACGAGGCTCCGGGCACGACGGTCGACGCGGGTCTCGGCCTCGGTTGACCGACCGGCCCTTTGCAGCAATGAACGCGCAATGGACGCGTCGGGCGGAGCATAGGGTGCCCGTAGCGGCGGGATGCCGCGTCCGCGCCCTTTACTCATTGTGGGCGGCATCGACTGACCTCCGGACCGGTGCCGATTCTATCGCAAAGGCGTCTCTATCGTGCGTGAGATTTGCAAGGAGCCGGCAACGCAATCTGTGGTGTTAGTCATAACGTGACAAAATGGCTCAGGACCACACAGCCAACTATTGCCCTTTACTCCTGCGTATTCTTTGCTGCGTCATGCCCATGGAAAGCGCCGGGTGCGCGGGCCGTCAAAGAAGGATGCGCGTGATGAGTCCTCGCCAGACCGGGCGGTGGGCGGGGCTGGCGTTACTTCTAGCTGCGACGTTAACCGGCAATGCCGCGGCTGCGCAGACAAACGTCCGGTTCGCACTCAACTCAACGTTTGAAGGGCCATCGGCACCATTTTTTATGTCGCTGGACAAAGGCTACTTCAGGGCCGAAGGCCTCAATGTCACTATTGAGCCGGGAGTCGACTCACTCGAGGCAATAAAGCGTGTGGCATCGGGCGACTACGAAATCGGTTTGGCCGACATCAACGCGCTGATCAAGTTTCGCGATGCCAATCCCGCGACTTCGGTCAATGCGGTATTCATGCTCTATAATCGCCCTGCCTTCGCGGTAATCGGACGCAAAAGCCGAGGCATCCACACGCCGAAGGATCTTGAGGACAAAATACTAGGCGCGCCGAGCTCCGACGGCGCGTTCACGCAATGGCCGATCTTCGTGAAGGCGAACGACATCGATGCATCCAAAGTAAAAATTGAAAATGTCAGTCTGCCCGTACGCGAGCCGATGCTCGCTGCGGGTCAAGTCGACGCAATTACCGGATCGTCGTTCAAGGCCTATATCGATTTGAAGGACAAGGGCGTCCCGGTCGACGATATTGCCGTGCTCTTGATGGCGGACTATGGCGTCGAGCTCTACGGCGATGCCATCATCGTGAATTCAAAATTTGCCACCGAGCACCCGGAAACGGTCAGGGGTTTCCTGCGCGCATTCTTGCGAGGCCTCAAGGACACGCTGAAACACCCTCCTGCCGCGGTGGAGTCGGTGCTCAAGCGGAATTCGCAGGCCAAAAAAGCCGTTGAGATCGAACGTCTGACAATGGCCATCCGCGAGAATATTGCCACGGCCGAGGCAAAAACGAACGGATACGGCAATATTGACGCAGATCGTTTTGTACGCGCACTCGACCAGATTGCACTGACGTACAAGTTCAAAGCTGGAAAGCCGAAGCTGAGTGATATTTTCGACGCGTCTTTTCTGCCACCAGCTGCCGAACGTAGAATCAACTAGCCTCGGACGCAAAGAAGCGCCGCGCTATCTGATTCGCTCGAGAATGCTCACGTAATTTGCCACCGACGTTCCGCCCATATTAAAGATGCCGCCGAGGCGTGCATTGTTCACCTGGAGGTCGCCGGCAGTGCCGGTGAGCTGCATCGCGGCCAGCGCATGCATCGACACGCCCGTTGCACCGATTGGATGTCCTTTTGCCTTCAACCCGCCCGAGGGGTTTACGGGTAGCTTGCCGTCCTTATGAGTCCAACCCTCCATGAGGGCGCGCGCGCCCTGTCCCTCGGGGGTCAATCCCATCGCTTCGTATTCGATCAGCTCCGCTATGGTGAAACAATCGTGCGTCTCCACAAACGACATATCCCCCAGCTCTAGCCCCGACTTCGCAAGCGCACGCTGCCAGGCGTGTGCGCAACCTTCGAACTTCAAAATGTCGCGCTTCGACATCGGCAGAAAGTCCTGCACGTGCTCGGCGGCGCGAAATGCGACAGCTTTCTTCAATTTGAGTGCGGTCTCAACATCGGCGAGGACCACAGCAGCTGCGCCATCGGAAACCAGCGAACAATCGGTCCGCTTCAGGGGCCCCGCCACGAAGGGGTTCTTCTCGCTTTCGGTACGGCAAAAGTCGTAACCGAGATCCTTGCGCATCTGCGCGTAAGGATTACCGACGCCGTTTTTGTGATTTTTGGCGGCAATCATGGCCAGCGCATCGGATTGATCGCCCCATTTCTGGAAATAGAGCCCGGCGATTTTGCCGAATATTCCGGCAAAGCCGCCGTCGATATCGGCCTCCTCCCGCACATAGGAGGCCTTCAACAGGTTCCGCCCGATCTCCGCCGCTGGCGTCATAGTCATCTGTTCGACGCCTACCACGAGCACGATACGCGCTGCGCCTCCCTCGATCGCCTTGATCCCTTGATGGACCGCGGCGGAGCCCGTGGCACATGCGTTTTCCACGCGTGTCGCACGCTTAAAGCGCAGCTCGGGCGAAGCCTGCAGGACCAGCGCGGCGGTAAAATCCTGCGTGGAAAATCCCGCATTAAAGTGCCCGAGTACGATCTCGTCGACATCCTTGGGGCTAATTCCCGCGTCCGCAAGGGAAGCGCTGGCGACCCCTACAATCAGGCTCTCAACGGTCTCGCCGGCAAGCTTACCGAAAGGCGAATGGGACCAACCAACGATACAGGCGGTCATTAATGCCTCCTCTGCCGAATTTTGGTCGCTTTCCTCAGGATGAGCTTATGCGTCTTCGTGTATTCAGCTGCGGTTCACGAGCTTTGCCTACCATTCACAGCCTGGCTAGCCTAGCGGGGCCATTTATGGAACTTTCCTTTTTCTGAGTTCTTAAGGACACTGACCGCGCACAATGATGGCCCGATCAATCCGTCGCTATTGCTTCATGGTCCTCGGCTTCGCCGCGGGCGCGTCCTTGCTCGCCGGCACGGACCACGCATCTGCCGAAGCGCAGCTGCTGATTGAAGCCTCGACCGGCAAAGTGCTGCACGCCGAAAATGCCACCTATCCTTGGTATCCGGCCTCAGTCACAAAATTGATGACCACCTACACCACGTTGCGCGCAGTCAAAGAAGGCCGCATTTCGTTCAACACGCTGTTGACCGTGTCGCGCAACGCGGCTGCCCAGCAGCCAACCAAAATGGGATTCAAGGTCGGCACGACTGTCACGGTCGACAATGCCCTCAAGATGCTGCTGGTGAAATCCGCCAACGATATCGCCGTGGCGATCGCTGAAGGTGTCGGTGGCTCGATCGAGGGATTCGCCGACATGATGAACGCCAATGCACGGCGCCTTGGCATGTCGCAAAGTAATTTTGTCAACCCGAATGGCCTTCCGGCGGAAAACCACGTCACCTCAGCTCGCGATCTCGCGATATTGGCGCGCGCGCTGATCCGCGAATTTCCCGAATACGACAGCTATTGGCACATATCGTCAATTCGCTACGGCAATCGCATTATGCACAACTACAATTCGCTTATAGACCGATACCCCGGTGCCGACGGCATGAAGACCGGCTTCATTTGCGCGTCGGGTTACAATGTTGTCGCCTCGGCAACGCGGAATGGTCGTCGGCTGATCGCGGTCGTTCTCGGCGCATGGTCGGGTGCGGTGCGCGCGCAAAAAGCCGCTCAATTGCTTGAGCGCGGATTCAACAGCGGCGGTCTTTCGTGGCTCACACCCTCACTGGGTACCGTTGACGCGTTGGCGCCGATCGATGCGCAGCCGCCAAATCTTCGAGAAGAAATGTGCGGCGGCCATCGGCGCAAGCCACCCTCCGAGGAAAACGAAGAGGAGCCGGAAGAAGCAGCCGTCGCAGCCAATGGCGAAGCCGACAATGCACAGGCTTTCATGCTTTCGAGCCTGAAGCCTGCGAACGGCAAGTTCGTGCTCGGACCGCCAGTCGAGACCACGCCGCCTGTCGTGGTGTTCACCGGCCCCGCCGATCACCCGGATACTATTGCCCAGACTGTGAGCGCAGCTCCGAAGAAAAAGAAGAAGGTCGCAACCAAGACCGAAGGCGGAGAAAAGTCTGCGAAGTCAGCCAAGACCGATGAGGTGGGTAAATCGGCCAAGGTGGCCAAGCCGGCCAAGCCGATTAAGCCGGCCAAGCCGAAAGTCAGCACGTCCGCACAATGAGCGAGACCGAGCCACGTAGTGAGCGAAGTATTCCGCCAACACCTATCCCGCTCACTCTGCTGACTGGCTTTCTCGGCGCCGGCAAGACCACTTTGCTCAACCGCTTGCTGAAGGACCCCGCACTCGCCGAAACGGCCGTGATCATCAATGAATTCGGCGAGGTCGGCCTCGATCATCTGCTGGTGGAGTACGTCGGCGACAACATGGTGCTGCTTCAGTCGGGATGCTTGTGCTGCACGATGCGCGGCGATCTGGTCGATGCGCTAGAGACTTTGCTGCGCGATCTCGACAATCGACGCTGCAAGTTCAAGCGCGTCCTTCTGGAAACCACGGGTCTAGCCGATCCTGCACCGGTTCTGCATACCGCGATGGCGCACCCCTATCTCGTCCTCCGCTACCGGCTCGACGGGGTCATCACCGTAGTTGACGCCATCAATGGCGAAGCGACGCTTGACACCTACGAAGAGGCGGTCAAGCAAGCAGCCGTCGCCGATCGCATCGTTCTGACGAAAACCGACCTCGCGGATGACGCGCAGCGCGAACGCATTGTTTCACGCCTGCGCGCACTCAACCCGGCAGCACCCATCCTCGACGCAACCAGAAGCGAGGCGGCGGCCGACAGCCTGCTCGGCAGCGGGCTCTATGATCCCGCCCAAAAAAGCCCCGACGTGAGAAAATGGCTGGCGGCAGAAGCCTATGGCAGCGATCACCATCATCATCATCATGACGTCAACCGGCACGATGAACATATCGGTTCGTTCGTCCTAACCGCCGATAATGCCATTCCATCCGGCACACTCGACATGTTCCTTGAACTCTTGTGCGCGACGCACGGCGCCAACCTTCTTCGAATCAAAGGGATCGTGAAGCTTGCGGAGATGCCCGACGCTCCGGTTGTCGTGCATGGCGTGCAGCATGTCTTCCACCCGACGGCACGACTCGATCGCTGGCCCGATGACGATCATCGGACGAAACTCGTGTTCATCACCCGCGACCTGCCGGAACGCACGGTGCGCGAGCTGTTCGAGGCTTTCCTGGGCGTTGCCGCCCCCGATCGCCCAGATCGCGCCGCACTCACCGACAACCCGCTTGTTCCGTTCGGGGGCCGTTAGGCTCTTGTGGTGCGTAACTGGCCTTGCTTGCCGGCCCGGTTGAAACCATGCTCATGCCGAATCAAGGGCGGCATCGGGTGACAGCCGCTGCGGGGAGACGCCATGGATCGGCTATGGCTTCGGCACTATCCAGCCGGCGTTCCCGGAGAAATCGATCCGTCGCGCTACCCGTCCCTGGTAGCGATGTTCGAGGAAAGCTTCAAAAATTACCCGACGCACGACGCCTGCGTCTGCATGGGCAAAGCGATGAGCTATCGCGCCGTCGACGAGGCATCGCGCGCGCTAGCTGTCTGGCTGCAGAGTCGGGGCCTGAAAGCCGGCGCCCGCGTTGCGATCATGATGCCGAACGTATTGCAATATCCGGTGGCGATCGTGGCAATTCTGCGAGCCGGGTGCACGGTCGTGAATGTCAATCCTCTCTATAAGCCGCGCGAACTGGAGGCACAGCTCGTCGACGCCGGCGCTGAAGCAATCCTGGTGCTGGAAAACTTCGCTGCGGTGCTGCAACAGGCGCTGCCGAATACGCCGGTCAAGCATGTCGTCGTTGCCACCTTGGGCGATATGCTCGGGCCGATAAAAGGTGCGGTGGTAAACGGCGTCGTCCGCTACATCAAAAAAATGGTGCCACCATTCTCGATTCCGGGCGCGACCAGCTTCAACGATGCTCTCGCCGCAGGCCGCAATGCCGAATTGACCCCGGTCAAGATAGGTCCAGACGATATTGCATTCCTCCAATACACCGGCGGCACCACCGGCGTCGCCAAGGGCGCAATGCTTCTGCATCGCAATCTCGTCGCCAACATGCTGCAGGTGGAGGCGTGGAGCCAGCCGTTGCTCGACGTGCCGCCCAAGGTCGATCGCATCATTATCGTCACAGCGCTGCCGCTCTATCACATATTTGCGCTAACGGCGTGCTTGCTGCTTGCCGTGCGCGCCGGCGGGTCGTGCCTGCTGATCCCAAATCCGCGTGATATCCGCGGACTTGCAAAGGAGCTCAGCAGCTACAAAGTCAACCTGTTTCCGGCCGTGAACACACTTTACAATGCGCTGCTGAACCACCCCGACTTCGGCAAAATCGACTGGAGCATGCTCAAATGCGCGATCGGCGGGGGCATGGCGGTCCAGAAACCGGTTGCCGAGGCCTGGGTCAAAGCGACTGGCAAGCCGATTATCGAAGGGTACGGCCTGTCGGAGACGTCTCCCGTGCTTACATGCAACCGCGGCGATAGTACCGAATGGACCGGGACCATCGGTTTGCCATTGCCTTCGACCGAGATCTCCATTCGCGATGAACAAGGACACGAACAGCCGCTCGGCGAGCAAGGCGAAGTCTGCGCGCGCGGGCCGCAGGTCATGGCGGGCTACTGGCGGCGTCCGGATGAAACGGCCGAGGCGATGACTGCCGACGGGTTCTTCCGCACCGGTGACATCGGTGTCATGGACAGCCAGGGCCGCGTGAGAATCGTCGACCGGAAGAAGGACATGATTTCGGTTTCCGGCTTCAAGGTGTTCCCCAATGAGGTCGAGGAAGTGGCGATGAGTCAGGGGGGCTTGCTGGAATGCGCGCTCGTCGGCATGCCCGATCGCCATTCCGGTGAAGCTGGCAAGCTCTTCGCGGTCAAGAAAAAGCCTGACGTCACCGCCGAAGAATTACGCGCTTTCCTTTCCGCGCGACTGGCGAGCTACAAAGTCCCTAAGCAAATTGAGTTTCGCGATGAATTGCCGAAGACGAATGTCGGCAAGATCCTGCGGCGCGCGCTGCGTGATGAATCCGAACAGCCCCGAGCCAATTGATGTAGGACGCAATGGTGGCCGACGCAGCCGAAATCTTATCGTTCTGGCGTGAGGCCGGTTACGATCGCTGGTTCAAAAAGGATTCGGCCTTCGACGAAGAGATCCGGCGACGGTTTCTTGCATCCTACGAGGCCGCCGCCGCGGGCAAGCTTTCCGGTTGGGAGCTTACCGCTGACGGCGCGCTTGCCTTGCTCATACTGCTCGACCAGTTTCCGCGGAACATGTTTCGTGGCGACGCGCGCGCATTTTCTACTGACCCCTTGGCGCGCGCGATAGCCGCCGGAGCCATCGTCCGCGGCTTCGACAGCCAAGTCGCGAAGGAACTGCGCAGCTTCTTCTATTTGCCCTTCGAACATTCCGAGGATATTGCCGACCAGGAGCGCAGCGTCGCCTTTAACAAGGCGGCGGGCGATGCGGATGGGCTGAAATGGGCGGAAATACACGCCGATATTATCCGCCGCTTCGGGCGCTTCCCGCACCGCAATGCCGTGCTCGGCCGTACCACGACGCCCGAAGAGCAGGCATTCCTGGATAGCGGCGGTTTTGCCGGCTGAATTGGTTCGCTTCTGGTGTCCTCCTGGGGCACAGGCGCATTCGATCTGGTATCGGCACTGTCGGTCGTTAATGTCGTCATGATCGGCGTCGGCCTCGCCGTCGCGGTCCGGCCTGGAGTGCGCCTGCATGGCTGACCTCGTAATCAAGGATATCGCCCTTCGCCTTGGCGACAACGAAATACTCAAGGGAGTTTCGCTTGCCGTACCGGCGGGCGAAGTGGTCGCCCTGCTCGGCCCCTCCGGCAGCGGAAAGACGACCCTGCTGCGTGCGGTCGCCGGCCTTGAAACGCCGCACAGCGGATCGATCGCCATCGGAAGCAACGTGTTCTTCGACTCAGCGCGAGGCATCCAATTGCCGGCGGAAAACCGCGGACTCGGCTTGGTGTTTCAGTCCTACGCACTTTGGCCGCATCGCACCGTTTTCGACAATGTGGCCTATGGCCTGAAACTGCGTGGCGTCTCGGCCGCCGGAATAAAAATGCGGGTCGAGAAGACGCTCGCGCAGATCGGGCTTGGGCATCTCGCCGCGCGCTATCCCCACCAGCTTTCGGGCGGGCAGCAGCAGCGCGTCGCAATTGCCCGCGCACTCGTTTACGAGCCCCCGGTGATCCTGCTCGACGAACCTCTTTCGAATCTCGATGCCAAGCTCCGGGAAGAAGCCCGCGCATGGCTGCGCACCCTCATCGTCACGCTCGGCCTTTCTGCGATCCACGTCACACACGACCAGGTGGAAGCGATGGCAATTGCCGATCGCATTGTGCTGCTCGATACCGGCCTTGTTGCACAGGAAGGCACGCCCACCGCGCTGTACAACGAGCCGGCGACGTTATTCGCGGCAGAATTCATGGGCAGCAATAATCGGCTCGATGGCAAGCTGGTGCAAACCGGCAACGGGCGTGCGACGATCGAAGTCTTCGGCGAGCGGATCGCCGGCATCGCACGCACGACCGCGGCTGCGGGCACAAAGGCGACGGGCATCATCCGCATCGAGCGCGTGCGATGTGCGTCAAGCGCCGGCCCTAACCGGCTGAAGATGGAGCTGAAGGCCCCCATGTATCTCGGCGAGCGGTGGGAACTTGTGTTTGGGCGCGAGAATCTCACCATACGCGCCCATGCCTCTTCGCCGCTTGAGCCCGGCGATCACTTCGTTGAATTCCCCCCCGATGCGCTGTGGATTTTTTAAGGTTTACGCATGAACGGGTTTCAAGGCGTTTTCCCCTATCTTGTCTCGCCGATCGATTCGAACGGCCGAATCCTGACCGACGTTCTGGGGAGGCTCGCATCCGACCTCGTGGGAGCGGGGGTACATGGCCTGACGCCGCTCGGCTCGACAGGCGAATTCGCCTATCTCAATCGCGGGCAGCGCGAAGAAGTCGTACGTGCGACTATCGAGGCGGCGGGAAAGCGAGTGCCCGTGATTGCCGGAGTCGCATCCTCAGTCACGGCGGATGCCGTCGAGCAGGCGCAGTCATATCAAAAACTTGGCGCAGACGGCATCCTCGCCATCCTCGAAGCCTATTTTCCTCTCAAGGACCCGCAGATTGAATCATATTTTCGTGAGATCGCCGATGCGGTCGACATTCCGGTCGTGCTCTATACGAACCCGCAATTCCAGCGCAGCGATCTTTCCCTCGATGTGATCGCTCGGCTGTCACGACATCCCCGCATCCAGTACATCAAGGACGCGTCGACGAATACCGGACGGCTGCTCTCGATCATGAATCGTGTGCCGGGGATCAAGGTGTTCGCGGCCTCGGCGCACATTCCGGCAGCCGTGATGCTGATCGGGGGCGTAGGCTGGATGGCGGGACCGGCCTGCATCGTGCCGCGCCAGAGCGTGCGGCTCTATGAACTCTGTCGCGCGGCGCAATGGCCCGATGCCATGAAACTTCAGCGTGAACTTTGGCGTATCAACGAGGCTTTCGCGCGCTTTAATCTCGCCGCCTGCATCAAGGCTGGGTTGCAGATGCAGGGCTACCCGGTTGGCGATCCGGTGCCGCCACAGGCCGCGCTTTCGCCTGGCGATAGGGATGAAGTCGAACGCATCCTGGCCGAAATCGAAAAGCTCGAATTGCCTTGATTTGCAGCACCAACTGCTGGTGTCCAACCGATTCTTAACGGTTAATTGCTAGGCGAATTCGATGGCCCTGCCGTCGTCAACGCCACGGCCGCAGCCGATGCAGAGAGATCGCATGGCTTTGGCCGAACCCGGAAATGCAAAAGCCGCGTACGCGTCGCCTCTGGCCCGAGGCCTTGCCCGTATCAAGACTCTGCTCGCGGAGCGGAGCGATAGCCGCCTCGCCCAGCTCGTTGCGGGCAAGGTGTTCCTCGTGCGGATGGGCAGCGCACTGCTCGCGCTCGTGTCGCAGGTCCTGCTTGCACGCTGGATGGGTAGTTTCGAATTCGGCATCTACATCTATGTCTGGACATGGGTGCTCATGATCGGCGCGCTCTCCGACGTTGGGCTTTCATCGGCGGCGCGGCGATTCATTCCGGAGTACACGGAACTTAAGAATGCCGATCGCCTGCGAGGTTTTCTCGCCGGCTCGCGCTGGCTTGCCTTCGCGCTGGCGACCGGAATCGGGCTCGCCGGCGCACTCGGTGTTCGCTTGCTCGCGCCGTGGCTCGATCATTTCACGGTTGTTCCGCTCTATCTCGCGTGCCTTGCAATTGCTGCCTACGGCCTCGTGCAAGTGCAGGCCGGCATCGCGCAATCCTATGATTGGCCGAACCTTGCGCTCATGCCGTTCTACATCTGGCGCCAGTTCATCATTACGGTGCTCATGGGAGCCGCGTGGGCGACCGGCGCACCGACCGACGCCGTAACGGCTATGACGATCGCCGTCATCACGACATGGGCCGTCACCATCGTCCAGCTCGCGCTGCTCAACCGGCGCCTGAGCGGCAGAGTGCCGGATGGACCGAGAACCTACGCGTTGAAAACCTGGTTCGCCACGTCGCTTCCGATCTTTGTCGTGGAAGGGTTTTACTTGCTGCTCACCTATGTGGACATCCTTGCGCTCGAGCATTTTCGCTCGCCACAGGACGTCGCGGTCTACTATGCGGGAGCGCGGCTGCTGGCGATCGTTGCATTTGTCTACTTCGCGATCGCCGGGGCCACGACGCACAAATTCACCGAATATCACGTCGCCGGTGATCGGCAACGGCTTGCGTCATTCTTCGATGAAACAGTCCGCTGGACCTTCTGGCCGTCCGTGGCCACCTGCATTGCAATCCTCGCCTTCGGAAGACCGCTGCTGTCGTTGTTTGGCGCCGGATTTGAGGCCGGATACGGGGTAATGTTCATTCTCGCGATCGGGATGCTTTCTCGCGCCGCGGTGGGACCCGCCGAGCGATTGCTCAACATGCTCGGCGAGCGCAGGCAGTGCGCTCTTGTCTATGCCACCGCATTCGCCGTCAATCTTCTGCTTTGTATCCTATTGATCCCGCGCCACGGCATTATCGGCGCTGCGATTGCAACATCGTCTGCGATCGTCGTTGAATCGGTAATGTTCTTTCGCGTCGCGAAAAGCCGGCTTGGCTTTCACATTTTCATTCTTGGCCGCAAGCGCGTCTGACGTCAGGCCCGTTCGCGCAGCAGGCGCCGGATCACCTTGCCGGTCGTCGTCATCGGCATATCGTCGATGAAGGCAACTTCACGCGGATATTCGTGCGCGGACAAGCGCGTTTTGACGAAACCTTGAATTTCGGATGCCAGTGTATCGGAGGCGGCATAGCCTTTTTTCAGCACAATGAACGCCTTCACGATCTCCGTGCGCAACGCATCGGGCTTGCCTACTGCGGCGGCCAACGCAACCGCCGGGTGGCGGATGAGACAATCTTCGATTTCTCCCGGCCCAATGCGGAACCCGGCGGAGGTAATGACATCGTCGTCCCGGCCGACAAAACTGATATAGCCCTCCTCGTCCACCACGCCCTGATCGCCGGTCGTCATCCAGTCGCCGATGAACTTGTCACGTGTCGCTTCCGGCTTGCCCCAATATTGAAGGAACATCACCGGGTCAGGGCGTTTGACTGCTATCTGCCCCGGTTCACCATGCTTGAGCGCATTCCCGGCAGCATCGATGATCGCCACGACATGTCCGGCGACCGGTTTGCCGATTGCGCCCGGTTTCGACACGCCGATCGCGCTGCAGGCTGAGAGAACAATGTTGCATTCGGTCTGCCCATAGAATTCGTTGATGACGAGACCAAACGCGGATTTTCCCCACTCATAGGTTTCCGCACCGAGGGATTCGCCGCCCGACCCGATCGATCGCATATGAACGGCATGACGCCCTTGGGGATTCGGCGCCGCGCGCAACATGCGAAGCGCCGTCGGCGGGATGAATGCATTGCGAATTCGCGCACGTGCCATCAACGCAAATGCTTCCTCGGGATCGAATTTTTCAAAGCGCCGCGCCACCACCGGTACGCCGTAGTGCAACCCAGGCAACAGGACATTGAGCAGGCCGCCCGCCCAGGCCCAATCGGCCGGGGTCCAGATGCGGTCGCCGGCTTGCGGAAAAAAGTCGTGATGCGTTTCAACGCCTGGGAAGTGGCCGATCAGCACGCGGTGGCCGTGCAAAGCGCCCTTCGGCTGGCCGGTGGTACCCGATGTGTAGACCATCATCGCCGGATCGTCGGCTGACGTGTCGACCGGCAAGAAATTGGACGAGGCGCGCGCCACAGCCTCCGAAAACCCGATCGCGCCCGGACCATCACCGTCGAGCGATAAAACCAGCTTGAGGTCCGGCAGCCTGTTTCGGATCTCGGCAATGCGCTCCGCGCCTCGCGTATTGGTTATCAATGCCGCTGCGCCCGAATTCTGCAGCCGGTAAGAGAGCGCATCGGTCCCAAACAGCACTGCAAGCGGCAGTGCGACCGCGCCGAGCTTGTAGATCGCTATGTGAATTGCCGCCACTTCTGGCAATTGCGGAAGCAAGATTGCGACGCGGTCGCCGCGCGCGATGCCCTGGGCGCGTAAAACATTCGCTAAGCGGTTTGAAGTTTCACGCAGCCACCCATAGGTGATTTGCTCGTCACGGCCGTCAGGCCGAGCGTGCAATATGGCAAGGCGGTCCGGTTCTTTCTCCGCCCAGCGATCACAGACATCGACGCCGATATTGTATCGCGCCGGCACCGACCAGCGAAATTGGCTATAGAGCGTGTCGTAATCCTTGACGCGAGGCAGGACCGGCATGGGTCGCAAAACTAGTCAGCGGACGCGACAAGGTCCAGCCCAGGCATCGGACCATATCGACCATATCGCCGAAATGACCGCTTCGATTCAGCTTGACGCGAAGAAAATTCCAGCGAGGCGCCGTTGGCGAAACGGCATCGATCGATGGCTTTTCCTCGCTCGGGCGCGACACGAAGGAAAAGGCGCTCGATCCGGCTTCCAGCGGCTGGAATCGCAGCACCATCACAGCGCCGGCTGCATAGTCGCGCCGCTCGGGACATCGTGCGACATTTTCGCCGCCGAGATAGCGGAGCGCACGGCCTTGATGCAGCTTCGCCGCCTAGTGCAGGTGAGGCAAAACTGGCCGCCGAAGGCGGCCGCGACTAACCCTTCGTGTCATCTGGTTCAGCCAGGATCAAGGACCAATACACTTTGTATTTTGAGGCCGGCGTGTAGACCGCCGCAATGCCTATTCGAGTCGCGCCCGCCAAAAGCATATTGGCGCGGTGCGGACTTGAGTCGCGCCAGCCGGAAAACGCCTCCGCCAATGTGTGGTAGCCGGCACTGATGTTTTCTGCGGCCCTTTTGGCGTCATAGCCTGACGCTTTGAGCCGTTGCACGAACGGCTTGCCGGCGCCGTGATCGAGCTTGTCACGCCTGGCCATCACATCCGCCTGATCCTTTGCAAGCCGCATCAGCACGGGGTCGAGCTCAACAGCGGGCAGGTTGTTATTGGCGCGATAACCGGAAATCATCGACGCCGCCGCAACCGCGTCAAGTTCGGCGCCGGGTTGTGCCAGATTGCGGTAAAAACTTGGCTCGGCCTTCGGAACGTAGGTGTCGGCGCATCCGCCGAGCACGACCAAGATCAAAACCGCCAGGGCAAGGCGGAGCGGCCTCATCAGCAATTGTTCCCCCCGAATCGCGAGCACTTGCTTACGTATAACGTAGACAATGGCCAAACGGTGTTTGACGTCGTGGGTCGTGCCGCCGTCGAATCTCTCCGCATCTACTGGCGCGTTTGTGCAGCGTCAACTAACATCCGATATTCCAATTATTGCAGGAGGCCGATGTGCCCAATGACCCCGTCGCACGCACTCCGGGCGCAAAGCGTGCCGCTCCGGGAGAATTCGTATTCGACCTCGGCTCCGTGCAAAAAATTCAGGGTGGCCCCGCCTATTCCACTGCCCATGGTCCGTGCATCGAGGGCGACCGCATGATCGTCGGCCTGATGCGTATGGCGGCTGGCACCGGTGCCGAACCACACTCGCATCCGAACGAACAATGGATCTATGTGCTGGAAGGGACCTTTCACGCCGATATCGGCGGAAAAGAAATCGACGTTAAGCCGGGTTCTGTCGTCTATATTCCCGCCAACACCATTCACGCCGGCAAGGCGACGCCGGATGGCGACGTTGTATTCTTCACGGTAAAGGATGCCTCGCACAGTCTCCACGGCATCAAAGCGACCTAGCCACGATATCGGCCGGACTGATCCCGATACCCGGAATCCGCCGCTCGGCAACCTTTGGGGAGGATTGCATGAAGTTCATAACCGCCACACTGCTTGCGGCAGTGGCATTGAGCGCGGGCGCGGCAATGGCGCAGGACAAATATCCAAACCGCCCGGTAAAGGTCATCGTGCCCTACGCACCCGGTGGCGCGACCGACATCGTCGCACGTATTGTCGGGGATGAATTCCAGAAGGCTACGGGACAAGGCTTTGTCGTCCTCAACAAGCCGGGTGCCTTCGGCATGCTGGCAATCGATGAAATGGTCAAGGCACCCCCCGACGGCTACACGCTGATGATCGGCAATGTCTCGACCAATGCGATCACGCCGATCATTTACGCAAACAAGATGAATTCCGACTACGCCAAGAGCGTCGTCGCCGTGACCAATCTGGTCGACATACCGGCGTTCCTGCTGGTGAGCACGGCCAATGATTTTCCGGTGAAATCCGTCCCTGACCTCATTGCCTATGCCAAAAAAAATCCAGGCAAGGTGCGCTACGGCACCGTGGGCATCGGCTCCTATCCGCATTACGACATGGCCTATTTCGCGAAGCGTGCGGGTGAACTGGATTTGGTCGGGCTGCCGAACAAGAACGGCGCTTCCGGAGTTATTCAGGACCTGCTGCGTGGCGATGCACAAGCCGCCTTCCTCAACGTGGCGTCCAGCGCCGGACAGGTCCGGGCGGGCAAATTCCGCGCGCTGGCCGTCGTCAATCATGCGCGGCTCAAGGAATATCCCGACATCCCGACCATGAAAGAGGTGGGGTATGCCGACGTCGGAACGGTGGCCTGGAACGGACTTTTCGCGCCAGCCGCAACGCCCAAGCCGGTGCTCGAGGCAATATTTCAGGCAGTGAACAAAGTGCTCCAATCGCCCGAGACGATCGAAAAACTCCAGAAGCAGAACTTCAACGTGGTGCCAAACAAGTCGCTCGCCGACGCCCAGACTTGGCTTGCCGGCGAAATGAACCACTGGCGAACCATCACGACCGCGGTAAAGATCGACGTCACGCAATAGAAGCTGTCTTTGGCGCAAACCACAATTCGCGCGATTTCAGCTGTGCGGCCAGCGTCTGCATTCTGCATCACGCCCGCACACCCTGCAGCGCCCGCCACACGCGCTCCGAAGTAGCCGGCATCTCTAGCTTTGCGCCTTTTGGCAGCGCATCGAGAATGGCGTTGATCACGGCAGGAGGCGCCGCAGTTGTGCCGGCTTCGCCGGTGCCCTTCACCCCAAGCGGGTTGGTTCGGCACGCTATGGGGTGATGTTCGACAGTCATTCTTGGTATGAGATCTGCCCGCGGCATCGCATAGTCCATGAACGAACCCGAGACGAGTTGTCCTCCGGCGTCATAGATGGTGTTTTCCGCAAGAGCCTGACCGATGCCCTGAGCGACACCGCCGTGAATTTGCGCTTCGACAATCATGTCGTCGAGAACGTTTCCGCAGTCCCCGACAGCCGTATAGGACACGATCTCCGTCGCGCCGGTCGCAAGATCGATTTCAACCTCGGCAATATGACAGCCGTTCGGAAACGACGGCGGTAACTTGACCTTTTCGAGCGTGTCGAGGCTTTCCGGAATTACGCCCTGGCGCTTGAGCTCGGCCGCGCGCTCCGCTGCCTCGAACAGGGAAACCTCTCGGTTCTTCACGCTGTACTTTCCGTCACGGTAGTCAACATCGCCCTCGGCCGCCTGCAAAAGCATGGCGGCGACCCTTTTGCCCTTCGCCATTACCGAGTCGCTCGCGCGCGCGATCGCGCTGCCGACCATCATGGCCGAACGTGAGGCTACCGCCCCAAACCCCGGAACGTCCCGCGCGGAATCACCAGCGAGCAGACTGACGGCCGACGGCTGAATTCCAAGACGCCGCGCCGCCACTGCGCCGAATACCGTCTGATGTCCCTGCCCGCTTGCACCCGAACCGATGCTCACCTGCACGTTGGCACCGCCGGGAAAGCTGACGCGCGCTGCCTCTTCCGGGAATGCCCCGGCGATTTCCAGGTAGCAACCGATGCCGATGCCGCGCAATTTCCCGGTTTTCTTGGCAGCTCTTTTGCGCGCCGGAAAATTCGCATAGTCCGCAAGTGCCAGGGCCCGTTCGAACACGGCGGGAAAATCTCCGCTGTCGTATATGTTTCCAAACGCGGTCGTGTAGGGCATCTTTTCAGGCGCTATCAGATTTCTCCGGCGCAATTCTGCGGCATCGATGCCGGTCAAATCAGCAGCCGCATCAATGACGCGTTCGAGCAGATAGCTCGCCTCAGGGCGGCCCGCACCGCGATACGGCCCGGTCGGCACGGTGTTGGTGAACACGCAGCGCGAACTCACCTGCGCAATCGGAATCTGATAGATGGTCGGCAGGCAGCCGGAAACGTGCGTCGTGACGATGAAATGGGCAATGCCCGTGAAATAGGCCCCAGTGTTGCCGAGACCCTGCACGCGCAGCCCGAGGAACCGCCCGCGTTTGTTGAGCGCGAGTTCGACCGTCCACAACGAATCGCGCCCCTGATTGTCGGTGACAAACGCCTCGGAGCGGGTCGAAACCCAATGAATCGTCTTCCCTAACGCGCGAGCGGCGTGCAGCAGCACGACGTATTCCGGATATGTTGCCGCCTTCATGCCGAAGCCACCGCCGACATCGTCGGTCAGCACAAGCAATTCCTCCGGCTTGATACCCAGGGATTCGGCGAGATGCATGCGCATCCCGCCAACGCCCTGCGTGCCGCAGCGCAGAACGTACCGTTTGGCGGCCGCGTCAAAACTTGCGGTAGCGGTGCGCGGCTCGATCGCCGCAACGACGAGGCGTTGATTGACGACTTCGACCCGGGCAATGTGCGCAGCTTCGGAAAATACGCGATCGAGCGCGGCCTGTTTCTTGCCGTCGGGGTCGGCGGGCGCTGTCCAGTCGAAGCCGATATTTCCCGGGGCTTCTGGCCAAAGCTGCGGTGCGCCCGGAGTAATCGCCGCCCGCATATCGGTTACCGCCTGAAGAGGCGTGTAGTCGACAATAACGAGGTCTGCGGCGTCGTGGGCAGCCGCAGCGCTCTTCGCGACGACCATCGCAACGGGTTCTCCCACATGCATGACTCGCTTTTCCGCAAGCGCCGGCCGATGCGGACCAATTGCGAGCTTGCCGCCACGCCCCGGAATCGGGACCGGATGTGAAATTGAATGGTAGTGTGCCTCAGCAAGCTCTGCCGCCGTTAACACCGCGATGACACCGGGCGCGGATTTTGCTGCCGAAATATCGATACGCTTGATTTCTGCGAAGGCGTGCGGTGAGCGCACAAAATGTGCCGCAAGCGCATCGCCCGGCTTGAGATCGTCGCCGAAACGGCCTTGACCACGCAGCAGCGCATCATCCTCGATGCGTCCGTTCCAGGCGGCTTTCTCGTCGTTGCGAGCGGCGATTGATTGCGTCATGCGATGCTCCGGATGATTTTCAAAGCTTGCGGTCGGTAATCCCGGCCTTGGCGTAAAGCGCATTGATATGCGCTTTCACCTCCGGATCGGTCGTGTCGTTCTGCGGGCGGGAAACCCAGCCGGTCTTGGCGCGTGCGAAGATCGCCATCTCCTCGTCCTGTTGTGACGTGCCGCCGGATATTCCATAGGCACCGACCATGTCGTCACCTTTGAACACCGGCGCAGAGCCGCCACTGGCCGCGATACGCCCGTTGGTCATCGCAGCGAGGCTCACAAGCAGCTGAGGGTTGCGTTCCTTGAACCACTGCTGAATCACGAGCCCATCGGGAAAGCGCGGACTCATTGAGCGAAAGGCGGCAACGGTGAACGCTTTGGCAATTGCGGTTTCGGGCGTGATGAAGCCCGCATCGTCCATGCGCTCCACCGCGATCAGATGGCCCTCCGGCCCAACGACCGCGATCGAAACGGGCACGCCCATGGCCCCCGCCTTTTCCACCACGGCCTGAATGAATTCGCGGCACTCCGCGGCACGCAACTTCGCCATCCCCACCTCCGGCGTTGCCTATTAAACTTCGATTAACCTCTTATGTCCGGCAATTAACTGCAAAAAAACGGGTTGGGGAATACCGTTAAAGCCTACCTGGACGCGAACATGGCCGAGTATACCTCCGCACACGTTTTCGCGCGCGACTGGCGTTTGGCCGTGCTGGTCGGCGCAGCAAGCTTCGCCGCCTGCTATGCACTCTTCCGCCTTGTCTTGCCGGTCGGGGCCTGGATCGCTGCGGTTCCGCCCAATACCGCCTCCCTATTCATTGCCATTCTTGGCGGCATTTTTGCCATGGCGCTGACCATCGGGTGGCGCGCTAGAAAGTTGCGTATCGACAACCTGCGGATGCGTATTGCAATCAACAATATGTCGCAGGGCTTGTGCATGTTCGATGGCAACGAGCGCCTGGTCGTCTGCAATCAGCGCTACATGGATATGTACAAGCTGTCGGCCGAAATCGTGAAGCCAGGCTGTACGCTGCAAAGCTTGCTCGAATACCGGATAAGCAACGGCAGCTTCTCGCGTGATCCAATTCCCTATCGGCGCGAATTGATCGAGACCATGGCCGCGGGCAAAACCACTACGAACGAAGTGAAGTCCGCCGATGGCCGCTCGATTTCAGTCATCAACCGTCCGATGGCTGAGGGCGGCTGGGTAGCGACGCATGAAGATATCACCGAGCGCCGCGATGCCGAGCGTGAAAGAGTTTCGATGCAGGAGCAACAGCGACGTCGCGCCGTCATCGAACAGGCCATCGCAACCTTCCGCCAGCGCGTTGAGGATCACCTGAAAACGGTGACGGAAGGTGCCAAGGCAATGCATTCGACTGCGACGACATTGTTCAGCAATTCCGGCCAGACATCGCAAAGCGCCGATGGAGCCGTCTCGGCCTCGAACGAAGCGTCGAGCAACGTGGAAACTGCCGCCGTTGCAGCCGACGAACTGGCGGGCTCAATCAATGAAATCGGGCGACAGCTGGCGAAGACGACCGAAATTGTACGTGCGGCCGTATCGGAGGCGCAGGGAACCAACCATCAAATCAATGCTCTGGCAGAAGCCGCACAGAAGATCGGCGACGTGATCAAGCTTATTCGCGCAATCGCCGGACAGACCAACTTGCTCGCGCTCAACGCGACAATTGAGGCAGCACGCGCGGGCGACGCGGGCAAGGGCTTCGCGGTCGTGGCGTCCGAAGTCAAATCACTTGCGGTGCAGACCGCCAAGGCGACAGAGGACATCTCGAAGTTGATCATGGCCGTGCAGGGGGCCACGTCGAGCGCCGTGTCGGCGATCAGCCGCATCTCCGGCCGCATGCAGGAAATCGACAGCTGTGCGACCGCGGTCTCTGCGGCGGTCGAAGAGCAGAGCGCAGCAACTGGCGAGATCTCGCAGAACGTTGCCAGCGCTTCCGACGGCGCAAAGGTCGTCGTGGAAGTACTGGATGAGGTTTCGGGCGCGGCCGCGCAGACGCGGCATTCCGCGGAAAGCGTGCTAACCGCCTCGCAGGCGGTGGAAACCGCCGCGGCCGAATTACGCAGGGAAGTTGAAGGCTTTCTTACCCGCGTCGCCGCTTGATCATCCGATCAGGCTGCTGAGCCAGTAAAAAAGCGCAGCAAGCAGCCCGGATGCGGGAATCGTCAGAATCCAGGCGGTCACTATTTCACGGGCAACGACCCAGCGCACGGCCGACACTTTTTTGGCCGCGCCGACACCGATGATCGATCCGGTAATGGTGTGCGTCGTGGATACCGGAATGCCGAGCCACGTTGCCGCAAAAAGCATGACCGACCCGGCGGTTTCGGCGCAAACGCCCTGCATTGGAGTAAGTCGCGTAATACGGGATCCCATGGTGCGAACGATCCGCCAGCCGCCGGCCAATGTGCCGGCCGCCATCGCGATCTGACAGGCGATCACCACCCAGAACGGAACGTAGAAATTCGCGCCAAGAGCCCCTTGTGAATAGAGCAGGACAGCGATGATACCCATCGTCTTCTGGGCGTCGTTGCCGCCGTGACCGAGCGCGTAGCACGACGCGGAAATGAATTGCACCCGGCGAAAAATGTGATCGATGCCGTAGGGCGTCGATCGAATGAATGCCCAGGACACGAAAAGCATCAGGAACAGAGCCAGGACCAGGCCCAGGCCCGGCGAGAGAAAAATCGCCACTGCGGTCTTGGTGACCCCCGACCAAACCACCGCGTTAACGCCAGCCTTCGCAATTCCGCTCCCAACAAGGCCCCCGATCAGCGCATGTGAACTCGACGAGGGGATACCAAGTCGTTGCGTAAAAATTTGCCAGACGATAGCCCCCGCAAGCGCGCCAAAAATCACATGCGCGTTGACGATATCGGCCTCCACAATGCCGCGCCCGACCGTCTCAGCGACATGGAGGCCGAAGAAAAGAAAGGCAACAAAATTGAAAAACGCGGCCCAGGCCACCGCGTATTGCGGCCGCAGCACCCGTGTTGAAACAATGGTCGCGATCGAATTTGCAGCATCATTCATGCCGTTGAGAAAGTCAAAGGACAGCGCGACGACAATCAAGCCGATCAGGAATGGCAAGGTGAGCGCTGCGGCGTCCATCGTCGTTCGGCCTCGGACCGGTCACACGTGCTCGATGACGATGCCGTGCATGACGTTGGCCACGTCATCAAACCGGTCAACGACTTTTTCCAGATGGTCATAGACCTCATTGCCGACGAAAAAAGCCATCGGATCGGTCTTGACGTAAGTCTGAAATAGCTCGCGCAGGCCCTCGTCGTGCATCTCGTCGGCGCGCCCCTCCAGCTGCGAAATCTGTTCGGTGAGCGTACTGAGCCGCGTCGCTTCGACGTTGAGCGATCTCAGCAGGGGCACCGCCTCTTGCAAGAGCTCTGCGGATTTCACGATCGTGTCGCCCATCTGCTTCATCTTTGGCGTGAAGTCGACGACATCGAAGAGAGCCACCGTTTTGGCCGTCTTCTGCATCTGGTCGATGGAATTATCCATCGCAGTGATGAGGTCTCGAATACTGCCGCGGTCGAACGGCGTGATGAACGTGCGACGCACGGCAATGAGCACTTCACGGGTGGCATCGTCGGCGTCGTGTTCCCGGTCCATCACCGTCTTACAATTGAGGGCGACCGCCTCTCCGCCCTCCATCATGGCTCGCAGGGCTTTTGCGCCCGCGAGCACGGCTTGCGAGTGGCGCGCGAACAGGTCGAAGAAGCGCTCTTCCTTCGGCATCAAGGCGTGAAACCAGCGCAGCATGGGCAACCCCGTTGGCCGGACAGCGGCAACTGGGAGCCAAACTAGTCGCTCGGCGTAAGGTTGCGAAACCCAACCGCACCCACCTGTGGAAACATCTTGCGGCCGCTCAGGCGGCCCGTACGCATGCGATCGCCAAGCGAGTTTAACATCATGAAAACAACAGCTTCCGGACCCCCGCCCCATCTGCCGTCGGGGCGGAAGATTTGCTGCATCGTCCCACCGGGTCGGTTAGTTTCCAAACCGGACGATTCAGGCGGAGAGGAATTGATGAGGTTGGGCTACTTCACGATGCCCGTGCATCCGCTGGGGCGCGATTGGTCACAGACGCTGCGTGAGGACCGCGAGGCGATCATCCTCGCCGACAAGCTCGGCTTCTACGATGCCTTTGTCGGCGAACACCTGACCGACGCATGCGAGAACATCACCAACAGCATGATGTTCCAGGCAACGCTGATCCACGAGACCAAGACCATCAAGCTCGCAACCGGCACCGCCAACCTGGCGCAAATGCATCCGGTCGTAATCGCGGTCAACGCCGCTATGTTCGATCATCTTGCGCAGGGTCGCTTTGTAATGGGCATCAGCGCCGGCGCACTCACCTCGGATTCGGAAGCGATCGGAATTCTCGATCTGGACCGCAACAAGATTTTCGCAGAGGCAATCGACGTTATTCTCGCAGTATGGGAGCGTAACCCGCCCTACGACATTGATCTTCCGGACAACCGGTTCAAAGTGACCTTCGCGCGCACCGCAGCGCTCGAGCTTGGCGTGGGCATGCTGGCGAAGCCTTTTCAAAAACCGCGGCCGGAAATCGTCGGCACTGTCGTTGCGCCTTTTTCGCCGGGCGTTGTGCTAATGGGCAAGCGAGACTTCCACCCGTTGTCGGCAAACTTTCTGTTACCGAACCATCTCAGGTCACACTGGGCGAACTACGCCAAAGGCAAGGTGGAGTCCGGAGCCAAGGCGAATATCGCCGACTGGCGCGTAGCCAGGACTATTTTTGTCGCCGATGACGACAAGGTTGCGCAACGTTACGGACACGATGACGCAAACAGTCCGTATCGATTCTATTTCGAACAGATGCTCGCAAAAATGAAGCGCGGAAACAGGCTCTATGTTTTCAAGAGTCACAAGGAACAGCCCGACGAGGAAATCACGATCGACCATGTCATGCGGCACTGCGTGACATTCGGCAGCGTCAACAAGGTGGTCGACGCGATCCTCAAGCTACATGAGGAAACCGGGGATTTCGGGGAATTGGTTTATGCCGGCATGGACTGGGTCGACCCTGTGCTCGCCAGGCGCTCGATGCAATTGATGGCCGAGGAAGTGATGCCGCGCGTCAATGCGGCGATCGGCAAGTCGGCAAAGACGGCGGCAGAGTAGCGCGTTTGGATTGACACCTACACCGACAGCGGATCGGTCCCGAGCGCGGCATAAAGCCCGTGCTTGGCGCCCTGCGTGAAAGGCACATCTTTGTCTAGCTCCGCAGATGCCGAGCGCACGCGCTGCGCCTCGGGCTCTGTCGCCGGCACCTTGCCGCCCTCGGCAGCCGCTTTAGCGGCGCGCAGCAAAATCTTTCGCGTCATGATGATGCCGCCGTCGGTCGCGCACAGGTGCTCCTTGGTGCGATCCTGGATTGGCCCCATGCTCTCCTGGATCGAGGCATCCTGCATTGCGATGCCATCGACGCCGGTCGATGAATGACCGTGTCGCTGCGATTCGCGGTCCATCAGGTAATTATTTGACTTGTTGGCGAGCGGAATAAAGGTGCCGGGCACGTATTTCACGTGAATGCCCTCGCCGTCCTGCATGGCCGATACTTCCGAGTTCGTCAGGGCGCGTTTGGGGTGATAGTTGATGCTCCAGGCCCAGCAAGTCTCGTCGTCGATCGGCACCCAGGCGTGTGCACCGAGCGGATGTCCCGCGCGCGGCGGGATGATCGTGTACCAAGGCATGATCCAGGGCGTGATTCGCCAATAATATTTTTCGCCTTCGGCGTTGCGGCGCGCCCCGATCAGCAATCCGCCGGGAAATTCCTCGACCTCGAAGAGCGGCATGCGGTCTTGCTCGTTATAGACATTCCCCTTCGAGCCTTTGAAGAGAGGGTCCTTGTTGAGTTCACTTCCGTGAAGCCATGAAACGTGGCTTGAATCAATGCCGCCTTCCATCGCCTGCAGGTAGTTGCACTCCTGGAGCCGCTTGGAAACAAAGCGCTGCCGCGGCTCGACATCGGTCCATTCCAGCGCCGGCGGCGGCGGTTGCAGCGCCGGCGGCCCCATATAGGCCCACACGATGCCGGCCTTCTCTATGCAGGGGTAGGATTTCAGCTTGATGTTCTTGCGGAAGCCCGACTCTTCCGCCTCGGACGGAAGGTCGACGCATTGGCCACTCACATCATATTTCCAGCCGTGATATGGGCACCGCAGGCCACATTCCTCGTTCTGGCCAAACCACAGTGAGACACCGCGATGGGCGCAGAACTCGTCGATCAGCCCGACACGGCCCTTGCTGTCGCGAAAGCACACCAGGTTTTCCCCCATTAGCTTCACCCGAACCGGCGGGCAATCAGGTTCTGGTATTTCGGATACAAGCAGGAATGGGGCCCAA
>DASSIT010000064.1:0-6847 GCA_035691545.1 Pseudolabrys sp. | reverse complement strand
TCGGCGCTCAAGACCTGGGGCCGCGCAAAAAAGGTGATGTGAGCGCACCGCCTGCGAGCACGGAGACAATGCGATGTATCAGCCGCCACACTTCCGCGAGGACCGGCTCGAGGTTCAGCACGCGCTCATCCGCGCGCAGTCCCTCGGCTTGCTGGTGACGGCCGGACCGGGCGGGTTGCAGGCCAATTCCGTGCCTTTCCTGATCGACCCTGGCGGATCGGAGCGCGGCACGCTTCGTGCTCACGTAGCGCGCGCCAATCCTCAATGGCGGGAGCTGACCACGATGGCCGAATGCCTGGTCGTGTTCCAGGGGCCGCAGCAATACATCAGCCCGTCGCTGTATCCGACGAAACATGAGCACGGAAAGGTCGTGCCGACCTTGAATTACATCAGCGTGCACGCATGGGGCCGGGCGCGCGTGATTGACGATGCGGCCTGGCTCCGCCAACAGGTCGAAGACCTCACATTGCACAATGAAGCCTCCCGCGCGGCACCGTGGCAGGTGTCCGACGCGCCGGAGCCTTTTGTGGCGGCACAATTGAAAGGCATCATCGGCATCGAGATCCCGGTCGCACGCATCGAAGGCAAATGGAAAGTCAGCCAGAACCGGCCGGCAGTCGATCAAGCCGGCGTAGTGGCGGGGCTCCGCGGCGGCGGCAGCGGCGCGGAAATAATGGCCTCGCTGGTCGCGGAGCGCAGCGGGAGCGCGCACTAGGGCGCTGGCGTGGCGAGCCAAATTGAGCGAAAATGCCCGCAGCTTCGCCCATTACCAGGGAGCGCTGGAATGGCCTACGACCTGAAACAATTCATCGCCGACTGCCACACCACGCTTGCGCGCGATCCCGGTCCCACCGGACGTGAGCAGGTCCGTGTCGATCTCGAACGCCTGCTCGCCAATGCCGATTTCGTCCGCGAATATTGCGGCGACGACGTTCCGCGCGGCCTGAAGGTGCTTTACGAAGACCCCAAGCTCGGGTTCCAGATCCTCGTCCATAATAATGACAAGGCGCGTATCTCTCCGCCGCATGACCACGGTGAGTCGTGGGCCATCTACGGCCAGGCCACGAAACATACAGACATGATCGAATGGGAACGCGAAGATGACGGCCGCGATCCCAAACACGCCAAGCTCAAGCCGGTCAAGAAGTATCGCCTAACCCCGGGAAAGGCCGGCATCTATCAAAACGGCGCGATCCACTCGATCGACTATCCCGACTACGCCCGCTTTGTGCGCGTGACCGGTACCAATCTCGACAAGATCGACCGCATCCGTATCGATCTCAAGACCGGCGAAGTCGAGCAGATGACCGCGCAGCGAGCGACATGACATAGTACTAAAAGAAGTCGTCATGGCCGGGTTCGTCCCGGCCATCTCGCTTAGGGAGCCATTATGCCCTCCAAAGCGGGATACGCGGGACAAGCCCGCGCAGGACGAATGGAGAAGCCGTGCCGACTTCGAAGAACCTCATCCCCCTCGCCGCCGACGCCGTCAAGGCCATGCTTGCCGACGGCGAAGAGCTCGCCCTGATCGACCTGCGTGAAGAACTGCCGTTTTCGCAAAGTCATTTGCTGTGGGCACGTAATGTCCCGTTGAGTCGGCTTGAACTGCAATTTCGGCGCCTCGTTCCGCGCCTCACGACACGCATCGTCTTGTGCGACGACAATGACGGACTCGTCGAGCGGGCTGCACATATCCTGGGCGATGCCGGCTATTCCAATCTGGCATGCCTTGTCGGTGGCATAGGCGCCTGGGCGGCGGCTGGTTTCGTGCTGTTTTCCGGTGTGCATGTTCCGAGCAAGGCTTTCGGTGAATTCGTCGAGCACGACAGCGGCACGCCCAGTATCAGCGCGACCGAACTCGCCGCCCTCATGCGCGACGGCACCGACCTCAAAGTTCTCGACAGCAGGCCGTTCGATGAATATGCGCGCGTCTCGATTCCGACAGGAATCAATGTGCCGGGCGCCGAACTGGTCATGCGTGCACGCGATGTCGTGCCCTCGCCAGATACGTTGATAGTCGTCAATTGCGCCGGCCGCACAAGAAGCATCATCGGCGCGCAGTCGCTGATCAACGCGGGCGTACCGAACAAGGTCGTCGCGTTGCGCAATGGAACCATGGGCTGGCACCTGGCCGGGCTTGCTTGCGATAAAGGCAAATCGGCGCGCGCACCCGCCGTATCGAATGGCGGATTGAGCTGGGCCAAACCGGCGGCGGAAGCGGTTGCGCGCAGATTCGGCGTCGTGCGGATCGACAGCAGCGCCGTGGAGCGGATGCGCGCCGACGCCACGCGAACGCTTTATATTTTTGACGTGCGCGATCCGGACGAATATCGGGCCGGACATTTCCCCGGAGCAATTCCTGCGCCGGGAGGTCAGCTTGTGCAGGCGACAGACAGCTACGCCGGCACGCTCGGTGCCCGCATTGTGCTGAGTGACGACAAGGAGGTGCGGGCGCTGATGACTGCATCCTGGCTCAAGCAGATGGGCTGGAACGAAGTTTTTGCGCTGGCGCAGGCGGGCATTGAAACGAGCGCGCCCGGAATAACGATCGGCAAAGCGGACGCGAGCTGCGCCGTCGATGCCTCGGCCGTGCTTGCATTCGACGATGTCAGCGTGATCGACATGTCGCACAGCCCGGACTACCGCCGCGGGCATATTCCCGGAGCGTGGTTTGCCGTCCGGTCGCGGCTTGATCGCGCCATGCCGAAAATCGCACCCACAGGGCACGTGGTTCTCACCTCCGAGGACGGCGTGCTCGCAAGCCTTGCGGTTGCTGAAGCACGGGCCATGACGCAACGTCCGGTCCATTGGCTCAAAGGCGGCAATGCCGCCTGGGCCGCGGCCGGGTTTCCGCTTTCCACCAGTCCCCGCATGGCCGATGAGCCGCTCGACGTCTGGCTCAAGCCCTACGAGCGCCCCGGCGACACGGAGGCCGCAATGAACGCGTATCTTTCATGGGAAGTCGATTTGCTCTCGCGCATCAAGCAGGACGGAACCACGCGTTTCCTGAGCCGCTCCCAGCGGCATTAGTCATTTCGATTCGTTGCTTCCGGTCGCGGCCTCCACGACGATCGTTCCTGTCATGTGTGGGTGCAACGAACAAAAATACTTGTACGTCCCAGGCGTCGTGAAGGTGAAAGAATACTTGCCGTCGGTATCGAGTACCTTGGAACGGAAACTGTTCGGCGACACGACCGTGTGAGGGATGTCGTCTTCATTGGTCCAGGTGACAGTGGTGCCGGCCTTAACCCTCACCTCCTGTGGCCCGAAGGTGAAGTTTCCGATCTTGACCGCAACATCCTCGGCCGAGGCCGGCATTGCGGCGAAGACAAACGCCGCCGCAACGCCGGCAATGACGCACTTCATTACTGATTTCGCATTGATCATGATTGCACTTAACCCTTCAGCGGCGTGTCGATGATGGCGAGACGCTGTTCGTTTTGCTTGAAAGTCACGCTTGCGATGCCGAGCATTGTCCGCAGCTGGTCGTCCGGCACTTTCACGGGGCCCGGAGACGGCGCCGTTCCTGGCGCGGGCTGTGGGAACGCCGTCGATCGCGCGGTGTGGAAGGTGACGTTGCCCTCGACCTTCTGCATGACCTGATGGATGTGGCCATTGAGCACGGTCACCGAGCCGAAACGCTTGAGATGGCCGAGTGCCTGCGCGCCATCCTGCGTGCCCCAACCCCAATCGGGATAGACGGTCCAGAGCGGGATATGCGCGAACACGACGATCGGCTGCGATGCAGAACGGCCTTTGACATCGTCCTCCAGCCACGCGAGCTGTTCGCTGCCGAGGTTGCCGAGACCGCCCGCCTTGAGATCGAAGACATTGACGAGGCCGATGAAGTGCACGCCGTCGGCGTCAAAACTGTACCAGCCGGCTCCCTTGCTGCCGCGACCGTAGCGATCGCGATAGAGCTTGCCCTGATCCTCGTCGAGCAGATCGTGCTCGCCGGGAACGTAATGCACGTTCAGTCCGGCTTGCGAGATAATCCGTTCGGCATCGTCGAATTCGGATGGCTTCGACAGGTGTGAAATGTCACCGGTATGGATCATGAATGACGGCCTTGCCGGCAGCGCCTTCACGCGAGCGATTGCTTCCTCCAGCGTACCTTTGGCGTTCGGATTGGCCGGCTTGTCGAATCCCATGTGGCTGTCGCTGATTTGCAGAAAGGTGAAACCCTTCTGTTCCGCGGCCAGGGCATCATCGATGATGCCGAGCGAGGTGGGAACTCCGCCGGCAACAGTCCAAAGCACGCCGGTTCCGGCCCACGTCATGCATTCGAGTACCTTGCGGCGATTCAAGCCGTCATCGTGTTCTGCCATTGTTCAGTCTCCCGTAATGAGTTTGACGCCTACGGGGACATGACTGGACGAGTCGGAGATTTATTCCCGCGCCTGCCGACATCACGAAGATGTCAACGCCCTGCTCGCGGTTTGCGGAAAATTCCGCCGCTTCCGGTTCAAGCAGTGGCCTTTATCCAAAATTTATTCCCGGTTTGACTGCTCAATCTTGATTCATAAAAACGTTATTGAAATCGCGGCGTCAGCCGCCCGCTGCCGGGGAATTTTCCATCGATTTTCCAGTCTTCCGTGCGTGGCCACTACGGCCGCGCCATTCGCCGCCACATGCTGACGCCGGATGTTTCCACTAACCCGATAATTCTGGACTGAGGAGAAAAAACGTGAAAAAAATTCTGACCACGCTCGCCGTGCTGACGGCCGTTGCGACCCCGGCATTCGCACAGTCGTTTGACCCGGATAACGGCACCGGCAATGTTCTGCCATTCTCACATGGCGCGACGACCACCCATAACGACAGAACCGCTGTCAACCAAAGCGCGACAGGGTCTTACGCGGCCATCCCGGGCCTCGGCTCGATCGGCAACCTGGATGCGTCCCAGGCCACAGGCGGCGGAAGCATCGGCTACAACGAAATGCTCCGTAACTATTGAGGTGAAAAAACAGGGCAGGCCCCGCCTGCCCTGTTTTCCTGTCAACACAATCTTGTCCGGCCGGGAATGAATCGAACCGTGGTGGAGTCTGATTATTGAGGCCTTTCTGTCCGTTATCGATATTTTGGCCTATCTTGTTGCAGCAACAGGGAAAAAGATCAGGGACAGCTGGCGTTACTCTCGGCGGACAAAGTAAAATACAGATCGGCCAGCCATCTCCTTTGGAAAGTGACAATGACCCATTCGAAGCCTGACGATAAATCAGTGCTGCTGGTCCATGCCTACCTCGACGGCGAGCTCGATCCCGCCAACGCACTGGGCATCACGCAGCAGATGGACAAGGAGCCGGCGCTTGCCGCGGAAGCCGAGCGCGTCAAGGCACTCCAGCAGCTGATTCACGAGCGGCTCCCGCGCGAGGCAACCCCGCCCGGGCTGCGTGGGCGCATCGAGGCGTCGGTCGGCGGCCTGCGGCAAGACCACGCGCGGCCATCATCATCCTGGCGGGCGCTCGCCGCATCGATCGCGCTGACCGCGATTGTGACCAGCAGCTCGACCTGGCTTGTCGCTCAGTCGCAACAACAGCCGACGATGGTTGCGGACGCGCTTGTCTCCGATCACATCCGTGCGCTCATGGCATCCGAGCCGGTCGATGTCGTCTCATCGGATCGTCACACCGTAAAGCCATGGTTCAATGGCCGCATCGCCAGCTCGCCGCGGGTCGTCGACCTGACCAAGGAAGACTTCCCGCTGATCGGCGGCCGCATTGACGTGGTCGACCAAGAACCCGTTTCGACGCTTGTTTATCGTCGCGCCAAGCATCTCATCAGCCTTACCGCGATCCCCGCCGAGCGGCGCTTCGAGCTGGGCCGGAGGCCGCGCGCCGTCAACGGCTACAACACGGTGCATTGGGTCGAAAATGGCGTGAGTTACTGGGCGATCTCCGATCTCGAAGGGAAAGAACTCGAGGAATTTGCTCGCCTATTCCGCACCAGCCAAAACGAATTGTAGCGGGTGGGGACTGGGGCTATGTCAATTGTTTCTCTGCAGGCCGGGACCCTGCCAAGTCAGCCTGAAAGGCCAGCAATGCGGTTGGTTGCCACTGGCGCCCAGGATCCGATGACGGGGCTCGACGATAACGCGCGCTTCAGAAGCATCGTGATGCCGCACATTGACGAAGCCTTTCGGCTTGCGCATTGGCTCACCGGCAACCGCACCGACGCAGAAGATGTGGTGCAGGATGCCTCGCTCCGCGCCTTCCGCGCCATTCGCGAATATGCCGGCGGAAACCCGCGCTCCTGGTTGTTGAGTATCGTGCGCAACACCGCCTATTCATGGCTCCGCAAGAATCGCCCGGCCACGGTCTTTACGGTCGACGACCTTGAGGCAGTTGAGGTCGAGCAAACTAAGCCTGGCGATCCGGTCGGCGAAACGCCGGAAGCAGCACTGATCGCCAAAGTCGATGCCGAACAGCTCCGTACTGCAATCTCCGCATTGCCGACGCCGTTCCGCGAAACGCTCGTGCTGCGCGACATTGAAGGCCTCGATTATCGCGAGATCGCCGAGGCGACTGATGTCCCGATCGGAACGGTGATGTCACGGCTCGCGCGCGCCCGTCGCCGCCTCATGACGACGCTCAAGAAAAATCAATAGGCGTTCTCCCGCCAAATCATCGGCAGTGAATTCTCGGGCCTCGCGAATCAGCGAGGCCCGAAATATTTCTAGTGATCGATTCGCTCAAAACATCCGCGCGCGCGTCACGGGAATAAATTTCAAGCGTTCTCCTTGAGCGCGGCAGGTACACGATTTCGCAGGCCCGAACAGCCCGCTTCATGCAGAGGCGTGGAGCCTGCGCTGCAAACAAAGTTGGAATTTTTTCAGGAATCGTTTTTT
>DASSIT010000063.1:0-8033 GCA_035691545.1 Pseudolabrys sp. | reverse complement strand
ACCTGGTTGTGCAGGAACGAACGTGCGATCGCGGTGACATTCACCTCGTCACCATCGCGCGCAACGCTGAGCACATCGAGCGTCTTCAGCGGAGATTTGGCCTGGCACTCGGTTGAGCGAAAAGTCGTGAAGTCATGCCTGCCGACAAGGTGTTGCGCGGCGGCGTGCATCGCCGCAGAATCGATAGGACGTGCAACACGCCACGCCCGGCCGGCTTCCAGCGTCAGATCGGCTCGCCGGTTGATGATGCGGTAGAGATAACGACGCTTGATTGCCGAAGTACGGGCGTTGAAATCGTCCGCGACCTGCTCAGCGGAAAGGACGGCAACGGGATACGGACGTAAGTGCGCATTGAGCGCGTCGCGTACGGTATCGGCATCCCATTCCTTGCCAAGATCGACATGCGCGACCTGACCGCGCGCATGCACACCGGCATCGGTACGCCCGGCGCCTTGCACCAGCGTCCGCTCGCCGGAGAGTGCCTCGACCGCCGCCGTCAACGCGCCCTGCACAGTCAGTTGATCGGCTTGAATTTGCCAGCCGGCAAACGGGGCGCCGTCGTATTCAACAATGAGCTTGTATCGCGGCATGGTCAGGCAACCCGCATGCCGGCTTTCACGGATGCCCCCCGCAGGAACTCATCCGCATTCATCGGCTGCTTGCCGGCGCGCTGAACTTGCGTCAGCCGCACCGCACCGGTGCCGCAGGCAATGGTCAGCCTGTCATCGAGCACGGCGCCGGCGGGACCCGCGCCGTCGCCCTTTGTCGAACGCAGGGCCTTGACCCGCGCGCCGCCAAATTCGAACCAGGCGCCGGGGAACGGCGACAGGCCGCGAATATGATCGTGGACGTGCATCCACGGCTTGGCCCAATCGATGTGTGTCTCGTTCTTGGAGATTTTTTCGGCATAGGTCGCGCCGGCCTGCGGCTGCGGCGTGAGCGTGAGCGAACCGCGCTCGGCAGCAGCGAGTGCTTGCACCATAAGGTCCGCGCCAAGCCGCGCCAGCACATCATGCAGCTCGCCCGCGGTCATGTCGGCATTGATGGAAACGCGCTGGGTCATCGCCATAGCACCGGTATCGAGCCCCTGCTCCATCCTCATGATGGTGATGCCGGTTTCCGCGTCGCCTGCCATGATGGCGCGATTGATGGGAGCCGCGCCGCGCCAGCGCGGCAGCAGCGAGGCATGCACATTGAAGCAACCGAGCCGCGGGGCTTCGAGGACCGGTTTTGGCAGAATCAATCCGTAGGCGACCACGACTGCCATATCGGCATTGTGCGAGCGAAAGGCGGCCTGGACCGCCTCGTCCCTCAAGGTCTTGGGTGTATAGACCGGCAGCGCCAGGCGCCGCGCCTCGCGCTCGACCGGAGTGTGCTGGATATCCATGCCACGCCCAGCCGGCCGCGGGGCGCGAGTGTAGACCGCGGCAATTTCGTGCCCGCGCGCCGCCAGTTCGATGAGTACCGGCACCGCGAATTCGGGCGTGCCCATGAAAGTCAGGCGCATTCAGGCACCATCCGGCGCGAGGGCGCGCCCCAATGTCAGCCAATATGATGCGAAGGCTCTTGGTCCTCGGAGAGCGGCTTTGCGCCATCCGTCTTCTTCGCGGCCTTCTTGAATTTCTTCGTCACCATATCGCGCTTGAGCTTGGAAATGTGGTCGATGAAGAGCACACCGTTGATGTGGTCGATTTCGTGCTGCAGGCAGGTGGCCAGCAGCCCCTCGGCCTCGATCTCCTGCGGCTTGAGATCGGTATCGAAAAATCTCACCTTCACCGTCTTTGGCCGCGTGACCTCCTCATAGTATTCAGGGATCGAAAGGCATCCCTCCTCATAAGTGGCTTTGTCTTCTGAGGCCCAGATCACCTCAGCGTTGATAAAAACCTGCGGCTGCTTTGGTTCGTCCTTTTTGGCTAGGTCCATGATAATGACGCGTTTCGGAACGCCGATTTGGATCGCCGCAAGCCCGATGCCGGGCGCCGCATACATGGTCTCGAACATGTCGTCGATCAGCGCTCGTAACGGCTTGTCGATCGCCTTCACCGGCTCGCTTTTCAGCCGCAGCCGCTTGTCGGGAATGATGAGGATGTCGCGAACCGCCATGGCCGCGATGTAAGGGCAAGGGCGCACGCGGTCAATGCGATTCCCGCGGGCGTTTCCTCTTGAGCCACCAGCACAATCGCCCTACCGTTCGCCGTTCGTTCGCCCGGCCGAGCGAATCACGGTACAAGCCCCAGATGTCCGAGACAGTGCTCGTAGTTGCATGCCTGCTCGCCGGCCTTGCGGTCGGAGCGCTCATTGTATTTCTTGCGCGCCCGCGCGCGGTCGAAAACGATCGCGCCGCGGCCGAGGGCATCGCCCAAATTCATGGTCGTATCGACGCCATGGGCACATGGCTGCAAAACGCGCACGGCCAGCTGCAACAGTCGGTAAACGAACGCCTCGATGCCGTCAGCCAGAATCTCGGGCTTTCGATTCAAAACACAACAAAACACACGGTCGAGAATCTGCAAAAACTCAACGAGCGCCTCGCCGTAATCGATACTGCGCAGAAAAACATTACCGATCTGGCGACACAAGTCTCCTTGCTGCAAAACGTGCTCGACAACAAGCAGTCGCGTGGCGCATTTGGTCAAGGGCAGCTGGAGGCAATCGTTGCAGATATTCTCCCGAAAGGGGCCTACGAATTCCAGTACACGCTTTCCAACAAGACGCGCCCCGACTGCGTGATTTTCATGCCGGAATCCGGCCCGCTTATCATCGACGCCAAGTTTCCTCTTGAAGCGATGTCGGCTTTACGCGCCGCCGGGACCGACGATGAGCGCAAGCAGGCCGCTCAGCGGGTCAAGCAGGACATCACCAAGCATATTTCCGACATCGCCGACAAATACATGATCCCAGGCGAGACCCAGGACATTGCACTCATGTTTATCCCTTCGGAATCGCTCTATGCCGACTTGCACGAACGTTTTGACGACATTGTCCAACGTGCGCAGCGCGCCCGCGTGATGATCGTTTCGCCGACGCTGACGGTTATGGCGATCCAGGTTATCAAACAGGTGCGCAAGGATGCTCAAATGCGAGAAGCGGCCGACCAGATCCGCAACGAGGTAGGCCATATGATGAAGGATGTCGGATTGCTCGGAGAGCGCGTGCGCAAGCTGCAGACGCATTTTGGACAAGCCAATACCGACATCGAGGCAATCCTGACCTCGACCGGCCGCATCGAAAAGCGCGCGGCAAAAATCGAAGACCTTGAGTTCGACGGCGAGCCTGGCGGCGCCCAAATTCTTCCCGGCCCCGGGCAACGCAAGCTGGAAGCCGGCGAATAACGCGATGACAATCGCGCCCGACGCGCAGCCTCGTCCGTCGTGGCTCGACGCAACCGCCGTTTATTTCAAGCCGCGCGTTCTTATTGTGATGTTTCTTGGGTTTTCATCCGGCTTGCCGCTGGCACTCTCGGGCGCGACTTTGCTGGTCTGGATGCGCGAATCGGGCGTCGACCTCGGGACCATCGGCCTATTCGCCCTCGTCGGCACCCCCTACACGGTGAAATTCCTTTGGGCGCCACTTACGGATGCCCTCGATGTGCCGATCCTGTCGCGGGTGCTGGGCCGCCGCCGCGGCTGGCTTGTATTCACGCAAATTCTTTTAATGACGGCGATCGTTTTCCTCAGTACCTGCGACCCGCGTACGGCGCCTGGGGTTGTGGCCTTCGGCGCGCTTCTCGTCGCCGCCGCTTCGGCAACACAGGACATCGTGGTCGATGCCTTCCGCGTCGAGAGCCTGCCGGAAAACGAACAGGCCGCAGGCATGGCCTCGTACGTAGCGGCCTATCGTATCGGCATGCTGATTTCGACGGCTGGCGCGTTGTTCCTGGTGAGCGCGTTCGAGGCGCAAGGCCTCGCCAAGCAGGAGGCATGGCACTGGGGCTATGTGGCCATGGCCGGATTGGTGCTCATCGGCACCTTCACGGCCCTGCTTGCGACCGAGCCTGGCCGCTCGGCTGAGGCTGAGGCTGCCCACGCCCGCCAACAACGGTTCGCGCGCGTGATCGAGGCGGCAGTCGGGGCATTCAAGGATTTTCTGGGCTACGAATTAGCGTTCGCCATGTTGGCATTCGTGGTGCTGTTCAAATTCACCGACGCTCTCTCCGGCGCCATGACTGCGCCGTTTGTCATCGACCTCGGTTTTACGCGCAACGAATATGCAGCCATCGTGAAAGGCCTCGGTCTCGCCGCATTGCTGCTTGGCGGCTTTGCCGGCGGATTTATCGCACGTGCGCTTCCACTCGCCCCCAGTCTCTGGATCGGCGGCATCCTCCAGTCCCTGGCCAACCTGGCGTTCAGCGCTCTCGCCCTGACAGGCACCAGCATGACCATGCTTGCCGTTGCTATCTCGGTGGAAAATTTCACCAGCGCCATCGGTACTGTGATGTTCGTGGCCTACCTCTCGGCGCTTTGCCGGAACCCGCTGCACACGGCGACGCAATATGCGCTGCTGACCGCGCTCGCAGCGGTCGGCCGCACGTATCTCTCGTCGGGCGCGGGATTCATCGCCGAGCAAACCGGCTGGGCGTGGTTCTTCGTGATCTGTGCGCTCGCCGGTGTTCCAAGCCTGCTGTTGCTCGCCTGGCTGCAGCGCAGCGGACACTTCGCGAAGCTAACCGTGAAGTCGCCATAAAGTCGGCAAGATTCACCGATTTTCGCCAAATTTATTGCGTCCTTGCGTGCGGAACGATGATGACGTCCAGACGTTTGGCACGAAATGACCGAAGGAGGCCGTCATGCGTCTGACTATCGCGATTTCGATGCTGAGCTGCTGACTCGCCGGTGCGTTCGCGTCATCCTCGCCGGCGACGGCGGACTGGCACGACCCCTATATTTACCGGGAAACCAGCGGCAGCTGGACGAATGTCCAGTACAACGACGGCGTCTGTCACTACTATTACTCGCATAACTCCTACGACAATCAGACGAACTTGAACAAATACGGGGACTGCTCACACGTTGCGATCGGGCCCGACGGAGTCGCGACGCCCATTGCTGTCGTTCCCGTTCCTGGCGAGACTTACGGAAGCGGTGATTCAGAATAGCGTGCGTTGCTTGATAGCCGCGGCAAGCGTGCCTTCATCAAGGTAATCAAGCTCACCGCCCACCGGCACACCGTGCGCGAGCCGCGTCACCTTGACGTTCGCGTCCTGCAGCAGCTCGGTGATGTAGTGCGCAGTGGTCTGCCCATCGACCGTGGCATTGAGGGCAAGGATCACTTCCTTGACGGGCGCCTCATGCGCGCGAGAGACCAGCGCCTCAATGGTGAGATCTTTTGGGCCGACGCCGTCGAGCGGCGACAATGTGCCCCCGAGCACATGGTAGCGTCCGTTGACGGCGTGAGCGCGTTCCAGCGCCCAGAGATCGGCGACATCGGCAACCGCAACGATGATGGAGGTGTCACGCTTGTTGTCGGTGCACACAGTGCACGGATTTTGCGTGTCGATGTTGCCGCATATTTTGCAGATCTCAATTTTCTCCATCGCCGTTTCGAGAGCAGCGGCGAGCGGGGCCATCAGCAGTTCGCGCTTCTTGATGAGATGAAGCGCCGCGCGACGCGCTGAACGCGGTCCAAGACCGGGTAGCCGCGACAGAAGCAGGATCAGTCGCTCTATTTCGGGTCCGGCAACGGCGCTAGGCATATCATTCCGTCATGGCCGGGCTTTCCCGGCTTCGGCCATTTGGGCGGCGTTCACAAATCGAAATCATCACCCTAAGCCCAGCCCGGGAGGCAACGGCAGGCCGCCGGTGACAGCCTTCATCTTTTCCTGCAGGACGGCCTCCGCCTTGCGCCGGGCATCGCCATGTGCGGCCACCAGCAGATCCTCGAGGATTTCCTTTTCCGACGCCTTGAGCAGAGTGTCGTCGATCCTGACGTTCTTGAGGTCGCCCTTTGCGGTGAGCGTGACCGTAACCATGCCGCCGCCCCCCGTACCCTCGACTTCGATCTGATCGAGCTCGGCCTGCATGGCCTGCATCTTGGATTGCAGCTGCGCAGCTTGCTTCATCAAACCGAGAAAATCCGCCATGAACTAATCCTCGCTCCCGTCGATGACGGCTTCTGCTGTGTCGTCGGGGCCTTCGGGTGCGTTCTGCGTCACACCGACGATCTTCGCCCCCGGAAAACGGTTCAGTACAGCCTGTACCAACGGGTCACTCTGGACGTCCCGTTCGATTTCGGCTTGCTGCGCATCGGCCTGCGCACGCATTGTGGGCGCGCCCTGTTCCTTCGACACGACGACAATCCAGCGTTTTCCGGTCCACCCGGTCAGCTTGCGCTGGAGATCATGCACGAGGGTTTTCGGTGCACTCGACTCAAGAGCAATCTCGAGCTGCCCGTCCTCACATCGCACCAGCCGAACATCGCGCTCCAGGGCCATTTTGGCCGCAATATCGCGCTTTTCAGCGGCAAGCGCGATCAGTTCCGCAAATGAATTGATCGAAATAACCGGCGATGCCGCAGCCAGCTCCTCGAGGCGCGCCATCGGCTCGTTTGACGGACGTGGAGACAGCGCAGCGGACGATCGCGATGAACCGCGCGGCGCGTCGTATCGGGGCGCGGGACTCGACGCCTGCGCCGCACCGCCATTGCTCGAAGAGCGAGCCGACGGCGAACCTGACGAATCGTTGTCGCCGAGCGAGCGGACCACTTCATCGGGTGTCGGCAAATCGGCCGTATAGGCAACGCGAACCAGCACCATTTCCGCGGCAGCGACAGGGCGGCCGGAGGACTGCACCTCGGAAACCCCCTTGAGCAACATCTGCCATGTGCGCGAGAGCACGCGCATCGACAGCTGTGCCGCGAATGCGCGGCCGCGCGTGCGCTCAGCTTCCGACAGCGACACGTCATCGGCGACCGCAGGAATGACTTTGACGCGCGTGACGAAATGCGTGAACTCCGCAAGGTCGCTCAGCACGACCGCAGGGTCGGCACCGATGTCGTACTGCTCGCGCAGCTCCTTCAGTGCGGCAGGAACGTCGCCCTTCATCAAGGCCTCGAAAAGGTCGACGACGCGCACGCGATCGGCCAGACCCAGCATCTGACGCACATTCTCGGCGCGAACCGGCCCGGCGGCATGGGCAATCGCCTGGTCGAGAAGCGACAGCGAATCCCGCACCGAGCCCTCCGCGGCGCGCGCGATCAACGCGAGCGCCGCCGGTTCGATCTCGGCCTTTTCCCTGGCGGCAATGCCCTGCAGGTGTCCCACCAGCAGCGCGGCATCGACGCGGCGCAGGTCAAAACGCTGGCAACGCGACAGGACCGTCACCGGCACTTTGCGGATTTCCGTCGTCGCAAAGATGAACTTCGCATGAGGCGGCGGCTCTTCAAGAGTCTTGAGCAGCGCGTTGAATGCGGCGCCCGACAGCATGTGCACTTCGTCGAGAATATAGACTTTGTAGCGCGCGCTCATTGGCGCATAACGGATTGCGTCGTTGATTTGCCGTACATCCTCGACGCTGTTATGCGAGGCGGCGTCCATTTCCAGTACGTCGGGATGTCGGCTTTCAATGATGGCCTGGCAATGCACACCAATCACCGGCATCTTGATGGTCGGCTCTTTCACCGAACCGTCCGGCAACTCGTAATTGAGCGCGCGCGCGAGGATGCGGGCGGTTGTCGTCTTGCCGACCCCGCGAACGCCGGTGAGGATCCATGCTTGCGGAATTCGCCCGCTATCGAATGCATTCGATACGGTGCGCACCATCGCATCCTGGCCGATCAGATCGTCAAAGCTTGCCGGCCGGTATTTCCGGGCGAGCACACGGTATCCGTCGGCCGGCAATTCGGCCGGGGAGGAACCGGAAGCAGCGGATTTTCTGGGCTCGCTCATCGTGCCATCTGCTTCGCCGCCGCGCAGGGCGCGGACTGATCGCGAACAAGTCAAGGAATTGGTGGGAGGCTGACGAGCGACCCGAACCGCGCTCGTTAGGGCTGCTTCCTTCCGGACCTGACCCGGTTGGCGAGTGGCTCGTCCACCGCCA
>DASSIT010000062.1:0-46468 GCA_035691545.1 Pseudolabrys sp. | reverse complement strand
GTCCCGCAAGCACATGCCGGTCGAGCGCATTGTAACAGGTGTTGCAGGTCGCGCCGGTAAACCATCGCCCGTATATTCCGGCATCCCGATCGAATATCTTCTTTGGTTTTTCGTACCAATCGACCTCGGCCGCAGCTTCCGCCCAGAATATCTCAGGGCTGCGCTGCCAATGGGCATAGACGTCATGATAGCGGCTAGCGCGGGCGTCCATTTTTTCCTCAACCTTTCTCACCCGGAGGAGCCCGCCAGAAGCGGGCGTCTCGAAGGATGAGGGCAGATTTCCAGGCGCGATTGTGGAGCGTCGGCCATGCGCAAACAAGTCTGGCACTTGCCGCAGGGCTAGGCTTTGATCCGGCTCAAATTCTTGCCCAGCCCTACGCCACCCCCGTGACCCTCATCACCGACCCCCTGTTTTACGCGCTGGCAGTCCCTGCGGTGATCGCACTCGGCCTGTCCAAGGGCGGCTTCGTTGGTGTTGGCCAAATGGCAACACCAGTGCTGGCCCTCGTAATGCCGCCGCTCGAAGCCGCCGCAATCTTCCTGCCGATCATGATCGCGCAGGATGCCGCCGCCGTCTGGGTTTATCGCAAGGAATGGAGTGGACGCATCGTCGCGATCGTGCTGCCCGGAGCAGTGATTGGCGTCGGCGTCGCCTGGCTGCTGGCAGCGCACATTTCCGACGCCGCCGTGCGCGTATTCATTGGCGTGACGACGATTGCGTTCGTGCTCTACAACTGGTTTGGGACCAAGCCGGTCCCCCATGAAGGCGTGGCGCCCGTCATTCCCGGCCTGGTCTGGGGTTCGATTGCCGGCTTTACGTCGACCATCTGCCAGGCGGGCGGGCCGCCGTATCAGATGTACGTGCTCGGCATGAAGCTGCCGAAGATGGTCTATGTGAGCACCAATGCGATAGTGTTCGCCGCGCTGAACTGGATGAAAGTGCTGCCGTACTTCGCCCTGGGCCAGTTCTCGACCAAAGGAATCTCGACGTCATTGGCGCTGCTGCCGCTCGCCATGCTCGCCAACTGGTTTGGCTTCTGGGTGGTGCGCGTGACGCCGACAGCGCTGTTCTATCGCATCACGCTGATTATTCTGTTCCTGATCTCGCTCGAGCTGGTGCGCAGCGGGATGGCGGATATTTCGCGGGGCTGAAGGGCACCGTGGGTCAGCCGTCGACCGAGCCGACGATGACAAAGACCTGATTGGCCGCTAGCCTTTGCCTGAAGGGGAACGGGCATGGCGAAAACGGCCTACGATGTCGATCTCGAACGCAATCCGGCCAATTACCAGCCGCTGACGCCGATCGGCTTTCTTGAACGCGCAGCCGCGGTCTTCCCGAACCACACAGCCATGGTCCATGGGACCATGCGGCGGTCATATGCCGAATTCTATACTCGAAGCCGCCGCCTCGGTTCCGCACTTTCGAATCGCGGCATCAAGCGTGGCGATACGGTCTCGGCTCTGCTTGCCAACACGCCTGCGATGCTCGAGTGCCATTATGGCGTACCGATGTGCCAGGCCGTGCTCAACACGCTCAACACCCGCCTTGACGCAGCCATCATCGCCTTCTCGCTCGATCACGCCGACGCCAAAGCGGTTATCATCGACCGGGAATTTTCGAAGGTCATGAAAGAGGCGCTTGATCGTTGCAAGGTCAAGCCGCTCGTCATTGATTACGACGACCCCGAATTCACCGGCGGCGGCGAACGGCTCGGAACAATTGAATACGAGGATTTCCTCGCGCAGGGCGATCCTGAATACTCATGGAAAATGCCCGATGACGAATGGGACGCCATCACGCTGAACTATACGTCCGGCACCACCGGCGATCCCAAGGGAGTCGTCTATCACCATCGTGGGGCGCACCTGCTCGCCCTGGGGAATGTCGTCACGTGTTCGATGGGCAAACATCCCGTTTACCTCTGGACTTTGCCGATGTTCCATTGCAACGGCTGGTGTTTTCCCTGGTCCATCTCGGTCGTCGCCGGCACGCATGTCTGTTTGCGGGCAGTACGCGCGCAGGCAATGTTTGACGCGATCGCCAGTCACAAAGTCACGCATCTTTGCGGCGCGCCCATTGTGATGGCGACACTGCTCAATGCGCCAGCGAGCGAAAAGAAGCCCCTTCCGCATGTTGTCGAATTCTTCACCGCGGCGGCACCGCCGCCGGAAGCCGTACTCGCCGCGATGAAAGAGGCGGGGTTCAATGTCACCCATCTCTATGGATTGACCGAATGCTACGGCCCGGCGGTGGTGAACGACTGGCACAGTGAGTGGGATGCGCTGCCGGCCGCCGAGCAAGCGGTAAAGAAGGCGCGTCAGGGCGTGCGTTATGCGGCACTGGAAGAGCTCGGTGTGCTCGATCCAGAAACAATGACTCCTGTAGCGTCCGATGGGAAATCATTGGGCGAAGTCATGATGCGCGGCAACGTGGTCATGAAAGGCTATCTCAGGAACAAATCGTCGACCGAGGCGGCGTTTGCCGGCGGCTGGTTCCGTACCGGCGACCTCGGCGTCATGCATGCCGACGGCTATATCCAGCTCAAGGATCGTTCCAAGGACATCATCATTTCTGGCGGCGAGAACATCTCGTCAATCGAAGTTGAGGACGCACTCTATAAGCACCCCGCAGTCGCTGCCGCCGCGGTTGTGGCCAAGCCTGACGACAAATGGGGCGAAACACCCTGCGCTTTCATCGAACTCAAACCGGGTACCCAGGCGAGTACCGACGAAATAATGCAGTGGTGCCGCAAGCAACTCGCGGGTTACAAGTGCCCGCGCCACGTTGTGTTCACCGAACTCCCGAAGACGAGCACCGGCAAGATCCAGAAATTCAAGCTACGCGAAATGGCGAAGGCGGTGTGACCTCTTGACTATCGAACTGCCGCCGCAAGGACTCCAGCCAGCCCGCAAAAGCGTCGCGGAAAAATCTGACCCGCTCATCCTGGCGCTCCAAGTCGCAGTCGAATGTCGCCCACCATTCGACAAAGGCAAGATCGCCGTCGACAACTGGGGTAATGCGCAGCGTCGCCTGAAAATTACTGGTGTGTAGCGGCAGCTCGCTGACAAATCCGTAGGTTTGCGACCGCTCGACATCGCTTAGGGATAGCAATTTCTGCCGCCGACGGACGCCACTGTACAGAACATTGCGTACCGCCCCCACAGAATCGCCCGACTTGCCGGATTCGATCACGCTCTCTCCGGCACCGTCGACCCATACGGGGTAGTTGTTGAAGTCGCGAATGACGTTCCACACGGCTTCAGCAGATTGTTCGAAGATCGTGCTGTAATAACTCCTTGCCATGTCTATCCTCCTTGTCGCTGATGTGCATGATTGGCAAGGAGAGTGGCACATAACCACCCGATTTCTGCGCGGGACGCCGGAATGCCCGATATCATCGTCAGTCATGAAGGTCCAATCCGCAAGATCCGGATGAACCGGCCCGAGAAGAAGAACGCGCTGACGCTTGCCATGTACGAGTCCATGGCGGCCGCTATCGAAGACTCGGGCAAGACGGAAAGCGTGAAGTGCCTCTTGATTACCGGCGCGCCCGATGTCTTCTGCGCCGGTAATGATCTCAACGATTTTGTCGCGATGGCGCGAGCCGGAGGACTCGGCGCACCGATTGTTCGATTCCTGCACGCGTTGGCACGGTGCGAGAAACCGATCGTTGCCGCAGTCAGCGGCGCTGCCGTTGGCGTCGGTGCAACCATGCTGCTGCACTGCGACCAGGTCATTGCGGGCGAGAACGCGATATTATTGACGCCGTTCGTCTCGCTGGGCCTTGTGCCGGAAGCGGGTTCGAGCCTGATCGCGCCGCGGCTCATGGGTCACGTGCGCGCGTTCTCGCTGTTGGTGATGGGCAAGCCATTGACAGCCGAAGACGCCAAAGAGGCAGGCATCGTCAACAAGGTCGTGCCGGTCGGCGAGCTGGACGCCCTGTCGCTCGCGACCGCGCGTGACATAGCGGTTCTGCCGCCGGACAGCGTTGCGGCCGCGCGACGTTTGATGCGCGGCTCTGTTGACGAAATCGTCGCGCGGATAGACGAAGAGGCCGAGGCTTTCAAAACGAGGCTCGCCTCGCCTGACACACAGAAGGCGATGGCGGCCTTCCTCAGCAGGAAGCGGTAGCGCTCAGCGGCCTTCGCGGGTGTAGGGATTGAAAATATTGTCGGTGTTGTAACGGTCGCTGAAGCCGCTTTGCTGTCCGAACTGGAATGTGGTGTTGCCCTGCTTGATCGTGGTCTGACCGTTCTCGGTCCCAAAGCGTGACACTGGAAGGTTTCGGTCCTGTGACGTCGGTTTGTCCAGGTCAAGATAGCCCTGGCCGCCGCTGCTGCCAGCCTGATCCTCAATTGTAAAAGCTTTGGCCCCGGGCGCGACATAGAGCGCTGCGAGAAATGCGGCGACGGCGACGAACGCACGGGTTGTTGCGCGATATGTCATGGCGGCCTCGATAGGACGTTGTTTCAGGGAAATCTCGCAGGACAATATGGCTGCACGACGGCAGGGCCCCTATTCTACCTTAAGCCCGAGCTTTTTCACCAGCCCGCTCCACTTCCTTTCTTCCTGGTCAATATCAGCGGCGTATTCGCCAGCTGTAGAGGTCATCGGGTCGCCGCCTTCGTTATGAATCTGCTTCTGGACCTCGGGCATGTCGACGAGCTTGCGCAATTCGCCGCTGAGCCGATCGACTATTTCCTTCGGAGTGCCCGCGGGCGCCAGCAGGCCGTAATGCAGGACGGCCTCAAAACCGGGCAACCCGGACTCATCGAAGGTCGGCACGTCCGGCAGCAGCGAGAAACGTTTCTTGCTGGTGACCGCGATCGCGCGCAGCTTGCCAGCCTGGATATTGCCGAGAGCCGGCGGCAACACGCCAAATGCGATCGGAACATGCCCGCCCAGAAGGTCGTTCATAACTGGCGCCGTGCCCTTGTACGGAATGATGGCGACATCGATGCCGGCTTCGGCCTTGAACAATTCGGCGCACATATAGCTCCCCGTGCCGAGCGCTGACGTACCGAGGTTCAGTTTGCCCGGCTGCCCCTTGGCTACCGCGATAAAATCGGCAATCGACTTCGCCGGGAACGACGGATTTGCGAGCAACGCGACCGGCATCGACGCGACGAGTCCGATTGGCGCGAAATCCTTGCGGGGATCGTAACCAGCGTGGACGTATAGGCTCGGATTTATCGAGATCGTGCCCGTGTGTCCCAACAGGAGCGTGTAACCGTCGGGCGCCGCCTGCGACACCGCGCGCGTGCCAATGGTGCCGCCTGCGCCGGGTCGGTTATCGACAATGAATTGCTGATGGAAAGCGTCGGAGAATTTGGCGGCGACGACCCGCGCCATGGCGTCCACACCACCGCCAGGAGGGTAAGGGACAACCAAAGTGACCGTTCGGGACGGATAGTCGGCGCCCGCCGCCGCGCAGCAGACCGCCAGCAGGATGGCAAGCGCGGAACCGGAAGCGGCTGCGAACCGGGACGCTGCTAACCGGGACATGGCGTTCATTCCCCCTCTCTCCCTTCGTTCCATGCGGGCTATTATACCGCAAAATCATCGGCTGCCGACGGCGCTGACGCCCGGCTCCCGCCAGTACGAAAGTATAGCAGCCGGACTCGGGGGTCGCCCGAGTCCGGCTTAAGCCGAATACATGAACAGAAATATGCTCGATCAGTGGACGCTGACGTGCCCGTTAAGGCGCAGACGTTCGATCTCGTCCTTCACCTGCAGCTTGCGTCGCTTGAGTTCCACGACTTTCAGGTCGTCGACCGCGGGATGAGTCAGGCAATCGTTGATTTCGTCCTCGAGGGCCTGATGTCGTTTCTCCAATTCCGCAAGGTGCGATTGCATCGACATGCAGTATGTCTCCTCAATCAGTGGCTCTCCACGATTTAAGTGTAGCGCAGACTCGACACAAGAGCGACCGTACACTTGCCCTGCCGGCGCGGCAAACCAGCGCAAAGCCTTTGATTGGCGTTGATTTTCCCGCAACCTTGAACGTGGTTGTGGAAAACGCAATAATTGCCCCGCTTCTGCCGAAACGAACCGGCTGAGCTCAAGCAAATCAGCGGTGGCGATGACCAACGAGGAAGAACGCGCGTTGCGGGAGCAGCTGGCGCGACTGCTACAGGAACACCGCGATCTGGATGCGGCCATTGAGGCTTTGGTAACTTCGCCTGGTTCCGACCTGATCCAGGTCCAGCGGCTGAAGAAACGCAAGCTCGTGCTGCGCGACAAGATCCGACGCATCGAGGATCAACTAACGCCCGATATCATTGCGTAGTTGCATACCGGACGGTTCGATTACTCACCCCATTTTACCGGTGCGGGCAACCCTCGCCTTTCGTCCTTGCGGGCGTACATCGCCCTGTCGGCAGCGGCGATCACATCGCTGGGAACAACATCGGCAGTAAGCGGTGCCGCACCAACGCTGGCGGCGACATCAACGCGCGCCTTCCCGTGCGTAACCCCCACGCGGGCGATCAATGCTTCCAGTTCACGCGCCTTCGCTGTGGCTTGTGCCTCGTCGACGCGCCAGATCAATATGCCAAATTCATCGCCGCCAAGTCGGCCAACCACATCGGAAGACCGCACGTGCGAAACGAGTTCGCGGGCAACGGCCTTGAGCAAGGCGTCACCGGCGCCATGACCGTAGCGGTCGTTTATCGCTTTGAATCCGTCGAGATCGACGAACATCAAAGCGGCCTGCGTGCCGTAGCGTTTCATATGGGCAAGTGCCCGCTTGAGCTCACGCTCGAAACCGCGCCGGTTGAGAATGTCGAGGAGTGGATCAATGTCGGCACGCGCCTCGAGTTCGCCGATCCGCGCACGCGCGACGGCAAGCTCACGTTTAAGACGCTCATTTTCGGCCAGCAGCAATGCAGCCGGTGGAAATTCTTCGTCGACGCGTGGTTGCGGGAGACCCATGTTTTTTCAGTTCTCGCGAATCTTAACCCTGCTTCGGAGAATACCCCTTTCGCCTTGCCAGTGGGGGCCCTCAACCTATAATCCCCTGCTTCCTTCCGCGGGTTGCAGCGGAGTCGGGGAGCATAATGGCGTCAAAACCAGTCGCGATCATCATGGGCAGCCAGTCGGACTGGTCCACGATGAAGCACGCTGCAAAAACGCTTGAGGCGCTCAAGATCGGGCATGTTTCCCGAATTGTTTCCGCCCATCGGACACCCAAACGGCTCTACGAGTTTGCGGGGAATGCCCGAAAGAACGGCTTCAAGGTCATCATCGCGGGCGCTGGCGGCGCCGCCCACCTGCCCGGAATGGCTGCCTCGTTGACGCCATTGCCGGTGCTCGGCGTCCCGATTGGCACGCACGCGCTGGAAGGCAAGGATTCATTGCTATCGATCATGCAGATGCCGGGCGGAGTTCCGGTCGGCACGCTTGCCATCGGCAAAGCAGGTGCAATCAATGCGGCTCTCCTGGCAGCAGCCATGCTGGCCCTGTCGGACGCCAAGGTCGCCAAGCGGCTGGACGCCTGGCGTGGGCGCCAGACCCGCGCCGTGGCCAAGCGGCCAAAAGACTGACCCTTGCTTAAGCCGGGCGCGACAATTGGAATACTAGGCGGCGGGCAACTCGCGCGCATGCTGGCGCTGGCCGCGGCGCCCTTGGGCTTGCGCTGCCATGTCTATTCTCCGGAAAAGGATTCCTGCGCGTTCGACGTCGTGCACGCGGGCACCTGCGCGCGTTATGACGATGAGGCATCTCTCGGGAGATTCGCCGGCGTCGTCGATGTCATCACCTACGAATTCGAGAACGTACCAGCCAAGACGGCCGCGTTCCTCTCCAAACGCAAACCGGTTCTCCCCGACGCGCGGGTGCTCGAGACGACCCAGGACCGGTTGGCGGAAAAAACATTCATTGCATCCCTGAAGATCGCAACCGCTCCCTACGCGCCTGTTCATAGCGCCATGCAACTGGAAGACGGCGTGAACGCTGTCGGATTGCCGGCAGTGCTCAAAACGCGCAAGCTTGGGTACGACGGAAAAGGCCAGGCTAAGATCGCCAAAGGCGACGATCCGGTCGCCGCGTGGCGATCGATCCAGAACGCTCCGTGTATCCTTGAGGGCTTCATTCATTTCGACCGGGAAGTCTCCGTGGTGGCTGCCCGTAGCCGCGATGGAAAGGTCGAATGCTTTGAGGTCACCGAAAACGAACATCGTGACCACATCCTCAAAACATCGCGTGTTCCCGCGAAGGTCACCCCGGCCCTGACCCGCGACGCACGTCAGATCGCAACTCGCATAGCCAAAGCCTTCGATTATGTTGGTGTTCTCGCAATCGAAATGTTCGTGGTGCGCATGGGCCGCAAGCACGCTTTGCTTGTGAACGAAATTGCTCCGCGCGTGCACAATTCCGGCCACTGGACCATCGATGGCGCCACAGTATCTCAGTTCGAGCAGCATATCAGGGCCGTCGCGGGCTGGCCGCTGGCGAAGCCCATCCGCCTGGGCCGTCGTGTCGAAATGGTGAACTTGATCGGCTCGGAGGTGAACGATGCCGCGCGCTGGCTATCGGTGCCGGGCGCCTCGGTTCATGTCTATGGTAAGGGCGAGGCAAGATCTCGCCGGAAAATGGGGCATGTCACACGGGTGTGGGAGAACTGAGCGCTCGCGGTCGCTAACCCCTCACCCCACATGGAAAAGGCCGATGCAGCGGGCATGTTCGGGGGATCCGAATGGACTCTTGACGCCTTTTCTGCTAGAGCCGCCCGACTCAAAGCCCCCGTCCACGGGGCTTTTGCCTTAAACCCGTCCGAGCAACAACTAAGGAGCAAGCGTGCAAGTTCTCGTTCGCGACAACAACGTCGACCAAGCCCTCAAGGCGCTCAAGAAAAAGATGCAGCGCGAAGGCATTTTCCGCGAGATGAAACTTCGCGGTCATTACGAAAAACCATCGGAACGAAAGGCGCGGGAAAAGGCGGAAGCGATCCGTCGGGCCCGCAAGCTCGCGCGCAAGAAGATGCAGCGCGAAGGCCTGCTTCCGGCCAAGCCACGACCGACACCCGGACAGGGTGGTCCTGGCGGCGGTCATGGAGGCCACGGGGGCCATGGGGGCCATGGCGGACACCGCGCGCCTCGAATGGGCTGATTGCGGGTTATTTCAGCGTTCAGATCGGTGGCGCGGGCCTGAAAATCCCGCGCTATTCTTTTTCAAGGCCATTTTGGCGGAAAAAGCGCGGCAACACCCATAGTGGCACCGGTCCTCCGCGCGGGCTTCTGCGCAACAGTTTGTTATTTTTGTTGGCGTATTCGTCGCAGCGACCATGCGGAGGTTGTCCGTGGCGCGCGTCGATTTCGACCAATATGCGGGGCAGTACGAGGCAATCCTCGCCGCACAGACGAATTTTTTCGACGGCGACAGCAACTATTTCGCCCGCTACAAAATTGAACTTGCCCGCCAGCTCGTAGGCGAAGTTGCGGCGGTCCTCGACTTCGGCTGCGGCATTGGCCGCAGCATGTCGCATTTACGCGAACTCTTTCCGCAGGCCGACATTGTCGGATGCGATCCTTCCGCCGACAGCCTTGCGATCGCGCGTGAGCAAAATCCGACCTGCCGCTTCGTGCCGATCGACGAACTTGGCCCTGACACAAAGTTTGATCTGGTGATCGCTTCCTGCGTCTTCCACCACATACCACCGCAGGATCGGCAGATGGCAATACGCTATTGCTATAGCCGTCTCAAGGAAGGCGGCCATTTCATCATCTTCGAGCACAACCCGGTCAACCCCGTGACGCGCCACCTCGTCAAGAACTGTCCATTCGACACCGACGCGGTGCTGTTGAGCATGCGCGAGACAATCGAACGGATGCGCAACGGCCACCTCGCCATCGACCAGTCGAGCTACTGCTTGTTTTTCCCTCAGCAGCTTGCCGCGCTCCGGCCGCTCGAAAAATATCTCCGATGGCTGCCGATGGGAGGCCAGTATTTCGTCTGCGCATCGATTCCGAAAAGCGTTACAGCGCGTCACATAACGCACGCCGCCTGAGACGTCCCCCCTGGCGATTAAAGCGCCGCCAGAAAATCCTTGACCGGGCCGGCAGCGCCGAAGTCGTCAAGATTGACATGGCCCCCCAACGGAAAGCGCACCATCCGCTTGGGTTCGTGCGCGAGGACGAACAGCCTTTCGCCGAATGCAATCGGCACGATGCGATCAAGCTCGCCATGGAGCACCAGCAAGGGTGCCTTGACGCGGCCGATGCGGTCATCCGAATGAAATGAGTCCTTGATGAACCAGCGAACCGGTACGAAAGGAAATGTCGTGGCGCCGACATCGGCCGCCGAGGTAAAAGGCGCATCGAGAATGATCCCGCCGACCGCGTGCTCGGCCGCAAGCGCGACGGCAACACCAGTGCCGAGCGATTCACCCCATGCGACGATGCGCTTGCTTGGATAGCGCGCCACAGCAAATTTATAGGCCGCGGCAGCATCAAGCATCAGACCCCTCTCGCTTGGCTTTCCGGTCGAGCCGCCATAACCGCGATAAGACACCGCCACGAGGCCATTACCATCGGCAACCAGCCATTTGAATCGCCCGGCGCGAAGATCAAGCGCGCCGGCGTTGCCATGAAAATAAAGAATTACGGGCTTCGGGCCACGAGGCGGCACGTGCCACACGACCAATCTTTCGCCGTCACCGCTGGGAAGCATCAGCTCTTCAGCCTCGGGCAGTCCGGCGGTCGCCGGCGGCGTCCGGGTGGGATCGGGAAAGTACATCAGTGCGCGCTGAAAGACGTACATCAGCGCAAGCACCGCGCCATACGCGACCGCGGCAAGCACCAAGAGCCATTTCAGGACGCCCATGGACCCCCCAATAGTTCACTCTTCACCGGCAGCTGGAACTTGTTAAGGATAGCCGCTGCTTTGGCTGAAGAATTGTGTCGATTGAGGCAACCTTTTGTCGGACACCGCGTTGCACATGCGTATTCGAAGGCCCAGAAAGTGGCCGAAACCGTGCGTGCGGGCTGGAGATAATCGGGGGCAATGGACGGACCCATCGGATTTCTTGAAGGTGAGTTCGAACGGGCGGTCGGCGCATTAAGCGACACGCCTGCTTCCGATAATGTCGTTCCCATTGCCGAAGGCCTCCGGTCAGCGGCCAACTTGCGGGAACGCGAGCGCCGCTTCCGCCGACTGCTCGATGCTCTGCCCGCTGCCGTCTATACGACCGATGCGGTAGGCCGGATCACCTACTACAACGAGGCCGCGGCTGTTCTTTGGGGGCGTCGCCCGTCTCTCGGCACGAGCGAATGGTGTGGCTCATGGAAGCTGTTCTGGCCCGACGGCATGCCTATGGCGCACAACGAGTGCCCAATGGCGATTGCGCTCAAGGAGGATCGGATTGTTCGCGGCCTGGAAGCTGCGGCGGAACGCCCGGACGGCTCGCGCGTGCCGTTTATTCCCTACCCGACGCCGATTCACGACGAGTCCGGCAAACTGGTCGGGGCGGTCAACATGCTCGTGGACATCTCTGACCGCAAGCGCGCGGAAGAGCAGCAAGCGCTCTTGGTTCGAGAACTCCATCATCGGGTCAAGAATACGCTCGCGACCGTGCAGGCGATCATGGGTTCGACGGCGCGGTCGGTCGATAACATTGAAGACTTCAAGACCGCCTTGTTCGGCCGCATCCAATCGCTCGCCAAGACCCATCTGCTGCTCGCCGACGACGACCGCGCCGTCAATTTTGACGACATTCTACGGGGCGAACTCGATGCATTCGACGACGGCAGCAAAAAACGCATCGTATTGAGCGGACCCGAAGTTCCGCTTTCGGCGCAACTCGCGGTTTCGCTCGGCATGGCTATCCATGAGCTGACGACCAACGCCGCAAAGTTCGGTGCGCTTTCGGTCTATGGCGGGAAAGTCGCGGTCACATGGAAGGTAACTATCGGCGCGAGCCGCCGGATTTTGAGCTTCGACTGGGTGGAAAGCGATGGGCCGCCTGTTGCGGAACCGCAACGGCACGGTTTTGGCTCGCGCTTGCTGGATTTCGTGTTGCCGGGCCAGATTCAGGCGGAAACGCGGATCGAATATGCGCCCCAAGGCGTGCGCGTCTATTGCACGTTGCCGCTTCCGGCACAGGTTGAAAATTAAATTTTGAACCAAAATGACGCGCGGAGTTGTGAACGGCGTCCGCATTCAAGCGGTAGTATAGTTCCTTTCGAAGGCTCGTGACGTGACGCGATCAGGGCCGGCAGCAAACTCGATACGGCATCCAGACGCCACGCCTCCGGGCCAAAAAACTCGGGAGGCGACGCATGGCACATTCGAACGTTCTGGTTGGTGCCGGGACCCGCCCGGCGCAGCCGGTAATCCGGACCATAGGCTTCGCGGATTTACGCGACGCCCTGGCGAAGGGCATTGACGATTTCAATGCGATGCCGACGCATGCCATGTTCCTTTGCATCATCTATCCCATCGTGGGGTTTGTGCTTGCGCGACTGATCTTCGGCTATTCGATTCTGCCGTTGCTCTATCCGCTGGCGAGCGGATTTGCCCTCATCGGGCCCGTGGCCGCGCTCGGCCTTTACGAGCTCAGCCGGCGGAGGGAATCCGGGCTCGAAGCGTCCGCTACTCGCGCGCTGGACGTTCTTGAATCGTCTTCAATCGGCGCGATAACCGCGCTGGCACTTCTGTTGCTCACCATTTTTGTGATTTGGGTCGCGCTCGCGAAGGCGATTTATATTGGCAATTTCGGCTACGCAGCGCCGGAATCGATCGAGACATTTTTTAGCGATGTATTCACGACACGTGCCGGCTGGAACCTGATCATCGTCGGCAACGGCGTCGGCCTGCTCTTTGCCATTCTGGTGCTGACTATCGGCGTCGTATCGTTCCCGCTGCTGCTCGACCGGGACGTGGGCGCAGCCGTTGCCCTGCTGACATCGGCGCGGGCGGTCCTGCGCAACCCCGTGACTATGATGCTGTGGGGTTTGATCGTTGCCGCGCTGCTGATTATTGGCTCGGTGCCGCTATTCTTCGGCCTCACGGTGGTGATGCCCGTGCTTGGCCACGCCACCTGGCATCTCTACCGGAAAGTCGTCGAACCCCAAGCGGCTCCGCCGCCAACATTGCCCGATCCGCACAAAGAGCGGCGTTACGCGGCGGATTTTCCCGCCGTATTGTTCCCCTGGGCAAGATAAGATTTCGGTGCCTGTCAATTTGCAGCCGACATGAGCAATGTAGCCGGCGGTGGCGCCCGCCGGCTCCGGAGTTGCAATAGGCTTGCAGGCCTTCCACCGATCCGTATTTCGCTGGTAGTGTCGCACCCGCTAGTGACGGCGGGGCATGACATTCAGATCGACCTTGACGACTGCGGCGGCGGACCGCCGCGGCGAGATTGCGTGGGCATTTCCCCAGACGGGCCGGCTTGCCTATGTCGATGGAATGCGTGCTATCGCAATCATTGCGATCGTTGCGTTTCACGCCCGCATCCCCGGATTTCAAGGCGGCTTCGTCGGTGTCGATATTTTTTTCGTCATTTCGGGCTTCCTGATCACGCATCAGATCGTTAGTCAGGCGCTGAGTGGCCATTTCTCCGCAAAGGACTTCTATGCGCGACGCATGCTGCGCATCCTGCCCCCGTTGCTTCTCGTCACAACCATCACCCTCGCAATCGCGCCGTTTTTTCCGCTTCTTCCGCATGAGGCGCGTGAACTGGCGAATTCCGCCGCCGCTACGGCGGTGATAGCCTCCAACTATTATTTCACGTCGGGCACGGACTATTTTGCAACGAAATCAGAGATCATTCCGCTACTGCATACCTGGTCGCTGGGTGTCGAGGAGCAATATTATCTTCTGGCGCCGGCGTTCATCGGCGCGGTCGTGGCAATCTCCGAACGCCGCAAGCGACGGCCACTGACCGTGCTCGCGATTTCCGGCTTCGCGGTAGTCGCCGGCTCATACATCGTCCTTGCGATCTTGACAAAAACCGATCATCGCCTAGCTTTTTTTTCGATCATGTCGCGCGCGTGGCAGTTTTCCTTGGGCGGCGGCCTCGCCATTTCGATTCTCGACGGCAGTACGGTGCCGGCTAAGGCACGCACGGCACTCGGAATTGTCGGGATTCTCGCCATCGCTATTTCGGTTTTCTTCTTTGACGCGCAGATGCGTTTTCCGGGCCTTGTTGCTGGAGCCATCCCCACGCTCGGGTCATTGTTGCTGCTGGCATCGGGGCTGGGCAATGCGGGCGCGCCCCTCACGCGAGTCCTGGCGAGCCGCCCTGCCGTTACGATCGGCGCGCTGTCATACAGCTGGTACCTGTGGCATTGGCCATTGACGGCTTTCGCTCGGACGCTGCCCCTCGCCCAAGACAACATTTGGAAAGATGTACTTGCGTCCACCGTGGCGCTTGTCTTGTCGGTCCCGACCTACCTCATCATCGAGCAGCCGATGAAGAGATTGCGGCGGCCGGAAATCACCCGGCGATTCAGCGGGCGCATCATCCTTGCGGGCATCGGCGGTTCGTTGCTGGTCGCAGTGTTCGCCCTCACTCTGGCGCACAGTCTGCTTTTTGTACGAGAGCCTCCGGCAATCGCACTCGGGTCGCCGTCAAAGCCAGTCCATGGGTGCCGGGCTGACGGAACCGCGCCGGTCTTCCGTCACGTGGTTCCTTGCATCGTTGGCGCCGGCGGCGATCCCAGGGTGGCGTATTGGGGCGATTCCCACGCACTGATGCTGGCGCCCTTGGCCGAATGGGCGACGATGCCTACGGGCAACGCGGCGGCGGTGCTCGGAAAGACGTCGTGCCCGCCACTGTTGGGAGTGGAAGTCGATTACTTCGTCACCCAAACCTGCGCCGCGAGCAACGATCAGGTTTTTGAATGGCTCAAGAACACGCCATCGATTACCGGCGCGGTGTTGGCGGCGCGCTGGGTCCTTTACAGCGGCCGGGAGACCCCTGATGGCGAGGCCGATGTGCCGCACCTTCTTTGGCGCCAGGGCAACCGTGCTTCCGACAGTTACGCCGAGATCCTTCGCGGCAGCTTGAGCGGCACGCTCGAAGCGCTATCGCCGCGCCGCGTGCTGATCGTGGCACCGGTACCGGAGCTACGGCATGCCGCCGTGAATTGTCTCGTGCGCGCGCAAATCAGCGCACTACCGCGCGAGACCTGTGCTGCCGAGAGGGCCATGGTTGAGCAGCGACGGCGCGAAACTGTCGCGGTTCTGCGGCAGGTTTCGGCTGCATTTCCAAACGTCAAACTGATCGATCCATTGGACGTATTCTGCAATCCCGACACCTGCAGGCCCTTCGGCCCCGAAGGAGTCTACTATTCGGACGCAGATCATCTCAGCCCGCTCGGCGCGGAACTGCTTTTTCAGCATTTCGAGCGTGATTTTCTCTGGGTGTCCGGCGGGAGATGATGCGCGCGGGTCACTCCTATGGCTAGGCCACGGCTGCATAACGGCGCGACAGAATGGCCTTCTGGAACTTCCGCGGGGCCATAGGCTTCGCGAACATGTGCCCTTGCAGCAGGTCAAAACCGAGATCACGGACGGCAAGGAAATCCGACTGGGTCTCTACGCCTTCTGCCACCGACCGAGCCCCCGTATCTCGCGCAATCGCGACAATTTCGGCACAATGAGCCTGCTTGATCCGGTCGTCGGCGCACCCGCGGATAAACTTGCGGTCAACTTTCATTTCGGCGACCGGCAGGTCGCGGCGTCCTGCGATTGACGCACCGCGGGCATCGACGTCGCTGATCGCAATTCCGATATTTCTCGTTGCAAGCTGCCCAGCTATCCCGCGCACAAGAACAAGGTCGTTGACGAGATCGACGCAGTCCACCGTGATCAAGAACCCATTTTCCCGTATCTTTTCCGGAAGGTGCTCCATCATCCGATCCATGAATTGGATGTTTTCCAAGGCCTGCAACGGCAGATGGATAGAGATCTGCACCTGATGATTTGCCGAAGCGAACTGCATCGAGTCCGCCAGTACGCGCGCGATCACGAACTGAGACAACCCGTGCAGAAGGGGATCGCTTGATCCCGGGATGAAATATGCCGGCGGCACGACGCCCCAGGTAGGATGACGTACGCGTACAAGCGCTTCGGCCCCGCGTGGCACGAGCGAGCGCGGATTGATCTTGGATTGATACCAAAGCTCGAGCCAACCGTTGCAAAGCGCCTCGTCGACGTCGACCGGCAGCGGCGGCGCGGGACGGACTGGCAGAAATCCGGCCAGAATCATATCAAGGTCGCGGTCGTGAAACGGCGTGCCCAATGGTGGCAGCATGGCTAGCCCGGCGCTCTCGCCGAATTCATGTGTGCGGACCAGCGTCGCCGAGCTTCGGCCGCCGAACAGCATCGCCTTGCCGCCATAGCCGTGCGCCAACAACATTTGCAGCACCGCACGCACTTCGGCGCCGCCGCCCAGCGGCCCGACCACGATCAGATCGGGCCGGAATTCGCGGAGTGTGGCCGTAACGTCGAGGGCGACAGCCTCGCGCGCGATGAATCCGAGCTCGTCGAGCATCTCGGCGAGAAACATGCGCACGTGCGTCTTGTTCTCGACGACGCAGGCTCTCGGCGGGATGGGCCTCCGGCCAAATTGAATAATCTCTCCTCGCCCCGGTTCACTGCGCTTGTTGGTCATGGCTGCGGTCCCTCCCAAAAATTTGCCACACGGCAATTCGCGGCCCGCATGAAACATTTATTGCAACGCACTCGTCTACACTCCGCGTTGCATAATCCTCAAACGCCTCATCCCGCGGTTAACAGGACGATTGTGCGGCTTTTCAAATTTGAATCAGTTCGAGAATTCGATGAGCGTGCGCGAACGCGCTCACATCGCTTTGACAATACTCTCGGTCATTTTCTTTGCGTCGCCGAGCAACATCATCGTGTTGTCGCGATAGAACAAAGGATTGTCGATTCCAGCATAGCCGGATGCGAGCGAGCGTTTGATGAACATCACCGTACCTGCCTTCCATACTTGCAACACCGGCATACCGTAGATGGGTGATGTTTTGTCTTCTTCCGCTGCTGGATTGGTTACGTCATTTGCGCCGATTACAAAGGCGACATCAGCCTGCGCAAATTCGGAATTGATGTCCTCGAGTTCAAACACTTCGTCGTAGGGTACATTCGCTTCAGCAAGCAGTACATTCATGTGGCCTGGCATACGGCCTGCGACCGGATGAATTGCGTATTTGACCTCGACACCTTCCTTTTTCAGCTTGTCAGCCATTTCACGAAGCGCATGTTGCGCTTGGGCGACCGCCATGCCGTATCCAGGTACGATGATGACTTTCGAGGAGTTCTTCAGGATGTACGCGGCATCCTCGGCCGAGCCGAGCTTGACGGGGCGCTGTTCGACGCCGGCGCCCGGCCCCGCGGTTTCTCCGCCAAAGCCGCCGAGGATGACGGAAACGAAGGACCGGTTCATCCCCTTGCACATGATGTAGGACAGAATCGCACCCGAAGAGCCGACCAGCGCGCCGGTGATGATCAATGCCGAATTCCCGAGGGTGAAGCCGATACCAGCAGCCGCCCATCCCGAATAGGAATTGAGCATAGAGATCACGACCGGCATGTCGGCGCCGCCGATCGGAATGATGATCAATATGCCGAGGGCAAGCGAAAGCGCGACGATGATCCAGAAATCCATCACGCTTTGGGAGACGAAGAAGCCGTAGATGAAAAAGATCAAAGCTGCGCCGAGCGCAAGATTGACGGCATGCCGCCCGGGCAGCGTGATTGGCTTGCCGCTCATGCGCCCCGACAGCTTGAGGAATGCGATTACAGAGCCTGTGAACGTGACGGCGCCGATCGCCACACCGAGTGACATTTCGATCAGGCTTTGCGCGTGGATATGGCCTTGGCTGCCGATGTCGAACGCCGCAGGGGCGTAAAAGGCGCCCGCGGCCACGAGCACGGCGGCCATACCAACCAGCGAATGGAAGGCGGCGACCAGTTCCGGCATCGACGTCATCGGCACGCGCCGCGCGATCACCGCGCCTACTCCGCCGCCGACCGCAATGCCGCCGACCACCAGCCCCCAGGCAACAGCGCTCGCCGGCGGGTGAGATCCGAGCGTCGTCAGGACCGCGATGGTCATGCCAATCATGCCGAAAAGATTGCCGCGGCTGCTGGAATCGGGGCTCGACAGGCCGCGCAGTGCCAGAATGAACAGGACGCCGGCGACCAGGTAAAGCAGCGCGACGAGATTGGGGCTCATGGCGATGCCTTTCCCAGCTTTCGGCCGTCATCAGCCATGACAAGACGCGTTGCTTTGCGGGTCATCGCCATCATTTCTTTTTCTTCTGATACATCGCCAGCATGCGCTGCGTGACCAGAAAGCCGCCGAAGATGTTCACCGAAGCAAAGACGAGCGCTACAAAACCGAGAGCGCGCGCCCACATGGGCCCGTCATCATTGGCAGCCAGCCCGACGCCGACCGCGAGCAAGGCGCCGACCACGATCACGGAGGAAATCGCGTTGGTGACAGACATCAACGGCGTATGCAGTGCGGGGGTCACCGACCAGACGACGTAGTAGCCGACAAAGACCGCGAGAACGAAAATCGAGAGCCGGAACACAAACGGATCAACTGCGCTTGCCATCTGTTCCATTTCGCAATCTCCTCAAGCCGGCGTCTTTGACTGGAAATTTGGATGCACGACGGCGCCGTCGCGTGTGAGCAGCGTCGCCTTGACGAGTTCGTCGTCCCAGTTGACGGCGAGCTTTTTCTCTTTCTTGTCGATCAACGTCTCGACAAAGGTCAGCAAATTCTTTGCGTAGAGCGCCGACGCGGAAGCCGCGAGCCGCCCGGGTACATTAAGATGGCCGACTATCTTGACGCCGCCGACCTGCGCCACTTCCCCGGCCTTCGCGCCCTCGACGTTCCCGCCCCGCTCGACAGCGAGATCAACGATCACGGAGCCCGGCCGCATTGATGCCACCATTTCTTTCGTGATGAGCCGCGGCGCCGGGCGCCCGGGGATCAGCGCGGTGGTGATGACGATGTCCTGTTTCTTGATGTGCTCGGCGGTAAGCGCCGCCTGCTTGGCCTGATACTCCTTCGACATCTCCTTAGCGTAGCCGCCGGCGGTCTGGGCGTTCTTGAATTCCTCGTCCTCAATCGCGAGAAACTTGGCGCCAAGGCTCTCGACCTGCTCTTTTGTGGCAGGGCGCACATCCGTCGCTGTGACGATGGCGCCGAGACGCCGTGCCGTCGCTATGGCCTGCAGGCCGGCGACGCCGACGCCCATGATGAATACTTTCGCCGCCGGCACGGTGCCTGCGGCGGTCATCATCATCGGAAGCGCTCGGCCATATTCCTCTGCCGCGTCGATCACGGCACGATACCCGGCGAGATTCGCCTGGCTCGAGAGGACATCCATCGATTGCGCGCGCGTGATGCGCGGCATCAACTCCATAGCAAACGCGGCGAGACCCGCATCGGCAATTTGCCTGAGCGCAGCTTCATTGCCGTAAGGATCCATTATGGCAATGACCAGCGCGCCTTTTCGGTAAGTCGGAAGTTCGTTCGGAGCAGGTCTACGTACCTTGAGTACGATATCGGCATCTTTCGTAACACTGTCGGCAATTTGCGCGCCTGCCGCCTCGAATTCTGAATCGGGGATGCCCGATGCAATGCCGGCGCCGCGCGCAACTGCGACCTCGGCACCGAAGGATTTTAGTTTCTTGACTGTTTCAGGTGACGCCGCGACGCGGGTTTCACCGGCGTCGGTTTCACGAGGTACGGCAATCCGCATTCACGCCTCCCCGCTCGGCCGGAAAATCTGTCAGTGCGGCGAGAGACCGGTGAAGGCAAAAATCAGAAAGCAGATCGCGAAAGAAACGTAGCTCGGCGTTGTCGCTCCGCTCAGCAGCCCGGGAAGTGCGCCCAGTAATCCAATGACAAAGATCGCCGCTGCCAGGAACCAGTGATCCAACACCCCGCCCGTCGCCAGCCCGAGGAGGATCGTCACCACATACAGAATGCCAACCAGCGTGAAATGCACGAAACGCTCATAGGATCTCTCATGCGCGGGGTAGTCGTTGCCGGTAGCGGTGGCGTAGTCAACGGTGCCGTGGTCGGCCATGGGGAAAGCTCTCCGAGTCGCTCAATCAAATGCAGGCGCAGAGGGGGTTAGCGCAATTGTGGCCCAAGGGCAACGTCGTGCGCCTCAGCCTTTGGTGGACGACTGGAGGCCCACCTTGGCGAGCACGGTGGCCTGACGTGCCGCAACGCCTTCAGCCGCGAAATTTTCGATTGCCTCATTGAACAATCGATAGAAATTGAGTTCCGCCGCCAGATGCAGAAACACGGCGCCGAGGCCAATGGCCGCACGATCCATGAAGACGAATTCGCGCGGCACCGTGACCGGACCACGCGCCTTGAGCGCCTGGTGCACCCGGAAGGCTTCCTTGCGGCCATATTCGGAAGGCTTCACCCCGTCGGCGATGCTGCGCACGCGATCATCAAGCAGCGGTCCGTAGATGAATCGCGCCCAAATATTGAGCGCATCGATCAGTTCACGGCTGAGTCGTTTGAAGCCCCAGGTTTCGTAAGCATGCACCACCAAAGCGTCATCGCCGCGCAGCAATCCACGATACAGGTCGACAACACCGCCCACGAAACTCGGCGGGAAAATGCGGATGCAGCCATAGTCGAGCAGATTGATGCCGGTGGGCACGCCCTCGGGATCGTCAAACACCGTGTAGTTGCCGAGATGGGGATCGCCGTGGATGACGCCAAAGCGGCTGAATGGAAACCACCATGCGGTGAACATTGCGGTTGCGATGCGGTTACGGATTTCGATCGAAGCGGCCTTGTGATCGAGAAGCTTGCGGCCGGTAAGCCAGTCAAGCGTGAGCAGGCGCCCGGTCGAAAGCTCGAGCCAAACCTTTGGCACACGGATCGCGTCTTTGCCGCTCAGCATTGTTTCGTATAGCGCCACGTGCTTCGCTTCGCGGAAATAGTCGAGCTCCTCGCGCAGGCGCGCGGCGATCTCGACTGCAATCTCGCTCGTGTCGATCGCCGGATCGAAGCGCTTGCGGATGGCGAAGAGCAGTTGCAATTGGCGAAGATCGGCTTCCACCGCCGACTGCATGTCCGGATATTGCAGCTTGCAGGCAAGCTCGCTCCCGTCCGGCGCACGCGCGCGGTGCACCTGCCCAAGCGAAGCCGCAGCGGCGGGATGGTGCTCAAATTCGGAAAACTTCTTTTGCCAGTCCGCGCCCAACTCCGCGCTCATGCGCCGCTTCACGAAGGCCCATCCCATAGGCGGCGCCTGACTCTGCAGCTTGATCAGTTCATTTGCATATTCCGGCGGCAATGCATCAGGAATGGTGGCGAGCAGTTGCGCCACCTTCATGATCGGACCTTTCAAGCCACCGAGCGCGGCAGCAAGTTCCAGCGCACTGGCGGCACGATCAAGAGGTACGCCGAAAAATCGCGCACCCGCAAAGCGCGCGGCGGTGCCGCCGAGCCTGGTGCCTACGTTGGCATAGCGGCGGGCACGGGCCGTAAAGCGGTTCTTTTCGCGGTCGGTCGTCATGAACCTCGATGGACCCTTTTGTTACGAATATAGAGAGCGCCTGAGACGAAACGAGCCATGTCGACCATGTCAATTCGCCTTATCGCGCGCATAGCGGCAGTCGCGGGCCTGGTTGCGGTTCCGGACGGCGCGTTCGCCGCCATCCTGGGATGGGGCTGCCAAGGCCAACTCGGCACGCAACAAGTGATCTTTAACCGGGAGTCGATGGTCGTCGTCGCCACCAAGCAGAAGATGGGCAACATCCGCAAGCTGCGCATGAGCAAGATTGCGCTTCCGCCTGGATCGCCGCCCAGTGTGGCCTATAATCCGAGCAATGATGACGGCCTCATCAAGATCATGGAATTTACCCGCAGCGACGATCCCAGGCGCAAAGTTATCTTTACCGAACTGTCGTCGCACAAGACTTCCAGCATGCATCGTCTGATCTGCGGGCGCGACGAAGATATCGTGGTTTACCGCAAGGTCTATCGCTACCAGCGTGAAAATGGGCCGGCACGCAACATAACTATGGAATGCATGGACTATCAGCTCTCGACACTCGCCGGGCGCAAAGGCTGTGGCGACGACTAGCGGCTTTCCAACATTTCCAGTTCGTCGATCAATTTGGCGATGACGCCCAGGCCCCCGTCCCAGAACTTCGGATCACGCGCATCGAGACCGAACGGCGCCAGCAGCTCAGAATGATGCTTGGTACCGCCGGCCGAAAGCATTTCCAGGTAGCGCTCGGCAAAGCCATTCGCGGACTTTTCATAGACTGCATAAAGGGAATTCACCAGGCAATCGCCAAAGGCGTACGCATAGACGTAGAAGGGCGAATGCACGAAATGCGGGATGTAGGCCCAGAAGGTTTCATAGCCGGGCTTGAGCTCGATTGCCGGTCCGAGGCTTTCGTTTTGTACCGACATCCATAGTTCGCAAATCTTGTCGGCGGTCAGTTCGCCGCTGCGGCGCTCGGTGTGCACTTTGCGTTCGAAGCTGTAGAACGCGGTCTGGCGCACGACCGTGTTGATCATGTCCTCGACCTTCGCGGCGAGCATGGCCTTGCGCTGCTTCCTGTCCGTGGTCTGCGCCAGCAGTTTCTTGAAGGTGAGCATTTCTCCAAAGACCGACGCCGTCTCGGCGAGCGTAAGAGGCGTCGGCGCCATCAATGGCCCATTGGGCGCCGCCAGCACCTGATGCACGCCATGGCCGAGCTCATGTGCAAGCGTCATCACGTCGCGCGGCTTGCCCATGTAGTTGAGCAGGACATAAGGGTGCGCCGACGGCACGGTAGGATGTGCAAATGCACCCGGTTGCTTGCCGGGGCGCACCGGTGCATCGATCCAGCTTTTCTCGAAAAACCGGTCGGCAACCTCGGCCATCCGGGGCGAGAAGGCACCGTAGGCCGAGAGCACCGTCGCACGCGCATCACTCCAGGGAATCGTGCGCTGCGCCACTTTGGGCAGCGGCGCGTTGCGGTCCCAATGCGGCAGTTTCTTCTTGCCGAACCATTTGGCCTTCAACGCATAGTATCGATGCGACAATTTCGGGTAAGCGGCACGCACGGCTGCAACCAGCGCTTCCACGACCTCTCGCTCGACGCGGTTCGACAGATGCCGCGCGTCCGCAATGTCCTTGAACCCGCGCCAACGGTCGGAAATTTCCTTGTCTTTCGCGAGTGTGTTGGTGATCAGCACGAAGGGTCGAAGATTCTCCCGGAAAGTCTTGGCCAGTGCTTCGGCGGCGGCCTTGCGTTTCTTGCCGTCCACATCCTGCAGCAAATTGAGTATCGGTTCGATCGCGAGCGACTTTCCCGCAACCTTGAAGCGGAGGCTTGCGATGGTCTCGTCAAAGAGACGGTTCCACGCCGAATAGCCGGTCACCGACTTTTCGTGAAACAGCTCCTCGACCCGGTCCTCGAGTTGGTAAGGCTTTTCCTTCCGCAAATCTTCGATCCATGGCCGGTAATGGCCAAGTGCGGGATCGCGCATTGCGACATCAAGATGCGCATCATCGATACGGTTTAGTTCGAGCGCAAAGAAAAGAAGATGCAGTGACGCAGCCGTAATGCGCTCCTGGATGTCGCCGTAGAATTTGGCTCGCGCCGGGTCCGTTGTGTTCCCCGCATAGACGAGGGACGCATAAGACATCAGGCGGCCTAGACGATCATCGATGGCTTCATAACGCTTGACCGCCGCGGCGAGCGCGCGGCCCGCGCCTTCGCCTGTGGCCAGCGCGGCAAGCCGTCCTTTGAACTCTTGCTCGAAAGACGCGCAGTCGCTGTCGGCCTGCTCAAGATCGCGCTTGAGTTCGGGGCTATCGATCGCAGGATAGAGGTCGTTCAGGTTCCACTCGGGCAACGCACCGAGCTTCGGATTCTTGTTCGGCTTTCGCCGGGCTGAGGTCCTGGGCATAGGGGGCAATCTTTTGAGAAAACGAGAAATTAGAGCGTCATCTAACGCATTTGCTCATGGCACGGCGATGGCAGCGCCGGGTTTTTCAACATGCCGGCGACCCCCGCGGGCGGTCTCCAAGGGGTGCCTTGACCGTATCAGACCCACTTAATGACCCATTAAGGCGGAGCGGCGACATTGCACCAATTCGGCACAGAAGTGCGTGAGGGGTCTCATGTCTGAAGTGGTGCTTATCGTAGACGATGACCCGGTCCAGCGTCGGCTGCTCGACGCCATGATCCAGCGTTTCGGCTATCGGGCCATGGTCGTCGAAAGCGGCGACGCCGCCGTGAAGCTCATGACCGGTCCCGATGCGCCCCGCATCGATGGCGTGGTGCTGGACCTGGTGATGCCCGATCTCGACGGCCTTGGAGTGCTCGCGCGCATGCGCGAAGCCGACATCAACATTCCAGTGATCGTGCAGACGGCCCACGGCGGCATCGACAATGTCGTATCAGCCATGCGCGCCGGCGCCACCGATTTTGTGGTCAAGCCAGCGAGCGCCGAACGTCTGCAGGTGTCGTTGCGCAACGCCTTGACCACAAAGGCTTTGGCAGGCGAGTTGCAGCGGCTCAAACGTCGGCGCGAAGGGACGCTGACAATCGCGGACGTGGTCACGCGTTCGCCTGTGATGCAGCCCGTGCTCAAGGCTGCGGAAAAAGCCGCCGGCTCTGCGATACCGGTTCTGATCGAAGGCGAGTCGGGCGTAGGCAAGGAGTTGGTCGCGCGCGCAATACACGGAACCGGCTCGCGTCGCGCGAAACCTTTTGTTGCGGTCAATTGCGGTGCCCTGCCTGAGAATCTCGTCGAGTCGATATTGTTCGGGCATGAAAAGGGTGCATTCACCGGTGCGACGGAAAGGCACACCGGAAAATTCGTCGAGGCCGACGGTGGCACGCTGTTTCTTGACGAGGTCGGCGAACTTCCCGCGCCCGCGCAGGTGAAATTATTGCGCGCCCTGCAGGAAGGCGAGGTCGAACCCGTCGGCGGCCGCAAGAGCGTGAAAGTCGACGTACGAATCATCTCCGCTACCAACCGCGACCTCATCAGCGACGTGAAGACCGGCCGCTTCCGCGAAGACCTGTTCTACCGATTGCATGTGTTTCCGATTTCGGTACCGCCGTTGCGAATGCGGCGTGATGACGTACCCGAGCTTGCCCGCCATTTTCTGACGCGCATCGCGGCAGAGGAAGGAAAGCGCATCCGCGCAATCAGTCCTGCCGGCCTCGCACTTCTTGCCGCCCACCATTGGCCCGGAAACGTGCGCCAGCTGGAGAATGCCGTCTTCCGCGCGGTCGTGCTCGCGGACGGTGACGAGATCGGGATCGACGAGTTTCCGCAAGTGGCGGCCCAGGTGGATGCGGGTTCCGCTCCGCCGTTGATGGAGCCCTCACCCGCCATGGCAGCATCATGGCCGGACCCTGACGGCGCGCGGGGCATTGGCCCTCAGGCAGCGGGCCCTGGTGAGGCGCGTTCGCTTCCGCTGACCGACCCAAGAGGCGATGTGCGCCCGCTCGACGATATCGAGCGCGACACGATCCGTTTCGCCATTGCCCACTACCGGGGCCAGATGTCCGAGGTTGCGCGCCGGCTCAAAATCGGGCGTTCGACCCTGTACCGCAAACTGGAGGGGCTTGGGCTCGACCAAAATGAGCCCGTGGATAGCTGACCCACACGGATGAGCGACGGCCGGGGCCTTCAAACAAGGGCCTGAGCCGGACACCTCCCATTTTGGTACGGGAAATACCCCTTTTAAGTTCCGCAACGCCCCGTTTTCGGCCCAATTCCCCAGCTAGGGAAAGCGTGGACGGGGGACCGGCGCTAAGTTCTCATTAACCGATCCCGATAACACTCACGGGGCTGCCGTCACGGCGGCCCGACGGGGACGTGACGGCGACGTGGGACGGGTATCTTCACGGGACACCGCTTTGATTTTTGACTCGGCGCGCGAGCGCTCATTCGCTGCTGCTTTGGCGCGCGCCGGTGCGTGCGTGAGCATGGCTGGCTTTTTCCTGTTCGGCGCCAGCAGTTCATTGCAGAACGCGGTCGCAGAGGGCGACACGCGCTCGATCTCTTTCCATCACCTGCACACCGGCGAAGACATCACGATCACATACAAGCGCGACGGCCGTTATGACGAGGCCGCGCTCAAGAAGCTCGACTGGTTCATGCGCGACTGGCGCAAGGAACAGTCGACTCACATGGACCCGCACCTTTTCGACCTTGTGTGGGAAACCTATCGCGAGGTTGGCGCCACGCGGCCGATCGATGTCGTGTGCGGTTACCGTTCGCCTGAGACCAATTCGATGCTGCGCGCCCGGTCGGGCGGCGTCGCGCAGTTCAGTCAGCACATCAACGGCCAAGCGATGGATTTCTTCATCCCGGGCGTTCCGCTGGAGAAAATCCGCGAGGTCGGGTTGCGGCTGCAGCGTGGCGGTGTCGGATTTTATCCGACATCGGGCTCGCCGTTCGTGCACCTCGATACCGGCACCATTCGTCACTGGCCGCGGATGACGCACGAGCAGCTCGCGAGGGTATTCCCCGACGGGCGCACGGTGCATATTCCCTCCGATGGCCAGCCACTGCGCGGCTATGCGCTCGCCCTTGCCGATGTCGAGCGCCGCGGCGGCAGACCGTCGGAGATCTCGCTGGACACTGCGCGCGAGGCAGGCGTGATCACCGCGAGCGCGGAACATGCGGCTGAGAAACCGAAGCGCAGCCTGCTGGCCCGGCTATTCGGCGGCGGCAAGGATGCTGACGAAGTGAGCGAGGAGCCTGGAACGAGGCACACTCGCGCGCCAATGGCGGTCGCAACTGTAACCCCGCCGAAAGCCAAGCCGGTCAGTGTCGAACACATCGTTCCGTTGCCGACGGCGCGGCCGAAGACCGTCATGGCCGCCGCAGCCACGCCGAAGCCGACAAAGCCGACTTTTGTCACCGCCTCGCTCGGCAGCAACCTGATTGACAGTCGCGGGTACTGGCACGGAGCCGTTCAGAGCGGTCCCGATATGCCCGCAGCGAAATCCACTCCCGACCCGTTTGCGACCGCTAGCGCGGATACGAGCGCGACCGGCAGCTCGGTACTAGCATATGCCGCGGAATCAGAGGCAGCGGAGCGTACACGGGCAATGCGGCCGATGGGGACGAGGGTTCCGCGCGTCGCGAAAGAGGCCAGCGTCATGCCGGCCCGCGGCAATACGACTGTCGTGGCAAAGCCCCCGCTCGCTGCCGCCTTGCCGGGCGATGGAAAGGGCACGGACAGCCCCTGGCTGCGGGCTGCAATGCTCGCGCCGAGCGTCAGCAATTACCTGACGGCCACCAGGCTCGGCGCCATGGACATGCGGCCCTTGCATGAGCTTCTGTACAAGCCGTCGACGTCAGTCGTGATGACGTTTTCGGCCGATCCGCATCTGGGCATGGTGACCAGTCGCTTTGATGGGCCGGCCGTGGTGTTCCTCGCCACCACCACATTCACGCGACAGTCGACCGCTTCGCTGAGATAGACCGCTGTCGCGGCCGGGCCGAGAATTACTGCAGCATTCCCAGTGCGTTCAGGTAGGTGTCGAGCACTTCCTGCTGCTCGCGGCGTTCGTCGGTATCCATCTTGCGCATGCGCACGATCGTGCGGAGCGCTCTGGTGTCGAAGCCGGTGCCTTTCGCTTCGGCATAGACATCGCGGATATCGTCAGACGTCGCCTTTTTTTCTTCTTCAAGCCGCTCGATCCGCTCGACGAAGGCTTTGAGTTGATCCTTGGCGAAGCGGGTTGCCGGTTGTTCTTTTTCGGCCGCGGCTGATGCTGGCATTGACGTCTCCTTGACACGCAGGACGGGCGAGACCCGTCACTTGCCAAGAAGCTTTCTGAATTGGACGCCCTCCGGTCAAGATGCTGAGCGGTTCATCCACGCTGTTCACAAGCAAACGGTGACAATCAGTGCCGGGGGCTGGACTTTTCGAATGCGGCTTTCTGGTCGGGCGATGCCTCTTTATGATATTTTTTCCGCCATTCCTCGTAGGGCATGCCGTAGACGATTTCGCGGCTCTGATCCTTGCTCATGGTGACGCCCTTGGCGTCGGCGGCGTCTTTCATCCAATTCGACAGGCAGTTACGGCAGAAGCCGGCAAGATTCATCAGGTCGATATTCTGCACATCGGTGCGCGACCTCAGATGATCGACGAGGCGCCGGTATACGGCGGCCTCAAGCTCGGTGCGGGTCTTGTCGTCCATAGTGGTGTCCTCCACTGTAGGGAAACATAGACATGCCCTGCCCACGTTTGAAGGCCCCTCTCCGCCCGATGCAGGCAAATCAGGAGCGCACACCGTGAAGTTCGCCCATTTTTCACATGTCTGGGGCAAGCCGGGCATGAACCCGCACCAGCGCTATGAGCAACTCTGGCGCGAACTGCAGCTATGTGACGAACTGGGTTTTGACTACAGCTTCTGCGTCGAACACCATTTCCGTCCGGATGAAAGCTGGATTTCATCGCCGAGCCTTTACGTCGTCGGCGCCGGTGCGCGCACGCGCCGCATGCGCATCGGCCCAATGGGCTATGTCGTTCCGCTCTACCACCCCCTGCGCCTGGCGGAGGAAATTGCGATCGTCGACCAGATGCTGGGCGGGCGAATGGAGCTCGGGCTGGTGCCGGGAATCAATGCGGACTATTTCAAGCCCTTCGGCCTCGACTACAATCTGCGAAAATCCCCGACCATCGAATTCGTCGACTACCTGCGCGCGGCATACGGGGAAAAACAGCCGTTTTCCTTTCACGGCGATGTGCACCATACCGAAAGCGCGCAGCTATCCGTGCCGCCGATGCAAAGACCGCATCCTCCGTTGTGGATGATGAGCCGCGACCCGCAGACGCTCGAATTTTGTGCACGGCAGGGAATTAATCCAGGATATTTTCTGGTCTACCCGCGCGCCGACGCCGCTCCGCGCTACCGCAAATTTCTCGCGGACTGGGCCGCCGCAGGTCATCCGCACCCACCGAACATTGCGTATTGCACTATTGTCCATGTCGACGAGTCGGACGAAAAGGCTATCGACGCGGCGCTCGCCCGCGCCGCCCGCGCCTACGAGGGATTTTTACCGCCGCCGCGTCCCGGTGAAACCTTCGAGCAACGCGTGCGGGACCACGCCAAGAAGTTCATTGGACGGGGCGAGCCCGGAGCCTCCGAAATCATGGCCAACCTGTTCGACGCCGATTACCTGATGAAGCACCAACTGGTGTTCATCGGCTCGCCGGAGACTGTCGCCGGGAAAATCCAGGCCGCCGCGCAGGCCGGCCTGTTCAACGTGTTCATGGGCGAATTCAACTTTTCCGACCTGCCGGAAGACGACCTCATGCGCTCCATTCGCCTGTTCGGCGAACAGGTCATCCCGGCCCTGCGCGGCTACGAGCCGTTCTGAGCGCCGGCCGGCAATCTCAGGCCGGCACCTGCGCAGCCCGCAGCTCGGGATGCGCCTCCAGGCGGGCCTCGTTGAGCTTCCACACCGCAAAACAGACCACAGCGCCCACGGCGAAAGGCAACGACGACCACATGTACAGGTGCGCAACCGGCAACCCGACAAACAGCGCGCCCACGAGTGGCCCGATGATCGAGCCGACACGACCGACGCCCAACTGCCAGCCTGAGCCGTTTGCGCGCAGTGAGGTGGGATAAACCAGCGCACCCGCGACGTTGATCCCGGTCTGAATACCGAGCACGCAGAAACCCGCGCAGAACGTCGCAACGGCCAGCGCCATGGTTGATGTCTGGCCGGCAAAGCCGATCGACGCTACGACCGGCACCGCAATCACGAAAATGATCGCGATCGCAAAAAACCGTCGGCGTTCAATCCAGCGGACAAGGACGAGTGAACCGACCGTGCCGCCGAGCTGGATCATGGCGCCTGCAAGTGCACCCACGGACGGCGGCAGCTTCAAAACCGCCATCAATGTTGGCGTCCACGACAACAAAAAGAAATAACCCATCAGGTTGAGCGCAAAGAGAAGCCACAGGAGGGGCGTTACCAGCCAGAGTCCTTGGCCGAACAGGTATTTCGGATTGAATCCGGGGAACTGCTGTTCGTCCTCGATGACGAATTTCGCGTTGGCCGGCACCTTGAAGTCCGGGTTGATCGCGGCAATGGTCTTCTCCATCTTGACGCGCTGGCTTTCGTGCAATGCCATAAATTTTATCGATTCAGGAAGCGTGAACAGGCCAATCAGCGCCAGCACGATCGGCACGATGCCTCCGATGGAGAACAGGATTTGCCAGCCATGGGTCGGGACCAGGGCGGCGGCGACGACACCGGGAATGGCACCGCCAATCGGGACGAATCCTACGCCGATCAGCGCCAGCGTCGCCCGAAGCCTGCGTGGCGAGGATTCCGTGTTGATCGCGACAACGTTCGGAATGACGCCGCCAATGCCGAGCCCGGCGAGCAAGCGCAGCCAGAACAGTTGCTCGAGATTGGTCGACCATGCTGCGGCGAAAGTGAAAACGCCGAACAGTAAATTCGAGGCGATGAGTGCCGTTTTGCGGCCATAGCGGTCACCTACCCATCCGAACGCAGCCGAACCGAATAGAATGCCGATAAGGCTCGCGCTGAATACCGGGCCGAGCGCCCCGGGCTTGAGACCCCATTCGCGCACGAGGTGCGGTGCAGCGAAGGCAATGGCGGCGATATCGTAACCGTCGATGAGCGACAGCAGAACGCACCAGAAAATCAGATTATAATGGAACGAACTCAGTCCGCGTTCATCAAGCAGCCGTGAGACCGGAACGACCTGGTCCGCCATGATTTCCTCCCCTGGGCAAATTTTTATTGATCTGGGCCGTCATTGGCTCTTGACCGAATGCTATGCCACCAGTGCGGCAATGAAAAGCAGGGCCGCTCCATGGTGTCTTAAAATATGACCTCTCCGCTCCGCGCATTTTTGGCCGACCTCTTCCGCACTGCGGTCGCCGCGGCACATCCGGCCGCATGCCTGCCGCCATTGCTGCCGGAGCCTCCGGCCGGCCGGCTGGTCTTGCTTGCCGCGGGCAAGGCTGCCGGTTCGATGGCGGAGGTCGCCGAAGCGCATTACCTCGACCGGCTGCGGATTTCCTTCGAGCGGTTGAGTGGCGTCGCGGTCGCGCGCCACGGCTACGCCCGACACCTTCGTCGCGTCCAAATGATCGAGGCCGGCCATCCGATTCCGGACAGCGCGGGCGTCGAAGGCGCGCAACGCGCGCTCAGCCTCGCGGACGGCGCCGGCACAAATGATCTCGTGCTGGCGCTGATGTCGGGCGGCGCATCCGCTAACTGGATCGCGCCGGCCAGCGGTGTTTCGCTTGACGACAAGCAGGCCGTGACCCGTGCGCTGCTGCGCTCCGGCGCTGTCATCGGCGAGATCAATACGGTGCGCAAGCATCTGTCGCGTATCAAGGGCGGCCGGTTGGCGCGTCACGCGCATCCCGCGAAACTGCTGACGATCGCGATATCGGACGTGCCGGGCGACGACCCGTCGGCAATCGGTTCGGGGCCGACCGTGCCCGATCCCACGACGCTTGCGGACGCGCGCGCGATTGTCGCCAGGTACAAACTCGAAATTCCTGATTCCGTCTCGCGCGCGCTCAACGATGCCAACAATGAATCGCCAAAACCCGGCGATCCCGTCTTCGCCGGGAGCAAATTTGTATTGGCTGCACGGCCGGCCGATGCCATGCGCGCCGCTCAGGCTGCCGTACGCGCGGCCGGCTACGAATGCATCCTCCTCGGCGACAATATCGAAGGCGAGGCACGTGACGTTGCCGCTGCTCATGCCCGCTTTGCACGTGACTTGCGGTCGCAGCGAAAACGCGCGGTGCTGCTCTCGGGCGGTGAACTCACGGTCACCATCCGCGGCAAGGGGCGGGGCGGCCCGAATCAGGAATATGCGCTGGCGCTTGCGATTGCTCTCGCGGGTATGCCTGCGGTTGCCGCGCTTGCCGCGGACACCGACGGCACGGACGGCGGCAGCGGAGCCGCATCCGATCCCGCCGGCGCTTCGATAGATGGCGAATCGGTGGCCCGCGCCGAGGCAAAAGGCCTCGATGCTGCCGCCTTCCTTGCCGACAACAATTCGACCGCTTTTTTCGAGGCCCTTGGAGATCTGCTGGTCCCGGGGCCGACTTACACCAACGTGAACGACTTCCGTGCCATCGTCGTTGACACGCAATGATCGATCACGCCAAAACCCGCCATCGCCCGGAACTATTGACTATCGTGACCGTATTGCCCTTCACCGCAGCCAGACTCCGCATTTTGAATATCTGTGCCGGCACCGCACTTCTCGTGACGTTGCTGGCCGGAACTACATATCCCGCCAAGGCGGATTTCCGCCTCTGCAACAACACCGGCAGCCGGGTGGGCGTTGCCATCGGCTACAAGGACAACGAAGGTTGGACGACAGAGGGGTGGTGGAACGTTTCGTCACGTTCTTGCGAAACACTGCTGCGCGGCGCACTGGTTGCGCGTTACTATTACATCTACGCGGTCGACTATGACCGCGGCGGCGAATGGTCGGGCAAGGCCTACATGTGCTCACGTGAGAAGGAATTCACCATTCGCGGGACGGAAAATTGCCTGGCGCGCGGCTATGACCGCACCGGCTTTTTCGAGGTCGATACCAGCGAGCAGCGCTCGTGGACGGTGCAGCTGACGGACACCGCCGAGCAGGCGCCGGAGCGGCCACTGCCGCCGCGCGCGCCGCTCGGAAACTCACGCCCGCCGACGACGCTATCGCCGCCGCCACCCGGAGGCGGCAAGCAATGAGACGCCTCCGCCGCGCGAAAATTGTTGCGACCCTTGGACCTGCATCATCGAGCGCCGACATGATCGCAAGGCTGTTTGAGGCGGGCGCCGATGTATTTCGCATCAACATGAGCCACACAAGCCAGGATCGCATGCGCGAGCTGGTGGCCATGATCCGCGCCGTCGAGCGCGATACGGGCCGGCCGATCGGTGTGCTCATCGATCTGCAGGGACCGAAGTTGCGGCTCGGCACGTTTTCAGGCGGTTCCGCGGCGGTGAAAAACGGCGATACCTTCGTGCTCGATAACGATGCTGCCGCCGGCGATGCGAAACGCGCCTATCTCCCGCACCCGGAAATTTTCGCCGCTATCAAGCCCGGTCATGCGCTCCTGATCGATGACGGCAAGGTCAAGCTTGTCGTTACCGAAACAGAACCCAACCGCATTTCAACCCGCGTCGTAGTTGGCGGGAAGTTGTCCGACCGCAAAGGGGTCAGCCTGCCGGACACGACGATTCCGTTCTCGGCGCTAGCCGACAAGGACCGCTCCGATCTGGAGGCGGCACTTGAAACAGGCATTGACTGGGTCGCCCTTTCATTCATTCAACGGCCCGAGGACATCGCTGAAGCCAAAAAGATCACGCGCGGGCGCGCGGCGGTGATGGCCAAGATTGAAAAGCCGCAGGCCGTAACCCGGCTGGCCGATATCATGGATTTGGCCGACGCGTTGATGGTTGCTCGCGGCGACCTCGGCGTGGAAATGCCGCTGGAAAAGGTTCCCGGCGTTCAAAAACAGATGACACGCGCATGCCGCGTTGCGGGAAAGCCGGTCGTCGTCGCAACGCAGATGCTCGAGTCGATGATCACTGCGCCGGTGCCGACGCGCGCCGAGGTCTCGGACGTCGCAACGGCAATTTTCGAAGGCGCCGATGCCGTAATGCTTTCAGCTGAATCGGCGGCCGGCCAGTATCCGATCCAGGCGGTGGCAACGATGAATCGCATTGCCGAGGAAGTTGAGGGCGACCCTCTCTACCGCAACATCATCACATCGCAACGCGCGGTGCCGGAGGCAACCGGTGCAGACGCAATTGCGGATGCCGCGCGCCATATTGCCGATACGCTCGATCTCGCGGCAGTCATCTGCTGGACGTCATCGGGTTCGACCGCCTTGCGGGTCGCGCGCGAGAGGCCCCGGCCGCCGATCGTCGCCCTGTCACCGAATATCGCGACGGGACGGCGCTTGGCCGTCGTCTGGGGCGTGCATTGCGTGGTCACCGAAGACGCGCACGACCAGGATGACATGGTGGACCGCGCCTGCCGCATCGCCTTCAAGGAAGGTTTCGCAAAAGGCGGTCAGCGCGTGATCGTCGTGGCCGGAGTGCCGCTCGGCACGCCGGGAGCGACCAATATGCTGCGCATTGCCTATGTCGGCGGGGATTCGACCGGCGACTAGATATCCCTGCCCTCGACCTTGCTCTGAAGCGTCTTCACAAGGTCGGGAATTCGCTCCATCCGCGGATACAGAGTGAGCACGCGGCGATAGACTTCAAGCGCCTGCTTGTCGTCGCCGATGTCCTGCATGATTAGCCCAAAACCGGCCAGGGCGCCGAAATGGCGCGGCTCACGCTTGAGGACTTCACGAATATCCGCCAGCGCATGGCCATAGTCTTTCTTCATGTAGTAGATCGTGGCGCGACGGTTCCAGGCTTCCACATAGTCGGGCTTCACCTTGATGATCCCATCGAGAAGCTGGACTGCCACATCGAGATCTTTCGACTCGATCGCCGTCTTGACGCGGGTCATGAGGAGATTGGCCGTGTCGCTGTGTGAGACGGTCCATAAAGCCCAAATGCGCTGTTCTATCGCCTTGGCCGTAATATCGTCAGGCGCGAGCTTGAGCGCGCCGAATAGAAAATCAAGATTCTGGGTCCGGTCTCCGGCGCCTATGTGGGGCAATTTGTCGGGCGGCTTGACCCAATGACCGGACTGCGCGTCGGCGGGCGCCGACAAGGCTGCGGTCGCAATCAGGAGCGCTGCAAGGAATCGAAGGCGCATGAGCGGAGCATAGTGTCTCCGCGTTTCGTGGCCAATATGCGGCGATGGAACAGAAGCCCGCGGGGCGCCGAAATCAGCCTTGGCGGGCCTTAAAACGGCGGTTGGTCTTGTTGATGATATAGACCCGGCCCTTGCGGCGCACCAAACGGTTGTTGCGATGCCTGCCGCGCAGCGATTTCAGGGAATTACGGACTTTCATGACAATCTCTGGCTGATATTTGCCGGGTACATACGCAGCCCATCCCGGCCTGTCAACGCGAGCGGCCCCGCAGTGGTTACCAGCCCTGCCCTGCTTTACAGTCTGCTGCCTGGGGAGTTCGAGCCGTGCAGCGCAGCCGAGACCGCTTTCTGACCACGCATACCGGTAGTTTGCCCCGGCCGGATGACCTCATACGCATGATGTATGCGAGGGAAGAAGGTGTGCCGGTCGATGCGCAGGCCCTGGCGGCGCGCGTGCGGGCCGCGGTGATTGAAGTCGTCAGGAAACAGGCCGATGCCGGCGTCGATCTCGTCACTGACGGCGAATTGTCGAAACCGAGCTATGCGACCTACATCAAGGACCGGCTCAACGGGTTCGGCGGAACGGGCAACACGTTCGTCTATCAGGACCTTGCCGATTTTCCGCGCCTGGAGAAACGCGTGTTCGGCGATCCCGGCCGCTCGCGCCGGAAAACGCCGGCGTGCAATGCCGCCATCAGCGTGCGCGACAAGCAGGCGCCGCAAGCCGACGCTGAAAATCTCAAGGCCGCGCTGAAGGACGTGAAGGTGACCGGCGGGTTCATGAGCGCCGCTTCGCCCGGCGTGGTGTCGCTGTTTTTCCGCAACGAATATTACAAGGATTTCGAAAGCTATATCTACGCGATCGCGGACGCCATGCGGCACGAGTACGAGACTGTCGCCAAGGCCGGCTTCGTCCTGCAGATTGATTGTCCCGATCTCGCCATGGGGCGCCACATCCAGTACGCGGATCTTACGCTGCCGGATTTCCGCAAGCGTGCTCAACTTCACATCGAAGCGCTCAACCACGCCGTCGCAAGCATCCCGGCCGAGCAGCTGCGTATGCATCTGTGCTGGGGCAACTACGAGGGCCCGCATCACCGCGACGTGCCGCTTGCCGAAATCATCGATATCGTCTTCACGGCCAAGGCGTCGGCAATTTCACTCGAGGCGGCCAATCCTCACCACGCCCACGAATGGACCACGTTCGAGAAGGTAAAGCTGCCGGACGGCAAGATACTCATTCCGGGCGTCATCGAGTCGAAGTCGAATTTCATCGAACACCCGGAACTGATCGCGCAACGTATCGCTCGTTATGCAAATGCTGTGGGGCGCGAAAACGTGATCGCCGGAAGCGACTGCGGCTATGGCACCTGGGTCGGGCAGGCGGCGGTAGACCCGGATGTCGTTTTTGCGAAGTTCAAGGCCATGGCAGAAGGCGCCGCGCTGGCCTCGCGGCAATTCTGGAAATAGGAATGCCGGATGACTCATGAATTACCGCGCACAACGCAGCCTGAGGAGGTTGGCCTTTCGTCCGAGCGCCTGAAGCGCCTGACCGACACCTTGCAATCCGATATCGGCAAAGGCCTCGTGCCCGGTGCGGTCGTGCTCGTCGCCCGGCGGGGAAAGATCGCCTGCCTGGAAGCGGTTGGCTATCGCGATCGGGAGGCCGGCGAACGAATGCTTCCCGATACGATCTTCCGTATCGCCTCGATGACGAAGCCTTTCACCTCGGTGGCCATCATGATGCTGGCCGAGCAAGGCAAGCTGCTGATCAGCGACCCGGTGGAGCGATATATCCCGGAGTTCGGCGGGCTCAAGGTCGGTGTCGATTCCGACAATGCGTCGGCAAAAAAACTCGCAAAAGAGCCGCTTAATCGGCAGATGACTCTGCAGGATCTGCTGCGCCACACTTCAGGCCTCACCTATGGCCAGTTCGCCGGCCCGCTCCTCAAGGAAGCCTACCTGGCGGAAAATGTCGGCGATGAAGGTCACACCAATGCCGAACTGATAACGAGGCTCGCAAGGCTGCCTCTCGCGCATCAGCCCGGCACCACCTTTCAGTACAGCATGTCCACCGACGTGTTGGGCCGCGTCGTCGAGCTCGTGAGCGGAATGGAACTCGATCGTTTCATCGCCGAACGCATCAGCAAACCGCTCGGCCTTACCGACACGACATTTGGCCCGATCGATACCCGACGCGCTGCCGAACCGCAGATTGATCCGGCAACCGGCAAGCGGCCGGCGATGGTACGCGGCATCGGCGGCAAACCAGCCTGGATTTCCGGAGGCAGCGGCCTGCTGTCGACCGCCGCCGACTACGCCCGTTTCTGCCACATGCTGCTTAACGGCGGCGAGCTTGGCGGCAAAACGCTGCTTTCACCGACCACGGTTGCGCTGATGACCTCCGACCATCTGCCGCCGGAAACACGCTACGGGGCGCTCACGCGCACCCAGTTCGGCGCATTGGCACCAACGCCGGAACTTGGCCTCGGCTTCGGCCTCGGCTTTGCTGTACGCACGCATGCCGGCCGCAACCCGCTGCCGGGCTCGGTCGGTGAATATTTCTGGAGCGGCGTGAGCGGTACCTATTTCTGGGTGGACCCGAAACAGGAACTGATCGCAATCCTGCTGATGCAGGCGCCGGCCCAGCGGCTCCACTACCGTTACCTGATGCGGACGCTCGTCTATCAGGCAATCGTTGAGTGATCGCTCGCCTTCGCTGCTGCTCTGGACAGGCAATCAATCGAAACCGCATCAGGAAGGTTTCCTGAAATCTCCAGCCGCCTACACGAAATTATTGGAACAGTTCGCATAGCCCTCTAATTCTATCGGCAAAGCGGGTTTTTTGCTCAGTGAGCAGAAACACTCGCCATCTTCACGGGCCAATCGACGAATGCTCCAGTGTGGAAGTTCAATCTCGACTAGCGCGAGTGCCGCGTCGCACCAAGCGCCGATCTCGATCAAACTCTCAAGGCCGACTGATTTCCCCGCTTTCTTTCTCGCCGGAAATCGTGTGCAGCACCGGCGATGACTTGGAAATTCCCGTGCTGCGGGTCGGTGCCTTTGAGCTGGACGCGGTGCGCCATCGCGTTATTCGTGCAGGCGTCGAATTAAAGCTTACGCCGAAGGAATCCGAATCATTTTAACGGGGCCTGGCATTGCATATCGAATTGCGGAAAGCGCCCGATAATCGCATTCCGAATTGCAGAGCCAGTATGCCAAGTCTTTCCAGTGCCAAGTCTTTGATGAAATGGTGGCGGACGCAGTCACATGCGAACCCGTCTCCTCTGTCAAATTCCCTGCTAACAGGGAAAAGAACAGGGAATTTTACAAAATAGCGGCTTCGGCAGCGTGGGAGACTGTAAATAACGGCCTTGTCACAAGACTTTTGAAGTGAATTCCCTACTCAACAGAACAGGGAATTATTTCGACGGAACAGGGATTCCATGCACGAGAGTAAGGAATTTTATCCGCAGTTCTCGAACCGGACGCGCCAAAGCAGTGAAGGGTGAGGGGATGCCAGTGCCCCATGGTGACCACCGGTGATATTAAAATCGCCAAATCGCCGTTCAATCGCGAAAGCCGTGGATCAAATAGCCGGGGAAATGCGCGCTACATGCCATCACGTGGGTGATCGCCTCGCGATCATATTCGTCGCCTGATCGGTAATGATCGAAGAAGCTATTCAGTCGCGGCACCCGTTCGATCATCGCTTGCACGGCTTGCAGCCCGACGGAAACGCCGTAATTGGTGAAGGCAAACTTCATATAGGGGAGATCCGGCTCACGGCAAAAATAACCGTCGTCGCTCCACATCCGATCGAGCACAGCGAGGCTGCGCCGCCGTTGCGTGGCCGCCCAATCCTCGGCTGGATAAAAATGGCTTAGCCACAGCATCATGCCGAGACCCAAATCCTGGGTGACAGTGAGGCGCGCGGCATTCGCGTCGATCAGCGCCCTCATATCGGCGATTTCGCGGGATAGGGCCTGCTCATCGAGACATCGATAGGAGACATATCCGTCGAATGCGTCGAGCGCGCCGAAACCATATCCAGGATATGGCGCGCTCAAATCCTCTTTCATCTTCCAGATCACGCCCCTCCTCGGCACCACAAATGCGTCGTGAATCTGCCGCACGAGATCGACGCCCTTGGCTCGATAGACCGGCACATGGCGCGCTAACACGGAGAGCGCGTAGAGCCACATCGCGAGATAATGGAAATACTGTCCGTCCCGATCCGGCGCTTCCCCGATCCGGATTCCACGCGGGCGCCCGAGCACCCGCCCAACCTCGGATACGAGCCACTCTGCCTCGTCGAGGAAGCGCTGTTCACTCAGTTCCGCATAGAGCGAAACTAGCAATATGACGCCGAATGCATCAGTCCAAGTGTAACGCAGTCCATTGGGCCATATGCCCTCGGTGCGCATCCAGTTCAACTTGTCGAGAACATAGGGAATGTCCTTGCAAGCCGACATAAGAGCGCTCACACACCGAACGGATAGGTATCAGGCAGTCCTGCCAACACGGCGGTATCGATCGGTGTAACCGCGCGCGTATCATCGAACCAGATGTACTCGTCGAATTGGCGCGGAAGGATAGCCTGGAAATAGTGACTGGCCCGCTCTGTTTCCGGCCGGTAGATCACTCCGATCGCCCGCTCAAGCTGCGGCTTGCCCAACCCGCCCGCGCCGGTCAGCTCGGAGCGGTTGCGCAAGCCCAAAGTAAAGTGGGCATGTCCGGTGGCATGGCACAATCGCTCATAGCTCTTCGGCAGCGCCGGCTGAACCTTCTTGATCTCGATCGGCCCGTCCCATTCGGATGCTGCTGCAACAGTACCGCTATTGGTGCCGAAGCCGATCAGGTAGGCATCGTCGCCGAATTCCTGGCGGCATAAGTGACCAATATTGTGCTCACCGCGTGAGGCCATTTCAGTTGCAGCAGAATCGCCAACGTGGGAATTGTGCGCCCATACTATCGCCTTGCTGTCAGGGCCGTAAAACGCCAGCAGGTTCTTTAACGTCGTGAACATGTGCTCGTCACGTAAGTTCCAGGACGCGCGCGAGCCGTAGTACATAATCCGATAATAGCGTTCGGCATTAGCGACAAGGCGAGCATTCTGCACTGCGTCAAAGAATTGCTCGCCGTCACGCTCGGCATAAGCAACACGATTTTTCAGCAGATCCTTGAGCGCGCCCACCACGTGCTGCTCGCAGGTGTGATAGGAGCCAGTAAGCGCAGCATGACCATAGGCCGCGGGATCGCCCTGCCACGGCGTCAGGCAACCATAGCGCTGGCGCGCAATCTCGGCGGCTTCTGGCTCAACCCGGTCGAGATAATTCAGAACCGAGCGAATTGAAACATAAAGGCTGTAAAGATCTAGGCCGTGAAACGCCACCCGCGTCGCAGGCGTCGCTGCGGCATTATGCTCGCGCAGCCAGTCGACAAAATCACGCACTTCGTCATTGCGCCACATCCAGGTCGGGAAACGCGCAAACGCCGTCCATTCGGAAGGAGAATATTCGAGATGCCTAACATAGTTGTCGACACGCGTGGCATCAGGCCAATCGCCTTCGATGGCGACAAAGCGAAAGCTCTTCTGGACGATAAGTTCGCGCGAGATACGCTCGCGCATCCGATAGAATTCCGACGTGCCGTGCGTCGCCTCGCCAAGCATTACAATGCGCGCGTCGCCCACGCGTTCGAACAACGGGCGAAGGTCGACCGTATCAATTGAACGGAATGGCTCGACCGCGTCAGCAATGCTTTTGATCAGCCTTTCGTCACCGCGCGCGACTGCCGGCGGCGCGCGGCGTAAACGGGGTAACTCTGCGTCCTCCGGAGCCCATCCCTCCTCGCCAAGCAGCGGAACGAATCGCACATCAGCAAGATCTTCGCGGCGGTATTCGTCTTGCGAGATCCGCGTCACCCGCACCAGTTCTTGTGCGCGCAGGTCCGCCCCCACCGGGATCACCAACCGGCCGCCTATTTTCAACTGCTCTTTTAGCGACTCCGGAACTGTAGGACCGCCAGCGGCGACAACGATCGCGTCAAAAGGCGCGTGCGCGGGCCAACCGCGCGTCCCATCACCGTGCAAAACATGCACATTGACGTAGCCAAGATCAGCCAACGTCGCCGCCGCCCTTTCGGCCAACGGTCCGTGACGCTCGATAGTGTAGACATCGGCAGCAATTTCGGAGAGGACCGCTGCCGCGTAGCCAGAACCGGTACCGATTTCGAGCACCTTCTCGCCACCGCGCAACGCCAGCGCCTCGGTCATGAAGGCGACGATATAAGGCTGCGAAATTGTCTGCCCTTCCTCGATCGGCAAGGGAGCATCTTCATACGCAAACTCGCGCAACTTCATTGCTAAAAAAGATTCGCGTGGCACGCTTCGCATGGCATCGAGAACCAGCCTGGAGCGGACGCCACGCGCAAAGATGGCTTTTTCGACCATCTCGTCGCGAAGTTTCTCGTACGCCAAATTTGCGGAAGCCTTCATCGGTCGACTACCGAATTCGCTTAAAACTATAATGCGCATCGGCACGCATGTTTGACTCAGATCAATGCAGTCTCAAAAGAATAGTTGAGTTATGTTTGTTCGAATTTCGTGTTCGTCTAAATATGGAGATGAAAAATGAATGTTAAATCTCTCATCCCAGTTCGCCGCGAATCAAATGGTGTTCGCTCGTTTAACCCGTTCCTTTCGTTGCAGCGTGAAGTTGAGGACGTTTTCGATAATTTTACGCGCGAGTGGCCAAGTTTCAGGTCTGCGGGGCTTGCAACTGATCTCGTTCCGAGCACCGACGTAGTTGAAAATGATAAGGAAATTCAGATTACTGCTGAACTCCCCGGTCTTGAAGAGAAAGACGTTCAAATCAATCTCGCCGACAGCGTGCTGACCATCAAAGGCGAAAAGAGAGCTGAAAAGGAAGAGAAGGATAAGAATTATCGTCTCGTTGAGCGCAGCTATGGATCGTTCTCCCGGTCCATCGAACTGCCGGCGGGCGTCGATGCAGGCGCCATCAAGGCGAGCATTTCAAAGGGAGTCCTCACTGTAGTCGTTGCAAAGCCAGCGCCGGCGCAGGCAAAGAAGATCGAGGTCAAATCCGCCGCTTCGTAAACGACGCAAATGTTGACTATCGCGTCAGTACCAAACCCCGGGGCACTGCCCCCGGGGGTTTTTTAATATCGAAAAGCTCTCATGTATCCGCCTTTGGACAACCGTTTCCGGATTTAAGAAGGCCGTCGGCTTATGGTCGCGCACTGCCCAGCCGAAGCACTAGTTGCCGACAGTCCGTAGACGACGAAAGCGTGACCATTCAAAATGGCACAGAATCATGACGCTGGCTGCCGCAGCAAAATAGCACCACACCGAAATGAAGGCTTCCCAGTAAAAAGCATAAGCAACAACCAGCCCTACCAGAATAATTGCGCCAAGAACGACAATCGTGCGCTGCGATGACAGTAAAAGCGGCAGGCCGGTTGCCGAAAGATAAGCAAACCCAACGATGGCAGGTTGTCGATATTCAGTCATATAGACAATGTGACCATACTTAGCTGTCGCGATATATGGGTGGCCGAGAATCCACCAAAGCAAATATGTGCCGACACCGACGCCGACGCCCAAGCAGATGCTGATAATGAAACGGCGATCCTTCTTCGGCTCGATCAGCCACACTGCGATTGGCGCGTATATTGGCCAGAATGCTTCCGCGAAAAACAGATAAATGAACGTCAATGTTGCCGAGAACGAGCCACCAACCCCCTGATTGAGCCATAACAGGCCTTCAATGCTTTGCTGAATAGAAAAAAGAAGAGGCGTTGCGGCCAATGGCAATTCACGCGGTTCATTGATGCGGGACAATGCGATAATCCCGATGGCACCTGTGATGCCGGACGCCACAAAACTCGCAGGAGCTGAGAAGCACATTGCTTTTCGACCACTTTCCCCGCTTTGACATCTGCCACGCCTTGCCGTCGCATAGCGTTAGCACAAATAACGTCAATTACAGCGCCAAACGGCAAGCCTCGGCGCACGGCGGCGGCGCCTGGGTCATCGTTACGCCGTGGATCTGGAGGTAGCCAGCGCGACGGCGAAGGCCAATTTCATGATCGCCGGGATTTGTCGCTCAAATTGGCTCTATATGAACTTTGGCAAAATAAAAGCCAGACATAGATTCGAACGGCTTATGGCTCGAAGTTTATTGCTGCTTTAGACTGAGAATGTAGCCGATTACGTCGTCAGTATCCGAATCAGAGATTATAAAATTTGGCATTCGTTTGTGGTTTGATCGAAGAAACACTTTCAAAGAAAGAGCGGTGGTTGAAGGCATGTTGGCGATGTCAACAAAGCTGGGAGTATTCTGAATAGGGGCAAGCTGTCCAGCAGCAACACGATGACAGGAACTGCAAATCTCCATCGCTACCTGGCGGCCCGCAGAACGATCGTCGTCCGCAATTGGCTGGGCGTGTATCGGAAATGCGGCACCGGTTACGGCGGTGAAAAGATAAATTGTGATGCGGCGCATGTGCTCAATCCTGGAGCACGTAAGCGCCCGGCGCGTCCCCGAGCGGTGCATATCCGGCTTCGCCCGCGCCCATCGGTGGCGGCGCCACCGGCGCTTCGGAGTGCTCTTTCAACCACGCCACCCATTCCGGCCACCATGAGCCCCCCTTGCGCCCCGCCGTTTCGACAAAGCCGTCTGGATCGAGGTAGCGATCGTTGGCAAATTTCTTCATCACCTGAAAGCTGAGGCCATCACGGCCTGGTTCCGACACGATACCGGCGTTGTGTCCGCCTTCGGTAAGCAAATAGGTCACGTCGGTATCCATCTGTAAATTGACCTTGTAGGTCGAGCGCCATGGCGCGACGTGATCCCGCAACGTGCCGACGGCAAACACCGGCACGCGGATGTCGCTGAGCGCCACTGGCCGCCCCGCGACCAGAAAGCGGCCTTCCGCGAGATCGTTGTTGAGGAAGAGCTGGCGCAGATAATCCGAATGCATTCGGTAGGGCAGACGTGTAGCGTCGGCATTCCACGCCATTAGGTCGTTCATCGGATGGCGCTCGCCCATCAGATATTCGTGGATCAGGCGTGACCACACCAAATCATTCGAGCGCAGCATCTGGAACGCCCCGGCCATCTGGCGACTGTCGAGAAAACCTTGCTCCCACATCATGTCTTCAAGGAAAGCGAGCTGACCCTCGTCGATAAAAAGCATGAGCTCACCGGCCTCGGTAAAGTCGGTCTGGGCAGCGAGCATTGTTTTCGATTTCAGCCGCTCGTCACCGTCCCGCGCCATTGCCGCAGCTGCAATCGACAGCAGTGTGCCTCCGAGACAATAGCCCACGCCATGCACTTTTTTGCTCGGCACAATTGCATTGATGGCGTCAAGTGCCGCCATCACACCGAGAATTCGATAGTCGTCCAAGCCGAGAGCGCGATGTTCAGGACCAGGGTTCATCCACGAAATCATAAAAACCGTAAAGCCCTGCTCGGTGAGGTATTTCACAAGCGAATTGTGCGGCGAAAGATCGAGGATGTAGTATTTCATGATCCAGGCCGGCACGATAAGAACAGGCTCGGGTCGGACTTTGTCGGTCGCCGACGAATATTGAATGAGTTCGATAAGATTGTTGCGGTAGACGACCTTACCTGGCGTAACCGCAACGTCGCGGCCGACGATAAATTTCTCACTGCCGACCGGCTTCTTGCCGCTGACGGCGCGCTCCCAGTCCTGGGTGAAGTTTTGCCAGCCGCGCAACAGATTGGAGCCCCCATTTCTCAGGGTATGGTGAAGCACTTCTGGATTAGTGAGCAAGCAATTCGACGGCGAGACCATGTCAAGCATCTGCCGCGATGCGAATTCGACGATGTTTTCGTGCTGTCGCGACAGCCCGCGTACACCTGTGGTGGCATTGTGCCACCACTGCTGCTGCAGCAAGAAGCTCTGGTAGAGAAAATTGTAAGGCCAACGTTGCCATTCTTCGGCAGCGAACCGCTTGTCTTGCGGCAATGCTTCGATACAGGATTCGCACTTGCCGCCGCTCATCGCATGACGCGCGGCATAGTTAGCGAAGCGGACGTTCTTGCGCACCGCCTTGTCGACGAGTTGCAACCGTTTGCCGGGCGCGTCGGCAAGATGCGTCGCCCAATGGAGATAGGCGTGCGTCAGTGCCGCCGGCGACAGTCCGGCCGTAAACCGGGCAATGGCAGCGTGCAGTGAGCGGTCGATGATGTCGCTTATGGCGGTCGCGGCATAAGAATCGCGATCCGCAGTGGCGCTCGCACGCGACACGACTGGCCGCGCGGCGGGACGCTGCCGTTTGGAAGGCGGCCTGAAACTCGGCCGATCGACGTTAGGAGAAAACGTTACAATTTCAGATTCAGCCATGAGCCAACCCTGCCAACGGCATGGCCAGATCGCTAATCGTTTTCTGCTCTGTTACTGCACCTAGCATCATGCCTCCACACCAGCCCGCGCCTCAGGATGCTCATTGAGGAAGTGGCGCAGCGCCATGAAGAGCTCCTGGGCATGTTTGACCCGCCCGTCATTGAGCGCCTTGTGAATATCCTCGACGATCATGGTTCGGATGGCTTCGCCACCGTGAGGCTGCTTGAGCAAATAGTCTGCCAGCGCAGTAGCCGCAATTTCGGGAATATGCTCGTGCTCGCTGATCGCAGCGACTTCACTTTCGTCCAACCCGCAAAAGGCAATGCAATCTTCCAGAGAAATCATGGCATGCCCTGCTTTAGCAGTTTGGCCGAATAGCTCTTAATAAGCGCACAGGGGGATAAAATATTGATACGTATCAAAGTGGGATAACCTGCGCGGCTTCGGAGGCGCTTCCTTGATCACGTGCCGAGCTATTTTGAGCGAGAACGCAAGACGATGGCACGGAAAGCGTCAACAATGCTGTCTGATATAGGTCAATGACGAAAAGCAAGTGGAGGACAGAAAATTCCCCTAGAATATTTCCGCTCGCAAAGCGGCAAGAAGCAAGTAAGGAGGTCGCCATGACGAGAGTCGCATCTCTGCGTGGTTCCGCTCACGGAACGACCTGCAACAAATGTGGTGATTCGCTGATCGCTCCGGAATGGTCTGAATATTTTGGCGAGGAGCGACTTGTTCTCAATCTCTGGTCCTGCACGACCTGCGGCAATCGGTTCGAAACCGAAGCATTTGCGCCGGTTAACGCCACATCGACATTGGATCGCAAGGTCTTGCGACGGTTCCTGCCGTCATTGTTGGTCGCGTAACGCTAAAACCGGCAAATGGTTAGGCCTGTCGGACAATAATACCAAGTAATGTTCGCTGCGACTTCTCTCTCGACGCCAGCGGCTTTTTCTAGCGCTTCGTCGCTTATCGCACAGGCAAGTAAGTTTTCCGCTTCGGTTTGATCACTCTCGATATCGCCGTGTTTCATGGCATTGCCTCTTTGCGTTTGCTCAATCATTTGCGCTTAGAGAAAACCGCGGAACGATCGAAGAGACATTGATTCAGCTCAAAATCGTCGGCTGCTCGCGGCGCCCGTTCGCAGTAGGCAAGGCGATTGCATCCTGAAAGGCACAAAGCCGGGCGAACTTCCAGTTCAGTTACCAACCAAGTACGAACTGGTGATCAATCTCAAGACCGCCAAGGCGCTTGGGCTGACCACCCACGCTGCTTACGAGCGCCGACGAGGTGATCGAAT
>DASSIT010000061.1:0-86891 GCA_035691545.1 Pseudolabrys sp. | reverse complement strand
CGACGGCATCCGGGGTCTTCGGCGAGATGCAGGCCGCCTTGAACACCATCTGGAAAACGCGATCTCAAGCCACGACGGTGTCGCGTCTTATTCGTGCTCGTATCACCAGTCTCGGCTTGGTGGCGGCGTTGGGATTTCTGCTGATCATTTCACTCGTCGTCAGTGCAGGCCTGACGGCGCTTGGGAATTATCTTGATGCGTTACCGGTCGGTAAGCAGGTTCTGTTCTGCGTTAATTTTGGTGTTTCCGTGTTACTCTTCGCGTTTCTATTCGGGGCTATTTACAAGGTTCTGCCCGATCGCACGCTGCGATGGAACGATGTGATCGTCGGTGCGCTCATCACTTCTCTCCTGTTCAACCTCGGAAAATCGCTCATCGGCTGGTACATCGGCAGCAGTGCAATCGCTTCCAGTTATGGCGCCGCCGGCGGCCTCATTGTCCTGCTCTTGTGGATTTATTACTCGGTGCAGATCTTTCTGCTCGGAGCCGAGTTCACGAAGACTTACGCAAATACGCACGGCAGCAAGCGCAATAAGCCAGTAAAATGAATTTGCAATTGGCGTCGGATCGCAGGGCGCCCTTACGCGGCGCTTAGAAACCCTCGACTTCAGATTGAGCCAGTCGTGGCCGAGGGGCATGAACTCGCTAGCACCTTGATGCGCCTTACGTTTGTGATTGCGCAGAGGTCAGGTTTGCTTCGCAAGCTATTGAGCTTCGTTGCCCTTTTCGCAGACGTTGAAAATAACGCCCGGCGGGGGTGGAAAAATACCGGCATACGCCAAGCGAAAATTAGTGAACCGTTTTTTTCGAAAGATGTCGCTATATTCAATTCGGCCAAACAAATAAATTGCGCGGGCACCAGCGGCAATATCGGCGATCTCACTCGGCGTAAGCGCACGCCCGAACCACAAAGACTTAGTGCCGACCGATCCGGCTCCTAGATGTGAAGCGAAAACACTTTGCAACGGCGGAACGGTCAATCGGCTTTCGTTTATTGGTTCAATGACCGCGACCTGACCCCAGCTGATCACATTAGAGGCGGGTGTCTGTCCTGTGTTTTTCCAAGCGAGTACAACGCCAGGTTCGTTGGCCTTGCCCGGAATGGGCGGGCTGAGCGCCATTCCGTCACAAAGCACTGCGCTATCGGGAAACACATACGCACGCAGCTGTTCGCGGGTAGTTTTAATTTGCAAATAGGCCATCACAACCAGCCCGCCCGTTACGCAAGCGAGAAGGACTGTGGCTATGGCCGATATAAGCGAATTGTGAGCGTCGGTGTACTGGACCGCAGAGACAATCCATCCAAAAAAATAGGGCCGAGCCGATATTAGAATCGCCGCGACTCCCGCCGCTATTGCCGCTAGCACAATTAAGCTTTGAAAAAGCTTCTTCACCTGCAGGGCCTCGGCCACGCGACTGGATCATGGATTGGCATTTGAACTGCCCCCGACTGCCACCCTCAAAACCGGCAAGCTATCCCATTTTATATGTGCGCCGCTGTTCGTGCCTGCATATCTGATATCTGTTGAACATGACCGAGGGGCGATGCAAGAAACGCCTGATTTCATTGGCGCGCCCTAGGGGATTCGAACCCCTGTTACCGCCGTGAAAGGGCGGTGTCCTAGGCCTCTAGACGAAGGGCGCCTGACCGCTGATCGGGCCATGCAGCTGGCGGGCAGCCGGGGTCCGACCTGCAAACGTCGGTCGAGGTTTCGCGGGTATAAAGAGCTTCGCCGCTAGCGGCAAGCGACCATCGCTACCATTTGCCGGTATTTCCCATCGATTTCCATGGTTCCTGCGGCGGCAAGGGTGAACCCTTCTGCAGCAATTCAATCGAATGCCGGTCCGGTGAACGTACGAAGGCCATGACGCCGTCGCGCGGGGGGCGGTTGATGGTGACGCCCGCCTTCATGAGCCGGTCGCAGGTTGCGTAGATATCGTCGACTTCATATGCGAGATGACCGAAATGGCGCGCCTCGCCATAGTCTTCGGTGTCCCAATTATATGTGAGCTCGACTTCGAGCCCCGGGCGGCCGGTTTTCTTGCCTGCCTCGATAAGCTTCTCATCGCCGGGTGCGGCCAGGAACACCAGGGTATAGCGGTTCTTTTCGTCGACACGACGCCGGGTTTCCTTAAGCCCAAGCTTGTTGCAATAGAAATCAAGGGCCGCATCCAGATCGCGCACGCGCAGCATGGTGTGCAGATATCGCATAGGGTAAACCTCACTGACTGACGAACGAGCGGTGACTACCATACAACAATGATTGCCTCCGATCTTCCGACCGCGGTCGCCCAGCTGAGCCGGTTCATCGATGAAGCTCAGGCGATCGTGCCATTTACCGGCGCGGGGATTTCGACCGAATGCGGGATTCCCGATTTCCGTTCGCCAGGAGGGCTTTGGACCAAAAACCAGCCGATTCCATTTGACGAATTTGTCGCCAGCCAGGACATGCGCGACGAGTCCTGGCGCCGGCGCTTTGCCCTGGAGGAGAAGTTTGGCGCAGCCAAGCCAGGGCGCGGTCATCGGGCGCTCGCGAGCCTGTACCGTTCCGGCAAAGTCCCAGCCTTGATTACCCAGAATATCGACAACCTTCATCAGGCCTCGGGCATCGCAGCGGCCGATGTCGTTGAATTGCATGGCAACACGACCTACGCAGTCTGTCTCGGTTGCGGCGAGCGCTATGAACTAGGGTGGGTGAGGCAGAAATTTGAGGATTCGGGACAGCGCGCGCCCGCATGCGACTGTGGCGGTTACATCAAGACCGCGACTGTTTCCTTTGGGCAATCAATGCCTGTGGAAGCAATGGCACGAGCCGAGCAACTGAGCAGAAATTGCGATCTGTTTCTCGCGGTGGGATCCTCCCTCGTCGTGTGGCCGGCAGCGGGATTCCCCTTGATGGCTAAGCGGAGCGGTTCGGCTCTCGTCATTGTCAATCGTGAGCCGACCGAATTCGACGATCTCGCCGATCTGGTCATCCGCAGTGACATCGGCGATGCCCTCGGCCCTTTCATCGCCCACTGATTCGCGCTGCGTTGCGCTGTGCACAGAGCTGTGCGCAAGCCTATTTTGCTCTTTGCGGTTTGAGGGCGGGTGTTATCTTCGATTCCACAAGATTCGTTGAAGCGCTCTTGAAGAGGCGCCAGGAAGACGGCGGCGTGCGGCGTCATGGCGTCGGACGGGATCGAATCGAAAATGTCTGGGACCAATCTCCGGCTTGGAACGGTCAGAGAACTCGTCGATGAAACGGCGACCAATCTCATTGAATTGACCGGCGTCATCAAATGGTTCGACGTCGCGAAGGGATTTGGGTTCATTGTTCCCGACAATGGGATGCCGGATATCCTGCTGCACGTCACGTGCCTTCGGCGCGATGGTTTTCAGACGGCCTATGAAGGCGCCCGGGTCGTCTGCGAGGTCTTGCAGCGTTCCAAGGGCCTGCAGGCCTTCCGCGTCGTCTCCATGGATGAATCGACCGCCATGCATCCGGCGCAAATGCCGCCGCCACGAACGCATGTCACGGTTACGCCGACCAGCGGGCTCGAACGTGCCCAGGTGAAATGGTTCAATCGGCTACGCGGGTTCGGCTTCTTGACCCGTGGCGAGGGCACGCCCGATATCTTCGTGCACATGGAGACACTGCGACGTTATGGATTCGCGGAGCTGCGGCCCGGTCAGACCGTCCTGGTCCGCTTTGGCCCCGGCCCAAAGGGCCTGATGGCCGCCGAAGTGCGCCCGGACGGTGGCTCGTTGGGCCCGGCGTCCCACTAATTGCGCTGATTTTCCGATTGCCGCCTTCCTCGTGGCCGCGTAAAGGCGTGCCATGCGCATCTTTGCTGCCATAACGGTTCTTGCGCTGGTCATCGCGGTCGGGCCCTCGTGGTCCGCCGGGCAGCAAACGCTTGAGATCGCGAGCAAGACGGGCGTTCATGTGTTCTCGGTCGAAGTTGCCGATAACGACGCCGAGCGGGCCAAGGGCCTCATGTATCGCAAGGACCTCGCCGAAGGGCGGGGAATGCTGTTCGATTTTCATCGCGACCAGGAGGTTAGCTTCTGGATGCAAAACACTTACATACCGCTCGATATGATCTTCATTCGCGGCGACGGACGAATTCTTCGAATTGAAGAAAACACCGAGCCATTGTCGACGCGATTGATACCATCGAGGGGTCCGGTGCGGGCCGTATTGGAAGTTATCGGCGGGTCCGCCCGGAAACTGGGTATCGCACCCGGCGACCGCGTGGCGTCCCCGATCTTCAATGGTCGCTGAGCTTTGGTTGCGGGCCTATATCGAAGCGTGTATCGAACCCAGGTTCCCGGCGGGGCATAGCGCAGTCTGGTAGCGCGTCTGCTTTGGGAGCAGAAGGTCGCAGGTTCGAATCCTGCTGCCCCGACCAACCCGCCGCCGCCATATTATTGCGATGGGATCGGCTTCTTGCGATGCAATTGGCCGCCCCGGCTGCAATACCGAGCTAAGCCGGCTCGCCAGGCAAGGCTTTTAGAACGTTCGCGATCGTTGTGTTCGACTTTTGTCATGTATCAAAAGTACTTAACTCGCCCCGGCGGGCCTTCCGGCTGGATGTGGGCGTTACCGCCGTGCGGAAGACCGCCTGACGGGCAGTACAACGGCGGTTTCCCAGCAGCATGTCGCGCGGGGCACCAGCCCGATTGTTTCGGCGCCCGATCGGCCCTATAGGGAATTCATCGAAACCATCCTGGTTCGCCCATGACAGCCCGCATCTACAAGCCGTCGAAGACCGCCATGCAATCAGGAGCGGGCAATACCAGGGCATGGGTGCTCGATTTTGAGCCCGAGACGCCGCGCCACGTCGAGCCCCTCATGGGCTGGACGTCGTCCGGCGACATGCGTCAGCAACTTCGCCTGCGGTTTGGCACAAAAGAAGAGGCGATCGCTTATTGCGAGCGTCACGGCATGGCCTTTCAGGTCTTCGACACGCCGCCATCGAAACGGCGCGGGATGTCCTACGCGGACAATTTTTCGTTCAAGCGCCGCGACGCCTGGACCCACTGATTTGTCTTTTCGGACAGCCGGCAGTCGTCAGGCGGGTCGTTTTTCTGTTTCGCGCGGCGCGCTGTCGAGGCTGAGCCCTTGGGTTGCCGCGCGCTGGCGCAACAGCGAAACGAAACGCTCCTCCGGCATCGGCTGCCCGAGCAAATAGCCCTGGCCGAAGTCGCAACCCATGCTCACCAGTGCGACCGCATCCGCGGCCTTTTCAATGCCAACGGCCACCACATAGCGGCCGAAATTGTGCGCGAGATCGATCACGGTCTTGCATAGCGGCGCATTGACCTTGTCGGTTCCGCAATCCGCGACAAATGATTTGTCGAGCTTGAGTTCTTCGAAGGGCAGCTCTTCTGCCTTGGCCAGCGTCGAATAGGTGCGGCCGAAATTGTCGATCGCAAGCCGCACATTCAACGGCTCCAGTTTTTTGCTTATCTCGCCGGCGAGCTTCAGATCGGTGATGATCTGCTCCTCCGGGACGTCGATGATAAGGCCCGCCCATTTTTCCGTCGTCGGACGGTGTGACTTCACGATCTCTTCGACGGAAATTTTCGTAAGCGCCGGCACCGGAATATTGACCGACAGCCGCAGGTTGACCCCGAGCTTCGAGAAGTGAGCGCTGGTCTTGAGGGCGTTCTCAAGCGCAAGCTCCGACAGTTTTGCGGTTGCGGCCTCCGAGGCATTGGCGGTGAAAGCCGCCGCCAGCACGATGCCATGTTCTGGGTGGCGCACGCGGGCATAGGCTTCCGCGCCGGCCAGCTGCTTTTTGCGCAGTGCGATCTTCGGCTGATACCAGAACTCGACCCATTTGTTCTTGATCGCTTCCTCAAGTTCAAGGCGCGCGGCCACCGCCGGCGGCATGCCAAGCTTGAGCTCCTGGATGATCTTGACGATCGTATCGGTCTCAAACGGTTTCTTGAGCACGGGCATCATCTGCAATTTGTGCTGAGTGCCAATGCCCTTGACGTGTTCGAGAACGGCTGCGCCGCGGGCGCTCATCAATTGGACGGCGCCGCGGTATCGCAACTTGCCGAGAGCAACGACAGATTCGATTGCGTCGGCCGACTCGAGCGAAATATTGAGAAAGACGAGGGCGGGCGCGCGGGTTTCTATGGCCTTGCGCATTGCGGCGCCGTCCGCAAACTCGACGACATCAACGCCTGATCCGTGCAGTACCAGCGAGAGGAAATGCCGGATGCTGGGTTCTTCGTCGACGACATAACAAAGCGGCGTAGCGTCGGGAGCGAGCGGTGGCGATTCGACCGCAGGCGCGCCGCTGGCGGCTTTCGCGGATGGAGCAGGTGTCTCGGTCATGCCGTTCAGGCGCGCTCAAACCGAGGGAATGGACGTCCCCCGGCCCTATAGGTGTGCCAAACTTGTTAATTATGGGTTTCCCAATGGTGTCGGGGGCGGCAAGCGCCCGCGCCGGTAAGCCAGCGGGATTGCACGGAAAAATGGCGGCGGGAGTTCAAAGGGCAGGACTAACCCTTGAATCCGCCCCGGCTCGCCACCTGAGGGGTTGCGGGCCGCGCGGCTCGCCGGGGTCCATGCCCCGGAAACAAAAGATCCCACGGGCGTTGGGTCTGCTGGGCTGGCGCAGGAAGCAGAAGGCGCTTTAGCTTTGAGGACTAAACAATCAACGTGTTTTCAGATCGCCGCGAGGCGGTCTTCCTGCATAAGAGCGAGTCCGGTGCCATCGTTTCATGCAACGGGTTTACCGCCTTGTCGCTTGCTCGATGTCGCTAATGAATCCCCGAGAGCATCGAACTTGACATGAGCAGCGATAGAAGCTCGATCACGACCACGAGTGCCAGCAACAAGACCCAAATCGAGGCGATGGCCGCCGCCGAGTGGTTGTCGCGGGCTGATTGTGTGTTCTGATTGTTCATTGGAATCGCCTCCCGAGGGCAACGACTACCATGGGCTCAACAGCCATGAGAGTGAGCTACTTCACAGTTGGCCCGGGATCCAATGACGATTGCGCGGCGAAATGCCCGCTGAACACCCCAAGCGTGGTTGATGCCGGACGCAAGCATGGCTTGATTTATTTGGGCCGGTTCAACGCCTTCGCGAGCAGGCGGACCCGATCGCGCTTTCAAGTCATTTTTTCAGGGTTTGTGCTGTTCGCACCAGAAATCGAGCAGTTTTTTGGCTGTCGCGTGGGACAGCTTGATGTAATCGCTTTTCAATTTCTTGAGTTCGTCGTCCGTGGCGGCCCTGCCCAGCAAGTCGTCTTGCAGCAGGGAGCGTAGGGTGAGCCACGAAAATCCTGCAGCCTTGCACAGCACCAAGAGTGGCTCGTTGCGTCCATCCTGCAGCATGTGTGTGATTACGTTGACTGGCGCGGAACATAACGTCGAAAGCGCAGTCACCGTTGTCGCGTATTGGCGTGCTTTGGCGAAGCCCAACAGCGCTACCTGATCAAGCTCACCTTTTTCATGCAGCAGCTGAATAAAGCGCTCGGCCGCCCCAAAGTCGTTATCCACTTGGTCGTTATCGATCACGTCATTCGAAATGCTGGCTAATATCTCGTTGATGTCATCCCGCTTTTCTGGCGTAGCCAAGGCCAAAAGGCGCGAGCGCACAGCCTCAGTGGCGCGCTCCAAAATACGACGGAAGATATGGAGCGGGATATCCAGACGTAAGCCGAGTTTTTCGAGAAGGGTTTCATCGGCGTCGGCTTTTTCTACGAGACAGGCATATGCTTTTTCAGAAAACCGGACACCGGCATTTTCCGCCAGTTTGTTGATGACGTCGCTATTCCCACGTTCGAGCAGCGCGTCGGTAAGGGACTCACTTAGGCTGCTGCGCTGCGCAATCGCAAGCAGGTGGGACTGGCTCTTGGCGACGGCGATGTCAATAAGATCAGGCACACTCAGACGATCCGACAACGATAGAACCGGTCCGGCTATGGCTATTTCATCGTCACACGCGAGCGTGTGTACGACTTTAATGGGGGCATTGTTGATTGGAGCAAGCCGCTCGCTCAATTCGATCAGCGCGTTTGATTCCATTCGCGCCATCAAATGACCCAACACCTCGTCGAATACCTGAATCTGCTCTTCATTGAGCTGTTCGCGCTCGCCCAAAAATAGATCGGTGATGCGCCTCAGGGTCTCGACCCGTTTTTCCTTTGAACCACGCCGCACAGCATGTTCAAGCTCAGCAATCAGTGGCCTGTGGTGCAACATGGTATGGATCCTGGAGACGCCGGGTTCCGCGCTACGAATTAAAAATACGTAAACTTAATCTTACCGATGAAATCTTAAAATATTCGAATGTCGGCTTAACGCTGGTACGGCGCTGCGATTGCACCGTGCAATGCCCTCTTTTTGGGGTCGGTTCGGCAGACATCCGCTGGAAGATTCGAGCAGGTGACTCATAACTGTCCGCGGGGAGGGAGCGTCATCCTGCGTTGATTTTGGCGGTCCGGATCACCTTGGCCCACTTTTCGGTTTCATTGGCGATTGGCGTGCCAAAGTCAGCGGATGTCATTTGCAATGGTGCGACGCCTGGATCAGCCAGCCGCGCCTTCATCCCCGGCGTTTGGGTAGACGGCTCAATCGGGGCGGGCGGGTCTTACACCGCACGTGTCCGCTTGTAATTCAGAGCGGACATCGTAAGCGATCCCAGGTGGCTTGACCGCGCAAACGTTAGCTGGTCCCATTTACATAAGGACCTGGAAACCACGGAGAGGAAACATGTTGCGCCTGCGCCATTTGATGCCGCTCGTCGGGCTTGCGGCTGCTGTTTTTTATGCCATGCCGACGCCGGCATCCGCACAGACCATCATCGACGAATGGTCGAGCGTCAAGGCGCCGCCCGCGCCCGCACTCACTTCCGTTACCGTTGATCCCAAAACCACCGCGCTTTTGATGCTGGACTTCCTCAAGCAGAACTGCGGCTCCAATCCGCGCTGCGTCGCAACGCTGCCCAAGGCTCAGAAGCTTTTGGCCGCGGCACGCGCCAAGAACATGACCATCATCTATAGCGTGTTCCCCGGCCCGGTTATCGGTGACACTCTGCCGGAAGTCGCGCCCAAGGGAACTGAGCCAGTCGTCACCTCGTTCTTCAACAAATTCCTAGACCCCAATCTCGACAAGGTCCTCAAGGACAAGGGTATCAAGACCGTAATCTTGATGGGCGCGGCATCCGATGGCGCCGTCCTCTATACCGGCACTGAGGCATTCTTCCGTCACTACCAGACGATCATCGCGGTCGACGCCATTGCCGGGGCGACCCCCTATGTCGACCAGTTTACCGTCTATCAATTCACCGTCGCGCCGGTCATGGCCGGTAAGATAATCCTGACGCGGACCGACATGATCAAGTTTTAAAGTTTCGCTTTGGGAATAGCGCGAGAGAGGGCGAGGCAGGCCGCCCCTCTCGTTGTCCCAATCTCTTATGCGAACCGTCCAAATACGGTCCGGGGATCATCGCAGAGATGCCCGCTCCCGGTCTAAGTATTCAATCTGACTTGGACCGCACCAACCAATAGTCGGGAAGGGGATTACACGATGGTGACTTGCGACGACGTGCCCATTTCAGTTTAGCTCACTGCCCGATTTCCATCGTCCAGTAATGTCGACCGGAGCGCGACACCGCCGAAGCAATTCCCTTGCAGCCAGGCAAGAGCATATTCGCAGCGCGCGGTGGAGATGCCGACCATTGTGCAATCGTAAGCGCCATGCTGGAGTTGCCGCTGGCGACATTTTCGGCTCTCGCGCCTCGCCTGGCGCGGTCCATAAATCCGGCATGATCGAGGGTGTCGCGTCTCGCCATGTCAATTGAGTGCTCTTTCGCGAGCCTCTGCATCGTTCGACAACTTGCTTTGAATACCTTGGCGTCGGTAGACATAGGCGCGAGAACCAACAGTGCCAGTGTAGCGATAAGGCATGGCTTCATTGTATTCCCTCGATCGGCTTTGTATTTGGAGCGAAACATGTTTCCGATACGTTCAGAAGAATGACGGCCTAGCGATGAAATACTTTAACGCATTCTCCTTTTTCATTGCGGGCGCACAGTTGGCCGCGGCTCGGTACATTATGCAGCCAACTCCGGGCGGTGCCTATCGCTATGGCCCGGAGTCCACACTTGAGGCCACCCGGGTGCTGGCCGGATTCTGGCCACAAGGGGGTAATGCGTGATAAGCCGACGTCGCGTCGTATACGTGCCCGGCTATGATCCTCAGGGACAGCATGGCTATTATCGCCTTTTCCACGATCAGCTCAAAAGGGCATGCGCGCTCTGGCATACCGATTTTGAACTGGGTCCGCTTTCCTTCGAATCAGCCGACATCGCTTCCTGGACTCTCGCCACTGCAGGCCAAAATTGGAAAGTGCTGACGCAATATGACTTTGTGCGCATCGAGGACATTGTCGATGTCAATATTGCCGAACCAATCATCCCACAAATATTTCGTGCCATTCGATGGATGCTAGATGATCTTGTCACCGGGACGACGTTTCGAACTTTCCGGGCGAATTGGCAATTCGGCACGCATCTCGTTTTAATTCAAGTGCTGCTGCTTGCGTGGATCGGTATGTCCCTCGCGTCGGCTGCACTTGCCTGGGCGACCGCGCGGCAGGAGTTCGGTCTGCCGATTTCGATCAGCCTTTCTTTGTCAGTTGCTGCCTTTGTTTCGATTTTTGTCGCTTTGCGTCCGCTGGCAGAGCGGTGGCTCGTAATTCGCATCAACAATTACTGGCCTTACCTCCGAAAGTTTGGCCGCGGGGAGCCGTCATGCTTCGACCGGACGATTGAAATTGGTGCCGCACGACTAAAGGAATTAGTTCACGCCAATGATGCAGATGAAGTGGTCATGATCGGTCACAGTGGCGGCGCGCCACTCGTGCTGTGCATGGTCGCGCGGGCGCTTGAACTCGACCCGGATCTCGGCCGGCGAGGGCCGCGCGTCGTGGCTTTGACTATCGGTTCGATTGCTTCTGCCGTTGCATTACATCCGCGAGCGCTGAAGATGCGGAAAGTCATTCGGCGACTGGCGATTGAGCCATCCATAGACTGGGTCGATTGCCAATCACGTAAGGATGCCATGAATTTATGGGGCGTCGATCCCGTTGCAGGCGTCGGAATTCAGCTCGGCCCAGAACGTCGCAATCCTCTGGTATGGCAAGTGCGATTTCGGGATATGCTACATGCCCAGTTCTACGGTCGGCTGCGTTGGAAGTTCTTCCGCCTTCACTTCCAGTACATCATGGCAAACCAGATGCGGGCTCCCTACGACTTCTTTATGCTGATTGGCTCTCCTGTACCGATAACGGAATGGGCGAAGCGGCAAAGGGAAATCATCGCGGAATTTTCGGCTGACGGAAAATATCTCTTGGCCTCGCAAGCAACCGGCACCAATTGATGTCTCTTTTGCGCAAGCTGGAGCCGGAATGGCTCGATCAGCTCTCGGCGGATGACCCCCGTGCCATCCGCTCGCGCCGTGACCTTAGGCGCATCAATGCGTGGATGCAAAACGCGGGCAACATGGCGTCTACGCTGCTCAAGCATGCCGCCGGTCGACAACCGCAAACCATCCTCGACCTCGGGTCGGGCGACGGGCAATTCATGCTGCAAGTCGCGCGTCGGCTGGCACCGCGTTGGCCGCACGTCAAGATAATCCTCCATGACCGGCAAAATATTGTGAGCCGGGAAACACGCGAGGGCTTCGCCGCGCTGCGGTGGCAGGTGGAAACAATATCGGCCGATGTTTTCGATTTTATGACGGATGCCCAATCCGAGCGAATTGATGTGATAACGAGTAACTTGTTCCTGCATCATTTTACCGATGAGCAGCTGGCTCGACTGCTCGCGCAGGTGGCCGAACGGGCATGGCTCGTGGTCGCCTGTGAGCCACGCCGCGCAAAGTATGTGGTCCGCTTCAGCCGGCTGCTCTGGGTGATCGGATGCAACGATGTCAGCATTCACGACGCGGTCGTCAGCGCGCGCGCCGGATTCAATGACAAGGAGTTATCTGCTTTGTGGCCAAGGCGGGAACGCTGGGATCTGCATGAACGTGCGGTCGGGTTTTTTACGCACTGTTTTGCGGGTCGTCGCGGCACGCAAGCTGGCGAAGATGTGGCGACAAGTCGCGGGAGCCAGAGCTGACCGTATGGACACGACAGCGACGCCTGTCCGATTGACCGGTTCTACGGCTTTGCGCTGGGGCTGGCGGTTTGCGCGTGATCCACTGATTGCCACACGTCGGAGCCTCGATGCCTTCGGCCCTTTCGTGATGTTAAGCGAGGCATTGCCATTCATAAGACCTGCGCGCGCCGTGATGCTCGGGGTGCCGCTGGTATGGACCGCTGGTTCGGCATTCTATCGCGAGCTGCTGTCAGATCCTGATAAGTGGCGGGGGACGAGCCTTTTACCAGGCGGTCCTAAGCACTCCGCAGCGAGACGAACGAGTTCCGGTCTGACTCGGATGACGGGCTGCCGACATGCGCACTATCGTAAGCTTCTGCTCGACCCACTGCGTCGAACGAACGTCAAAGCACTTGTCAAAGATATGGTCGAGCTCGCGGACCGGGAGACCGCATCCTGGCCCATGGAACAAATGATTGATCTCTGGGAATACACTCGCCGGCTCATGCGAGTCTTTGCGGTCGAGCTGCTATTTGGAGGGGGCGACCAAGCTTACTTGATTGCTGACCTGGTCAGCCGACTGATGGAGCATAAATGGGACCGACGTGCTTTCATTTTTCCCGTCAATCTTCCCAATACGCTCTATGGCCAAATCGTGCGCGAGTCGGAGGACCTCGAAAGGCATCTTCTTGAATGGGTTGCGGGCAAACGCGGACGGATCGACAATCGTGATCTCGCATCAATCATAGTGAACAGTCCTGATGCAGATGGTAATTTGACTGACGATGCGACCATTGTGGGGCAGCTGCCGTCGCTATTTGCCGCTGCGTCTGAAGCCAGCCAGGGCGCGCTGGCCTGGACACTGCTTCTTCTCATGCTGCATCCACGCGTTGAAGCCGCTCTGTTAGACGAATTGCGAGACGCACTCGGCGGAGCATCGCCGTCGCTGGAGCGCGCGATCGAGCTCCCGTTCCTTGACGCAGTGATCAAGGAATCAATGCGTATTTTGCCGCCAGTGCCTTTGCAGATACGTGTTGCGCAATGCGATACCAGCATTGCCGGGAACGAGATCGGCAAGGGATCGCGCGTTATACTCAACACCTTCCTCACCAATCGGATGCCTGAATTGTACCCCGAAGGAGACCTGTTTCGCCCGGAACGATGGTTCTCGATCGCACCCACTGCATTCGAGTTTCCGGTCTTTAGCGCGGGCCCGCACAGCTGCCCGGGATATTGGTTCGGCTCGACCGCGATCAAAATTGCGCTGGCCGCGATTCTCACGCGTTACCGAATGAATTTGCCGCATGATGCTCGCGTCGATTACAGGGTACAGCCGACTATGCGCCCCTTGGCGGCCATTCCCGTGGTCCTGAGGCGTCAAGATGGCGGCGGGCAATCCACGACGCCAATCAGGGGAAAAATCCGTAACTTGGTCAGCTTTCCATCGTGACCGCGCCTGTTTGCGCGCAAGCGTTGCGAACGTCCGCTCCGATGGGCTGATAGGCGTGGTCAATGGCGATGACGCGAAGGTCTGATAGTTTTGTCAGACAGGCCTAAAATTGGCAAAGTACGAAGGCGAGAAGCCTGTCGGATTCACATTCGCGTGCGTATCCGTACCCGTGGATAGTCTGAAAGTGCTTGACCCAAACCGGCCGATTAGAGAAGCGGACGTTGGCCAAATTTCACCTTGGTGTGCGGAAGACTGATTGCGGCTAGCCAAGCTGTTCACTTGGGACTGAGGGTTGCGCCAGTGCGTTTAGATATGCTGCCCGGAAAAGCCGCTTGGTTGCAGTGCGGGACAATTCGTAATTTCTATATCCCCGCTGCTTCCAGCCCTGCTATCGTTCGCGGGTCGGCCAAATAGGGAGGCAATAATAGGACGTCCATTTTCTTCTATGGGTTAAAGGAGCATCTCCATGCGTAGGATAGCGACCTCATGTGCGCGCCAATGCGATTTCGACTAGACAAGTCCGCTTCTTAAGACTGAATGCTCCTCTGATGCGTCTCGGCAGGCCGCGCGGTTGCTATGCCGTGTGGGAAAACGCGTAATTTGTATTACTCAGCGTTACCGATGTTGATATCTTTAAATCCTAGGGAGTTACAGACCACTCAACTTCTTCCGATGCTTAAACAGGGGGTACCACATGCGTGGAATTTCTGCAGCCGTGGTTGTAATGATAATTAGTCCCGCGCTCGTATTTGCCGCTGGCACGAGCGGATCGACGTCTGACAATTTGAATGGCGGTGGGGCAATGATCTGGCTCGCGCAAGCTCCGCCGCCCCCGCCGAAGACCAGCACCCCGAAGAAAAAGCCACCGCCGCCCGTCATGCAAACTGTTCCTCCGACGGGCGCACATCAGGTCACGCAGGGCCAAAAAGGGAAATGCATTTGTTCGACAAGCGGTAACCCTCCTCATCAGGTGTGCACCGGCGCGTGCTGATCCTCATTTCTGCGGCGACCATACTTTTTGCGTGAGGAACTATCCCATCTGCGAGCTGATCGCCAAAGGTCTGCCAGAGACAACGAGCACGAGGCGAATCAGCTCGCAGTTCTACACATAGGAAAGAAGTACTTGATGCTCGGGGGGCGAGCTTGTGTTTAAAATAATCAATCTGGACGGCGTTGCCGCTATTGCCCTTCTCGTTATTTCGGTGGCATCAGCGTCAGCCCAGACGCGGGTTGGAGATCGCGTCTTTATTCATACCATTTTTGTTGGGCAGCCGGGCGTCAGCGATGACCTGACTGTGCCCTCATTCAGTTGGAGCAGATCTTCCGATGGCACGCCTGACACCAACTACTCGGCTATACTGTCGAAGCGAATTACCGAAAATTCTGGAGTTGTCATCACAGAGCCGACGTGGACTCGATTTGGCCAGCTAAGCGGATTTCAAAATTTAGTCACAGCATTCAAGTACATGCCTATTTCCGACGCCGAGCACCAACTGATGATGTGCGTTGGTCTTCAAGTCGAATGGGGTGGCACCGGCACAGACAGAATTGGTGCAAGTTCATTCTCGGTTGTCACTCCGCAACTATACATTGGCAAAGGCTTTGGCGATCTTCCGTCAGAATTAAGCTGGTTACGTCCGTTCGCGGTTACCGGTCAGTTTGGTCTTAGCCTGCCCACAAAGCCGAATACGTCGAGCGACCCTTTTGTAGCGACAGGAGGCGCAACTCTTTTTAATTGGAGCATGTCTCTGCAATACAATGACTCTGCCCACCCTTGGAAGGTGTTCGATATCGATATCGCTCCACTCGTCGAAGTATCTTTTACGACGCCTGTGGCGGATGCCCTTCCAAATGCCGCTGGAACGACAGGAACGGTCAATGCAGGCCTCGCGTTTTCTGGAAAGGGAATTCAGCTAGCGACAGAAGCAATTTTCCCAGTTAATTCGATCAGTGGTCACGGCGTCGGTGTGGCGGCTACGTTGACATTTTCCTTCAGCGAGCTTGCACCCAACACGTTGGGTAGACCGCTTTTTGGGAAGTACTGATGCTTCGTCCTATTATGGAGCGGGTCCTATTTGACGCTCACCACCAAATGCAGTGCACAGCGCCGTGAGGCCCGCGCGAGCAATGCGGCCTCGGCCAGTGTCTGTGGTAGTTGCCATTTGCCGGGGTCGAACTGATACGGCGACACGCGCCCTCCGAACCTCTGTACCAACCTAGACCGCACCCATCGCGCACCAACACAACATTCAGATCGGGCTGCGACGATACAGAGGCCATTGCGTTTGCCGACGCAGTAACCACGATGGTCAGACAAATTCTGGAGCCGAGACCGGCTCTCGCTGTTTTCAATATTTTCATGTTAGGGCGCTGCCTATATCAATTTCTCCGAAGCGACTACGTGCAAAACCGGCACTCTCACGATACCTTGAGACGAGTTCATAGGCCCACGTCAATAAATTTTACGACCGGCACGGCAAGCTGCGTTATGTGTGCCGTCCACCCGGTCACAAAAGCAAGACGCTGGAAGGCGTCAAGGGGTCGGAAGAATTCATGGCCGACTACCACAACTGGCTTGAAAAGGCCGGGGTGCGGTTGATCGGCAGTGGACGTTCGAAGCGGGGGACACTCGACACCGCAGTCGCCGGTTACAAAAAATCGGACGCGATACGACGCGAAAAAAGAACCGGCTTAACAATTCGCGGGCTGGCGAAGTGGGCCATCGCAACGCAACTGCGCACCGATGACCCGACGGAAGGTATCGAACTTGAAAGGGGTTTCAAGTCGCAAGGCCACATGACGTGGCGGGAACCGCAGGTCGAATAGTATCGCAAGCACCACGCCCTTGGCGCCACGGTGCGGCTGGCGCTCGAATTGCTGCTGAACATCGCTGCCCGTCGATACGACGCCCACCAAATCGGCGAACAGCATGTCCAGATCAGCAACAAGGACGGCAAGAAGACGCTGTGTTGGCGTCCGCACAAGACGCTGCGCACCATCGGCAAGATGCTCAAAATTAGGATCATCCCGTCGCTGCAGGCAGCGCTTGACGCCATGCCGAAGCCGGAGCGGGAGACCGAGTTGCCGCTTGCGTTCCTCACCAACGAATACGGCAGGAAGTTCGCGTCAGCGGGTGCCTTCGGCAATAGGTTTGCCGACTGGTGCAAGCAGGCCTGTCTGAAGCCGGTGCTGTGCGATGATTGGCAAGGTGCGGAATTATCGCGCCTATGGGCTGCGCAAGGCGGCATTGCGGGCGCTGGCGCATGCGGGCTGTTTTGGCATCGAAATGCTTCAGGTCAGCGGTCACGCATCGCTGAAGCAGTTGCAGGAATATCTGGAGGAAGTCGAACAGGAAACGATGGCCGATCACGCGATGGACAAGCTGGAAGCCGCTGAAGGGTGAACAGCGAACAGAAAGTTACAAACCTTTCGGGTTTGACTTACAAACCGGAGTAGAAACCCATGATAAATATGATCCAACAAAAGGTAGTGGCGACCCCGGCTGGATTCGAACCAGCGACCCTCAGCTTAGAAGGCTGATGCTCTATCCGGCTGAGCTACGGGGTCAAAGCAACATCGGTTACTTACCTGTCCGCGGCGATTGGTGCAAAAGGCGCCAGGCCGGCTAGCGGCACGCCGTACTATCTGCCCCGGTCCCCTATAATGGTTCCTGGTCGAACAATGACATGGCCCGATCGTTCTGCGACAATTTATACTGTTAGATGAAGCTCTTACGGTGACTTTTGAAGTCGTTGATGTCGTCTCTGAGGATATCGGTCAAACAATCTGATCGTTAGACCGATTTTCGATCACGGTGTTCCTCACTCTTTTATCCATACGCCGTTGGGGCTGCGGCCATGTCCTCGACACCATCGGGAACTGAAATGATAGTTGCGGCCATCAGCTGCTTCCGGAGGTCCTGCCCCATGCGGTTTGTCGTTCGCGCCGGCCTTGCTGCCGCGCTCGTTGCATTTGCGCTGTTTCCGGCGGTGGCGGCCGACAAGTCTTTTAAGGAAAGCGGGCTTGATGAAGCGGCAATCAAGCTCGAAGCCCAGATCAAGTCTGACGCGGGCACCGTCACCAAGCCCGCTGCCGCCCTGCGGCGGGATGCCGATGCCGCGTTTCAAAAGAACGACTTTCGTACCGGCATGCTGGTGCTCGGGCAACTCGTAACCGTCGCCCCTGAGGACGCGTCGAGCTGGCTGCGGCTTGCCCGCGCGGTGCTTCAGATCAGGCCTCGCGACGATCAAGAAAAGGCCCTGCTGCTCGATCGCGCCTCGACCGCCGCATATGTGGCGTATCGGCGTGCGTCTGATCGCACGGTGGAGGCCGATAGTCTCTCCGTCCTTGGACGAACGCTCGCGGATCGAAAGCAATGGCGCGGCGCGCTCGATTCACTGCGCCTTTCGCTGGAGTTGCGCGAGACCGCAGAGCTCCGCAGCCAGTACGAAAAGCTGCGCGCCGAACATGGCTTCCGGCTGCTCGACTATACGGTCGATTCCGATTCCATATCGCCGCGCGCCTGCTTTCAGTTCTCGGAGGAATTGCCGGGCCGTCGTACCGACTTTTCCCCCTACGTGGCGGTAGCAGGAGTCGACAGGCCGGCGATCTCGTCAGGGGAAAAGCAGCTTTGCGTCGAAGGACTCAAACATGGCGAACGCTATTCGGTGACATTGCGGGCGGGCCTGCCGTCCGTGGTCAAGGAAACGCTCGCGAAGTCGGCCGAGTTCACGATCTTTGTGCGCGACCGGAAGCCATTCGTGCGTTTCTCCGGAAAGGCCTATGTGCTGCCGCGCGCGGGTCAGCGCGGCATACCCGTGCTCAGCGTCAACACCAACGCGGTGGCCTTGTCCATTTTCCGCATCGGCGATCGCAATCTCATCGATACGCTTCTCGGTTACGACTTCCAGCGCAATCTGAGCCACTACCAGGCCGAACGATTGGCAAATGAGCGCGGCGCCAAAGTCTGGAGCGGCGAGCTTGCGGTTGAACCAAAACTCAACACTGAGGTGACAACGGCCTTTCCGCTCGATCAGGCAGTCAAGGACTTAGGGCCGGGCATTTATGCGATGACGGCGGAGCCGAAGGACGCCGTAACAAATGACTATGGCCAGCAGGCGACGCAATGGTTCATCGTCTCGGACCTCGGCCTGACAGCCTATACGACCCACGACGGCGTCGACGTATTCATCCACTCGCTCGCAAGCGCCGAGCCGCGCGGCAGCGTTGAGGTTCGCCTGATCGCTCGCAACAACGAGGTGCTCGCGACCCGTCAAAGCGATCGCAATGGTTTCATTCACTTCGAGGCAGGCCTTGCGCGCGGCGAGGGCGGTGCGGCGCCTGCCGCGATCGTCGCCAGCGAAAGGAGCGACTATGCATTCTTGAGCCTGAAGGCGCCTGCATTCGATCTGTCTGACCGCGGCGTTGCCGGTCGGCCGATACCGGTCGGGCTCGATGCGTTCGTCTACACGGAACGAGGCGTCTATCGGACCGGTGAGTCCGTCGCCATCACCGCATTGTTGCGCGATGCGCGGGGCTCGGCCGCGCCGAATGTGCCGCTTACGCTGGTTGTCGAGCGCCCCGATGGCGTCGAGTATCGCCGAGCGCTCGTGGCCGACCAGGGACTCGGTGGCCACAGCCTGAGCGTGCCGATCGTGGCTTCGGCATCAACCGGCACGTGGCGAGTTGCGGCCTATACCGATCCGAAGCGCCCGCCGGTCGGCGAGACGACCTTCATGGTCGAGGATTATGTGCCGGATCGCATCGAGTTCAGCCTCGCCTCACAGGCCAAGGAAATTTCGCGCAGCGCGCCGGCGCAGCTCAGTGTCGAAGGGCATTTTCTTTACGGCGCCCCGGCATCCAAGCTCGAGCTTTCCGGAGAAGTGACGGTCGGCATAGCCAAGGAGCGGGCAGGCTTTCCCGGTTATGCATTCGGGCTTGCCGACGACGAAATCACGGCGGTCCGCGATGAACTCGATGACCTTCCAGGCACCGATGCGTCGGGAAAGGCGACATTTCCGGTCAAACTTTCCGAGCTGCCCGCGAGCGGCCGGCCGCTCGAGGCGCAAATCACCGTTAGCATGGCGGAATCAGGCGGACGGGCAGTCGAGCGCAAGCTGACTCTTCCGGTGACACCCGATGCACCGATGATCGGAATCAAGCCGATGTTTTCGGGCCGCTCGCTTGCGGATGGCGCCAATGCCGAGTTCGATGTTGTTTCGGTGGCGCCGAATGGCGACACAATGGCGCGGCCCGGGCTGCGGTACGATCTGCTCAAGGTCGAAACGCGCTACCAATGGTATCAACAAAGCGGTCAGTGGGAGTACGAGCCGGTCAAGAGCACCGAGCGTGTCGCAAGCGGTACGCTCGATGCCATCGCCGACAAGCCGGCGCGGCTGTCGCTGCCGGTGAAATGGGGCCGCTATCGTCTCGAAATCTCGAGCGGCGAGCCGAACGGCCCGGTGACTTCGGTCAGCTTCGATGCAGGTTTTTACGCAGAGTCCACCGCGGACACGCCGGACCTGCTGGAGGTGGCGCTCGACAAGCCTGACTACAAACCGGGCGATACGTTGAACGTCGCGGTGACTGCACGAACGGCAGGCAGGCTCACCGTCAATGTGTTCACCGACCGCTTGGTCGCCAGCCAGTCGCAGGATGTAAAAGCCGGCACCGCGCGCGTGAGCCTTAGTGTCGGCCGCGACTGGGGAACGGGTGCCTACATGGTCGCAACGCTGCGACGCCCGCTCGACGTGCCCGCGCAGCGCATGCCTGGTCGCGCCATCGGCGTGCAATGGTTCTCGATCGACAAGGCCGCGCGCACGCTCGCAGTCGACATGAATCTTCCCTCGTCGATGCGGCCGAACTCAACACTGAACGTGCCGATCAAGCTTTCCGGGCTTGCCGCCGGCGAGGAGGCGCGCATCGTGGTTGCCGCGGTCGATGTGGGCATCCTGAATCTCACCAACTACAAGCCGCCGGCCCCCGATGATTTCTATCTCGGCCAGCGGCGGCTGACGGCCGAGATTCGGGATTTTTACGGCCAACTGATCGACGGAATGCAGGGGGCGCGCGGCCAAATCCGTTCGGGCGGCGACGCGGCCGGCGCGGAATTGTCCGGCTCGCCACCGACGCAAGCGCCGCTTGCCCTATATTCCGGCATTGTCGCGGTCGCTCGCGACGGCACGGCGCAGGTTCAATTCGAGATGCCTGCGTTTGCCGGCACGGTTCGGGTGATGGCGGTCGCGTGGAGCAAGGAAAAACTTGGCAAGGCATTCGGCGACGTGGTCGTGCGCGATCCGGTCGTGTTGACGGCGACCCTGCCGCGATTCCTGCGCACCGGTGATCGCGGTGCCATGCAGCTTGAATTTGACAACGTGGAAGGCGTGGCCGGCGAATACACGGCGACCGTCTCTACGGACGGCCCCGTCAAGATCGATGACGACAAGCCGCAGACGCTCAAGCTCGCGGCAAGGCAGCGCGAAAGGATTTCCCTGCCGGTCACGGCGTCAGTCGCCGGACCGGGGACAATCACGGTAAAGGTCTCCGGGCCGGACAATTTTGCGCTTGAACGCAGCTACGTTCTCGACGTGCGACCGGCGACACAAATCCTGACGCGGCGCACGGTTCGTGCGCTTGCAAAGGGTGAGACGCTGACGTTATCCAGGGATCTCTTCGCGGATTTCGTGCCAGGAACCGGCCGTGCCGGGTTGTCAGTCGCGGTGTCGACATCGCTCGACGCCGCGACGCTTTTCAATGCTCTCGATCGATACCCGTTTGGCTGCTCGGAGCAGATCGCAAGCCGGGCGATGGCGATGCTCTATGTCAACGAACTCGCCGCGCAATCGCAGCTCGCCCCTGACGGCGAGATCGATCAGCGTATCAAGGACGCCATTCCACGATTGCTGGCGCGGCAAGGATCGAACGGATCGTTCGGGCTCTGGTCGGTGGGAGGCGACGATCCCTGGCTTGATGCCTACGTGGCCGATTTCCTTACGCGGGCACGCGCGCGAGGATTTGACGTTCCCCAGACAGCCTACACGCTCGCGATCGATCGGCTGCGCAACTATGTAGCAACGGCTCCCGATCCGGCCAAGGATGGCGGCCGCGATCTCGCTTATGCGCTTTACGTGCTGGCACGCAACGGCACCGCGCCAATTGGCGACCTGCGCTATATCGCGGACGTCAAGCTTGGCGATGTCGCGACGCCGGTCGCGAAGGCGCAAATTGCGGCGGCGCTGGCAATGGTCGGGGATAAGGCGAGAGCGGACAATGTCTATCTCGCTGCACTCGATGCCATTGCGCCGCAGCCCAGGCTCGACCTGGGACGCGCTGATTTTGGCTCGGCTCTGCGAGACGCCGCGGCGCTGGTGACGCTGGCGTCTGAAGGCCGCGCTCCCCAGAAGACGATCGATGATGCGGTGGTTCGAATCGATGCCGCGCGGACCTTGTCGGCATCGACATCCACGCAGGAGGCGGCGTGGCTGGTGCTTGCGGCGCGCGCACTCGCTAAACAGCTCAACGCGATCTCACTCTCGGTGAACGGGGAGGTGCGGCAAGGGGCTTTGTATCGCAGTTTCCGGCCCGACGACCTTGCTGCGACGGTCGCGGTGCAGAACCGCGGCGACGGGAATGTTCAAGCCGTTGTGTCGGTTAGCGGGGCGCCGCTCGCGCCGGAACCTGCCGCCGAGCAAGGCTTCAAGATCGAGCGCAGCTTTCACACGCTTGACGGCGACAACGTCGATCCGGGCAAAGTCACGCAGAACCAGCGTTTTGTCGTTGTGCTCAAAATGACCGAGCCGCAGCCGCAGTTCGGCCGCGTGATCGTCGCCGACTATCTGCCGGCGGGCTTCGAAATCGAAAATCCGCGGCTGGTATCTTCCGGCGAGACCGGGACACTCAGCTGGATCGCGGATGCAGCCGAGCCGGTGAACAGCGAATTCCGTGACGATCGTTTCACCGCGGCCTTCGACCGCAACAAGGATTCTCCGCCTGTGTTCACGGTCGCATATGTCGTGCGGGCGGTGTCGCCGGGACGGTATGTGCTGCCCCAGGCAAAGGTCGAAGACATGTACCGCCCGGATCGGTTCGGGCGGACATCGACCGGGTCGGTCGAGATCGCAGTCAAATGAAACGCTGGCAACGGATTATCGCCGGGGCAGGCGTCGTCGTCGCCGCGATTGTTGTTGCCGGCGCAGGCTGGGTATATGCGCTGGGGCCGGCCCCACTCGGGACAAACCTCGAGTACTCGCACGTCGTGCTTGATCGTGAGGGCCGGTTGTTGCGGGCATATGCAACCAGTGAGGGTCGCTGGCGGCTCCCGACGACGGTCGAAGATGTCGATCCTCGTTTCCTCCGGCTGCTGTTTGCTTACGAAGACAAGAGGTTCTACGAGCATTGGGGCGTCGACCCGTTTTCAATGATGCGTGCTGCGTTCCAATTCGTGACCAGCGGCCATATCGTGTCGGGCGGTTCCACAATCACGATGCAGGTGGCACGGCTGCTGGAGCCGCGCGAGCATCGCAGTCTGGGTGCCAAGCTGCGCCAGATTACCCGCGCGTTCGAGCTCGAGCATGCGCTTGGCAAGGATGAAATTCTCGGCCTTTACCTCACGCTGGCGCCCTATGGCGGCAACCTGGAAGGCACGCGCGCTGCCGCTCTGGCTTATTTCGGCAGGGAGCCGCGCAAATTGTCATTGGCCGAAGCCGCGCTGCTGGTTGCCTTGCCCCAGTCGCCGGAACTGCGCCGGCCCGATCGTTATCCGGATGCCGCTCGGGCTGCGCGCGATCGCGTGCTCGATCGGATAGCCGTGGCAGGCGTGGCGCCGGCTGACGAGATCGCGCGCGCCAGGGCCCAGCCGGTTCCGCATGCGCGCATCGAATTGCCGATGCTCGCCCCGCAGGCGGCTGATCAGGTGGTAGCGCTCGAGCCCGATCGACGCGTCCATCGCCTGACGATCGAACTTGGCCTGCAGAAGAGCCTCCAGGAGCTTGCCTATGAGCGGGCGCGCGCCCTGGGGCCGCAGATTTCAATCGCAATCATCGCGGTCGACAATGCCAGCGGCGAGGTGAGAGCGCGCGTTGCCTCTGCGGACTATTCGGACGCGCGCCGCGCGGGCCAGGTGGATATGACGCAGGCCTTGCGTTCGCCAGGGTCGACGCTGAAGCCCTTTATCTATGGCCTAGCCTTCGAAGATGGGCTCATCCACCCCGAAACGCTCATCGACGACAAGCCAACGCGCTACGGCAGCTATGCGCCGGAAAATTTTGACCTCACGTTCCAGGGCACGGTCACAGTGCGCCGGTCGCTGCAATTGTCGCTCAATGTTCCCGCGATTGCGGTGCTCGGCAAGGTTGGAGTCAATCGTCTCAGCGCGCGGCTTGCTCAGGCCGGTGCGGCGCTGGTGCTGCCCAAAGACGAAGCGCCCGGCCTTGCGATGGGGCTCGGTGGCGTGGGAATTCGGCTTTCGGATCTTGTGATGCTCTATGCGGGACTCGCGCGGCAAGGTTCGGTGACGTCGCTCATCGAGCGCGAGAATACTCCGCGGCAGGCAACGCGGCGTCTGCTCGACCCGGTTGCGGCCTGGTATGTCGGCAATATTCTCATTGGCGCTCCCCCTCCGGAAAACGCGCCGTCTGGGCGCATCGCCTTCAAGACGGGTACTTCTTACGGGTATCGTGATGCATGGGCCGTCGGCTTCGATGGCCGGATGACCGTGGGAGTTTGGGTTGGTCGGCCCGACGGCGCGCCAGTTCCGGGTCTGGTTGGCCGCGCGTCGGCAGCGCCGATCCTGTTCGACGCCTTCGCGCGATCGGGGCTTACTCTCTCGCCTTTGGCCCGCGCGCCCAAAGGTGTGATTTTTGCCGGAAACAGCAAGCTTCCGCCGCCGCTGCGGCGGTTCAACGCCGGCAACGGCTTGCGCGAAGTTGTCGCACGGCCCCACATCATGTTTCCGCCGGACGGCGCTCGCCTTGAACTGGCGGCGAGCGGGCCGCCCAATCCGGTCGCGATGAAAATCAGCGGGGGGCGGGCTCCATTGACCGTCATGATGAACGGTGTACCGCTCGCCGCCGATGGCGCCAGCCGCACATTGTTCTTTCAACCCGACGGGCCGGGATTTGTGCGCCTGACCGTCCTGGATGCAGCAGGCGCCACCGACAGTGTGACGATAAGACTGCAATAGCGCCGAGCATGACAGTGCAGGGGCGAGGCTCTATTGTCCGGCCACAAGCGCGGATATCAAGGGCCTGAAAGTGAGCACCACGACCGGCAATACACGTTCATCGCTTGCTGCGGGGCGCGGCCTTGTGGGCGTGCTCGACTATGCCACCGTTTCGCATTGGCGTGCCGTCGTGCTGCTTGTTCTGTTCGCGCTTTTGGCCTTTCTGCCCGGCTTCTTCCAGATCCCACCCGTCGACCGCGACGAGGCGCGATTTGCGCAAGCGACGAAGCAGATGCTGGAGACGCATGAATTCGTCGACATCCGTTTCCAGGATGAAGTCCGCTACAAGAAGCCGGCGGGAATTTATTGGCTGCAGGCGGCGGCGGTAAGCGCAGGCGCTGCGCTCGGCGTCCCGCAGGCGCACACGACAATCTGGCTCTATCGCTTGCCCTCGCTCCTCGGTGCGACTCTCTCAGTATTGATTACTTACTGGGCCGCGCTTGCCTTTGTCACGCGCCGCGCCGCTTTGATCGCGGGGCTGATGATGGCGAGTTCGGTGCTGCTTGGTGTCGAAGCGCGCCTCGCAAAAACGGATGCCATGCTGCTGTTCACGTCGGTCACCGCGCTCGGCGCCATGGCGCGCATCTATCTTGCCAGGGCTCGGGCGCCCGAATTGAACGGCGGATGGGTCGAGGCCGGCATTTTGTGGACGGCGTGCGCCGCCGGAATTTTGCTGAAAGGCCCATTGATCCTGATGTTCGTGGTCCTGACCGCGGTGGCGCTGTCATTCGCCGATCGGTCGGCGAAGTGGATCTGGTCTTTGCGGCCGGTTGCCGGATTTATTTGGATGACGATCCTGGTGCTGCCGTGGTTTGTAGCAATCGTCGCAAAGTCGGGCGACAGCTTCTTTGTCCAGGCGCTTGGCCACGACATGCTCGGCAAGGTCACCAGCGGTCAGGAGGCACACGGCGCGCCGCCCGGCCTGTACTTTCTTCTGTTCTGGGTCACCTTCTGGCCCGGCTCGGTTCTCGCCGGACTAGCGGCGCCGGCAATCTGGAAAGCGCGGTATGAACCCGGCACGCGGTTTCTGCTTGCGTGGCTTGTCCCGTCCTGGCTCGTGTTCGAAGCCGTGATGACTAAACTGCCTCATTATGTCTTGCCGCTCTATCCTGCCATCGCCATTCTGATCGCCGGCGTCCTCGAATCCGGCGCGCTGTTCAAAGCGCGGTGGATGGTGCGCGGGACCGTGGGCTGGTTCCTGTTTCCCGGAGCGATTGCAATCGCTGTACTGGTTGCTTTCATCATGTTCGGCCGCGATCTTGGATTGATCGCATGGCCATTTTCCGCTGCCGCCGTGATCTGCGGCCTATTCGCGTGGTGGCTGTACGAAGCGGACGGGCCCGAACGCTCGCTGCTGCGAGGCATGGTCGCCTCGGTCCTGGTAGCTATAGCGGTTTATGCGGTGACATTCCGATCACTTCCGGCGCTCTTTCCGAGCGCGATGGTTGCCGATGTGATCGATGAGGCGGATTGCAAGAATCCACGGGCCGTATCGACATTTGCCTACCAGGAACCGAGCCTAGTATTTCTGCTGGGCACGGACACTCGATTTACGGATGGCGCCGGCGCCGCGGATTTCCTCCGCTCGGGGAGCTGTCATTTCGCGCTCGTTGACTCTCGCAGCGAGCGCAGTTTTGTCCAGCGAGCCGAATCGATTGGATTGCGCTATTCACTCAGCCAGCGCGTTGAAGGATTCAACATCAGCGTCGGAAAGCCGGTGTTGCTGACTATATTTCGCTCGCAGGCGAACCAATGAGTCTCGCGAACGGATTTAATCGCATGGACAGTGAGGTCGCTTCTGTTCTGCGGCGCTGTGCCACCAATGTCATGACGGCACTCAATGTACTGGTTCGTCCGCCGCGCATCCGTCCGCCGCGTTCGGGCCTGCTGGCGCCAGGCCCAATGGTGTTGATCGCCGGCATCGTGATCGTCGGGTTTTCCATTTTGATGATGACGGTGGACGGCGCCGCAATCCGCGGAGTCGGCCATCTCCCGCGCTGGATCATTTCGATTTTTGACGAAATAACCGATTACGGAAAATCGGGCTGGTTCTTATGGCCGCTCGGCTTGCTGTTTCTGGGGCTGGCGACATTGCCACCGGTACTCACGCCATTTTCGCAGCGGATTCTGGCGGCGGTGATGGTTCGGGTCGGTTTCCTGTTCACGGCAATCGCGGTGCCAAGTCTGTTCGATACGATCATCAAGCGCATTATCGGCCGGGCGCGGCCAATGGTGGGCGGCTCGCTCGATCCGTTTCTGTATAGTCCCTTTGCCTGGAAGGCAGCCTATGCCGGGATGCCGTCGGGCCACGCCACGACGGCTTTCGCCGTATTGGTTGCGTTCGGCACGCTATGGCCGCGCGCCCGGACGGTGCTGCTGGTCTATGCCTTGTTGATTGCCGTGAGCCGGGTGATCGTGACCGCGCATTACCCGACCGACGTGCTCGCGGGCGCCCTGGTCGGAATCGTTGGGGCGATGATGGTGCGAAGCTATTTTTCGCGCCGGCGGCTTGGCTTTTCCGCGCTCCCGAACGGCAAAATTCGTCAATATCCGGGCCCTTCGCTCAGGCGCATCAAAGCGGTTGCCCGCGGGCTGCTGGCCCCATAAGACATCGCGCCATGAATACGAGCGATCCGGCGGTGTCCATTGTGGTACCGGTGCGAAACGAGGCCGGCAACATCGCGCCACTTGTGGGCGAGATTGCCAAGGCTATCGACGGCCTGTGGTCCTTCGAGGTCGTTTATGTCAACGACGGGTCGAATGACGCGACCGAACAAGAACTCAAGCAGCTCATCGCGCAATTTCCCTGGCTGCGGCACGTCCGCCATCGCGAATCCTGCGGGCAATCGGCGGCGGTGCGAAGTGGCGTGGCTGCGGCACGCGCCCCGCTTGTGGTGACGCTCGACGGGGACGGGCAAAATGACCCTGCATTCATCCCGGCGCTCATTCGTGCGCTCGAGGCGGGTGCACCACGCACCGGGCTGGTTGCGGGCCAACGCATCGGACGCAAGGCGAGCGGTTTCAAGAAACTGCAGTCGCGGATCGCCAATTCAGTGCGCGGCGCGGTGCTGCGCGACGGCACACGCGATACCGGATGCGGCCTGAAGGCTTTTCGGCGCGACGTGTTTCTAAAGCTCCCATACTTCGATGGCCTGCACCGGTTTCTGCCAGCGCTGGTGCGCAGGGAAGGCTATGCCATTGCTTATGTCGACGTGGTCGACCGACCGCGCGCCCATGGGGTCTCCAACTACGGCATGTGGGACCGGCTGTGGGTCGGCATAATGGATCTTGCCGGCGTGTGGTGGTTGATCCGTCGTAAGAGACGAAATCCTGAAATCGCAGAGGAGTAGCGCGTGGCCGCCGGCCTCGATGGTGGGCCTCGCGCAACCGAAAGGCTAACCCATGTTGATTGATATTGCGCAGGCTGTGGGCGGGTATTTGCACGACGTATTCATCGGCAATGCCGATTGGGGAATTCTTGTCGGCTATGTCGCGCAGGGCATGTTCGCGATGCGATTTGTGGTGCAGTGGATCGCGTCGGAGCGCGCGGGAAGGAGCGTGGTCCCGACGACATTCTGGATCTTCTCCATCGGCGGAGGACTGATGCTTCTCGGCTATGCGCTCTATCGAAGGGACCCTGTCTTCATCATCGGGCAAGCGTTCGGCGTATTCGTTTATCTTCGCAATTTGCAATTCGTCATGCGCGGCGGCGGGACTGCGGCCGCAGCGTGATCGACAGCCCGATCACCGTGTCACTTTATTTCCTTGATGTCGGGCCGCGTTGTTGCCTCGTTGTGTCGGACGGATTTAAACCAGGGAAGGGCACGTCATGAAGGTTCGTACTTTAGTTTTGGCAACGGCGGTTTTCGCGGCCGGCAGCGGCTTTGCATTCGCACAAAGTTCCCCGGCGCCGGCCAATCAGTCGGGTGGCGGCGTGAGCGCCACGAATTATGGGGCTGATTGACGATAAAATCCCGCCGGCCTCATCGGCGGGATTTTTATAGGCGCCTCACCGGCCCGGGGCGCGGGAATTACTTGTTGGCCGCCAGTGCCGCAAATCCATGCTCGAGGTCGGCGATCAAATCGTCCGTATCCTCGAGCCCGATGTGCAGCCGGATGGCGGGTCCGCCCGGCGCCCATTTTGTTGCGGTCCGATATTCGGCACAGTCGAAAAGAATTGCCAGGCTTTCAAATCCGCCCCACGAATATCCCAGCCCGAATAGCGCAAGCTCGTTGAGAAATGCATGCACCGACTTTTCGCTGGTCGGCTTAAGGACGACACTGAACAGGCCGCACGCTCCTGTGAAGTCCCGCTTCCAGAGTCCGTTACCGGGGTCACTTGCAAGCGCGGGGTGCAGGACACGCAGGACCTCCGGGCGCTTTTCGAGCCAGTGCGCGATCCGCAACCCGGACTGAAAGTGTCGCGCCAGTCGAATACCGAGCGTGCGCAAGCCGCGGAGCGCGAGGTACATGTCGTCGGGTCCGACACAAAGGCCCATCGAATAGACGGTATCCTTGAGCGCTGGCAACGTGGCGGCATTCGCCGAGACGCAGCCGAACATGATGTCGGAGTGGCCGCCGATGTATTTTGTGCCGGCCTGAATCTCGAGGTCGACGCCGTTTTCGAAGGCGCGGAAATAGAGCGGTGTTGCCCAGGTGTTATCCATGAGCACGACCGCGCCCTTCGCGTGGGCGATTTTGGCAACGGCCGGGATATCCTGCATTTCGAAACTTTGCGAGCCGGGCGCCTCGACGAACACAGCCCGCGTGGTCGGCTTGAAAAGTTTTTCAATGTCGGCGCCAAGCAATGGGTCATAATACGTCGTTTCGACGCCGAGACGCTTCAAAACGCCATTGCAGAAATTTCGGGTCGGCCGGTAGACGCTGTCGGTCACGAGAATGTGGTCGCCGGCGCGAACGGTCGCGAGGAGGGCGGCTGAAATCGCGGCAAGGCCGGAGGGGAGCAGTGCCACTCCGGCGCAGCCTTCGCCATCAAGCTCACGCAGCGCTTCTTCCAGAGCTTCGGAGGTCGGCGTGCCGCGGCGGCCGTAGTTATAGCGGGAGCGGTGGGCGACCTGATCTTCAGCCGTGGGATATAGCAGGGTCGACGCATGGTAGACCGGCGGGTTGACGAAGCCGTGATAGGCCTTGGGATCCCGTCCTGACGTGACCAGCCGGGTTTCCGGTTTCGTCGGGGTTTTTGCTTTCTTCGCCATACGATTGAGGGCCTTGGCTAGCCGCGCTTCGAGGCGCGCGACACATATACGTCTGCCCAAGACGCAAGCGTCAACCCCTTGACCCGGCAGGCTGATCGTTCTGAGATGCCGCGCGACAAGGGGTTGTTGAGAGAGAAGCGGCCAAAACGGGACCTGTTCGTCGTCAGGGCAAGACCTGGCGCGGAAATGTTTGAGTCCGAAGCCGTTGCATCCGCACAAGTTTTGAAGGAACCGTCAGATGAAGCGATTTGCCACCGTTCTCGCGCTAGTTCTCGCCGTCGCCGCGCAGGGGGCGTCCGCCCAAACGCTCAAGGCGGTGAAGGACCGCGGCATGCTCAATTGCGGAGCCAACGGGACTCTCGCCGGCTTCGGTCTTCCGGATGCTCAGGGAAAGTGGACCGGCCTGGATGTGGATTTTTGTCGGGCGATTGCAGCCGCGGTGCTCAATGACGCCAACAAGGTCAAATTTGTCCCGCTTTCGGCCAAGGATCGGTTTACGGCATTGCAGTCGGGCGAGGTTGATGTGCTCGCCCGCAACACCACCTGGACCTCATCGCGAGACACCTCGCTCGGGCTCAACTTCGTCGGCGTCAATTATTACGACGGCCAGGGCTTTATGGTTCGCACGGCGCTCAAAGTGAATTCCGCGCTCGAACTCAACGGTGCGGCCGTCTGCGTGCAGCAAGGGACCACGACCGAACTCAACCTCGCCGACTATTTCGGCGCGCATAAAATGCAGCTCAAGACCGTGACCTTCGCGACAGCGAACGAGGCGGTGAAGGCTTACGACGCCGGCCGCTGCGACGCATACACCACGGACGCATCCGGCCTTTACGCCGAACGGCTGCGGCTCGCTAATCCAAGCGACCACATTATTCTGCCTGAGATAATATCCAAGGAGCCGCTCGGCCCTGCAGTGCGCCACGGTGACGACCAGTGGTTCGACATCGTGAAGTGGACGCTGTTTGCCATGCTCGACGCCGAAGAACTCAACATTTCGTCGAAAACCCTCGACGACGCCATGAAATCGACCAATCCCGAAATCAAGCGGTTTGTCGGGACGGAAGGCAACTACGGCGAGCAACTGGGCCTCACTAAGGATTGGGCAGCCCGGATCATCAAACAGGTCGGCAATTACGGCGAGTCATTCGAGCGCAACGTCGGGCAAGGCTCGCCGTTGAAGATCGAGCGTGGCTTGAACAAATTATGGACCAAGGGCGGCATCCAGTACGCGCCGCCGGTCCGCTGATTACGAGCGCCGGCCCGCGGACAAAATACCGTAACGGCGGTCCGATCTGAAGGAGTTGTAGCGGCTGCGAGCCCGACGGGGGGTATATGTCGAGTGAGCATCGGGCGCAGATGCGCCCCGCACAAGTTTCCTTCTATAACGACCCAAGAGTCCGGAGCGTTGCGTATCAAGCGATTCTGTGCGCGGTCGTTGCTTATCTGATTTATGGCGCGGCCCACAATGCGAGCGAAAATCTTGCGCGCGCCCACATTGCTTCCGGATTTGGATTTTGGGGCGAGAATGCCGGCTTCGATATCAGTCAGACGCTTATTGCGTATTCGGCTCAGGGCTCGACCTACGGCCGGGCATTCTGGGTCGGCTTGCTCAATACCCTGCTGGTCGCCGGGCTGGGCATCATCCTTGCGACCATCCTCGGCTTTGTCGTGGGAATATCGCGATTATCGCGCAACTGGCTTCTGGCGAAAGCCGCCGGCGGCTATGTCGAGACGATCAGAAATATCCCGCTGCTGCTGCAATTGCTGTTCTGGTACAACGCCGTACTGAAGGCGCTGCCCGAAATCCGCGACAGTATCGTCGTGCCGGGCGGCGCCTATCTCAATAATCGAGGACTCTACCTACCGCTCCCCATGAGCAAGGACGGGCTCGGCTGGGTCGGATTCACGTTCTTGGCGGGCGTGGCCGCATCGATTGCGTTTTATGTCTGGGCGCGCAAACGGCAGGAACGGACCGGCGCTCAGGCCCCGGTGCTGACCGTTACGGGCGTGCTTGTGGTCGGGTTGCCCCTCGTTGTGTTCGCGCTTGAACGCTTTCCGCTTGGCTTCGAATTTCCGCAAGCCGGGCGTTTCAATATTGCCGGCGGAATTGAGATCCTTCCGGAATTCGCCGCGCTGCTGTTCGGGCTTTCAATCTACACGGCGGCATTCATTGCCGAAGTCGTGCGCGCCGGGATCCTGGCGGTATCGCCCGGTCAGACAGAGGCGGCATATTCGCTGGGGTTCAAGCCGGGGCCGACCTTGCGCCTGATCGTGGTTCCGCAGGCGATGCGGGTGATTATTCCGCCGCTGACCAGCCAATACCTGAACCTCACCAAGAACTCGTCGCTCGCCGTCGCGATTGGCTATCCCGATCTGGTTCAGGTTTTCACCGGTACCGTCCTCAACCAGACCGGTCAGGCCGTTGAGGTGGTCGCCATCACCATGCTGGTCTATCTCGTCATCAGCCTCGCGACCTCCCTGCTCATGAATATTTACGATCACCGCATCGCCCTGGTGGAACGATGAGGGGGCGGCGCCTATGACGATGTCCGAAGGCGAACTGGCCGTTGCCGAAATTGCGTTCGTGCGCCGAGAGACGATCGCGCCGCGCCCGCATCCGGCGGCGATGACCGGCGCGCTCGGCTGGCTGCGGGAAAACCTCCTCTCAACACCGTTCAATATTGCGTTGACAGTCGTTATTGCGCTTTTGCTGGCCTGGGTGGTCCCTGAACTCGTCAAATTTCTCCTCGTCGATGCGGTGTGGAGCGGAACAGACCGCGATGCATGCCTCGAATCCGTACAGCATCGTGAAATAGGGGCCTGCTGGCCTTTCGTCTGGGAACGGTTGCCGTATTTCATTTACGGCTCTTATCCAATTCCCGAGCGCTGGCGTGTCGATGTGTTCTTCGTCTTGCTTGCAATCGGCGTGGTGTGGCTGCTGTGGCTCAATGCGCCTAAGCGCGATTTCGGCGCCATCTATTTCTTTGTCGTGATGCCGGGCGCGTCGTTCGTTCTGCTGACGGGGTGGCGCGCGATCGGCCTGGAGCCCGTCGATACGGTACTCTGGGGTGGCGTATTGGTTACGATCGTCGTTGCCTCGGTGGGAATCGTATTCTCGCTGCCGCTGGGGATCATCCTGGCCCTTGGCCGGCGATCGCACATGCCGATGGTGCGATCGCTCTCGATTGTCTTTATTGAATTCGTTCGCGGCGTTCCCCTGGTGACGGTGCTGTTCATGGCAGGCGTCATGCTGCCGTTGTTTGTTCCCGAGCAGCTGTCGCCCGACAAGTTGGTGCGGGCGCTGATCGGCATCGCAATGTTTGCCTCAGCGTATATGGCCGAGGTTGTCCGGGCCGGCCTTCAGGCCGTCCCGAAAGGCCAATACGAAGGTGCGATGGCGGTCGGACTGCGCTACACGCAAATGATGCGCTTGGTCATCCTGCCGCAGGCGCTGAAAGTGACGATCCCCAACATCGTCAATACCTATATCGGCCTGTTCAAGGATACGACGCTCGTTTTCATCGTCGGCATATTCGACCTGTTGCGCACGATTGAAGTGGCGCGCATCGATCCGAAATGGGCGACGCCGGTCACAAGCACGACCGGTTATGCCGTCGCGGCAATGTTCTACCTGGTCTTTTGTTACGGCATGTCGCGTTATGCCCGGTCGATGGAAGCGCGCCTCGCCAAGGGCGATCGCCGGTGAAAGGATGCCGATGAACGCGTCAGGAAATTCGGGCTCGCTGCTCAAGCCGGGCAAGCTGAATACGGCGGTCGCGGTGGAGATCGTCGACATGAACAAGTGGTACGGCGACTTCCACGTCCTGCGCGACATCAATCTCAAGGTGATTGGTGGAGAACGCATCGTCGTCTGCGGGCCGTCAGGATCGGGCAAGTCGACAATGATCCGCTGCATCAACCGGCTGGAAGAACATCAGACGGGCACGATTTTGGTCGATGGCGTCGAGCTCACCGCCGATCTGAAGAAAATTGACGAGGTGCGCCGCGAAGTGGGCATGGTGTTCCAGCATTTCAATCTTTTTCCGCATTTGACGGTTCTTGAAAACTGCACGCTGGCGCCGATCTGGGTGAGAAAATTGCCGAAAGCCCAGGCCGAGGAGATTGCGCTTCATTACCTGCAACGCGTGAAAATCCCGGAGCAGGCCAACAAATATCCGGGCCAATTGTCAGGCGGGCAGCAGCAACGGGTCGCGATTGCGCGTGCCCTGTGCATGAATCCGAAGATCATGCTCTTCGACGAGCCGACGTCGGCGCTCGACCCGGAAATGGTCAAGGAAGTCCTCGACACCATGGTGGAGCTCGCCCACGATGGCATGACCATGCTGGTGGTTACGCATGAGATGGGGTTTGCCCGCCAGGTGGCAAATCGGATCGTGTTCATGGATGAGGGGCAGATCGTCGAAAGCAATGTGCCGGACGAATTCTTCGCCCACCCGCAGCACGAGCGCACCAAGCTTTTCCTGAGTCAGATCTTGCGATGAGTCGGCACTTCAATCCTTGACGACGGGAAGGTCGGGCCGCCCGCCCCATTCGGACCACGATCCGTCGTAGATCCGCGCCGGCGCCGTGCCGATCGCGTCGAGACCAAGCGCGAGAATCGCCGCCGTTACGCCGGACCCACAGCTTGTAATGATGGGCTTTTCCGGATCAACACCGGCCTTTTGGAAGGCCCGAGCAATCTGCTCAGCGGAAGCGAGCCGGCCGTTTTCGACAATTTCTGTGAACGGAACATTGAGCGCGCCGGGCATGTGGCCGGAACGCAGGCCTGCGCGCGGTTCGGGTTCGTGTCCGGAAAAACGGCCAGTGGAGCGAGCGTCGACGACCTGCGCGCTACTATTGTTGATTGCCATCTGCACGTCGCCGAGCATCGCTACTGCGCCGGTGTCCATTTCAGCCTTGAATGCACGCTTCGGGCGTTTCACGTCTCCCGCTTCGGTTGGGCGCCCCTCGGCCTTCCAGCCGGGAAGGCCGCCATCGAGAATGAAGACATTGCGCGCACCGAAGATGCGAAAGGTCCACCACACGCGCGGCGCAGAATAGAGTCCACTGCCGTCGTAGACGACGATGGTGTCGCGCTCGGCGATGCCGAGCCCGCCCGCGGCTTCTGCAAATTGGTCCGGCCCCGGCAGCATATGCGGCAGTTCGGTGGAGTGATCGGCGACGGCATTGATGTCGAAGAAAACCGCGCCTGGGATATGCGCCGCGAGATATTCAGCCTTGGCGTCGCGCTTCTGAGTTGGAAGATAATAAGATCCGTCGACCACGACGACCTCGGGCTTGCCAAGCTGGCCGGCAACCCAATCGGCGGACTTGAGCCAACGGCTCGCCGGGTTTCTGGATGCGCTCATCGGAATTTTTCCACTTCGTCATTCTGGCTTGCCATGCCCATCGAGGCATGACCAAGGGCGGCTCTATACTAACGCCAGACGCACCCGTCTGTTCAGTTTGCCCTTCTTCTCAATCTGGGTGACGCGAACGGCGCCGATTTCTCCGGTTGCGCGCACGTGGGTCCCGCCGCAGGGCTGCAAATCTAAGCCCGCGATCTCGACGAGCCGGACCCGCCCGGTGCCCATCGGCGGCTTTACGGACATCGTCTTGACGAGGCCCGGATTGGCGTCAAGCTCGGCGTCCGTGATCCAGCGGATGGTGACGGCTGCATTGCTCGCAATTATTTCGTTGACCTTGGCCGTAATTGTATCCTTGTCGAGTCCGGCTTCCGGGATATCGAAATCGAGCCGGCTTTCGCTGTCGCCGACCGACCCGCCGGTCACGGCATAGGGCAGCACGGCCGAGAGAAGATGCAGCGCCGTATGCATCCGCATGCGCGCATATCGTTTTTCCCAGTCGATCGTCACGTTAACGGCGTCGCCAATTTTCAGGGCAGGGCTGCCGGCAGCAGGCAGATGTGCGATCTCGGTTTTCGCCGCGTCGGTATAAATGGCGGTTTCGAGAGGAATACGCTCGCCGGTGCTTGTCGACAATACGCCCGTATCGCCAAGCTGACCGCCGGATGTGGCGTAGAAGACCGTCTGGTCGAGGATGATGCCACCCTGATCCGTCAATGCGGCAACGCGTGCATCGCAGCTTTTCAGGTACGAATTCTCGCGGAAAAGGCAATCCGTCGCCATTGTCCCACTCACGTCTTCTCGAACGGCGGCTTGATATTCGATTTACGGTCGAGCCAGTCGGGGAAGGGCAGCTTTTTCGAACGCAGGAAATCCGGATTGAACAGTTTCGACTGATAGCGGCTGCCACTGTCGGCAAGGATCGTGACGACGGTCTTGCCCGGACCCAGGTCTTTGGCGAGCCGGATGGCGCCGGCGATATTGATGCCCGACGAGCCGCCGAGGCAGAGACCTTCATGTTCGAGAAGGTCAAAGATGAGCGGCAACGCTTCCTCGTCGGGGATGAGGTAGGCCTTGTCGACCTTGAGGCCCTCGATAATCGGCGTCACGCGGCCGAGCCCGATGCCTTCCGTGATCGAGCCGCCTTCCGTTGCCTTGGCCTCTCCGTCCTTGAACAGGTGATACATTGCCGCCCCGCGCGGATCGGCGACGCCGATCACGATGTTAGCCTTCTTCTCACGGAGAAATGTCGAAGTTCCGGCGATCGTTCCTCCGGTCCCGATCGCGCAGACAAAGCCGTCGATCTTGCCCTCGCACTGTTCCCAGATCTCGGGTCCGGTCGAGACGTAATGCGCCTTGCGATTGTCGAGGTTGTTCCACTGATCGGCGAAAATAACGCCGTTCTTTTCGCTCTTCTTGAGTTCTTGCGCGAGCCGCTTGCCGACATGCTGATAGTTGTTCGGGTTTGAATAGGGAGCCGCGGGCACCTCTACCAATTCGGCGCCGCACAGCCGGAGCATGTCTTTCTTTTCCTGACTCTGCGTTTCGGGGATGACGATGAGCGTGCGGTAGCCGCGCGCGTTTGCAACCAGAGCGAGGCCAATGCCCGTATTGCCCGCCGTCGACTCTACGACGAGTCCGCCCGGGCGCAACTCGCCGCGCCTTTCGGCCTCGAGGATCATCTGCCGTCCGGCGCGGTCCTTTACCGAGCCGCCAGGATTCATGAATTCGGCCTTGCCCAGAATCGTGCATCCGGTCGCATCGGAAGCGCGTCTGAGCTTGATCAGCGGTGTTTGGCCGATTGTGTCGATAGTGCCGTCGCGAACTTGCATTCCCGGTCCCAAGGGCTCCAAGGGCTGGAGGTGATGATTTCAACCTAATAGACGCCCAATGGGGCGACAAGACCGGGAGTTTCTTCAAGATCACGCCTTTTGGCCCCGTAATTCCGACCGAGTGTCGACGATTGCAATCGGATTGGAAACATTCCTGAAACCATAACGGCGCATTGAGCCGACGGCGGCGCGCTCATTCATCAGTTTTTTCCGGCCGCTCGTCTATTCGTGGCGACGGGGGAAGCCGGCATTCGCGCCCAGGCAGTCATGAAGCAATGACACTCGACATCCACACGCTTTTTCTGGTGACGACTTACGTCGAGGCAATTCTCGGCCTGCTGTTGCTGTTCGCGTGGGCGCAAAACATGGCATTGCGCGCGGTCTGTTGGTGGGGCTTCGCCCATCTCATCCGGCTTAGCTCGATCGCCCTGTTCGGAATGTACGGGTCGATCCCCGACCTCGTCAGTATCGACGTTTCCAATGCGTTGCTGTTCACGGCCTATGCGGCCACCTGGACCGGCGCGCGCGTGTTTGACGGGCGGCCGGTGGAACCCGTCTACATGGTGACCGGAGCCGTTCTGTGGCTGCTGATCTGCCGGCTTCCGGTTTTGGCCGACCATGCCAATACGCGAGCCCTGATCGTTGCCAGCATCATCACGTCTTATATTTGGCTCACGGCCTACGAATTCTGGCGTGGCCGCAGTGAACCGCTCGTCTCGCGCTGGCCGGCGATCATCATGTTCTTCGCGCACGGTGCGCTGTTCCTGCTGCGCACGCCGATGATTGCCTTGCTTCCGGTCGCGGCGAACAGCGATGGCGTGTTCGGCAGCGTGTGGATGACGGTCCTGAGCTTCGAGGCTTTGCTCCTTACTATTTCGAGCGCATTTCTTCTGCTGGCGATGGCCAAGGAGCGCACGGAGTTGCGCCACCGCACCGCCGCTATGGTCGATCCGCTGACCGGCATCGCAAACCGCCGCTCGTTCTTGCAGGACGCGTCGATCCTGGCCAAGCGCCACATCGGTAATCCGCGTCCCACGGCGGTACTGGTCCTCGATCTCGATCACTTCAAATCGATCAATGATCGTTTCGGTCATGCCTTCGGGGATCGCGTGCTGGAAATTTTCACGGAGGCAGCGCGCAAGTCGATGCGCGGTTCGGACCTTGTCGGTCGGCTTGGCGGGGAGGAGTTCGCCGCGGTGCTTGCCGACACCACGTGCGAAAAAGCGGTTGCCGTCGCGGAACGGATTCGCGAGAGTTTCGCGCAAATGGCAACAGAGGTCGACGGCCGCCCGGTCGGCGGCACCGTGAGTATTGGCCTGGTCCATTGCCAGGGCCCAGTCCTTGATGTGCCCGAATTGCTGGCGCAGGCTGACCACGCGCTCTATTACGCGAAAGAACGCGGCCGCAATCGAGTCGAAGTCGCCTCACTCGAGATGGTCGGCGAGCAGAATGGCGCGACTTCGGCCCCCGTCACCAGCTCGGTCGCCGCGATCAGCTCCAAATCGGCGGCGTAGTCGGCGCTCTTCCGCTCATGCGGCAGCCATGTGGTGCGGGCGAGTGCGCCGGCTGGGCATTCCGCGGTCCACTGTAGACAATCTTTAATTCGCGCAGAAACGTGACGCGGCGTCGCGCCGATCCCGATTGACCAAAGGCTTCGAATTAGTCCAGTTTAGCTCAAGTGGGCCGCGGGGTGAGCCCATCGATTAGTGGGATTCCAAACTATTTCAAGTATCTAGGGAGGATAGGATGCGAACGATTTGTTGGCTCGGGGCGGCAGCCCTGGCCCTCGCGTTGGGCGGACCGGCCCAGGCCGAGACCGTCAAGCTTGGCGTCGTGCTTCCATTCAGCGGGGCCAATGCCGATCTCGGTCACCAGATCGACAAGGCGTTCGATCTTTACGTAAAGCTTCACGCCAAGGATATCGCGCCGCACAAGGTTGAAATTATCAAGCGCGACGAAGGTCCGCCGACCGGCGCCGTGGCGAAGACCGTCACGACCGAGCTAATCACGAACGACAAGGTGCAGGTTGTCACCGGCTTCGTATTCTCGCCGTCTGCCATCGCGCTCGCGCCCGTCATCACGCAATCCAAGGTTCCGATGGTGATCGCGAATGCAGGCACCGCCTGGATCACGAACCTGTCACCCTATATCGTGCGGCTGTCATTCAGCATGTGGCACCCGGCATATCCGATGGGCGCTTATGCGCACGACAAGATCGGCTGCAAGACTGCGGCGATGGCCTATACCGATTTCCCGCCCGGCAAGGACTCGACGGAAGCCTTCAAGACCGGCTTCGAAAAAGCAGGAGGCAAGATTACTGATTCAATCCCGATGGGCAGCCCGGTGCAGGTGCCGGATTTCACGCCCTTCTTCCAAAAGATCAAGGATGAGCACCCCGACTGCATGTACGTGTTCATTCCATCCGGCGCGCATGCGACCGGCGTGATGAAGGCGTACGGCGAGCTCGGCATGCGCAAGGCCGGCATCAAGCTGATCGGGCCGATGGACCTCATCCCTGACAACAAACTCCAGGACATGGGCGACGCCGCCATCGGCACCATCGTGATGGGGCACTATGCGGTTGACCTCACGGGCGCGCAGAACAAGTCATTCAACGAAGAGTGGCACAAGGCTTATGGCGCCGACTCCTACCCGGACTTCATGTCGGCCGCAGGGTGGGACACGATGCACGCCATCTTTGACACCGTCAAAAAGCTCAATGGTAATCTTTCGGATGGCGCCAAGGTTGTCGATGCGATGAAAGGCTGGTCGGCAGATGGCCCGCGCGGTCATGTCATGATCGATCCGGCCACCCGCGATATCGTGCAGGACGAACATGCCATGGAGGTTTACCGCAAGCCTGATGGCAAGCTCGGCGAGCGTATCCTTGGGACAACCAAGGCCGTGAAGGACGAATGCAAGGTTCTCAAAGTCGGGCGCTGCGCTTCCTGATCGCCGCTTCATTTGACACGCATGAGCGCCGCCGCGCATAACGGCGCGGCGGCGTTTTCCTTCAACACGGGGTGGGACTCGTGCCGCATTTCGCCATCATCGCCGTCAGCATACTGTTCGACGGCTTGGCCTATGCGATGTTCCTGTTCATTACGTCCGTTGGCCTTTCGGTGACGATGGGACTGATGGGCTTTGTGAATCTCGCGCACGGCGCCTTCGCCATGGCGGGGGGCTATATCGTCGTATCGCTCACTTCGCGCGCCATCGGGCTCGGATTTATTCCATCGCTGATCATCGCGGCGGTCGTGGTGGGCGCGGTCAGCGTGATATTCGAACGCGGCCTCTACCGCCGCCTGTACAAGGCGACCGACCTCGAGCAGGTGCTGCTCACGATCGGCCTTGCATTCATGGCGATTGCGACAGCCACTTATTTCTACGGACCCATTCCTAAATCGGTGCCGCTGCCGGAATGGCTGCAAGGCGACGTCAATCTCGGCTTCCGCAACTTCCCGAGCTATCGGGCCTTCCTGATCCTGCTCGGCGCTGCGCTCATTGCCGTGCTCTGGTACGCATTCGAGCGCACGAATATCGGAGCCAAGATACGCGCCGCCGTCGACAACAGGCGCATGGCGGAGTCGGTCGGGATCAATGTCGACCGGCTGTTCACGCTGACCTTCGCCGTCGGCTCCGGTCTCGCGGCGCTTGGCGGCGGTCTCGCGATCCAGCTGCTTGGGTTGTCACCGAGTTTTGCGGTGCTTTACCTGGTGCTGTTCCTGATCGTGGTGGCGGTCGGCGGCCTGGGCAGCCTGAAGGGCACGCTGCTTGCGGCATTGGTGCTGGGCGTGTTCGACACGGCCGGGAAATATCTGCTCGCCGATGCCGGCGGTTTTTTCATCTATGCGGTCACTGTTGCGGTCCTTCTGATCAAGCCGGCAGGTTTCTATGGCCGCGAGTGACACCACCGCCCTGATCGACCGCGGCCAGGCGCGCGAGCGCGCTGCCGATTTTCTGCTGCGACGCCACCGTTTTCGGCCGGCCGAAGCGCTGCCTTGGCTCATCGCGGTCGCGGCTTTCTTTGTTTTTCCGGACCGCATGACATTCGGCAGCCAGGTTCTGATCATGGCGATGTTTGCGCTCTCGCTTGATCTTATTCTTGGCTATGCCGGGATCGTGACGCTGGGTCATGCCGCGTTTTTTGGCGTCGGCGCCTACACGGTCGGGCTTGGGGCGGCGCGTCTCGGATGGACCGAGCCGATCAGCGGCCTGTTTGCGGCGGCGATTGCGGCGGGAATCGCCGGCTTCATCACTGGCTGGTTTCTGCTGCGCTATCGCGGCCTCACATTACTGATGCTGACTCTGGCGACGGCTATCATGTTGCAGGAAACCGGCAACCTGCGCTCGGACATTTCCGGGGGCTACGACGGATTGCCGGGCCTGAGTTTCAAGCCGGTGCTCGGAATGTTCGACTACGACCTCTATGGCCACACATATTATCTGTATGTGCTGGCGGTACTGGCAGTCGTGTTCTATTTCGTGCGCAGGATCGTGTATTCGCCGTTTGGGCAGGCACTCACCGGTATCCGCGAAAATGTGCGGCGCATGCACGCGATCGGTTCGCCGGTCCACCGGCGGCTGGTGACGGTCTACAGCATTGCGGCGGCGGTCGCGGGCGTTGCCGGGGCGCTGTTCACCCAGACCAACGCCTACGTCACCCTGACAGTGTTCGATTTTGACAACTCCGCCAAGGTCATGGTGATGCTGATCCTCGGCGGCACCGGCCGGCTGTACGGCGCTTTCGTCGGCGCGGCCGTCTATATGGTGCTGGAAGACTATTTCTCGAAACTGAGCCCGACCTTCTGGCAGTTCGGCATCGGCCTGATGCTGGTGCTGGCGGTTTTGTTTGCGCGGCGCGGCGTGCTTGGCGTGTTTGAAAACATTGCCGCCCGCCTGGCCGGGGGCATAAAATCATGACCGCCGCACTCGAGGTCGAAGCGTTGAACAAGGCCTTTGGGGCCTTGCCGGTCACGCGCAACGTCAACCTCAAGCTCGATCGCGGCGCGCGGCATGCGCTCATCGGGCCGAACGGGGCGGGCAAGACCACTTTGGTGAATCTGATCACCGGCGCGCTCAAGCCGCAGTCGGGCCGCGTTATTCTCAATGGCGATGACATCACCGCGCTGAGCCAGGCGGATCGGGCGCGCCGTGGCCTGGCACGCACGTTCCAGATCAATCAGCTGTTCCGCGGGCTCTCGGTGCTGGAAAACATCGGCATGTGCATCAGCGAACGCGACAATCACAGCCACAATCTGTGGCGGCCCGTCGGCAGCAGCCGGGCGATTCTTGACGAGGCGCTTGATCACCTCGAGTCGTTGCGCCTCGTCGAGGACGCGCTGAAGCTTGTTCGCGAACTTCCCTACGGCCGCCAGCGGCTCGTCGAGATCGCAATTGCGCTGGCGCAGAAGCCGCGCGTGCTTTTGCTCGACGAGCCGGCGGCCGGCGTTCCATCATCCGAAAGCCATCTCATTCTCGATGCCGTGGCTGCGCTCGATCCGGACATCGCGGTGTTGATTATCGAGCATGACATGGATGTCGTTTTCCGCTTTGCGAAGGAAATAACGGTCCTCGTTCAAGGCGCGGTGTTCACGCAGGGCACGCCTGCCGAGATCATGAACAACGAGCAGGTGAGGGCGGTCTATCTCGGCCAGGAAGGTCATCATGAAGGTCACCATGAAGGTCACCGTGAAGGTGACCGCGGAGGCCGGCATGCCTGATTGGGCACTTGACCTTCATGACGTGCGGGCCGGCTATGGCGAAACGGTCGTGATCGAGGACATTCGCTTCGCGCTCGGCCCGAGCGAGACGGTCTCGATCATCGGTCGCAACGGGGTCGGAAAGACCACTTTGCTTGCGACCATCATGGGTCACACAACGCTGCACGGCGGCCGGCTTGCGTTGCATGGCAGCGATATTTCCAGGCTGGCGACCTACCGGCGCGTCGCCGCGGGTCTTGGCTACGTCCCGCAGGAGCGCGAAATATTTCCATCTCTCACCTTGCGAGAGAACCTCGAGGTGGCCGCGCGTCCGGGACCGTGGACGGTTGCCACGGTGTTCGAGCTTTTCCCGAGGCTTGCGGAGCGTGCAAACAATATGGGCAACCAGCTTTCGGGCGGCGAGCAGCAGATGCTTGCGATCGGGCGAGCGCTGATCGGCAACCCGACGGTGCTGCTGATGGATGAGCCGTCGGAAGGGCTCGCGCCCGTTATCGTCGAAGAGCTGGCCCGGGCGGTAAAGCGGCTTACGCAGTCGAGCGGATTTGCCATCGTGCTGGTCGAGCAGAATACCCGTTTGGCGCTGGAAATCGCGCCGCGTGCGGTGGTCATGGACCGCGGCCGCATCGTGTATGATGGCGCGAGCGAGACATTGCGCAAAGACCCGGCGAGGCTCGAACAACTGATCGGCGTGGTGAAGGCGTAGATTTATCCCTTGTGCTGCTCTCGGCGAGCCGGTAACCGCTGATGCTCTGCGGGCGGCCGCCCATGCATTGCCTTCCGCGCGCGTCGGAGGCATAGAGCCCGGCATGAAACGCAGCAGCAATCGCATTCTCACCACCCATGTCGGCAGCCTGATCCGGCCGCAAGCCTTGCAGGAGTTCCTGCGCGCCAGGCAGGCCGGCCTGCCCTACGACGAAAATGCCTATCAGAAATGCCTGAGCGCCTCGGTTGCCGAAGTCGTGCGGCATCAGGCCGATACCGGTATCGACGTGCCGAGCGACGGTGAATTCGGCAAGTCGATCAGCTGGTCGCAGTATGTGCTGGAACGCCTGAGCGGCTTCGAGCGCCGCGCGATCAAAAGCGATGCCGCCAATCCGTTCAAGCGCGGTGCGGACCGGACGCGTTTTGCCGAATTCTATGGCGAGCTTGACGCGCGCGAGGGCGTTGCCACGACGACCGAAGCGATCTGCACCGGACCGGTCAAGTACACGGGCACTGCCGAGCTTCAGCGCGACATCGACAACTTCAAGGTCGCTCTCAAGGGTACCAAGACGGAAGAAGCCTTCATGCCCGTCGCGGCCCCCGCGAGCGTCATTCCTGACCGCAAGAACGCGTTTTACAAGAACGACGACGAGCTGCAGGCCGCAATCGCGGATGCGATGCATACTGAATACAAGACCATCATCGACGCCGGCTTTCTGGTCCAGCTCGACGATGCGCGCAATGCGGTCACCTATGACCGCATGGTACCGCCGGCGAGCTTCGATGATTACCGGCGCTGGCTGGCGAAGCAGGTCGAAGTCATCAACCACGCGATCGAGGGCCTGCCGGCGGACCGCATCCGCTATCACGTCTGCTGGGGTTCCTGGCCGGGGCCCCATGTCAGCGATGTGCCGCTCAAGGACATCGTCGACCTGATTCTGAAGGTTAAGGTCGGCGCCTATGTGATCGAAGGCGCCAATCCCCGCCACGAGCACGAATGGCAGGTGTGGAAAAATGCAAAACTCGGGCCGGGCCAGGTGCTCATCCCCGGGGTTATCAGCCACGCCACCAATGTGGTCGAGCATCCGGAACTGGTGGCCGAACGCATCACGCGGCTTGCTAAGATCGTCGGCCGCGAAAACGTCATTGCCGGCACCGACTGCGGCTTCGCGCAAGGGCCGTTCCACCGCCGGGTTCACCCCTCGATCATGTGGGCAAAACTGGAAGCGCTGGTCGAAGGCGCCCGGCTTGCGAGCAGGGAACTCTGGCCCTAGGGTTTAATGCAGATCGGTACCGGATCGCGCTATGGTTCGCTCGTCCCCGCAAGATCGGGGATCCAGGGCCACGCGCTGAAACGCTGAAACGTCGAATGGATTCCCGCTTTCGCGGGAATGAGCGGGGCTTGAATTGGTGAATTGAAACGTCTCATGTGGCGCAAATAGCGCCCGACAAGCAGGAGGCGACGCCCCATGAACGTCAGTCCGCAATCGCCCAAAGGTCTGGCGATCCCATTCGACCATCAGCGTCTCGATCGCCTAATGGATGCAGCCGGCATCGACGTCGTGCTCGCGACATCCAAGCACAATGTGCAGTACCTGCTTGGCGGCCACCGCGCGGATTTCTTCGACTACATGGATGCGACCGGCATCACCCGCTACCTGCCGGTGCTGGTCTACCCGAAGGGCGCGCCCGAAAAGGCAGCCTATATCGGCCACCGCCTGGAGAAGTTCCAGCGCGAGGTCAGTCCGATGTGGACGCCGGAAACGCAGACCAACACCTGGGGATCGGTCGATGCCATGCAGAAAGCGGTCGACCATATGCGCAAGGCCGGACTGAAGCCCAAGCGCATCGCCGCCGAGTTCGGATTTCTGCCTTACGATGCCTCGCAGGTGCTGCGCGCCGCATTCCCCGACGCCGAATGGGTCGACGCGCTGTTCGTGCTCGAACGGCAGCGCGTGAAAAAGTCACCCGACGAATTGAAATTGCTGAAATACGCTTCGGAAGCCGTGATCGAATCCATGCAGGCGGTGATCGCGGCCGCAAAGCCCGGCGTCACCAAGGCCGAAGTGGTTGAGGAACTGCGCCGCGCGGAAACCAACCGCGGCCTTACATTTGAATATTGCTTAATCACCGCCGGCACCAGCTTCAACCGCGCGCCCTCCGACCAGGCGTGGGAGCAGGGCGGCATCATGTCGATCGACTCGGGCGGCAACTATCGCGGCTATATCGGCGATGTCTGCCGCATGGCGATCCAGGGCGAACCGGATACAGAACTCGACGACCTGCTGGGCGAGATCGAAACGATTCAACGTGCGGCCATGAAGCCGATCCGCTCGGGTGTCATCGGCAGGGAAATCTATGCCGCTGCCGCGCCGCTGGTGCAGAAATCCAGGCACAACAACCACATGGAATTTCTTGCGCACGGCATGGGCATGGTCAGCCACGAAGCGCCGCGCCTGACCGACCGCGGGCCGGTGCCTTACCCCAGCGAATACGCCAACGAGCCGCTGGAAGCGGGGATGGTGGTCTCGGTCGAGACGACGCTGTTGCACCCAAGCCGCGGCTTCATCAAGCTGGAAGACACTGTCGTCGTCACCGAAACCGGCCACGAGGTCTACGGCGAAGGCGCGCGCGGCTGGAACAAGGCGGGGACCGCGGCCGGCTGAAGCGCTGCCGTGGCGCAAATATAGCTAAGGCTTGGTTTCCGGGGCGCCTTCGTTTTCGCTTGGCCGGAGCCTCGATTTCCATTCGCGCCCGATGCGGACCGCGACGGCTAACACAATCCGTACAATTTGAACGACATCCGAAACCGCAGGTAATTGGCGGTCTGCTAGGCTTTTTCGATGCCAAATACCGCTGCGGTCCCAGCGACGACAGACGCTCATTCGCCAGCCGCCGAACGGCGGGTCGTGTGCCTCGACGGCGTGCGCGGCTTGATGACGATCCTGGTCCTCGTGTCGCACTATTTCGGCGAAGTCCCGCACGGCATCACGGCGCTGATGTTCGGCTGGATCGCGGTGGATATGTTCTTTGTCCTCAGCGGCTATCTGGTCGGCAAGCTGATCCTCGAAAAACAGCAGAACGACAACTTCTTCCAGGTGTTCTATGTGCGCCGCGTCTGCCGCACGCTGCCGATCTATTTCGTGTGCCTCGTCGTCAATATCGTGTTGATGGCCGCCTTTGCGGCCCCTTGGGTGGACGCCGACCATCCGCTCCCGGTCTGGAGCTATTTCACGTTCACCCAGAATTTCTTCATGGCCGCCACCGGCAACATCGGCGCCCACTGGATTTCGCCGACCTGGACACTTGCGATTGAGGAACACTTCTATCTGATAGTGCCGTTTCTCTTCGTCATCATTCCGCGCCACCGCCTTGCGTTGACCCTCACCGCGATCGCCATCGGCGCGCTCGTCATCCGTGCCGGCGCTTTCGAACTGCTCGAGAATCAGGGCCTCATCGGCCTCGTCCTGCTCCCGACGCGCGCCGACATCCTTACCGCCGGCCTGCTCGCCGCCGTCGCGATCAAGAGCGACAGGGTACCGTGGGCCCGCCTTGACTATCCCCTGCGCCTCGCCCCCGTCGTGTTGCTGATCGTGTCCTCGGTCATGAGGATGATCGACGGACACACCGGGCATAGCTTCGATATTTTCAGCCCGCTGCTCGTATCGGTCGCCTGCGGCATCTTCCTGCTGACCCTCGTTCGCGGCGCGCCCGAGGCCAAGCGCTTCCATTCCAAGTTTCTCGGCTTCTTCAACGACACGTCATATGCCGTATATCTGACGCATCTCCCCGTTCTCGGGCTGATGCACGGGCTCATCCTCGGGACCCGTCCCGATCTCGGCAGTGCGGCGCAATGGGCGGTGACCTTTGCGGCGATGCCAGTGTGCGTGCTGGTGGCGTGGCTCCTGACCATATTCGTCGAAAAGCCGGCGACGAACTATGGACGCAGCTGGGCCTGGAGCAATCGTCCGCGTATGCCGCGCGCGACGCAGGGCGCGCTGGCGTGCTCACCCGCCGAGTGACGAATTCCGTGAGGTAATAGAAGGTCAGCGCGCGAGTGCGCGGTCGGCCTCGCGTGCAAGTGCAACAAGCGCATCTCCGATTTGCACCGGATAGGCGAACCCGGGCTCCAGGCGCCGCAGCGGATCCGGCAAGCGAGCGAGTTCACGCGCAGCACGTTCGCGGATTTGCGCAAGTGCGGGGGCGGCCTCAAGCCGTTTTCCCGCGCGCATCAATGGAACGATCAGTGGATCTCCCTGCTGGGTGTCGTTCCCGCGCGACAGGACATCCCCACGCATCCGTCCGTCGTCGTCTGTGCTGCGCCAGACCTGCTTGCGGCCCGGCCAAGTCGCCTTGCCTTCCGAAAGCTTGCGGCGTGGCTTGCCTGCATATTCCTGTAGCTTATACGCGCAATCGAGCGACGGGGCATCGGTCGATGCATCAAGATTGACGCCGATGCCAAATCCATCGATTGGCGCGTTTGCGGCGGCCATCTTTTGCAGCACATCCTCGTTGATGCCGCCGCTGACGAGAATAATGACATCCTTGAGCCCGCCGGCATCGAGGATGGCGCGCACTTTTCTCGACATCGCGATGAGGTCGCCGCTGTCGATGCGCACGCCGCGGATGACGATGCCGTCGGCCTTGAGCCTCGGCGCCAGTTCCACGACTTTGCGCGCGCCGGCTTGCGTATCGTAAGTGTCGACCAGCAGCACAACGCCCTCGGGCCGCGCCCGCGCGAAATTCTCGAACGCTTTCATTTCGTCGCCGTGCACCTGCACGAAGGAGTGCGCCATGGTGCCGACGATCGGTATGCCGTAGCGTTCACCCGCAAGGACATTCGCGGCGCTTGAAAAGCCCGCGATATAGCTTGCACGCGCCGAGAAAAGGCCCGCTTCGGCGCCATGCGCGGTGCGCAAGCCGAAATCCGAAAGGATCTTTCCTGGCGCGGCCAGGACCATCCGCGCTGCCTTGGAGGCAATCATCGTCTGGAAGTGCAAAATGTTGATCAGGCGCGTCTCGATCAGCTGTGCCATCGGTAAAGGCGCGGTGACCCGCAGCAGCGGCTCGTTCGCAAAACAGGCGGTGCCTTCCGGCAAGGCATGCACGTCGCCGCGGAAGCGGAACGCGGCGAGATAGTCGATGAGATTGCTCCGGAAACGGCCGGTGGCTTTGAGCCAGGCAACGTCGGCGGACGAAAAATGCAATGTCTCCAGATAGGCAAGGGCGTCTTCCAATCCGGCTGCGAGCAGAAACCCGCGGCGCTCGGGGAGCCGCCGGATGAAGAATTCGAATACTGCCTCTTTGTTCTCGCCGTGGTCCAGGTAGGCCTGGACCATATTGAGCTGATACAGATCGGTCGTGAGCGGGCTGGCCGAAGGCGTCATGCTGCTGAAATACCGCGCAGTGATAATTCGGCCGGTACTCATGCTCCGCAACCGGCAAGCGGTCAAATGGAGCGCCTTCGAGGCTCAGGCTGGGCGCTGCAAACGGGTTGGCAAGATCGTCAATTGGGGCGTAACGGCGGCACCAACAAACAAGTGAACTATTTTATTTGTGAGTGGAAAACCGCTTTTCGCGCCGCGAGGACCGGCTACGATTGGCCCATGGTGAGAGCGCCCAGAGAAGCCGATCTCGTTCGCCTTCGGCAATTCCTGAAGAGACTGGAAGCCGACGCGCAGGCTGCGCGCGGAGATGCCGATGTTCGTCACGAGATAGTAAAATTGAAAGACGAGATTGCCTATCTTGAGGGCGTTCGCTCGAGGGCATTCCTGTTCCAGATCGGAATAGACTACGGTGCCCCGCGCGCCGAACGTCGAGGAATTTAGCCGCCAGCCTCCGCCGGCGAACGTCCAAGTCCGCCCCGAGGCAAAATCTCTCCGGACGTCAAAAGTATCGATTTTCACCGAGCCGCTACCGGCCTTCGCGGCGCGCCGGCGTGACTATTCGCTCATAGTCGCAACTAGACATTGAAGAGGCGGTCTTTTGCATCCTATATGAGGGGATACTTACGACTTGGCGGAGCCACAAATGCACTCTCATTCGATTGACGACTTTCGGCATTCGCACGTGTTTTTAGGCGAGGCGCATGGGCGCAACGAGCGAAAGACCTGGGCGGTTATTGCCATTTGCGCAGCGATGATGGTCGCCGAGATTGTCGGCGGATATTGGTTCGGTTCGGTAGCGCTCATCGCCGACGGATTGCATATGTCCACGCATGCGGGGGCACTTCTCATCGCGGCCATGGCGTATACGTATTCGCGGCGATACGCCAACGATCCCCGCCTGGCCTTTGGCACCGGAAAGCTTGGCGACCTTGCGGCATTCACGAGCGCGATAGCGCTTGCGATGATCGCGCTGCTCATCGGTTATGAAAGCGTGGAACGTTTGTTTAGCCCGGTACAGATTAGTTTCAATCAAGCCATCCCGATTGCCGCCGTCGGGCTCGGCATCAACCTGCTAAGCGCACTGCTTTTGCGCGATGACCATGACCATCACCACGGACAGGGTCACGCGCACGCTCATTCGCACGATCACGATCATGATCACGATCATGCAGATCGCCACGACCACCCACATGAAGGTTCGCGTGCCGGTTATCATCGGGATCACAATCTGCGTGCCGCGTTTGTACATGTCATGGCGGATGCTGCGGTATCGGTGCTGGTCATCATCGGACTTGTGGCAGGGCGACAATTTGGTTGGCTCTGGATGGATCCTGTGATGGGGTTGGTTGCGACCATCGTGATTCTGAGCTGGTCGTGGACACTGGTCCGCTCAGCTGGTGCAATTCTTGTTGACGTCAGTCCGGAGCCAGGTTTGTCGCGCAGGATCGCCGCGCGGCTCGAACAGCACGGCGACCGTGTTTCTGACCTGCATCTTTGGCGTGTCGGGCCGGGCCATCTCGCAGCGGTTATATCTTTGGTCACCGACGATCCGCGCCCGCCTAGCCATTACAAGAAGCGACTCGGGGGGATTCCAGATCTCTCGCATGTCACGATTGAAGTGGAACGGTGCCCAGGCGCGCATGGCCACTAATTGCGCCGCAGGCTCTTGAGAAACAGCGGAACGCTTGCGCCGAACGGTAAGCTTCAACGGCTGCACGGCCGCCAACCAAATGGGTCTGCCCGGCCCACTACGAAAAGAGGCAGCACTTGAATGGGGTGACCATTTAACGGGGAGGCTGCAATTTCCCCTGGCGATAGTTGTTGTTATCGATGTTTCACTTCAGCGGGCTTGCTGCTTTGAACGCCGCATCTCTCGCCATGCCCGCAATCCGTGCTCGCTGAGATTGCTGAGCTCGCTCTCGTCGAGTTCCGCCAGCGCGCGATAAGTCTCGTATCGGCGCGGCAATCTGGCGGACCCCTCAAACAGCATGTCTTCACGTGAAAGACCGATGTCGCGGAGCTGGCGTTCATCGAGGTCGGCCAGGGCCTTCAGTGTCCGCCGGCGGGCACGCCATGCCTTGAATGACGCGTGCAGCGCCAGCAGGCCGTCGATCGCCACCAGGACGAGGTGATCGTCCTTAAGCAGGAACGACGATATCCTGGGGTCGACCTTGCTCGCATCGGTCTGCTTGATCGCCGTCCGGGCGGTGCCGCCGGGGCGGGCAGTATGTTGCGTGCCTGCGAGCTCGAAACCCTCGTGCTTGACGAAATAGCGGGGTGGAATTTTGAACGATTTCGACATTTGCTTTCTCCGAGTCGCCGTCGGAGCGGATGCCGGACAACGCATCGCGCCTGGTGGACGGCGTAGGAGCAGAGCTTGGGCGAATTGCCTTGTAGTCGCCGGGTGCCTGCAATGGACCCGACATGGATTGCATTTTGGACGCGTGGATTCCTCCAGCGTCGCCATCAGATTTGGGCTTGTGGTGATCAGACATTTCGCCAAAAGCCCTCGGCCCGATGCGCGGGCAAGGTGCAGTGCTTGGGCGAAATGCCTTGGATGAGCCGGGCGACTGCGATGCGGCCCGACGCGCAATACTTGGTCCCGAATGCACGAAAAGTCAAGTTTTGCATCCGCATGCGGAAAGTAAGCCTGAGGCGTCGCGTGTCAGTCGGCTTGTCCGATCATCACGCGCGCCGTCGACCGCGCTATTTGTTCGCAATCACGGATCATCCCGAGTGCCGATTGGGCGATTGTTCTCGGATCGCGCGCGCCCGACTCGGTGATAATTGCGATGTACCGTCGCAATTGGGTCGGCCCCGTCAATCTTTCATCGGGAGTCAAATCTCTGTGGGAATTGAATTCCCGCCACGCAAGTTCATAAGCCGCGCGGATTATTTCAGCTGCACCTTCATTTCTGGCTGTCATGCCGGCGGCCTCCGGCCGCAATAAATCGCCTGCTGCGATAAAGTTTCGCCGACGATCTTGCGCGTCCAGCGTGTGCGCCCGATGTCGGATGGAACTCGTACAGCATGAGGCCGTTGTCGGAGGCACCCTTCGCGCGATCGGCGCGAGGGCGTTTACGTTAGCGGGAGTGATTTGTGGCAAAAGGCCGACGAAAAACCTACGGCGACCATTTCTGGACGTTCGTTCACAACAATCCTGAACTGGCTGCTGCAATCGCGTTCGAAGTCGGCGCGGTTGCCGGCACGTTTACGGGTGGGGCATCGTTCCGGCGCGTAAGGAAGCTGCCGACGAATGTTGCGCAGGCAGTCCCGAAGCTTGCGCATGCGGCACTCAAATATTTACCGGGGCCATCTCCCAGCCTTCAGCCGGCGGCCGGAAAGCCACGGAGGCCCCGCAAGTCGGGAAAGGCAAGGAAAACTAATGGTATCAAGTCATCGTAACGGGCGCGGACCTATCGATTTTTAATATTTGGAGAGAGTAATGGCAAAGCGAAGCCTTGTTCAGAGAACCCAGCGGTCAATTGTCGGCGCCGCCAAGTCAAGCGCCGCTCGCGTGCAGCGGATCGCGGTGAGGGCTGCGACCGCAGCCGCGACCGCTGCTGCAGAGGCCGCAGTCGCGGCAGTCATGAAATCCTTCGTGGGGCGCGAAGGCAAGGGGCGGGGACGAAAGGCGGGGCGCAAGCCGGTTCGCAAGCCGGTTCGCCGAAGCAAATCCGCGCGCAAGTCAACACGCAAGAAAAGACGCTAGCGAATGCGGGTGCGGCGGAACGCAGCTGCCCCAGGAAAAGCTTTGCAAATGGCCGATGGCAGCGCCGCGGCCAAAAAGTTGATTGGCTTCTTAATATCAGCGCGGTGTGCCGAGGATCGCTCTCATGCGGCGCAGCCTCCGCATGCGTTGTGCCACGGACACCTTCCTCGGTTGCAACGCAAGTCGGGTAATCTTCGTTGGCCCCGCCGTGCCGGCATCAATCATCACGTGTTTCAGCCAAAAGTGGCGCCAGGCGATCTCTGCTGCGGGCGCGCTTCGCTCGTCAGCACCAAATTCCAGACTTGACACGACACACCTCCCGGAGGTCCCTGAACTTGTTTCCCCACCAATTTCCTGAGAGACGGATAGTTCCTCTGCGTGGCAACACAAATTGTTTATGGGGTTTTAATTCACGGGTGACGCCGTACGTCGTTATCAAGAGCTATGCTTTTCCTCGCATTTCTCATGGTCGCGGCGACGATCTTGTTCTACGCGGCGTCGACGTTCGAATATCGCGGTCACGCCTGGGCAGATCAGACGTGCGCGAGCATGCAGGCTTTTTGTGACTCGCCGCACTATGTCGCCATCGCCGCGATTGTCGTGATTGCGGTCCTTTATATCGCGCGGACGATGAAGGGGAATAGTTGAGGAAAGGGCCAGGCGTGGTGACGGCCTGACCCCGGACCGCGCCCCTGGGGGAGCAACGAGGAGCCTCGCGCGGTCCTGCGCCCACAACGCCCGCCGTTAAAATAGGTTGCGTAGATTATCCAACCGGCTGCGCGAGCGGTGCAGATTTCGCCACGAAACGATCGCGAACGAAGAGAAATGGTGGCAGGGATGCGGGGCCGCTAGTCGCGCGAGCGTGCGGGCCAATACATCGCGACCATGCCGCCGATGCAAAAGACCATCCCGATTTCGGATTCGATGTTCGGCAAAAACTCGGAAACCCACGCTGGGGTGTAAGCCTGCCAGTCGATCAAGGGGGGATGCCCGGTTATAAAGTATCCGAAAATCCAGAAAGCCGATCCGAGCGAAGAGATGATCCAGCCGATGATTGACAGTTTTGTCACGGGGTGCCGCTCTGTTGCTAACAAGCTAATGCATAGCCGTTTATACGGCCCGCTCGGCCGCGTCTGCGGAAGCGCAGGTCTTAAGGTTGACGCTTTAGCCTAATGGCACAGCGCGGTTGCAAAGCAGGGCCGCCACCATAAGCTTTTGTGCGGGCAGTATCCCCAAATCTGCCTGAACCTCGAACGCGAAGCCGTCAGGCAAGTCACCCCGCCTGGCGGCTTTGTTTTTGACGACGACGGTCAGTATGAAAACGGCCTGCGTCTCCCCCGGACCCCGACTGATTTTGCCGCGTTAATACACGGGACCGGGTTACCGCAGATAAGCCACAAGCTGGGGTCCGTTCCCGGGAAAGGCCGCCAGTCCCCTGGCGGCCTTTCCATTTAGTTAGTGCGTCTGTGGCGACAAAAAGGGGCGCTGAAATTAGGTCAGGTACGCTTACCGACCACGCTCGCTGCAGTGCTAGTTTATGTGTGGACGGGCAAGGAGGCGAAGATGCGCAGATCGAATGCTGCTCCAATTGCCGCGATGGCATTTGTACTGGCCGCTGTATTGGCTGTGCCGTCCACGGCGCTGGCCGACAAGAAGAAACCCAAGGACACCACAGAGACCCCGAAAGAGAGCGTTCAGTTCAACTACGGGTCCGTGCAATGGACCTACACCCAGCAGAAACCCAGACAAGGAACGAGCCATCCAGCACCGAATGGCGGTGTCGTCGGCGGCTCCATGCGGCGCTGAGCGCAGTAACCGTCACATGCCACCGCAAACGTGGCTGCCTTGGCGGCTGATTGCCTGAGCCGGCCGAGCCCGGTGCGGCGTGCGCTATCGTTGAAAGCAGTCGACCGGAGATTGCTGATCGGCGAGGTTGGCATAACAGTCGGCCAGGCGCTGCCATTCCGATCTGTCTTTTGATGATTTCTCAAGCGCAGCCTTTGTGCGCAACTGCGTCGCCAGCATCTTGAAGTGCTTTGCGAGCGTGTAATCGTCGTCACGAACCATTTGAATCGTCCATCGCTGATGACCGCGCAATCAATTAGCACCCGCGACTTTTCAGGGGACTAAGCCGAGGATCCCATTTCAAGACACCTTGGCAATCAAATTTTGACAGTTTCATCCGCGCCAGCGAAGGCAGCGACTATGATCGTAAACGGACTGTTTCGCGGATCGCCGGTCTTTGCGGGCATGTCTTCAGGCTTTGGCGAGTTCTAGTTTCTATGTGAGAGTGTTAGTGGGAGCCTGAAATGCAGGAACGTCGTAAATGCACACGATCGCGTGTGCGCAAGGATGCAAAGCTCGTCATTGGCGGGTCTGCGACAATTGATTGTGTGGTGCGCAATCTCACGAATGACGGCGCGCGTATCGAATTGTCAGGTTCGGCAGATTTGCCGGAAAACCTGGATATGACATTTGACGGCGGCCATTCGTTCCGATCGTGTCGTCTGGCGTGGCGTTCCGCCAATGCAAGCGGCGTCCAGTTTCTGTAGCGCACCCGTGCTTAGTGGTTTTCCGATACGTGATACTCCTGAGGTTTCCGGCCGATCCTGTTTGACCTTGCTCAATCGCGCGCTCAGTCAGATCAGCGACACTGCCACGATGACAAACGTATTCGCTCTCTGGGACAAGGCGCACGAGGTTTACGCGCGCGCACGGTCGATGCCCGATGAGTCCGAAAAACAGGAAATGCTCAGACTGGCGGATAGTTATCTCAAACAGGCCGAGCAGATTCGTCGCGCGCGCACCGTGGAAGCCCGCCTTTCAGGTAATTAGGCCTTGGCGCCAATTTACGTAAAGAGCCAGGTATCCAGACGGCCTGGTCGTCATCGCTAAAAAAATCCTGGTTTCTGAATGGAAATTCAGCGAACGGGCCAAGTCTCGCCCGAAAGGGTGAGCATGATGCTCCGCAAGGGCACATAGAGGAAATGGACATGGATAAATTAAGAGCTGTTTTCGTTGGCACCGTTCTGTGCGGTGGCGCCGTCTTGCTGGCTCCCGTCTCGACCGCTATTGCCGCGCCGGTAGCGCCCGTCGGAAGAGCCGCCACTGCAATCGACGCTCGCACTTCAGTTCAATACTATCGCTACCACCATCATCATCGTTGTTGGTGGCGCCATGGTCACCGGCACTGTCGCTGGTGGTGAACTGATCGGCTGCTAAAAAAGGGGCCGCCTTGGTGGATCGGCGGCCCCACTTCTTGGTACATTTGGCTCGATCCCGAAGAACGAAAAGCAACGCCAAATCGCTGGCGTGAGGTCCGCTTGAACCGGCCACCCCTTAGCGGACATCGGGGCACCCCCTCCAATATCCTCTTAAAAGGCAATATGATGCTCCGTCCTCAGCATCGAGGTTAGCCAATGAATGCCATGGTATTTTTCCGAGCAGTTAGCGCGGTCGTACTGTTGTTTCAAAGCGGCGTTGCCTTGGGGGCAGAATACCCCACGCCAAAACAAGGCGACTGGGTCGCGCATGATTTCCGCTTTCACACTGGTGAGGTGGCGTCCGAGCTCAGGTTGCACTACACGACAATCGGTGATCCATCCGGAATGCCGGTCGTAGTGCTGCACGGTAGCGGCGGCTCGGCAAAGAGCATGCTCACTCCGGCATTCGCCGGTGAGCTGTTCGGGAGTGGCCAAGCGCTCGATGCGACAAAATATTTTATCATTATTCCCGACGCACTTGGGCACGGCGCCAGCTCGAAGCCGTCCGACGGCCTCAAGGCAAAATTCCCGCAATACGATTACGCCGACATGGTGGATGCGCAGTATCGATTGCTATCCGAAGGATTGGGTATTCGCCACGTTCGATTGATCATAGGCAATTCAATGGGCGGCATGAACACCTGGTTGTGGGGTGAGAAATATCCTCGCTACATGGACGCATTGGTGCCCATGGCATCTCAACCGACTGCAATGGCGAGCCGTAATTGGATGCTTCGGCGGATGATGCTCGAGTCCATTCGCCGCGATCCGGAGTACAATAATGGCGACTATGCAAAGCAGCCGCATTCGATGAAGCTTGCCAGCACTTTTTTTGGCATTGCGACGGCCGGCGGCACGTTAAACTATCAGAAGCAGGCGCCAACGCGGGAAAGGGCGGACGAGCTGGTCGACGCGCGATTGGCGTCACCGATGACCGCCGACGCAAACGATTTCCTGTGGCAGTGGGGCTCTTCGGGCGATTACGACGCGGCCCCGGAACTCGATAAAATTGCGGCGACGGTGCTCGCAATCAATTCTGCCGATGACGAGCGCAACCCGCCGGAGACCGGAATCATGGTTGAGGCGATGAGACATGTAAAGAACGGCAGATTGTTCCTGATCGTGGCCAGCGATGAAACGAGCGGTCATCTCACCACGGGAAACGCAAAGTTCTATTCTCGGGAATTAGCGAAGCTGCTGGAAAAAACGCCCCGACAGGGCATGTAGTGGCTTCGGGACGTCCAATGCGACTTTGGCGCAACGCACTCGCGCCCGGCGTGCGCTCAAAAAACCGAAAGCGGGGAGACAACGATGCCCATTGAATCCAGACAGCCGTTTGTCAAACGAATGTCGCGCCGTGCTGTGTTGGGGGCGGCTGTTGCGGCCGCGGCGACTCCCGCGCTTGCGGAGGCGTGCCATGTCGGCCCGCCGACCCACGATAAGGGGCCGCTTGTGTGGATGGATATGGACCAAATGGAGCTGGACGCCGCCTACGATCAAAGTGCATATGCGCCGCTTTTGCGACAAATCCTCAAGCGCTATGCGTCGAGCAGCAATGAGGTGCGCGCACGACTCGGTGCACCGAAGCGGCTCGCCTACGGGCCGACGCCGGTCGAAGCGCTGGACTTGTATCCGGCCAAAAAATCAAACGCACCAATTTTCGTTTTCATCCACGGAGGCGCGTGGCGGAGCGGTGAGTCGAAGAACTACGGATTTCCTGCTGAGATTTTTGTTAACGCCGGCGTCAATTACATCGCGCTCGATTTTATCTCCGTCGATGCAGCGAAAGGCGATATCGGTATCATGGCGGACCAGGTGCGGCGCGCTATCGCCTGGACCTTCAAGAACGCTAAGAATTTCGAAGGTGACCCGAACCGCCTTTATGTCGGGGGCCATTCTTCCGGCGGTCATTTATGCGGTGTTGCTTTGGTAACGGACTGGCAAAAGGATTTCGGTTTGCCGCAAGACATGATCAAAGGCGGCCTTTGCATGAGCGGCATGTACGATCTGAAGCCGGTCAGGCTGTCTAAGCGCAGCTCTTACGTCAAATTTACGGACGCGATGGAAGAATCGATGAGCTCACAGAGGCAAATCGAAAAATTGCGAACACCAATCGTCGTTACCTACGGAACAAATGAAACGCCTGAATTTCAGCGACAGAACCGCGATTTTGCGGCGGCGGTAAAGGCAGCGGGTAAGCCCGTGGAACTCGTTGAAGCGCCAAACTTCGGACACTTCGAAATGTGCGAAACGCTCGGTAACCCCTATGGGCCGAACGGTCGGGCGGCTCTCAAGCTGATGCGGCTTGCGTAGCCGGCCTGAGGGGCACGATTGCACGCGCTCAAATGAAATGAGAATGAGCGCCTTCGCGATGCGAACAATTTGCGGCGGGGCGATTTTAACCCGTCATTGATTCCGGCGAACGAGGTCGGCCGCGCGTTCGGCGATCATGATCGTCGGGAGATTGGTGTTGGCGCTCGGGATGCGCGGCATGACCGAGGCATCGACAACGCGCAGATTGTGCGCGCCGTAAACCCGACACGAACGGTCGACCACCGCCATTGGATTGTCGGCGCGGCCAATGGAACATGTGCCGACCGGATGCGCCATTGGCGCGGCTGCAGCGAGCAGCTGTTCGTCGGTCAAATTTTGTCGTCGACGCTTGTTGGCGAACCACTGGCCCGGACGGATGACCCTGTCAATGACTCGGCGGCTAACGGCAGCCGGCGCATTTAATACCACCTTGGCTGCAACAGCCAGAAGGTCACCCATCACTCCGGGTCGGTTAAACTGATGCAAGGACATGACCGGCGGCAACAAGAACGCATCATTGTAGGCGGCCGACACACCGGGGTTGCACAATAGGCTTTCGGCAAAGCGGGCCGCGACAAGCATCCGCGGCGGGTCGCGCGGATCCTCCAACAGGCGAAAATTGATGCTCGGCGGCACGCCCGCGTCTTTGCTCGCCAGCGTGACGGCGCCACGCGAATAGGGCGCGTAGAGCGCGCATCCGACCATTGCAACGTCCGTTCCATAGCTGCGCGAGCTGACCCGTCCGATCGTGAACAGGAGCAGATCGGCGGGAGGCGCTCCCTCCTGGCCCGAGGAGATACGGGCACCGGCAATTGCAAATCTCCGCAAGTCACTTCGCAACCGTGAACGAGGCGGGAGCGTCAACGCGAAATGCAGATATGGGTGGTTTTGCAGGTTGCGGCCGACGCCGGGCCGCTCCAGTCGGGGGGTAATGCCATTTTTTTGCAGTTCGTCCGCCGGACCGATGCCCGCACGCAGCAGCATGGCCGGGGAATGGATCGCGCCGGCGCTGAGAATGACTTCGCGTGCACTGATGTCCTTGTTGCCTCCGCCATGCGCGATGGTCGCGCCGCGGGCTTTCAGCCCGTCAAAGCGCAACGCGGTGGCTCGCGCCTCGGCCAGGATTTTGAGGTTTGGCCGACGGCGCACGGCGGCAGTCAGGTAGGTCCGTGCGCTCGACGCGCGCGTCGTCAAGTCCTGGCTCAGCGGCATCGGGAAAAAACCCTGGCCCGGCTGCTCGTTGATGTCTTGAATCGGCGGCAGGCCTTGCGCGTTGGCTGCGCTCTCGATGGCAGTGACGAAAGCAGGCCACTCGTCCCGCGGCAGACGTCGAACGGGATAAGGGCCTGGCTTGGTCTGGCTTTGATCGCGATCGAAGTCGTCTTCCAGCTTGCGGTAATAAGGCAGCACGTCCGCCCAGCTCCAGCCTTCGGCGCCGGCGGCTACCCATGCGTCGAAGTCGGACGGCAAGCCGCGCAGCGCCCACAAACCCATCACGCTCGATCCGCCGCCCATGATGCGGGCCTGCGGAAATGGCCGGACAGGACTGCCGGATGACCGGATAGCCTGCAGGCCGGGCCAGAAATAGTCGGGATTGAGCGAGGAGGCGGGAAAGGTATCGGCGATATCGGCCGGCAGTGCATCCGGAGGCGTATCGCGGCCGGCTTCAACCAGCAGGACCCGCGTTTGAGGATCTTCGGAGAGCCGCGACGCAATGACCGCGCCCGCGCTGCCGCCGCCGATGATGAGAAAGTCAGGATGGTCCATGAGCTGATCGCGGTGTTGGCGTAGGCGTGTTACCAAACAGCTTACGTCCGTCTGATCAAGCTCGGCCGCGCGCGGCCATGATTATAGGCATGATCACTGCGTGCGGGCCGGCCGCTTGAGATCGTTTCGCCGGCGCGATGGTGCAGATTTTGGCTTCATGGCGCGCCAGTTGCCGCTGGCCACGCGTTCGTCGACCGCCTGATGAATAAGCCGGATCAGTTCCTGCACCGCGGGCGCGTGCGCGCGCACACGGTTGACGCCAAGCTCCCAGGTGATCGTGAGATCACGGATGGGAGCGCCGCTGAGCTCGCCCGTCTCAAGCTCCTTCTGGACGGCGCAGTAAGGAGAAATCGTGTAGCCGATGCCGCGCTGGACGAGATCGTGCGTCAGTGGCTGGCCTTCGACCTCCAGAAACGGACGAAAATCGCAATGATGAACGGCCAGCGCGCGTTCGGTGACAATGCGCAATTGATTGCGCCGCGAAATAAGAATGATAGGCACTTCGGCGAGGTACCTGATGGAAACCGGCTTGTTGACATCGAGACCCGCGCCCGGTGCGCCCACGAGATAGACATTCTCGCTCGCCAGGGGAGTGACGCTGAAATTGTCGAGCTTGCGTGACCCGCCAAACAGGATGGCGACGTCAAGCTGACGCGACTGCAGCATATCCTCGACCACGTGGACGAAGGCTTCGTGCACCTTGAGCTGAACGTCCGGGTATGCGGTGTGATAGGCCGCAATCAGATCGCTCGAAAGAACAGCGCGCATGGCGGTCGGCAGGCCTAGCGAGACCGCACCGGTCGGCTTTTCGAGTGCGTTCGACATGGCGACGCGCGCGCGCGAGACCTCGGCGAGAATCCGCTCGGCGTGTTCGCGCAGCTGCTCGCCGGCTTCGGTGAGTGTGACCCCGCGGTGATGGCGCAGGAACAGTCTGACGCCGAATTCCTCCTCGAGCAGCGCAATCTGTCGGGTCAGCGCCGGCTGGGCAATGTTCACCACGCCGGAGGCGCCTTTGAGGCTTCCCGTTTCGGCGACGCTCAGGAAATTGGACAGGGCGCGAAGGTTCATGGGACAGGGTCCGCGCTTACGATATCAAAATGATATCGCATGCATCAATAATATATATTTTCGGTAGAGCCCCGGGACCGCTAACCTTTCCGCCAACGGGAGGGTCCCTTGGCCGAAAAGCAGAAACTTGTGCTCGTGCCGGGCCTGGTCTGCGACGCCGCGGTTTGGGGCCATCAAGCCACGCATCTCGCCGAAATTGCCGATATCGGCGTGCCGGCTGTCACGGACGGCAAGACAATGGCCGAGATGGCGCGGATTGCGCTCGCCGACGCGCCGCCATCCTTCGCGCTCGCGGGGTTTTCCATGGGCGGCTACGTCGCGCTGGAAATGCTGCGGCAGGCTCCCGACCGCATTACGCGCCTTGCGCTTCTCGATACCTCGGCCCGGGGCGACTCCGCCAAGAAAGCCGAGTGGCGCCGCAATGTCATCGCCACCTGCGAGCGCGGCGAATACGGAGCCGTTATTGAAGGCATGATGCCGGTGCTCCTGCATGCGGATCGTCAAAGCGGGGCATTGCCGGCATTTGTCCGCGCGATGGCCGACCGGGTCGGCGGCGATGTCTACCTTCGCCGGCAATATGCCATCGCGACCCGGCAGGACTCACGCGATCTGTTGCGCGCCTTCGCGCGTCCGGTGCGGGCGATCTGCGGACGCCAGGACGGAATGAGCACGATCGAAGAACATGAAGAGATTGCCGCGCTCGCGCCGCGCGGGCGATTCTCCCTAATTGAGGATTGCGGCCACATGACCATCCTGGAGCAGCCGCAGGCAGCGACCACGCTGTTGCGCGACTGGCTCCTCTACGACGCGTGAGGTAGTTCGTGGCTTACCGTCTGGCAGTGGACATAGGAGGCACGTTCGTCGACGCCGTGCTGTTCAACGTACGAAACGGCGAATGGCAACTGGAAAAGAGCTTCACGACTCCGGGAAATGCTGCCGCCGGCGTGAACGATGCCATCAGGCGCCTTTCGATCGAAGGCAGCGCCCTGGATTCCTTCATCCACGGGACAACGCTGGGCCTCAATACCGTCCTTGAGCATAAGGGCGCGGTCACCGGCATCATCACCAATGCCGGCTTCGAAGATATCTTCGAGATGGGCCGCTACAATCGCGACCGGGCGCAGATGTATTCACTCGAATACGACGTGCCGCCGCCGCTGGTGTCCAAGCGCATGCGTTTCGGGGTGCGGGGCCGGATGAATGCGGCGGGAGAGGAGCTCGTACCGCTTGACGAAGACGCGGTCCGCCAGGCCGCGCACGAACTCGTCAAGAAGTGGAAGGTGCAGACGATCGCCGTATGTTATCTGCACGCCTACCGCAATCCTTCGCACGAGCAGCGCACGCGCGACATCATTCGCGCCGAGTGGCCCGATATAGCGGTGTCGATCTCAAGCGATATTGTCCGCGAATACCGCGAATACGAGCGCTCGGCCACGACGGTCGTCAACGCCTATATCCAGCCGATCTTCCGCCGCTACATCGGCGCGCTTGAAGGCTCGCTGGTCGAGCAAGGCTTCAAGGGCTCGTTCTACATCACGCGTTCCGGCGGCGGCGCCTTGCTCGCGCGCGATTCAGTCGCGACACCGGTTCACACGATCTTTTCCGGTCCCGCCGGCGGCCTGATCGGAACGGCGCGATTGAGCGAGATCATCCACCGCGCCGACATCATCGCCGTCGATATCGGCGGCACCAGCACGGATGCCTGCGTGGTGCGCGGCGGCCTGCCGACGCTGAAATATCAGGCAGAGCTCGAAAAGCTGCCCCTCATGATCCCGGCCTACAACATATCGACGATCGGCGCCGGCGGCGGCAGCATCGCCCGTGTCGAGGGCGGCTTGCTGAAAGTCGGCCCGCAATCGGCCGGGGCCGAGCCCGGACCGATCTGCTACGGCCGCGGCGGCCGGCAGCCGACATTCACCGACGCTGCGGTCGAACTGGGCTATATCGATCCCGAGAATTTCCTCGGCGGCCAGGTGAAGCTCGATGCCGCCGGCGCGCGCGGCGGCATCATCAAGCATATCGCCGATCCGCTGGGCCTGAGCGCCGCCGAGGCGGCGCGCGGTATCTTCGACGTGCTGCTCGCGCGCACGGTGAGCGCCATCCGCGAAATTACCGTGCAGGAGGGCTACGATCCGCGCGAGTTCAGCATGCTGGCCTATGGCGGGGCCGGCCCCATGTTCGTGCCGCTGGTGGCGCGCGAAATGAACGTTCGCGAAGTGATCGTGCCGCAGGCTCCCGCCGGCTTTTCGGCCTGGGGCATGCTGATGACGGATCTGATGCAGGAATATTCCGAAACAGCGGTTGGCCTGCTGTCGCATATCGGCATGGACAATGTTGGTGCGCTGGCAAAACGTCTCAATCGAAAGGCCGATGAAGCGCTTGCGCAGGGCGGATTTGCCGCGGACGATCGCATGTTCGAATGGTCGGCATCGCTGCGTTATTTCGGGCAGGAGCACACGCTCGATACCCCGCTTGAGGAACGCGACGATATCGACAGCCTCTGCCGCCGCTTCGATGCATTGCACAAGCAACGCTACGGCCATGTGATGACCGATCCGGTGCAGCTCGTGCACGTCCGTGTACGCGGTATCGGCCGCACGCCGCGCCCACAACTGAAAACGATCCCGCCTCGCAGTTCCGGCGCGCCTGCCGCGCGCGCTACTCGCAAGGCGTTTTGTTTTGCCAAGCGCGCGCCGGCCGATTTTACGGTCTACGATCGGGAGGACCTGCGTGACGGCGATACCGTGCAGGGACCCGCGATCATCGAGGAAAGCACGACGACGCTGGTGTTCTTTTCCGACCAGCGCGCGAGCGTGGACAAGTACGGCCATCTCTTTATCACGCGGACAAAGCCTTCATGAGCAGACGCAACGCTTCTGCGACCGATCCGGCGACGGCGGAAGTGATCCGGCACTATCTTGCGTCGGCAGCGACCGAAATGGAGCGCACGCTGGTGCGCACCGCCTATTCGACCATAATTTACGAAATCAACGATTTCGGCCTGTCTATTTTCGACCGCAATCTCAATTTGCTGGCCGATGCCACCGGCCTTCCGCTCTTCCTGGGCGCCAATGAGTACGCCATTCGCCAGGCGCTCAACAACAGCAAATGCGGGCCACTCGAGCCCGGCGACGTGCTCTACATGAATGTGCCGTACTGGAGCGGCGCGCATACCAACGACGGCGTGCTCGTTTCGCCGGTTTTCGTGGACGGTGCGATCGCTGCCTATACGGTGGTGCGCGCACACTGGACCGATATGGGCGGGAAAGACCCGGGCTATATTCTCGATTCCACCACCGTACACCAGGAAGGAATCATGATTCCCGGCGAGAAGATCGTCCGCCGGGGTGAGCCGAACGAGGAATTGCTGCGCATCATTCGCGTCAATTCACGCGCGCCCGAAACGGTGATGGGCGACTTCAACGCCGAGGTCGCGTGTCTGCGCACCGGTGTTGCACGCATCGGCGAGCTCTACCAGAAATACGGCGCCGAGACGGTTGATGCCTCGATTGAACGTATCCTCGCGGCCGGGGAGGAACAGGCGCGCGCCGCGGTGCGTGCCATGCCCGACGGCGAATGGGAAGCCGAAGACTGGATGGACAACGACGGCGTCAATGACGACCTTGTGCGCGTGCACGTGCGCGTCGTCATCGACGGCGACAACATGACGATCGACTATTCCGGCTCGAGCCAGAAGGTCGAAGGACCGATCAATCTCAGCCTCGGCATGGCGCGCTCGGCGGCACGGATCTGCTTTAAAAGCCTGACCACGCCGCACGAGCCGTCCAATGGCGGCCAGTTCCGCCCGCTCAACATCGTGGCGCCCGAGGGCAACCTGTTCAACGCTGCCTATCCCTCGCCGGTCTTCACCATCTGGGCGGGCGTGAGCGCGGTCGAGACCATCTACAAGGCGCTCGCCCAAGCGGTTCCCGACAAGATGTGGGCGGGCTCCGGCGGCGATCTCGGCGATCCGGGCTTCTACGGCAAGGAGCCCTATACCGGCCGCCAAATCTGGCATCAGACAAATGCCGGCGTCGGCTGGGGCGCGCGCATCGATCGCGATGGCATCAATACGACGCAACACGTGTCGATGTGCACCGTGAAGAACATTCCGGTCGAGGTCATCGAGGCGCGCCTGCCGGTTATGGTCGATCGCGCCGGCTTCCGGCGGGATTCCGGTGGGCCCGGCCGGTTCCGAGGCGGATTGGGATCGGTCCGCGACTATCGTTTCCTGGCGCCATTCGGCGCGCTCACGATTTTGAAAAAATCGCGCACGCCCGGCTGGGGCCTCGCCGGCGGCAAACCCGGTCCGCTCAATCTGAGCATTCTTATTCCGAACACCGAGCGGGTGGACTGGAAGGAGCATTTCGAGCGCGACGTTATTTCTTACGCCGACAACGCCTATCTCTACGACGACAAGCCGGAAAACGTGCTCTATTGCGGCATGTTTCGCGGCGAGTTCGGTCCCGGCGATGTGATTTCCTATCTCGCCGACGGCGGCGGGGGTTACGGCGATCCTTTCACGCGCGACCCGGAACGCGTGCGCGACGACGTGATTGATGGCTATGTCAGCCGCTCCGCAGCCGAAAAGGAATACGGCGTGATCCTCACCGATGCTTTGGAAATTGACTGGGAACGCACCGGGCGCCTTCGGGCCTCGCCCCGATCCGCATTTACCGAACCGGAGATCCGGCGTCCGCCGCCGAAAGGTCCCAGGCGCCGCTAGATGACGTCACAAGACAAAAGACGAAGCAACAGGGAAGAACAGATAACGAGGAGGGACAGTCCATGGCTCGGTCACGTCGTTTTACAGGGATGCTTGTCGTTGCGTTCTTCGCGCTCTTTGCGGGCGCGCCGGCGTTTGCGCAGAACCCGCCGGTGGTCATCGGCGGCACGCTTGGGCTGACGGGTCCGTTCGCCGGCCCTTCGGTCGAATACAAGGCGGTCTACGATTATTGGCTGGCCGATGTGAACAAGCGCGGCGGGCTGCTTGGCCGTGAGGTCAAGATGACCATCTACAATGACGAAGGCACGCCGACTATCGCGCAGGGCTTGTTCAATCGCCTGATCCAGCAGGATCACGCCGATCTGTTGCTGGCCCCGTTTTCCACCTTCGTCGGCGGTGCGATCGTTCCGATCGTATTGTCGCACAAGAAGATCCTGTTCAACGGCGGGTTCGTCGGCATCAACATCTTCGGCGCCGCCAAGGGCTCGATCATCGGCAGCTACACTTATCAGGAGCCCGATTACACGCGCGGCGTATTCGAACTGATCAAAACGCTGCCGGCGGAACAGCGACCAAAATCAGTGGCGATCTTTACCGCGCAAAATCCGTTCCCGCTCATTGTGCGTGACGGCTACGGCGGCAAGGGGGGCGCGCTCGCCTTCGCCAAGGAAGCCGGCATGACCGTCGTGGTCAACGAGCAATACCCGCCCAACACCACCGACTTCACCGGCCTGGTACAGAAAGCGAAATCGGCGAACGCGGAGCTTCTCCTCCAGCTCGGCCTCCCGAACGACTCCCTGCAGGTCGCGCGCACCGTGCAGCAGCTGGGTTACAAGCCGAAACTGTTCTGCACCTGCGGTTCGCAGGTCACGACCTTGCCGGCTTGGCCGAAGATGGGCGCGGCCGGAGAAGGCGTCATCGGCACCACGATCTCCTGGCCGACGCAGAACTATCAGGGACTGAACGACTTGCAGACCTTCTTCAAGGGGCGCGGCTACGATACGATTCCGGCTTACGGCGTCGTGGCTTATGCGATCCTGCAAGTGCTTGATCAGGCGGTGCAGGGCGCCAAGACGCTCGATGACGAGAAGCTCAAGCAGTACATCCTGAGCCACGAGTTCCACACGGCCGCCGGCAACATCAAATATCAGGCCGACGGAACGCCCGTGTTCAGCCAGGTGCTGCTGCAATATGTGAAGAACAAGAATGAGGTGGTGTGGCCGACGGCCATGAAAACAGCCAGCCCCGTCGTTCCGCTGCCTTGAGCCGGACAGGCGCGATGACCCAGCCGCTTCTGATCGTCGATGCGGTCACAAAGAAGTTTGGTGGGGTCATCGCGCTGGACGGCGTGTCATTCACGGTCCCGCCGACGACGATCAGCGGTCTGATCGGCCCGAATGGCTCGGGCAAAACAACGCTGCTCAACGTCATTAATGGCGTATTCCGGCCGGACAGCGGCAGCGTCCGGCTCGGTGACGTGACCATTTCCGGGCGGCGCGCATCCGATCTTGCCTCGACCGGAATCACCCGCACCTTTCAGACGGCGCGGGTATTCCGCACGCTTACCACCCTGCAGAACGTCTATGTTCCGCTGCTGCACCACGGCAGCGCCGAACGCGCGGCGGCCGGCGAGCGCGCGAGGGAGCTGCTTGCCTTTGTGGGGCTTGAAAGCTTCGGTGCTCTGGCCGCGAGCGAGCTGTCCGGAGGACAGCAGCGCCTGCTGGAATTCGCCCGTGCGCTTGTCACAAAACCAAATCTCGTGCTGATGGATGAGCCTTTTGCCGGCGTCCATCCGGAGATCAAAGGCCGGCTGATCGATTGCATCAAGCAAACGGTCCGTCGTGACGGCACTTCGTTCCTCGTCGTGAGCCACGAGGTGCCCGATCTGGTGGCGATGTCGGACGCGATGCTGTGCCTGGTGGGAGGGCGCGTTGCTTGCGCGGGCGCGCCGGCCATGGTGGTACGCGATCCGAAGGTGGTCGAGGGCTATCTAGGCGGGGCAGAGGATCCGCCATGACCGGTACCCCCGAGTTGCGCGTCGCCGACCTTCATGCCGGTTATGTGCCGGGCCACCCGATCCTGCGCGGCGTCACGATCGCCGCCAGGCCAGGCCGCGTCACCGTCGTGCTGGGGCCGAACGGCGCCGGCAAATCCACCATGCTGCGCGCGCTTGCCGGCTATCTGTCGCCGCTCTCGGGTAGTATTTCGCTCGGCGGGACCGACATCACGCGGCTGCCGTCGTTCCGGCACATCGAAGAGGGCATCGCCTTCCTGCCGCAGGGACGCTCGACCTTTCCCGATCTGACGGTCGGCGAAAATATCGAACTCGGCGGCTGGCCCTTGCGCGGCAACCATGTGCGCCTGCGGCAGGCGCTCGATCGCGTGTTTGCCCGCTATCCGACGCTGGCGCCCTTGCGCGACCGGCCAGCCGGCAGTCTCAGCGGCGGTCAGCAGCGCGCAGTGGAAATCGCGCGGCTGCTGATGGCCGATCCGCGCGTCCTGCTGATCGACGAGCCCTCGGTCGGGCTCGCGCCCAATATCGCGCGGCAGATGTACCAGGAACTCGAGGCGTTTCGCGACGAGGGCCGCACCATCCTGCTGGTCGATCAGGATGTGCGCTCCGCCATTCGCATCGCCGATTACGTTTACGTGCTCACGTCCGGCAAGAACGACATCGAGGGTGATCGATCAGCCTTCGAAGGCGACCTCGGCACGATGGTGCGGCGATGGCTTGGCGTTTGATGGCTTGGCGTTTGATGAAGGGCATGGGGCCATGGTGACCACGGCGCTGCAAATCGTGGCCGACGGCCTGCTGCTCGGCATGATTTATGCCGTCGTTGGATTGGGCCTGAGCCTTCTGCTCGGCATCATGGGCATCATCAATGTTGCGCACAGCGCCTTCATCATGCTCGGTGCCTTCTTCACGCTCGGCATGCTCGAAGCCTTGCATGTCGACCCGATTTTTTCGTTTGCGCTCGCGGTGCCGCTGTTCTTTGCGGTCGGCGCGCTGGTATTCCGCCTCATTATTGTCCGCATGGAACGGGCCGAGCAGAACCAGGGCCTGGTCGCGATGTTCGGGCTGATGGTTTTGATCGAAAACGTCGGCACCATATTCTGGACCACAAACACGCGCGTCGTCACCGTTGCGTACAGCAACATTCAGCTCAAGCTCGGCCTGGTCAGCGTGCCTGCGGTCCGGGTCATTGCCGGTGCGTTGGCCGCGGCATTGATTGCAGCGTTCTGGCTGTTTCTCAACCGCTCGCTGATCGGCCGCGCCATTCGCGCCATGGCCCAGAATCAGGACGCGGCCGCCGCCATCGGCATCAACGTAACGAGATTGTCGCTGGTCATGTTCGGGCTCGGTATCGCCTCGGCCGGCGCGGCCGGCGTCGTGATCGCCATGGTGTTTCCGTTCGCGCCGCAGACGCAGATCGAATGGCTGAGCTGGGCCTTCCTGATCGTCATCCTCGGCGGCTTCGGGCGCGTCGAAAACACGCTCGCGGCCGGTCTGCTGACCGGGTTGATCCAGACGATCGCGACTGCGCTGATGCCGTTCGACTACGTCTATCTGCTGCTCTACGTGGCACTCGCGAGCGTGCTCGTTCTTCGCCGCGAAGGCCTGCGCGGCGCCGTGCGGCGGACGATTTAGGGGGCGGCATGTTTCATCTTTATTTCCTGCCGGCACAGGACTCCACCGGGACCAGCAAGCGGCTCGGCGTGGCGGCGGCAATCGCCGGCGCGGCTTTGCTGGTAGCCTACGGGCTCTTCAGCGGCAGCCTCGAGCATCTCAACACGCTCGGCCTCGTCTTCATGTATGTCGTCATGACGCAGGCCTGGAATATTCTGGGCGGCTATGGCGGCTATTTCAATTTCGGCCTGGTGACGTTTTTCGGGATCGGCGCCTACACCACTGCTTTGCTTTTCCATTTTTTCGCGCTGTCTCCGTTTCTGACGGCGCCGCTCGCGGGGATTGCATCGGCGCTGGTGGCGTTTGTCATCGGCATTCCGACGCTGCGGCTGCGCGGCGCCTATTTCGCCGTGGTGACGATGATCGTCACTTTCGCCGTCCAGATTCTGGTGCTCGATCTGCCGTTCACGCAGGGCGCCCTCGGCGTATTTCTGACGCCGCTCGACCTGTCGCCGCGCGCGACCGAGCGGCTCTTCTATTTCGTGTTCCTCGGCATCGCGCTTGCCATGACCGTGCTGATCTACGCCATCGAAAACTCCAACTTTGGCTGGGCGCTCGTTGCCATCCGGGAGGACGAGGATGCGGCCGAGATCATCGGCGTGCGCACGACCGAGATAAAGTGGATCGGCAATGCGATCGCGGGCTTTGCGACCGGGCTCGTCGGCGGCATCTTTGCCATGCGCATTCTTTATATCGAGCCGACCAGCACGTTCTCTCTCGATATTTCGCTCAATGTCGTTCTGATGACGGTGATCGGCGGCGCCGGCACTTGGCTTGGACCACTGATCGGGGCTCCGCTGGTGCTGCTGGTGGCGGAGGCATTGCGTGTCAACGTCACCTCAGAGGTCAACCGGGTGATCTTCAGCCTGATCGTGATCGCAATGGCGCTCTACATGCCGCGCGGATTGATGGGGCTCTTCAGGCGCGTGCGGAAGGCCTGAGCGTCATTCCAGACCGGCGCGGCGCGCGGCCACGCGGGCGATGGCCGACCAGTCCTTGCCTCCGTCGCCATGCGCGATCGCGTCGATATAATTGTCGCGCAGCACGCTGGCGAAGGGCAGGGGAACGTTTGCCGCCTCGCCGGCATCGAGCGCAAGCTTGGCGTCTTTTAATCCCAGGTTGAGATCGAACCCGGGCGGCTCGAACGAGCCGTTGGCGATCATCTTCGAATAGATCCGATAGATCGGCACATCGAAAATCGAGCCCACGACCACATCGAGCACGGTGTTGGGATCCATCTTGTATGCGCGGGCCAGCGCCGCGGCTTCGCCCATGGATTCCAGGATACAGGCCACCACCAGGTTGCCGGCAATCTTGGCGATATTGGAATTGCGGGGATCCGCGCCCAATTGCCAGGTCTTCTTGCCCATGGCGTCGAAAAGCGGTTGTACTTTCTGTATCAGCGCCGGATCGCCGGCGGCGAGGATGTTCAGGTTTCGCTCGGCCGCCATCTCCGGCCGTCCGTAAACGGTGGCGGAGAGATAGGGTACGCCCTTGGCGGCATGGGCCTTGGCGAGGTCGCCGGCGCAGACGGCCGACGCCGTCGCCATGTTGATGTGGATCGGCGCGTTTCCGCCGCTGGGAAGGACATCGCCGGCGATGAAAGTCGCGCGCATCGCGGCATCGTTCGGCAACATGGAAATGACCGCGTCTCCGGAAAATGCCTCGCGCGCGCTGCCGGCAATGGCTGCGCCATCGTTTTTGATCCGGTCGCGCGAGGCTTGCGAAACATCCCAGGCGAGCACCTTGTGGCCGCCCTTCATCAGGTTGCGCGCCATCGCCGTTCCCATTCGGCCGACGCCGATAAATCCGACTTGCATACGAACCTCGCAATTGTGTGAGCGCTTTCGCCCGGCGATCCCAGGCCGCCGCGAAAAATGCAGTAGCAAGTCTGCTTGAGCGACCGGCGCCGGACAACAAAAAACCGCGCACGGGACAATCGCAATTGGGCATACATGCGATCACGGGAGCGTATCGTTAAGGCACAGCACTTTCGGGTATTCGCAATTCTGCAGGTCGCAAATATCCGGCAATTGCCAAGCGGTCCCGACGCGAGCCCGTTACGCGTCGCCTGGTGACGATGGATACGAAAAAGTAACAGCTCCCCTCTGATAATTTCCCCGACCGCTTAAAAAGTCATTGGAACAACCTGTTTGCGCAGCCGTCGGGGATGCGATGCCAATGAATCGCCGGGACATGTGTTTTTTCAAGGCTGCCGAGTTAACGGAATTGGCCAAAAACGCGAAATACTCGGCGCTTAAGACAGAGTTTGAGAACTTGGCATTCGCTTACCTTCGTTTAGCCGATCAGATTCAGCAAAACCGCGATGCCGCGGAGTTACCGCTGACGCGAAAGCTTGGGGATCTCAGACCCAAAGGCTAACCGTTGCGGAATCCGCAAATTGGCAAATTTAAAGCCCGGGATTTCACTAACCGCGAAATGATCGGGCACTGGCCCCGCGTGATTGGCAAGCCGTCGATATCAGCACGACGCTGCCGCGTAGAGCGTCGGGTCTGCTCTGTGGAGGAGGAAGCGGAAGCGGAAGCAATAATGTAAGCGGCCCCGGCCGAAACAGTTGTGGCGTCTGCCCGATCGAGGCCGCTCAAAGCGGGTGGTCACTCCCAGCCCCGCTCGTGTCAACTATAGAGCTTCGCCAGTATCGGCCGTATGACCGCAGCGCAACACCGGACGAATTTCCGGTAATGGAACCTTAGATGTTCCGACAGATAAGTTGCCGCCGTGGGGCCGGGCGACCGGCTTCATGGCTGACGCCTCATGGCGTTAGTCTTGTGGCGGGGAACGGTGGGGTGGGGACGAAAGTCATAAGCTCCACCGTTCTTCACAGCGGCTCTCTTGCATTCCGCCTTGTGGGCATTGGCATTGCCGCCGCATTAAATGCACCGGCAGTCTCCTCGCGATCGCCTTTGCCGGAGCACGATCGGCGCTGCTGGCGAAATGTCATGTTCCCCGGGGCTGACCGCTGGCTCTGGAACTCAATGTTCCGGTCACCTCTCAGTTGGGTATATTTTCGCCATGGGGCCGGAGACGACGTACCGCGACTGCGGTAATCTTCTCCACTCACAGGAGCGGGAGGCTTCGATGATGAATTGTCGTTCAAAGCAGATCATTTTGACAGCGATCGTCTTGACTGCGGCATTGCCGGGCGCCGCATTTGCCGGCGACAACGGTAGTGGAAGTCACGCCGCTGGCGGCAGCAAGCCATCAGAAAACATGAGCCTGAATTACACCAAGATAGAACACAACTACACTCAGCAAAGCGCGTCGAAGAAAAATTCTGGCGGCGCGGGAAAGACCAAATTCAACGACTTCTCTGTTACGAGAAAAACCGATAAGGCGAGTCCTTAACCGGCGCGGGCGGCAGCCTGAAGATGCGACGGTCCAATGCCGATAGATCTAGCAGCCGTGGACTGGCCCTATGTCGCTGTTTTGGCGGCGCTCGTCTTCGTGTCCGCGTTGGTGGGCAACTTGCTGGCCTTCAGGCATCGCGTCAAAGCCATAATGACAACGATCGTGTTCGTTGGGATGTTTCTGTTCTGGGCGTATTACCCGCACGGCTTGCCGCTGCCGACTAGCCTGAAAGTGCAGAAGGTGGATGTCGGGCCAACGGTGCCGGTGGCGCCCGCGCCGGATGTCACCTCTCCCGCGAGTCCTCCGTCGCGCTAGGCGGCATCACCCAGCCGGCGCTCATTCGCTTCACCTGCTGCAGGCTGTAATCCGGTCTCAAATCAGCCCGCCGCCAACCGCACATGGTACAGCGGCAACGCCGTTGAATGTCGGGCAGCGCGTCATCCGCCTGGAAGCGATCGACTTGCAAGGTACTTTGATGATTGCACGGCCAGTTTCCCTCACGCTTGCCGTTGCAATAGACGAAAAGGTTGCTGACCCCGTGGGCGCGAACTGAAGCGATGGTGACTTGAATTTGGGAACTCATCGGAATTTTCCAGTGCCTTTGTGACCAAGGTCACATCCACGGCACGGTTTGCCACGCTAGATGGAGCTAGGTGATAACGAAATGGGAGGCAGCTATGCCCACCCACATGGAAATTAAAAAAATCATTCGCACTCTGGTTTTTGGCTTGTTTACCGCCTGGCTGTCGGCGGTGCGGCCGCACTCCGCACTGGAGCGTCGGAGTTAGTCATGAGTGACACCACAAGTCAGATGACTGACGTTTCTCCGGGCACCTACTTTGTGCACTTGTTCGATGTAAAGGCGGAGCAGTTCCGGCTCCTCGATCGGCACGCCGGAAGCCTCGATCGACCACAACTGCTCGCAAATCCTTTAGCCACAGTCGAAAATATTTGTAATAAATTCAAACTGGTCCTGAACCAACGCAAAATCGTTTGCGCTTTGGAACGCGCTTCTCGGCAGCAAACTAGAAAAAACGTGGCGGCGCCCTTACGGCCGGGCACAAAGAGAAGATTGGAAAGTTTGCCTCTTATTACCCGTCACGAGACTTTTCGCCTATTGGACTATAATTCGATTCTTATTTTCGAGTGCCTATCAGTGTCCTTTTTACAAGCCGGCGCAGAGTTTGGTCGGTGGTCGGAATTGCATTTGTTCGAAGGTAATATGGGCATCGTCGCTGCGTCCAGCCTCCGCTATCCCATCTTCGCAGCCGGCCTCGGCGCGTTGGGGTGGCCGGCCTGATCGGACTGCTGGCGGCGCAGGAAGCGCAAGGCGCTCACTGTTTAGTCAGTTTTACTTTGTGGTCAGAGACTCCCGGGTAAGTTGTCCCGGGGGCTTTATTGCTGCATCAACGCTGAAACGTCCCGGTCGCGCATCTTTCGTGACACTTGGCTTTAGCACGAGCGGTGGGGGCTCTCTGTGCGCACGCTTGGACGCACTGGTTAACTTTTGCCGAGTCGGCTCCTTGCTGTTGCATTTGACCTTTCTGTTGCGCCGCCTGCGCGGCAAACCCAACACAGAGCATTCCAATAATTGCAAGCAATTTGACCATGACTACCCCCTGGAATGAACAGTGGAATGCTACGCCTCGATTGAATCTGTCGCAATGGGTGACAAATTAAGTCACCTCCGGCGGCATTATCCATTCAACGCCAGTGCCCGTATCAACTCGCACGCGTCGAGGCCGGACTACAGCGGCTGATGGGGTGGACGAAGAAACGGGATAGAAAGCTGACCGCGATTTAGTTCTCTGCCGAAGGCCGATGCCTTTCAAGAAATTAAAGAAGAAACGTGTTCTCTATTGCTCAGCTATTGCTCTTCGGAGGGGTAGCCTGCCTCACCACCGAAACGAGTTCGAGTGACAATCGATTTCGATTACTGCCGGAACGGAAAGGCCGCATTGTGGCAACGAGGTTACGGTATCACGCGCAAATGCAACGATGGAGGCGTATTCCCCGAGGCAGCGGGTCTCTCAATGATGCCCAGGTAGCGCGTAAACGCGCAACAGAACAGTGGGATGGATCGCAAGGCCCCGCCTCAGCGATATGCCGCATAGATCCGGCCACAGGTGAGGTAATTGAAGTCATCCCGCCGCGACCGGATAACAGGTTTAGCGATTCCCGCGTCTCATTGCCCTTTCCTTGATGATGACGATGCCAGATGGTGACGGTCAATTGCGTAATTAAGAAAGAAAGTGGTCTCTGTTACACAGCTAGCGCCCCTTCCGGAGCGGTAGCTTGTCTATGATTGAAACGACTTCGAGCTTCCGTACTGAGATACGCTCCGGTGTTTCTGCTCGCGTTCTTCTCGAGGTGCCAATGAGTATCATTCCGACCCAAAACATTTGGTTCGACGACGCCGCGACTTCGGCGATGGGCGAGGCTTTCGACGAAGCGTGCAAATTGCTTCAAGATTTCGGGTCTGCCCCTGAGATCGTCGCAAACCGGATTATTGCAACCGCCAAAGATGGCGAGCGCGATTTCGTCCGTCTCTATGAAGAAGCATTAAAGGCGTTTGGCGTCGAAGATATATCGACGCAGGCCGTTGGCGTAGCCCGGGATTTACCCACCTCGATCCCGGTCTAGTTGCGACTTACGGCGGCATCATCCAGCCGGCGCTCATTCGCTTCGCCTGCTGCAGGCTGTAATCCGGTCTCAAATCAGCCCGCCGCCAACAATAGACCAGCAGGTTGCTGACCCCGTGGGCGCGAACTGAAGCGATGGTGACTTGAATTTGGGAACTCATCGGAATTTTCCAGTGCCTTTGTGACCAAGGTCACATCCACGGCACCGTTTGCCACGCTAGATGGAGTTAGGTGATAACGAAATGGGAGGCAGCTATGACCACCCACAGGGAAATTAAAAAAATCATTCGCACTCTGGTTTTTGGCTTGTTTACCGCCTGGCTGTCGGCGGCGCGGCCGCACTCCGCACTGGAGCGTGGGAGTTAGTCATGAGTGGCACCACAAGTCAGATGACTGAGTTTCTTCGGGCACCTACTTTGTGCACTTGTTCGATGTAAAGGCGGAGCAGTTCCGGCTCCCCGATCGGCACGCCGGAAGCCTCGATCGACCATATGAAGCGAGTGATCTAATGCGTGAGGCTATTGCCGCCGGTGTCTGGCCACGCGAGTAGCGCCCATTTCCGCTTCGAGCTATTCGACTTCGGCGGCATTGTTGTTTTCCATGGGCTCGCCGCGCACCGCGAGAGTACCTCGTGTACATCTAGCAAATTATTTGGCGGCGTAGATTCTTGAAATCGTTGGCTCCCCGGGCCGGATTCGAACCAGCGACCAACCGGTTAACAGCCGGTTGCTCTACCACTGAGCTACCGGGGAACAGAGCCGGTGCTAAGGCAACGCGCCTATAACAAAGCCGGCCCCTCTTTGCAAAGCGCGAAGGCTGGAGGCCACGGCCGGAATCGAACCGGCGTGCACGGATTTGCAGTCCGCTGCGTCACCACTCCGCCACGTGGCCAGTTCCGGAAAAAAGGGCGTCGGGTCGGCCTCAAGCCTATATAGGAGCGAAGGCCTTACGACAATTAGAAGGCAAGCCTTGCACTAGGAAAACCTTGCGTTTTTCACCTTGTTGCCGCACAAGAGCGGCGTTCCGTGCAGCCACCTTCAAGTCGAGAACCGCGATGACCGATTTTGCCGCCGCTCGCCGACATATGGTGGACGGGCAGGTCCGGACCGCCGACGTCACCGATCTGCGGATCATCGCGGCCATGCTCGAAATTCCGCGCGAGCAATTCGTGCCGCAGGCTGCGGCGGGTCTTGCCTATCTCGATCTCGATCTTCCGGTCGGCCAAGGCGGGGGCCGCCGGCTGCTCAAGCCGATGGTGGTTGCCAAATTGATCCATGTGGCCGACGTCGCCGCGACCGATATTGTGCTCGATGTCGGCTGCGCCACCGGCTACGGCGCTGCGGTCCTTGCGCGCATCGCCGCCCAGGCGGTCGCGCTCGAAGAGGATAGCGGCCTCGCGCAAGCGGCCCGCATGGCGCTTGCCACCCAGCACAATGTCCGGGTCGTGAGCGGTCCGCTGACGGCTGGTTGGCCTCAGGGCGGCCCTTACGACGTGATTGTCCTGGAAGGGGCGAGTGAAGTCTCACCGGATGCGTTCTTGCAGCAGCTCAAGGAGGGCGGGCGGCTCGTCTGCATCCTCAGCAGCGGCCCGGGTGCAAAGGCCATGCTTTATACCCGCAGCGGCGGAGAGCTGGGCGGGCGGCCGATTTTTGAGGCAAATGCGTCCGTTCTTCCCGGCTTTGCGAAAAAGCCGGTTTTCGCCTTCTGATCACTGTCTTCCCGAACGTTGCGGAAATACGCCAGTTTCCCGTTTTTTGACGGGAAAGAGCGCTAAGGGGGTTTTAAGGCGGGGCGGGTCCGCATATGGTTCGTGGTTCCTTGTGGGCGCGAATCTGGCAGAATGCCTTTCGCGTGGTGGGTGGGGTTTGAATGGCGGGTTGGGGTCCCAGCAGATGGATGCGCGGGCTTGCGGTCGGTACGATCGCGTGCGCCGCGTGGCAAGCTACGTCCTTGCCGGTCCATGCGGACTCGCTCGAAGCGGCGCTCGTTCAGGCCTATCAGAACAACCCGTCGCTGAATTCGCAGCGCGCTTTGGTCCGGGCGACCGATGAAGGTGTGCCGCAGGCGCTGTCGGGATACCGGCCGAAGGTGAGCGTCAACGCCTCGATCGGCCAGCAATATTGGGACACGACGACGCGGTCTGCGACCTTTGCGGCGAACTACACGCAGCTGTCGGGTAATATGACGCCGAACGCTTATGGCGTGACGGCAACACAGACTCTCTACAACGGTTTTCAGACGGCGAACCGCACACGGCAGGCCGAGAGCCAGGTACAAGCCGCGCGAGAGACATTGCGGGTGACCGAGCAAACGGTGCTGCTGAACGCCGTGACGGCCTACATGAATCTGCTGCGCGACACTGCGACGCTCGATCTCCAGCGGCGCAACGTCGAGGTTCTGCAGGAGCAGCTGCGCCAGACCCGCGACCGCTTCAACGTGGGCGAGGTGACGCGCACGGACGTTGCACAATCTGAATCGCGGCTTGCGTCCGGGCGCTCGCAGGTGTTGAGCGCGGAGGCGACCTACAAAGCCTCTGTTGCGACGTATCGGCAGGTGATCGGCGTGCAGCCGGGCAAGCTCGCGCCAGGTTCGCCCGTTGACCGGTTCTCGCCGCAAAATCTGGCGCAGTCGGTCGGCGTGAGCACGTCGACGCATCCTGCGGTGACGAGCGCGCAGTACAATGTCGACGTCGCGCTACAGGCGGTGAAGGTTGCCGAAGGCGCGCTTTATCCGACGCTGTCACTGCAGGGCAGCGTGCAACAGAGTAACGAGAGCAGCCTGTTGCAGCTCAAGAGTTTCAATGCGCTTGTGCTCGGGCAACTGACCGTGCCTATCTACCAAGGTGGCGCGGAATATTCGTTGATCCGGCAAGCCAAGGAAACGCTCGGCCAGCGCCGTCTCGATCTTGATACCGCACGCGACCAGGTGCGGCAAAACGTGGTGCAGGCCTGGGGTCTCCTCGAGGCCGCAAAGGCGAACATCGAGGCGACGCAGGCGCAGGTGCAGGCCTCGGAGATCGCGCTCAACGGCGTCCGCGAGGAAGCGCGCGTTGGCCAGCGCACCACGCTGGATGTCCTCAACGCGCAGCAGGAACTGGTCAATGCACGGGTGGCGCTGGTGAGCGCGCAGCGCGACCGGGTAGTGGATTCCTACGCCTTGCTGGCGGCAGTCGGTCGCCTCTCGCCGCAGGTACTCAGTCTGCATGTGCCGGCCTATGACGCCGGGGTGCATTATCAGCAGGTGCGCGATAGCTGGGCCGGTGTTCGTACGCCGGACGGCCGCTGAAGCGATTGGGCGTCGGCCCGCCGCCATTCCGTGTCCACAGTTCATTGTGCGGCTGCGACTTTCCATCTGACAAACGGGCACTCCTGTGTCGTATAAATGGTATGCGACAGCGATTCGCGCCGGCCATAGTCAAGCGATTGCCGCGTGGAACGTAAGGGAGCGTGTCGGGATTCTTAGGGAATGACGCAGACGGCGAAGGCGCAAGAGCCCTCAATGGAGGAAATCCTCGCCTCCATCCGGCGTATCATTGCCGATGATGACGCCGGCAAGCCTGCCGGCACGCCGGAACCTGCCACCGGTTCAAAGCAATCTGCGGCCGGACATTCGGCGGGCCCGGCGCCTTCTCCGGCTGCACCGCCCAAACCTGCCGCGCCTGCTGCTCCAGCAAGGCCGGCCGCGCCGCTTCCGCCGGCTGCGTCTGCAAACAGTCAGGACGAAATCGACGCAATGCTTGCGGACCTCGATGCGCCGCCAAAGGCCATGCCAAAGCCGGCGCAAGCGGGTAACACTGTCAGTAATACTGTTGGCAATACCGCCGATGATGCTGCCGCAGAGATCCTCGATTTAACGGAAGCCATGACCACGCCAGCGCCGGGACCGGCACCAAGCTTTCGCACCATTGACGGCAATTCGGATGTCGTTTTCTCCAGCAAGCCGCAACCGCAGGCACAGCCCGATCGCGGCTTGATCTCGAATGAGACCGTCGCGGCCGTCGACAGCGCCTTCAACTCACTGGCACGCACCGTGATCGGCCAGAATGCGCGCACGCTCGAAGATCTGGTGCGGGAAATGCTGCGGCCAATGCTCAAGTCGTGGCTCGACGACAATCTTCCCGGCCTGGTCGAGCGTATCGTGCGCGCCGAAATCGAACGCGTCTCGCGCGGCAGGCCGTAGTTTCCTTTTGTCATCCCGGCGCGCGCCGCAATATAGGGCGCGAACTTACGTCGCCGTTCGGACGGCCATGCGCGGTGACGAGCGGATGTGAAGTTCGTAGGGTGGGCTAAGGCGCCGGAGGCGCCGAGTCCACCGCGCACGTGCAGTGGTCGCATCGGCAATTGTGGTGGGCACGCGCCGCCGCCGCGCGCAACGCGCGCCGGCGCCGCTTTGCCCCACCCTACAAATTGCAACGATGTGGTTGGCCGGCTTTATGCATCCCGTCTTTGCCGCAGTTCGTGCGCGAGCCAGAGGCCCAGCGCCAGCAAGCCTGCACCCGAAATCACGAAAACCGGAACGGCCGTAAAACGGTCGAATACGGGGCCGTTGACCGCAACGCCGAATGTCTGCCCGAGATAGAGCGCGGACGAAAAGATCCCGACGGCAGTACCGCGGGCTTCCGGGGTCATCTGCGTGGCGTTGGTCTGCAGCGTATTGTGAAGCATGTAGTAGCCGAGCCCGATGCCGGTGATCGCGAACGGCGCAAGATAGGCGTGCGGCGCAAACGCAATGCACAGGTAGGCAACAGCAAGCAGCACGCCGCCGCCGGTGACCAGGCCGATCTGGCCGAGCCGGGCGACCAGCCGGCGAACCGACAGGCTGTAGATCAACCCGCCGATCGCGAAGGCGCCGACGAACAGGCCGACGATCGCGAAATTGACGCCGAAGCGCAGATGCAGGTCGGCGCCGACATAGGCGAAGCCTCCGAACATGAAGACACTTTCAATGAAGGCCATAACGATAATGATGCGCGCCCATCGCCCGCGCAGCACGGTAAGGTTGTCGACGATGAAGCCGCGCGAGCGCGTGGCGGTGGCGTGGCCGGCGCGGGTGATCGGGTTGCGCAGGAATTCGACGAATAGCGCAATGGTCGCAATTGCAAACAGCGCCGCCAGGAAAAAGAAAACACGACGCCAGCCGAAGAAGTCGCCGAGCACGCCGCCGGCAGCCTGGCCGAACAACTGCCCGAGGATCTGCCCCGACAGGAACGTGCCCAGTACCTGCTGGCGGCGCTCATAAGGGATGACGTCGCCGAGAAAGGCGAATGCCAGCGGAATGATCCAGCCGGCCGCCAGCCCGCAAGCAAGCCGCGCCGCCACCAGCTGCGGCAGCGTTGCCGCCAGCCCGCACAGCAGCACCAGCACTGATGCCATCGCGCAGGCTGCAATGATGCAGGCATATTTGCCAAAGCGGTCGCCGACCGGGCCGATGACAAGCTGCACCGAGCCGTGCGCCAGCGCATAGGCGGTGACCACGATCGAGGCCGCGCCGACGCTAACTCCCAGATCGGAGGAAATCTGCGGCAACAGCGAATCCGAAACCCGCACCATTGACTGGCTGGCGAAGGATGCCAGCGCCAGCAGCGCTATTGCGGATGTCGCGCTGCCGCGTGAAACGGTCGGGGTTCCAGGCAAAGTTGACTCCGGTGGGCTCGGCGGGCTTTCTACCGCGCAACTACTGACTTAGCCGTTCATTTCCGCAGGCGTAGGGCAGCGCAACGTCCTTGAGACGGCCAGGCGCGGGAATGAGCGGCGTATGGTTTGGCAGGACAAGCAAGATAGCGATGCCGATCGATAAAACCTACCAGCCCTCCGAAGTCGAGGGTCGCATTTCCCGGACCTGGGAACAGGCAGACGCCTTCCGCGCCGGCAGACCCGAGCGCGCCGGCGCGAAGCCTTACTCTATCGTCATTCCGCCGCCCAACGTCACCGGCTCGCTGCATATGGGCCATGCGCTCAACAACACGCTCCAGGACATTCTGTGCCGCTTCGAGCGCATGCGCGGCAGGGACGTGCTCTGGCAGCCCGGCACCGACCATGCCGGCATCGCGACGCAGATGGTGGTCGAGCGCCAGCTGATGGAGCGCCAGCAGCCGGGTCGGCGCGAGATGGGGCGCGAAGCCTTCCTCAAGCGCGTGTGGGAATGGAAGGCCGAATCGGGCGGCACCATCGTCAACCAGCTCAAGCGCCTGGGCGCGTCATGCGACTGGTCACGTGAGCGCTTTACGATGGATGAGGGCCTGTCGCGCGCCGTCCTTAAAGTTTTTGTGGAGCTTTATCGCGCGGGTCTCATCTACAAGGACAAGCGGCTCGTCAACTGGGATCCCAAACTGCTCACCGCGATTTCCGATCTGGAAGTGGTCCAGGTCGAGACCAGGGGACATCTCTGGCACCTGCGCTACCCGATCGAGGGAAAGATCTTCGACCCGAATGATCCGTCGACATTTATTGTCGTGGCGACGACGCGGCCGGAGACCATGCTCGGTGACACCGCGGTGGCGGTGCATCCCGATGATGAGCGCTACGAGAAATTGGTCGGCAAGCACGTGACTTTGCCACTGGTCGGGCGAAAAATCCCCATCATCGCCGACGAGTATTCCGACCCCGAGAAGGGATCGGGCGCGGTGAAGATCACGCCGGCGCACGACTTCAACGATTTCGAAGTCGGCAAAAGGCATAAGCTCCCGCAAATCAATATCTTCAGTGTAGAGGCTAAGCTTCAACTGAAGGATAACGCCGAGTTCCTCGATGGCGTGGCAAAGTCGCCCGACCTCGACGCGACACTGGCGATGCACGGCAGCGACCGCTTTGCCGCACGCAAGGCCATCCTGGCGCGGCTCGAGGATAAGGGCCTGATCGAGAAGATCGAGCCGCAGTCACACGTCGTTCCGCACGGGGATCGCTCGAATGTCGTAATCGAGCCTTATCTCACCGACCAGTGGTACGTGAATGCGAAGGAACTTGCGAAGCCCGCAATCGCTGCCGTGCGCCAGGGTAAGACGCGGTTCATCCCGAAGAATTGGGAAACGACCTACTTCAACTGGATGGAAAATATCCAGCCCTGGTGCATTTCGCGCCAGCTTTGGTGGGGCCATCAGATTCCGGCGTGGTACGGGCCGGACGGAAAAGAATTCGTCGCGATTAGTGAGGCGGAAGCGCAAAGCGACGCCGACAAGCATTACGGCAAAAAAACCGCGCTCAAGCGCGACGAGGACGTGCTCGACACCTGGTTCTCATCGGCGCTATGGCCGTTCTCGACGCTTGGCTGGCCGGACAAGACCAGGGAACTGGATCGTTATTATCCGACGGCGACGCTGGTCACCGGCTTCGACATCATCTTCTTCTGGGTAGCGCGCATGATGATGATGGGCCTGCATTTCGAAAAGGACGTGCCATTCCACGACGTCTACATCCACCGCCTCGTGCGTGACGCTTCGGGCGCCAAGATGTCAAAGTCGAAAGGCAATGTCGTCGATCCGCTCGGCGTCATCGACGAGTTTGGGGCCGACGCGTTGCGGTTTACGCTGGCGCGAAACGTCGCGCCCGGACACGACATCAGGCTCGGCCCGCAGGACGTCGAGAACAACCGCAATTTCGCGACCAAGCTGTGGAATGCGGCGCGCTTTGTCGAATTCAACGGGGCGGCACGCGTCGAGGGTTTCGATCCGAAAACGGCGAAAGAAACGCTCAACCGCTGGATCGCGCATGAGACGGCGAAGGCAGCCGCCGAGATCACGCGCTCGATCGAAACTTATGACTTCGGCGGTGCGGCTGGTGCTGCCTATCGCTTCGTGTGGAACGTCTATTGCGACTGGTATGTCGAGCTGTCGAAGCCGCTTCTGACCGGTCCCGATGGCGCCGCGAAAGACGAGACGCGCGCAATGGCGGCCTGGGCGCTCGATGAAATTCTCAAGCTGCTGCATCCCTTCATGCCCTTTATCACCGAGGAATTGTGGGCGGTGACCGCGGAGCAGGGGCCGCAGCGTCCGCAATTGCTCGCACTGAGCGGCTGGTCAAGGCTCGACGGCCTTGCCGACGACAAGGCCGAGGCCGAAATCGGCTGGGTAATCGAACTCATCACGGCCATCCGCTCGATCCGCGCCGAGATGAGCATCACTGCGGCGATCCCGCTGGTGCTGGCCGGCGCCTCGGCCGAAACCAGCGCTCGCGCGACCCGCTGGGCCGAATTCATCAAGCGTCTCGCGCGCGTGTCGGAGATTTCATCGGCTGCCGCCGCGCCGCAAGGTTCGGTGCAACTGGTGGTGCGCGGGGAGGTGGCGGCGTTGCCGCTCAAGGGCGTCATCGATCTCGCCGTCGAGCGCGCGCGCCTGGCCAAGGAAATGCAGAGGGCGGATGCCGACATCGCGCGCGTCGACGCCAAGCTCGGCAATGCGAATTTTGTCGCCCGCGCCCCCGAAGAGGTGGTCGAGGAGGAAAAGGAAAAGCGTGGTGAGGCGCTTGGCCGCAAGACGAAGATCGCCGAAGCGCTGGAACGATTGAAGGGCGCGGTATAGTGCGCGCGATGTGTTGAACTGCGATGTGGATTCCCGCTTTCGCGGGGACGAGCGGAGTGTGCGTGGCTGTGCGTGCCGGAGCTTTGCGGGAAGGAGCGGAGTGTGTTGGCGCGACCCATTTCCCCGCTCACCCCCGCGCAAGCGGGGGTCCAGCGCTTTCGCTTCTGGGTCCCCGCTTTCGCGGGGACGAGCGGAGTGTGCGTGGCCGTGCGTGCCGGAGCTTTGCGGGAATGAGCGGAGTGTGTTGGCGCGACCCATTTCCCCGCCCACCCCCGCGCAAGCGGGGGTCCAGCGCTTTCGTTTCTGGGTCCCCGCTTTCGCGGGGACGAGCGGAGTGTGTGTGGCCGTGCGTGCCGGAGCTTTGCGGGAATGAACGGAGTGTGTTGCGCGACCCATTTCCCCGCTCACCCCCGCGCAAGCGGGGGTCCAGATTGGTATAGAGTAGTCCCATGAAAATATTTCTAGCCGGCGCAGGCGGGGCCATCGGGCGCAAGCTCACGCCGCTCTTGCGCGTGGCCGGCCACACCGTCGTCGGGACCACGCGGTCGGCCGACAAGGCCGACGCCCTGCGCAAGCTCGGCGCCGAGCCGATCGTGGTCGACGTATTCGACGCGGACGCGCTTGCACGCGCGGTCGTCGCTGCGGCGCCGCAGGCGATCATTCATCAGCTTACGGATCTGGCATTCGCGCCGGGCACGCCGCAATACGAAGAAGGTCTTGCGCGCAACGCCCGCCTGCGCATCGAGGGAACGGCCAATCTCGTGGCGGCCGCGCGCGCCGCGAATGTGAAGCGCATGGTCGCCCAAAGCGTTGCGTTCGCTTACGCGCCGGCCAAAGGGACACGTAACGAAAGTGATCCGCTCAATCTGGGCGCGGGAGGCATCGCCGGCCGCAGTGCCGAAGCGGTTGCCGCGCTGGAGCGGGCGGTGCTCGGGCTTCCGGAAGGCATCGTGCTGCGCTACGGCTTTTTCTATGGACCGGGGACGTGGTCCGACACGGCCTCGCGCTTACCATCGATTCATATCGACGCCGCGGCACGCGCAACGATGCAGGCGGCCATCAAGGGAAAGCCCGGGATCTATAACATCGCCGAGGACGGCGATGCCGTGTCGAGCGAAAAGGCCAAGCAGGATTTCGGTTTCGACCCCCGGTCCAGGATCAGGATGAGAGCCTGAACGGCCTGCTCAGGAATAGTGAGCCCTTCAGGCCGTAACGCCACGGCTTTTCCGCGGCTTTGCTGATGCCGATGCGTACGCCCACGGCCAGCTCCGGCGTCACGGCGCGTGCGCGCAGTTCGAACGGCGCGCGATCCAGCGCCAGTCCATTGTACTTGCGGGTCACGCCCAGCGCCTCGCCCAGTTTGCCGGGGCCCGAACACAGGGCGCGCGCTTCATGCACGCCGCGACGGCGGCGCATCGCGGGGAGGCCGTGTGTCGGCTCCAGCGCCCGGATCAGGACCGCGCTGGCGCTGCCTGCTTCCTCGCAGACGAAATTGAGGCACCAGTGGATGCCGTAGGAACGGTAGACATAGGCATAGCCGGGCGGGCCGAACATCACCGCGTTGCGCTCGGTGCGGCCGATGTAGGAATGCGCTGCCGGGTCGGTGTGATGATAGGCCTCAACCTCGACGATGATGCCGCCCACGCCATCGACCAGCAGTGTTGCGCCGATCAACTCGGGCGCGACGTCGAGTACCGGACGATCGAAAAAAGAGCGGCGAAGGCGGGGCGGCGAGGGCATGGGCGCAACGTACACATTTTGCCGCGCCGCTGGGAACTTGCGGCGACACGCAACACCATCGTCATGCCCGGCTTTATGCCGGGCATCCACGTGTATGCAGGATTGCCGCAAGCAAGACGGAGAGGGATGCCCGTTCTTCCAATCCGCTCATTCCCGCGCAAGCGGGATTAAATCTCCCGCTCGTCCCCGCGAACGCGGGGACCCAGAACAAGTCGCAAGATCATTGTTGTGGCTCTGGACCCCCGCATAGGCGTGCCAAAGCACGCCGTCCTTCAGACGGCTATGCGCGCGGCTGAGCGGAATTCTGTTTCCGGCATGCAATGGGCCCTGGACCCCCGCTTGCGCGGGGGTGAGCGGATTTCTACGCCCGGCTCAACAAGCAAGATGGGGATGGCACCGGAAGTCGGACTTGCCCGACTTCCGCGTCAATATGTGGCGCAAGTCGGCTAGACCTGGCTTGCGCTGACATCGTGACCCTGGACTCCCGCTTTCGCGGGGGTGGGCGGAATTCTGTTTTCGGCGATGCAGCGGCGTCATGCCCGGCTTTATGCCGGGCATCCACGTGTATGCAGGATTGCCGCAAGCAAGACGGAGAGGGATGCCCGTTCTTCCAATCCGCTCATTCCCGCGCAAGCGGGATTGAATCTCCCGCTCGTCCCCGCGAACGCGGGGACCCAGGACAAGTCGCAAGATCATTGTTGTGGCCCTCGATCCCCGCATAGGCGTGCGAACGCACGCCGTCCTTCAGACGGCTATGCGCGGGGGTGAGCGGAATTCTGTTTCCGGCGATGCAATTGTCATGTCGGCCTGCTTGACTTAATTCCTATAGGATTATAAGCGCACTTATATACTTGACTTAGCACTCAATCCATGGGAAGGTGCCGTCTCTGGTGGAGAGTCAAATGACTGATAACGCAGTAGTGGTAACGGTTCGCCGGTTTTGGACAGCGGCCACGGCTCAGGGAACAAAAGCTTTGGTAATCGAGACGGCTGAAGGGGCCACAATCGCGTTTTCGGTAACGAAAGAATCCGTCGCAGAGCTTCGTCTCTGTCTCGACGAGATAGAACAGTCACTTCAATA
>DASSIT010000060.1:0-41533 GCA_035691545.1 Pseudolabrys sp. | reverse complement strand
CGGCCAGATGCGTGGAGACGATTGCCATCGCCGCGCGCGAATTGGCGCCGAGTGCGGACCCGCCATTGAAACCGAACCAGCCGACCCACAGAAGACCGGTGCCAATGACCGCAAGGGTGAGATCGTACGGCGCGAGATTTTCGCTGCCGTAACCGCGACGCGGGCCGAGCACGTAGGCGGCGACCAGTCCGGCAACGCCGGCATTGAGGTGGACGACAGTGCCGCCGGCAAAATCAATCACGCCATAGGTCCCGAGAAATCCGCCGCCCCAGACCCAATGCGCGATCGGCACATAGACCAGCAGCAGCCAGAACACGCAAAACAACAGGAACGCCGAGAACCGCAGCCGATCGGCAACCGAGCCGGCAACCAGCGCGACGGTGATCACCGCGAAGGTCATCTGATAGATCATGAACAGGCTTTCGGGAATCGTTTTTGCAAGCGGCGAAATCGCGTCGAGCGTCACGCCGTTGAGGAACGTGCGCTCGAGCGTTCCGATGAATGCGCCATCGCCGGTGAAAGCGAGGCTGTAACCGACGAGCGCCCAGAGGATCGACACCAGAAACGTTGCGGCGAGGCTCTGCGCCATGGTGGCGAGAACGTTTTTCTTGCGCACCATGCCGGCATAAAACAGCGCGAGGCCCGGGATCGTCATCATCAGTACGAGGCCGGTCGCGCCGATCATCCAGGCCGTATCGCCGGCATCGATTTTGGCGGCGGCATTGGACGTTTGCGCGAATGCCGGCGAGGCGGCGAGCGTTGCAGCCAATGCAAGTGAAGCCGCGGCGAGGCGTCGTGGCGACTGAGTCATCTTGTTTTCTCCGGCAAGTTTCCGCTCAAGGATTTGTTTTTGAGGAAAGCTGATGTGAGACACGGACCGCGCGCGGCAAGGATGGTGCGCCCCGCTCTTACAGAGCGTCGACGTCGGTCTCGCCGGTGCGGATGCGCACCGCCTGCTCGATCGGCGTAACGAAGATTTTTCCGTCACCGATCTGGCCCGTGCGGGCGGCGGCGGCCAGCTGGTCCATGACCTGATCGAGCTGTTCGCTCGCGACCGCGATCTCGAGCCGCAATTTCGGAAGAAAGTTTATGGCGTATTCGGCGCCGCGGTAGATCTCGGTGTGGCCCTTCTGCCGCCCATAGCCTTTGACCTCGGACACGGTCATGCCGTGGATGCCTATGCGAGTGAGAGCGTCGCGTACCTCTTCGAGCTTGAATGGCTTGATGACGGCAATGACGAGTTTCATGGCTTCCTTTCCTGGCAGACGCGTCGGCGCAGTTTGCACATGATCCCCGCGCGTCCGGTTGGCGTTGTGCGCGGGCCATGCGTACGAAAAACCCGCTCCGGCTGGGGCCGGCACGGGCTGTTTGCGTAAGCTAGCGACAGGCGGCCCAAAGATTAAGCGGAGAAACTGCTGTACCCACAGGCAGTCGCCGCGTTTTAGGGCAAATCAGGGCAATAATACTGTCTCATCGGCCGCGGGTGGGTGCGGCGAAGCCCAGGGAGATGATCACCCGTGGGAGTACGGCGCGCGCCTGGCGGATGGTCATGCCCGGCCGGACGGCCTCATCGTAAAGGATGGTCAGGAGTGCCCGGTCATAGACGGTCAGATAGCCGACCATGCGTTTCTGATTGAGCGTGGTCCAGGGATTGCGCTGGTCGTGGTTCGACAGCCCGAATGCGTGCAGCAGTTCATGATACGCACAATCGAGGAAGACATCGTCGCCCTTGTCGACGATGATAAATGAGACCGAGTGCACGATGTCTCCGTTCGCGGTCGATTTGACGCTCGTCATGCACTGGGGATCGGTGCGCGCGACGAACGTCCTGGCGATTTTTGCCCCAAACGCCGACTGCAGCGCAGATTTAAAATCCTTCTCGTCGATCAATCGCAACTCGATATCCGCGTCGGTCGCCGTCGTTTGGGTTAAGCGAAGCGCTGGAACTTGGCGCGCGTAGTCGTCGATGACCCGAAACATTGCCGCGCTGCGATTGATGCTGCCGCCGCCGATAATATGCACCCTTATCGGGTGATCGAAGCGCCGGATGCCGAGCGGCCGCGCGCCAATGCGTAGATCGGAACCGAAGGCGAGCGCGAGGAAACCGCGTTCGAACTCAACGGCGGTAAAGTGGGTATATTGAGGTGGGGCGTTTTCCGGCGCGCCGGCTGGCGCCGGTTGCTTGTCCGATGCCGCGAATGCCACCGCGCCTAAAGCGACGGCAACGACGGCAGCAACAATGGCAGCAAGCGATACGACGATGCGTCCGGCGCGCTTTATTTCTTCGCCTTGCGGGAAGAAGGAAGGCGTTGTCGCCGCCTTTGCGCGACTATTCATGACTCACCAAATTGTCAGCGCCGCTGGCGGATCAGGCCTTCCTGCGCCACCGAAGCGACCAGCGTCCCGTCGCGTTTGAATATAAGTCCGCGCGCAAAGCCGCGCGAGCCGTGCAGATTTGGCGAATCCTGCGCGTAAAGCAGCCAGTCGTCGGCACGGAACGGCCGATGCAGCCACAGTGCATGATCAAGGCTTGCCGCCATGAATTCCTTCTCGAACAACGTGCGCCCGTGCGGCGCCAGCGCCGTATCGAGCAGCATCATGTCGGATGCGTAGGCCAAGACGCATTGGTGGATGGCCGGCAGGTCCGGCAGCTTGCCGGTGGTACGAATCCAGACGTTGAACTGCCCGCCGGGAATTTTTTTCCCGAGATAGCGCTCGAATTCTACCGGCCGCAATTCGATTGGCCGCTCGCGCTCGTAATAGCGCCGGACCGGATCCGGCATCATCGGGAGAAGCTTCTCGCGCATGTCGGCGTCGCTCGGCAGTTTTTCCGGCGGCGGCACGCCCGGCATGGCGGCCTGGTGATCGAGGCCCGGTTCGTCGGCGTGAAATGACACCAGCATCGAGAAGATCGGGTGACCGTGCTGCCGCGCGGTGACCCGCCGCGTGGTGAAGCTCTTGCCGTCGCGGATCCGATCGACGTCATAGATGATCGGAACCTTGGGGTCGCCGGGCAGCAGGAAGTAAGCGTGCATCGAATGCGGTGGACGCGCGGCTTCGACCGTGCGCACCGCGGCGACCAGGGCCTGGCCGATGACCTGGCCCCCGAACACGCGCTGCCAGCCGACCTGGGGCGAACGGCCGCGGAACAGGTTCATTTCAAGAGGTTCGAGATCGAGAATATCGAGCAGGTCTTGGACGGCTGATGACATGCGGGAGCCTGGGAATGGTCAAAGCTCACCTTCAACCTGCTATGCTCCGGCAGGATTTACAAGGAAGTCGCAATGAACAAGGGCGGTTCCGAACGCCGGCGCGCCGACATCGTCATCGGTGGGGCCGGCTTTGCCGGGCTGGCGCTGGCGATCGCGCTGCGTCAGGGGCTGGGCGATCCGTTCACGGTCACGGTCGTCGATCCGGCCCTGGCCCATTCCCGTTCGAAGGATCCGCGCGCCTCCGCGATCGCAGCCGCCGCCCGGCGGCTCTTTGAGGCGATCGGCGTGTGGGACGCGGTCGCCGCCGATGCTCAGCCGATTCTTGACATGGTGGTAACCGATTCAAAACTCGACGACGCGGTGCGTCCTGCATTTCTCACCTTCGGGGGCGACGTGGAGGAAGGCGAGCCCTTTGCGCATATGATCGAGAACCGTCATCTGGTCGATGCGCTGGTGACGGCGGCAAAGGGGCTCGGCGTTGATTTGCGGGCCGCCGCGGTCGCCGGTTTCGAACACGCGGCGCATGCAATCGACGTTGTGCTCGCCGACGGCGAGATCATTTCCGCGCGGCTTCTGGTCGGCGCCGACGGCGCACGTTCCAAAATCCGCGAGCAGGCGGGCATCGCGGCGCACGGCTGGAACTACGATCAATCGGCGATCGTCACCACCGTCGGCCATGAACGTGAACATAACGGCCGCGCCGAGGAGCATTTCCTGCCGGCAGGGCCATTCGCGATCCTGCCGCTGACCGGCAAACGTTCGTCGATCGTCTGGACCGAGACCGCGCGCGAGGCGGCGCGGATCGTCGCGCTGCCTGACGAAGAATTCCACGCGGAGCTGGAGAAACGCTTCGGCCTGCAGCTCGGCGACATCGCCGTGATCGGGCCGCGTCGCGCGTTTCCGCTTGGGTTGTTTACCGCGCGCAGTTTCATCGGCGAGCGACTGGCACTGGTGGGCGATGCCGCGCACATTATTCATCCGATCGCCGGGCAGGGACTCAATATGGGCCTGCGCGATGTGGCCGCGCTCGCCGAGGCGATCGCCGATGCCGTGCGCCTGGGGCTCGATCCCGGCGGGGTCGATGTGCTTGAGCGCTACCAGCGCTGGCGGCGCTTCGACACCATGAGCATGGGCGTCGCGACCGACGGACTGAACCGCCTGTTCTCGAACAACTCAGATGCCCTGCGGCTCGCGCGCGACATCGGTCTTGGCCTGGTCGAGCGCATGCCCGTGCTCAAGCGCATGTTCATCCGCGAGGCGGCGGGTTTCACCGGCGACGTGCCGAAGCTGCTGAAGGGCGAGACGCTCTAGCCAGGCGAAAGCAAGCCGCCATGGATCGCCAGAGGGCGGTTATTCCGGGTTATGAAATCGTTCGGCTGATACGTCACGACAGCGGAATGCTGCCGACGTGGTCCTGGAACGATTTGCGTTTGGAAATTGCGCCGTACCAGCGGTCGAGATTGGGCAGCGAAGGCCGCTGCGGCACCAGCTGGACAAAGCGATAGCACATGATCGCGACGGGAATGTCGCCGTAGGAGAATGCCGCGCCCGCGACGTACTCGGCCTTGCCGAGGCGTGCATCGAGCATTTTCATGGCATCCGTGATCTTGTCCTGCGAGGCCTTGATGGCAGCCATGTCGCGTTTCTCGGCCGGCGTGCGGATCAGGCCCCAGAACGCCGGACCGATCGCGGGTCCCGCCACCGATAATTGCCAATCCATCCACTGGCTCGCGAGCGCGCGCTGCTTGGGATCTTTCGGCTCGAGCACGCCGGCCTTGTCGTGCTTGCCGGCAAGATAGCGTACGATCGAGTTCGATTCCCACAACACGAAACCGTCCTCTTCCTCAAGGGTCGGCACCAGGCCGTTCGGATTCATGGCGAGATAGGGGGCTTCCCTGTTTTTGCCGAAGGAGCCGCCGACATCGATGCGCTCATGCTCGAGCTTGAGTTCGCCAACGGCCCACATCGCCTTCTGCACATTGGACGATGTCTTGCGGCCCCAGATTTTGATCATGAAAGCGCCTCCCTGTGAGCTTGGATATTCCTAACCGCCTCGGCGTCGGATTTCATCGGGAACGTGCAGCCGCGGCCGTCTAAGCGCGATCGCCGGGGCGGGCCCGGCGACGGCAGATCAATAACGCATATGAATTGGTCACTCCAGGCTGCGCGCTTCCTCCGGCAGCATGATCGGGATGCCATCGCGGATCGGATAGGCGAGCTTCGCCTTGCGCGAGATCAGCTCTTGCTTTGCGGCATCGTATTCCAGCGGCCCCTTGGTGAGCGGGCAGACGAGTATTTCCAGCAGCTTCGGATCGACGCTGCCGGGGGGGCGTTCAGTGGGAGGAACGGTGGGCATGCTGGCTCCGTCAATTTTGACGGCCTTTATAGCATGGCGGCGCAACTTTCACCGCCTCCGGTGGCCGGTAGCCGGGCGGAATACCTGAACCCATGATCACCGCTCAATGGGGTGGCTGCCGCGGGGACGGCCGTTTGCGCGCGGAACGGCGGCAGGTTTCATTGCAGTTTCGGCTCGCCTTCGCTGTTCTTCTTCGCCAGTTCGATTTCGGTGATGGCGATCAGGATCTCGGCGCGGGTCTTCAGGTCAGGCGCCTCCAGCAATGCCTGCTTTTCCGGGGTGCCGTAGGGCGACATCATCGAGAGTGCGTTGACCAGCGCTTCATTGGGCGCCTTCTCGATACCATCCCAGTCAGCCTTGAGATCGTTCGCCTTGAGGAATTCCGTCAGCGCAGCGAGCAGCGCCGCGCGATCGACTGCTTTTTCCCCCTTCCGCGCGATGAAATCGTCGGCAAACGGCGCGTAGGTCACGCGGCATTGCCGGTATGCCGTGGCGACCTTGAGCTCTTCCTCGACGCGGAAGCGGGCGACGCCGGTGAGCTCAATCAGGTAGCGGCCGTCGCCGCTTTCGGCGAGCTGGGTGATACGTCCAACGCAGCCGACCTTGTAAAGCTGCGGTTTGTCGCCTGAGCCGGCATGAGCGACGTCTGGCTGAATCATGCCGATAAGCCGATGGCCGTCACGCAATGCGTCGTCGACCATGGCGAGGTAGCGCGGCTCGAAAATATTGAGCGGCATCTGTCCGCGCGGCAGCAGCAGCGCGCCCGGCAACGGGAACACCGGAATTGTACCGGGCAATTCGATCGGCCCGCGATACTGCGCGTTCATTGGCATCAATCAGCCCTCACGCCGACACGCGCGCCGAAGGAAACCTGCCTGAAGCAACGCTTGCCTTCGGCAAATTCACAAGCCTACGAAAACAAAACCGATGACAGGCGCTTGCGGCCGTCCAGGGTCGCGGCATCGGTCGGGCCCCATGCCTCGAAAAACTGGACGAGCTGCTTGCGGGCGCCGTCATCATTCCACTTGCGATCGCGCTTGACGATTTCGATCAGGTGCTTGACGGCATCTTCGCGCTGGCCTTTGGCGTTGAGCGCAACGGCGAGATCGAATCGCGCCTGGTGATCGAGCGGATTGGCCGAAATTTTTTGTTCAAGATCGCCAAGCGGCCCAACGGATTTGGCTTGCTCCGCAACTTCGAGCGCGGCGCGCGCGGCAGCGACCGCGGCTTCATTGCGCTTGGCTTCGGGAACCAGAGCGAGCGTCTGCTTCGCCTGCTCGAGCGCACCGGTTTCGACATAGCAGCGCACGAGTCCGGCGAGCGCGTTCACGTTGGCGCTGTCTTCGGCCAGCAGCTGCGCATAGAGGTCAGCGGCGCCGGCCGCATTGCCCTCGGCAAGCGCGGCGTCGGCCGTTTTCAGCAGGTCCTTTTCCTCGGCGCCGACGGCGCCTTTGGTGAGCCGTTCGAGGAACGCAATCACCTGGCTTTCCGGCAATGCGCCCATGAACCCGTCGACCGGCTGCCCGTTTGAAAACGCAATCACCGCCGGGATAGACTGGATACCCATCTGGCCGGGAATGGCCGGATGCTCGTCGATATTCATCTTGGTGAGCTTGACCTTGCCCTTGGCCGACTTCACCGCCTTTTCGAGAACGGGGGTGAGCTGTTTGCAGGGGCCGCACCAGGGCGCCCAGAAATCAACGAGCACCGGCTGGTGTTTTGACTCCTCGATCACGTCCTTCATGAAGCTTTGCGTGGTCGTGTCCTTGACCACGTCGGCCGTCATGGTTGCCCCGCCATTTTGCAGCATATGATTTGCCTCATCCGGCCACGAAAGGCCTCACCCTGGGTTCGTCCCGCTTAAATGGGCTATCGGGAAAGCTAACGCAACCATCAAGGCGCGGTCGAGGCGCGGCCGGAAACACGTTCGATTCTGGGCATATGACCGGTGGATTCGAGGAATTTCACCAGGTCGCTCCGCTTTATCGACGTGGTCATGGTGTTGACCAGCGGATGATAATTGAGGGTCTCGTGCTCCATCATGGCGGCGTCGAGCACCACGGTCACGCGCCGCTGGCTATCGTTGATGGCTCCGAACGGGGTCACCGCGCCAGGCTCGACGCCCAGCAGCTCGCGCAGCAAATCCGCCGAGCCGAATGAAAATCGTCCCGTTGCGCCAAGCAGCCGGTGCAGTCCCTTGAGGTCGATGTCGGCGTCCTCAAGCGCCACGACCAGATAAATCTCGTGCTTTTTATCCCGCAAAAACAGGTTCTTGGTGTGCCCGCCGGGGATTTGTCCACGCAAGCCGCGCGATTGTTCGACGGTAAACAGCGGCGGATGCTTCACCGTTGAATGCTTGATCCCGAGTCCATCAAGCAGGGCAAAAAGCTGATCCGGAGTTTTTGGCATGGCGTGCAATATCCGGCCTGGCGCCGTGTTAGTATCTGACGAACAACCGAAGAGGTCCAATATGACGCGCTTTTTAGTGATTGCGGGCGCGGCCGTTCTCGCCATGTCACTCGCGCCGCAACGCGCGCAAGCCCACGAGGGGCCATGGTGCGCATCCATATCCGTCGGCACCGGCGCCGTATACGACGACTGTCAGTATTACTCGTTCGAAGAATGCCGGCCTCATGTTCTCGCCGGCAATCGCGGGTTCTGTAACCTCAATCCCCGCTGGGCCGGAGCGGTGGTGAATCCACACGTCCGTCACCGGCGGCATGTTCGTCGCGATTGACGCCACTGCCGCCGCGTCCCCTCGTTATCGGAAGATCGAGAGGTTTGAACATGTTGCGCAACATTCTCGCTGCGTCCGCTTTTGCGGCGCTCTTTGCCGCCGGCGCAAATACCGCACGGGCGGCTGAAGGTCCGTGGTGCGCTCTCCTGAATTTCGGCAGTGACGTTTCGGAAGACTGCCAGTACCGCACGCTTGAGGAATGCCTGCCCGCCGTGACTTCGGGCTTTCGCGGATTTTGCAATCATAATCCGCGCTGGCAGGGCCCGGCCGAACAACCGCGCTTGCATCGCAATCGCGCGGCTCGGCACCAATAGGCCCAGCCGGCGCCCGGCGAGTGAATTACCCATGCCGCCGGCCGCCATGATCTTTTCGGTCATGGTCTTTTCGGCCTGGCCTTTTCCGTTGATCGGCTTGCCTGCTTGGGCTAGATCACGGCCCGGCCGCCCAGGGTCCTGACCCGGGGCGTTATTCCGCGACAGCCCGCAAGGTTTCGGCTTTTGGCCGGTACCCCGGTGCTGTTCCGTCGGAAAATTGGAAGCGAGAAATCAGGCTAAGTGCTTGATTTTGCGGGTGTAGCTCAGGGGTAGAGCACGACCTTGCCAAGGTCGGGGTCGAGGGTTCGAATCCCTTCGCCCGCTCCAATACTTAGCCGAAATGCTGCAAAAGAATTTTCCCCGAAAGGGGTCAAAAAGGGGTCAGTTTCGCCCCAAGACCATATTGAAAGTCCGGATGCAATGGCTCCGGTAACGGTGGGCTGTGACTAAACCAATCTGGGTCACGTTCGACACGAACGCGGCAAATCTAATTGTGGACCCGGTGCAATATTCAAGTCTGGATCAGCCTCCCGGGACCGCTGAACGCATCCGACGCGCCATAAGAGAAGGCAAGATAATCGGGTTTGTTTCGGAGGCATCAGTGTTTGTCGAATGCCTCAGTTGCCCCGATAAGCTGGCCTACTTGCCAGTAGCAATGCGCGAAGGAACGCGGCCTATTGCCGATTCGCGTCGGATTTGGGGCGTGTTCGCTTCAGCCAACCGGCGATCCGCTCGGGCGACTAATTCAATCTGAGCTTTCCCGCCACGGCCTGCCGCAGGCGCACATTATTTGCCAGTTTACAACGTTTCGGACGACGAGCTCGATCCCAGGCCTTCTCATCAGCCAGCGCTGCCCGGTATCGGTCGTAGCCGCCATTCCGGCTGATCTCTTTGCTCACCGTCGCGGGCGATCGACCGAGCGCCCTGGCTATCGATCGGGTCGATTGATCCTCCGCAATAGCTCGGGATATCTCCTCGCGTTCCGCCAGCGTCAACGCCAGTCGCGAGCGATGCCGCGGCGAAGGACGAATTCCCCCGTGCGGTGCCAGCTGAAAATAAATCGATGATGACGACTTACCAAAAGGTTTGCCCAATCGCCTTGAGCGACTCACCCCTCTGCCAGCGATCCCAAAGCTCTGTTTTCTCTGCCGCAGTGAAGCCTCGAAAATATCCTCGACCCATCGCAATTCACTCCTTTCCCTTTCAGGATCGAGTGTTGCGTCGACCGGTTGAGCCGGCTGCCAATAGCGGAAACCAACAAATGTTGGCTATGCCGACGTTCGAGGTTAGATTTCACAAACGTTTCGGTGCCGATTTTACGGAGAATCGAGCGATGTCTGGTGCGTCCGCGACGATATTTCAGAACGCCGAGGCCTACGAACGCATCATGGGGCGGTGGAGCCGCCGCCTTGCCCCGCAACTGATCCAATTCGGAGGGCTGCGCGACGGAGAACGTGTGCTTGACGTGGGCTGCGGCACCGGCAGCCTGACGTTCGTCCTGCCGGAATTTGCAAATGTCTCGGCCGTCGTTGGCGTTGATTTGGTCGAAGGATATGTCGAGTTTGCGAAAAGTCGCAACAAAGATCCCCGCTTTCGCTTCCAGCAGGGTGATGCCTGCAATCTTCCATTCGAAGACAAATCGTTTGATCGCGCCTATTCGATGCTTGTGCTGCATTTCATTCCAGACTCGGAAAAAGCTGTGAGTGAGATGCGGCGTGTCGTCCGGCCAGGCGGGACAATTACCGCTGCGGTCTGGGATGAATACGGCGGTCTGCCCCATTACAGAATGTTGGTGGACATCGCTGCCACGCTCGATTCCTCCGTCGAGCGGCGGCTATTTCTTCCACTTACAGCACCCGGCGAAATGGAGAAGTTGTGGCGTGATCTTGGAATGGTCAATGTTGAGCAGACCAGTCTTTTGGTCCGCATGGAATTCAGCAGCTTCGACGATTACTGGTTACCGTTCACAAAAGGCGAAGGACCGCCGGGACGACTGGTTGCAAGCCTGTCGGAAAAGACGCGTGCGGCATTACAAGATCATATGCGAAGGGCGTATATCGCGAACCGGCCCGACGGGCCGCGCTCTTTTGCATGCACGGCTTGGGCCTGTCGAGGAACCTTACCGCAATAAAAAGCAATCAATCCCGAAAATATATTACTTCGCGCCTTGCGGCGGTTGTTGAGGCACCAGAGCAGCTTGATGGAAGACCATAAGCCAGCGACCATTTTGTTTGACGAAGATGCTGGTCCTGAAGTTAGGACCGCCACTAACCTGAACATCTTTGGTGCGGCGTTTAGCTTGTTCAGTGCCATAGATTCAAGCAACGTTCCCTTCGACCTTGATCGTCGGATTATCCATCGACACGGTCAATTCATCTAATGTTAGCAACGAGTGCCTCTGGTTTTTTTCTCCACCGCGCAAGTAGACCTAAAGCGCCGAGCCCGCTTGCATGTGTGGGATTTCAAAAGCCTTCTTCAGGAGCCTAATTGTGATGTGTGCCAGAGGATGTTGGCGTCGACTGTTGATGCGATCCGTTCTGCAACGCTTTGCTCTTAGTGCCCTCTCCTTTGTACCTTCCCTGCTTTACTCCTTTTACGGTTATCTTACCCTGGAAAGCCGCGTGTGCGGCGGCCGGTGCTAGAGCGAGCATCAATGCTAACCCAAAAACATTTAGCAGCTTCGGCATGGCAATCTCTCCGACTAGTCCTGAAGGGCGAAAATAGCAGCCATTCAGCGCAGCCGATAGGATGGTTAGCGCGAGGAACGATGGTGCGCGACGTTCGCGGCTTCCACCGCGGCTGATGTTTTGACATGTGGCACAAGCTCATGTCCGCTTTGCGTCAATAACGACCAACGCACCGCAGCAAAAAATCTTTATTCGATCACCTCGTCGGCGCGACCAACAATTGACATCGGGATGCTAATACCAAGCGCCTTGGCAGTCTTGAGGTTAACATACAGCTCGATTTTCGTTGCCCGCTGTACCGGCAGGTCGACCGGCTTCTCGCCATTGAGGATGCGGCCGGTATAGACGCCAACCAAATGATAGGCGTCGGCTATACTGCCGCCATAACTTATCAGTCCACCGGCCGTGACAAACTCGGGGGTTTCATGAATCGCGGGCACTGCGTAGCGAGCCACGAGCATGGCAAGCTGTTTGGTCCGGCTAACGAGGTATGGGCCACCGCCGATCACAAGGCCGCCCGCCCGCAATTGGGTCAGCTTTGCGAAGACCGCGTCGAAGTCGCGTTCAGTACTGGCATTCAGGATACGGATCTCCAGACCGAGCGTGCGGGCCGCCGACAGCACTGCATTCGAATTGGCTTCGGCAATGGTTGGATCGGCTGGGTTGACGAGAAGGGCGATAACATTCGCGGTGGGGACTAGTTCGTGCAGTAGCTCCAGCCGCTTCGGCGCCACCTCCTCGTTTAATTGGGTAACGCCTGTGATATTGCCCCCCGGCCGGTTAAGGCTGGCGACGAGCCCGATCTTTACCGGGTCAGCGCCCGTTTCGAAGACGATTGGAATGGTCGTGGTTGCCGCCTTTGCCGCAACTGCTGCCACAGTGGGAGTCGCGGCAATCACAGTCACTCGCCTCTTAACCAGATCAGCCACCATCGCCGGCAGCCGATCATTTTGGCCCTCTGCCCAGCGATATTCGATGGTCACGTTCTGGCCATCAACGTAACCAGTATCGCTCAACCCTTTGAGAAATGCCGACAAGTGCCGCGCGTAACTATTCGCAGAAGCGGCATTTACAAATCCAATCACTGGCATCGCCGGCTGCTGCGCACGCGCCGGGAGCGACGTCGCCGCCGCTGCACCGCCGAGAAGTGTGATGAACTCGCGCCGACGCATGTCCCACCCCATACTCGTGAGAGGGCATCTTAACGGCTCAAATGAGTGCCTTCATAGGGGCAGAAACCGGCATCAAAACCATTGCCGCAGTGCACGGCCGATGTCCACTTCGGGCCAATAGCGGACTTGCTCAAAGCGCACCATTTGCAGGTCGCGCCACCCTCGGTCTCGATTTTCAAGGTTCGATTGGGGATGACCGCCGCCGCGGCGCATCGTTGGCTGTTTGGCCAAGTGTCAGTCCGTCCGTCGCAAGTCATCTACGTCACGAAATTTAGCATATACTGCACATGCAAGAATTGCGATATCGTTCACGTCGCTCGGGGTTCATCTGGGAAATATCGACTAAGGTATCTAAGTTGAACGGAGAACATGAACAAGGAAACATCAAAATGAATTCGGGCCAATCCAAGTCGGCAGTCAATGCCGCAAGGTTCGTTTGGCTGCTCGCATTTTGCATCCCTGCGATGATGCTGCTCAATGCCGCCAGCGCCAGCGGTCCACCAACTGCCGGAGCGAGCAAGATGCCAGGTGCGAAGGGCACAATTGAATATAAACCTGAAGGTTGGAAGGGCACGGGTGTTACCACATATTGGAAGGATAGCGACGGGATCAAACCGGGAGTTGCAGGATGCCATGTGGAAGTGACGAAGCATGGTAAATCATTCACAGGCAGGCGGGTTTTCGGGGAGGCCTGTTCGAACGGGCTCTTGGTGGAGTCGAATCCGGGTCGTAACGTAGTCCACCCTCACAAGGATGATCTCGGTCATCCTGATACCTTCGACTGCAATGCATGGTGTATTGGTGCGCAGAAGGCCAAATCGGGATTATGCGTAAAGGTCGCTGGTCCCTCACCTTGTGCCGAGTCGGCTAAATGTGAATGCAGCAGATGAGCAGTCATTAGCGGACACTCGAGGTTGTCCACACGACGTCCCCTTTGGTCACAAGCCGACATGTGCAGCGCGCGAGCTCGTGTCTGCTTCGGGCCAACAGCGGACTCATGCGCCGCAGCAAACAGCATCGCTATCGATACCGAAATGTTCCTTGTCGCAGCGATTTCAATAATACTTCTGGTTTTTGCCCGGTGGCGTTATTTCAGGAATGACAGATAGCGCCGATCCCTAGGTTCCCTTCCCCTCATTCACAAATTTGTTCCAGAACGGTGTTCCCCTGAATGGCGTTGCCTTTCCAAATGGGAGGCAACCTTGCTCGACGCCGAAACCTATCGCCGATATGCGGCCGAATGCGTTCGCATGGCATCCAAAATGGACGCGAAAGACAGAAAGACATTGTTGGAAATTGCTGAAGCATGGGAAGCGCGCGCGCAAGAGGCCGAGCGCACAAATCGGGTCCCACCAAAACCCAAACTCGACGGCGGCGATATGGCCAGTAACTAGTCCAACTTATTATGGAACGAAGCCCCTGCCTTCACGTTCGCATGCAAAGCCAATGTAAAATTACGCAATCGGGGGACGGGGGTCTGGGGCGTGAGGAAATATAACGACTACCTGCGCCACGCCGCCGAATGTCGGGAAATGGCTCGCACTGCGCCTCCCGGGCATCGGGTCCAACTTGAACAAATGGCCGACGCTTGGGAACAGCTAGCCGAGGCACGCAAGCGGCAATTGGAAAGGCACGGCATGTCAGTGGAACAGGACACAGGGGAAATTGAATAGGCTGCCCGGCCAAGGAACGTTGTGGTTCACCGCGCGTTACGCCCGTAACCGTCGCGGCATTTCCCCCTACCATTGGGCCGCGACGGCAAGTTTGTGGGTTGCCGTTTCCCCAGCGCGCGGCCCATTTTTATTCCGCACCGCACTATCGCGCGACCGCCAAGCCCTCCGTAAAAATCCTTAGTTGAGCACCTAAAAGGCGGTCGGCTAATTAAATACTTGTGAGCGAACAACCGAAACAAACGCGGCCAAAGGCTTGTCCGGTCTGTCGGGTGGCTATGCAAGGCACCCAAACAAGTGAGGCGACAACCTACCGATGCCTAGAGTGCGGCACGGCGCTCGTATTTAAAAAACGATCAGATATCGAGCGGTCGAATGAGGACGTCAGCTAAGTGCCGTCTGCCGACATTGGGCGCAGCGCTCCCGGCCCATGTTTCGAAGCGCCATAATGCGACCCGCTAAACTAGTTCCAAGTCACACGTAAATTTTAGCTGCAAGCTGTAACGGATACTTTGGAACGTGGCACCTCTCCATTGAATTATCCATCGCAACTTCCAGAGGAGATTCAAATGCCAGTGATTCTGGTTCCGGTCCTGTGGGTAGGTGGTGCGATCGTTCTACTAGGTGGAGGATGGTACGTTATCGCCCACGTGGTCCACTAACTCCAACTCAATGTCACCGCTTATTCTCTAGTGAGGAAAGCGCGGGCTCTGGTCAATCGGCGCAGACACGCTTGAGCGCCACCGCTGCTGCCCGCTCACTCAGGCTTGCGTTTTTTCCGGGGCGCATTTTTCTTATATACGAGCGACGCCCGCATGACGCGCTCAGCGGAATTTGACGGTTACTGTTTCCGCATAGGCGCACTTCGAGCATTCAAAGGTCCGCACGTCATGATCGACCTGATCGGACGGTTCAATGCGCGAAAGAAACATTGGCAACCCGCATGTTGGACATCGGCGTTGACCGGTCGGCGGCTTAGTCGGGTCAAAATTATGAGGTTGCGGCATAGGGCCAGCCTCTCTCAACCACCCTGCGACTTACCAATAATAATTCACACTCTGAAAGGCTGTCGAATCTTTCGCTGTGTTCGGTGGCGAACATAAGGTCAATTTGCTGCAAAGCAGCGCGGCAGTCTGTTATTCATGAAGCAGCAAGAACTTAATGGCCGCGAGCGCGATGACATGCTCCGGCAATGAAAGGGGCCGTCAATGGAGACGGTCAAATCTTTCTCGATTTTACAGCTTCCTCTGCCGCGTCGATACGCGCGGCAATCTCCAGCCAGTTGTCACGGTCTTTGATGTCACGGGCGCGTATAGCCGTATCTACCGAAGCGAGCGCCATCCGCTCACAGTTGGCGGCCTTGTCGTGATACCAACCTGATTGAGACATTAATTGGTATTGCACGATTCTTGCCGAAGGTCTGTATAAAAGAGGCCGCAGGACGCGGAAATCATACCAAAAATTGGGCACGGGTGCCTTTTTCGCAAGCTTCGCGAGCGTACGCGAGAACGACTTTCAATTCCTCGGTGTAGATATCCAAAAACAAATCGCGCAGGCGATCCCGGTCGCCTTCGAGAACGTCGAGTCCATTTTCCGTTGCTTTGCGAATCACGTCCGACACGGTCTTTATGTCGACCGCCGTTTCCTTCGGTGCGTCGCCATATCGGAATCGGTTTGCGCTCGCCGCATTCAAGCGCGCTTATGCTTTTGCAGACGGGCCGCCAAGTCTTTCGAGAATCGAACTGATGTTTGGTGTTCTGTTAGTCTCAAGCGTCCCAACTAGCGCGGATTGGGACGCTTGCCTATTAACGAATCTGATCGCCATGGGGACATGATGGCGTGCAGTCCTTGGGCGGTTCGGCTTTGGCTACCTTCGCCCGCTCCAGTTTTCACCGCTCTTTCAATACCCTGCCGCCAGGGAACCGCGCGTGCGCCGGTCGGCCGCGCCGACATAACCCTGCGGGGTTACTGCTATCGAATTCGTCGACGCGAATGGCGCCGTCGGCACGATGGCGTGGCCGCGTTTCGCCAGCGCATCGAGCACGTCCGGCGCAAAGCCCGGCTCGACATCGACTTCGTCGGGTTGCCATTGATGATGCAGGCGCGGCGCGCTGACCGCCTGGTCGATCGGCAAATGAAAGTCGATCGCATTCACGATGACCTGGAGCACCGCGCTGATGATGCGGCTGCCGCCGGGCGAGCCGGTGATGAGAAACGGCTTGCCGTCCTTGAGCACGATGGTTGGAGTCATCGAGGAGAGCGGCCGTTTGCCCGGTCCGGGCAGATTGGCGCCGTAACCGATCAAGCCATATGCATTCGCGGTACCCGGTTTCGCTGTGAAGTCGTCAAGTTCATTGTTGAGCAGCACGCCCGTGCCGTCGGCGACGAGGCCGAGCCCGTAGGAAAAATTCAGCGTGTAGGTATTCGACACCGCGTTGCCGTCGCGATCGATGACCGAGAAATGCGTGGTGTTGCGGCCTTCGAATTCGGCCGGGTTGCCGGCGCGGATCTCGCTCGATGGTGTGGCGCGGCTGCCGATCTGAGCCCGCAGGGATTCCGCATATTTTTTTGAAATCAGTCCGGCAATCGGCATCTTCACCGCGTCCGGGTCTCCCATGAAAGTGGCGCGGTCGGCATAGGCGCGCTTCATGGCCTCGATCATGTCGTGCAGCGCTGCCTCGCGGCTCAGGCGGCCAAGGTCGAAACCCTCGAGAATGTTGAGCATTTCGATCAGATGCACGCCGCCGGACGACGGCGGCGGCGCGGTCACGATATCGTAGCCGCGGTATTTTCCGCGCACGACATCGCGCTCGATTGCGCGATAGTTTGCGAGATCATCCTTGTTCAAAATGCCGCCGGCCTTCGCGACCGAGCCTGCGATCAGCGCCGCGACGTGACCCTGATAGAATGCGCGCGGACCGTCTTTCGCGATCGCCCGCAACGTGTCGGCCAGGTCGAGCTGGATCAGGCGGTCGCCCTCATGCATCGGCTGGTCGCCGTTGAAGAAGATCGAGGCGGTGGCAGGCCAGCGCTTGAGTCTTTCACGCGCCTGCGGAAGCGTGTCGGCAAGATCGTCCTCGACCAGGACGCCTTTCTCCGCGAGGTCGATCGCCGGCGCGATCAAATCGGCGAGGGTGAATTTGCCGGACCCGTATTTCTCGAGCGCGAGCGCAAGTCCGGCCACGGTACCGGGAACACCGATCGAAAGCGCACTGTCGCGCGATTTCGCCGGATCGGGGTTGCCCTGCGCATCGCGAAACATCGTGGCACTCGCGGCCGCGGGTGCCGTCTCGCGATAGTCGATGGCGACATCCCGTTCCGGCTTGGCAAGATGGATCACCATGAAGCCGCCGCCGCCGATATTGCCTGCGCGCGGATAGGTGACGGCGAGCGTGAAGCCGACAGCGACCGCCGCATCGATGGCATTGCCGCCACGATCGAGAATTTCCACGCCGATGCGGGCCGCGCGGCTCTCCTGCGCGACCACCACCCCATTGTGCGCGAGTATGGCCTGTGCCGGCGCAATCGCAGGCGGGCGCGCGACCGGCGCAACCTGTGCGGAAGCGGCGACTGTGACGAATAGCGCAAGGAAGATCGGGACGATACGCGGGAAGGGAAACATCATGAACCCGTTATGGCCGGACTGGTCCCGGCCATCCCGACAGGGATGACATGGTGCCTACAAAATCAGGATGCGCCGGACAAGCCCGCGCATGGTCCGCAGATAACCACTGAGAAGACTTACCGCGCTTGGCCGTGGTACGCGCTGTTTGGTCGCATGTCGGTGGCGGAAGCCACCCGATTCGACATGTTGAAAAAGCCGACGACCGCCGAAATATCCCAGATATCGCGGTCGGTGAAACCCGCGCGCCGCAGCCGCTCACGGTCGCCTTCCTCCACGCTCCAGGGCGAAGCGGTGAGCTTTACTGCGAAGTCGAGCATGCCGCGCTGGCGCTTGGATAGCCGCGCAACGCGATAGTTCATGACAAGGTGTTCGCCAAGAAGCGGATTACCGGAATATTGGCGTACCGCCGCGCCATGGGCGCTGAGGCAATAGTAGCAGCGATTTTGCGATGACACCGCCACCGCGATCATCTCGCGCTCGAGCTTGGACAGGCCGGACTCGCCCAGCATCAGTTCGTTGTACATGGCTACGAAGCTTTCCAGCTTTGCCATGTCAAATGCGTAGGCGGCGAGGACGTTGGGGATGAAACCGAGCTTTTCCTGACATTTCCTGAAATACGCGGCCATTGCGGGCGAAAGCTTCGCGGGATCGAGAGTGAGCGCGATCACCGGCACATCGTCGGCCACCGCTGGCGCCGGCTTGGGCTGGGGGAATTTGCCCATGGGTTTCGCGGCATTCGGCCGGCCGGCCGGCAATTTTCCGCCATTGGCCTTTGCGGGCGCAGCCTTGCCGCCCTTGATGGATCGCAGCACCGGAAGCCCCTTATCCGGCTTCACGGCCCCCGATTTGCCGGCGGTTTTCGCTGATCTGTCAGCCTTGGGCATTTCTGCGTCCCTTGATGTCCCTAGAACATGTCCCGACCTCGCCAGACTACAATGTTACGCGCGGGTGCGATACGCGGCCGAGATCGATCTTTCGCCTTTTAATTCATAGCGTTAAGAACGCGAATGAGGCCCGGCCCGGCGACTTTGTCACCGCCGCGTCGCCAAATGATGTGTTGCTCTCGACGCGCCCGCGCAGAATGTGAAGACTGCAGTCTGCCTCGACCGATTCCCTCTCGCGCTTGATCCCGGAAGGTGGCAACCGGTTTTCGGACAAGATCAGCGCCATAATCAGCGCACGAGGTTCCATGGCCGTCGAGCGTTCCGGCAGTGGCGAGGAAAATACGGCGCGCGCGGGCATCGCGCAGGCCGGCGCGGCCTTGAGCGGGCGCCGCTCCGATATTCCTGCGACCTTCATCGAACAACTTTATGGGCGCGCCGTGCCGGAAGACCTGGCCCGTTACGCGCCGGATGATCTCGCCGCTCTGGCGGAGCACGCCTACGATTTCATCGCTGACCGCGCGCCCGGAACGCCGAAGATCCGCTGCGAGACGATCCAGCTCACGGGGTCGGGCGACAACAATAGGGTCACCGTCGTCGAGATCGTCAACGACGACATGCCGTTTCTCTTCGATTCGATCATGGGCGAGATCGCGGACCGCAAGCTTGGCGTGCGCCTTGTCGTGCATCCGATGTTTGGCACGCGCCGCGCCGGCAACAAGCTGACGGCGCTCGGCGTGCCGGAAACCGCCGGAACGCGAGAGAGTTTCATCCAGATTCATCTGGCACCGATCGGCGATGACGCCGCGTGCGCCGAACTCGTGCACGCATTGAGCACGGTGCTCGACGAAGTGCGTCTCGCGGTGCAGGACTGGCGCCCGATGCTCAACCGCGTGAACGGCATCGTGAGCGAGCTGAAGGCCAATCCGCCGCCGCTGCCGGTCGACGAAATCGCGGAAGCGATACAATTTCTGCAATGGTTGCTCGCGGACAACTTCACCTTCCTCGGCGTGCGCGACTACAGCGTCGATGGCCAGGCATTGAAGCCGGAATTCGAGAGTGCGCTCGGCATAATGCGCTCGCGCGAGCTGCGCGTGCTCAGGCGCGGCAGCGAGCTCATGGAATTTACGCCGGAGATCATGGCGTTCCTGAAGGAGCCGCGGCTGCTGATCATCGCCAAGGCCAATATCCATGCGCGCGTGCATCGGCGCGTGTATCTCGACTATATCGGCGTCAAGCGCTTCGACGCGTCGGGCAAGCTCGTCGGCGAGCACCGCATCATCGGGTTGTTTACGTCCACCGCCTACACGCGCAGCGCCCACAGCATTCCCTACCTGCGCCGCAAGATTGCAGCGGTTGAGGAGCGCGCCGGATTTGAACCGAGCAGCCATTCCGGCAAGGCGCTCGCGAATGTTCTCGAGCACTATCCGCGCGACGAGCTTTTCCAGATCGACGAAGCGACGCTGTTTCAGTTTGCGCTTGCGATCCTGCAGCTTGATGAACGTCCGCGCGTGCGCGTGCTGGCACGGCGGGATCGCTTCGACCGATTCGTATCTGTGCTCGTATTTGCGCCGCGCGAACGTTACGACAGCCATATCCGGGTGAAGATCGGCGCCTATCTGGCAAGCGCGTTCATCGGCCGCGTGTCGGCTTTCTACCCGTACTTCCCGGACGAAGGCCCCCTGGTGCGCGTGCACTTCATCATTGGCCGTTCGGGCGGTCCAACGCCGGCTGTGGAACGCTCGACGCTCGAGCAGGAAGTTCAATCGATCATTCGAACATGGAGCGATGGGCTGAACCAGTCGTTGTCATTGGTCAACGCGCCTGAAAAAGCGAAAGAGCTGTTCAACCGCTATCGCGATGCGTTCTCGGAAGGTTTCCATGAAGCCTACGCGCCGCCGGTCGCGGCCGGCGATATCCGCGTCATTGAGGGCTTGTCCGAAGCGCGGCCGCTTGGCGTCGATTTTCATCATCGGCTGGAAGAAGACCAGCGCTCCGTCGGGTTCAAGGTGTGGACTTTCGCGCGCCCGCTGCCGCTGTCGGAGCGCGTGCCGGTGCTGGAAAATATGGGTTTCCGCGTCGTGGACGAGCGCACCTACCAGATCGAGCCACAGGGCCGTACGGGTGTCTGGTTTCACGACATGCTGCTGACGCGCGCAGACGGAGGGATGATCGATCTCGATGCCGGCAAGGCAAGGCTCGAGACGGCCTTTCTCATGGTGATGCGCGGCGCGGCCGAGAACGACGGCTACAACGCGCTGACGCTGCACGGCGGGCTTGCCTGGCGCGACGTTGCGCTCGTCCGCGCGCTTTCGCGGTTCCTGCGCCAGATCCGTGTGCCGTATTCGCAGGACTACATGTGGGCGACGCTTGTGAAGCATTCCGCCGTCGCGGCGAGCATCGTTGAGCTGTTCCATGCCCGCTTCGACCCGCGCGCGGAAGCGCGCCGCAAGGAAAAGCAGGACGAGATCGCCTTGCATATCGAAGACGACCTGCAGAATGTCGAGAGCCTCGACGAGGACCGGATCCTTCGCTGCTTCGTCAACGCCGTGCAGTCGGCGATCCGGACGAATTTCTACCAGGACGACAAGGCGGGGCAGACGAAGCCGCTGATTTCGATAAAGTTCGACAGCCGCAAGCTCGTAGACTTGCCGCTGCCACGGCCGCTCTATGAGATCTTCGTGTATTCGCCGCGCGTGGAAGGCGTGCATATGCGCTTCGGCAAGGTCGCTCGCGGCGGTATTCGCTGGTCGGACCGGCCGCAGGATTTCCGCACCGAAATTCTCGGCTTGGTGAAAGCGCAGCAGGTCAAGAATGCGGTCATCGTGCCGGTCGGCGCGAAGGGCGGTTTCGTACCCAAACTGATGCCGAAAGGCGCCGCGCGCGACGTCGTGCAGGCGGAAGGTGTCGCGACCTACAAGCTCTTCATTTCAACCCTGCTCGACATCACCGACAATATCGGCGCCGACGGCCGGATCATTCCGCCTCCGAATGTGGTCCGTCACGAAGGCGACGACCCCTATCTGGTGGTTGCCGCCGATAAAGGCACGGCGACGTTTTCCGATATCGCCAATTCGATTTCCATCGAGCACGACTACTGGCTCGGCGACGCTTTCGCGTCCGGCGGGTCGGCGGGCTACGACCACAAGGTCATGGGCATCACCGCGCGGGGCGCGTGGGAGGCGGTGAAGCGGCATTTCCGCGAAATGGACGTCGACATCGGCACGAGGCCTTTCAGCGTGGTCGGCGTCGGGGACATGTCCGGAGATGTCTTCGGGAACGGCATGTTGCGCGAGGATACGATCCGGCTGCTTGCGGCCTTCGATCACCGCGACATCTTCATCGACCCGGATCCAGATCCGAAAAAAAGCTTTGCCGAGCGCAAGCGGATGTTCGCATTGCCGCGCTCTAGCTGGCAGGATTACGACAAGGCGCTGATCTCGAAGGGTGGCGGCGTCTATCCGCGCGCGTCGAAGGAAATCCGATTGAGCGCGGAGGCGCGCAAGCTCTTTGGCGTAGAGGAATCCGTCACACCGCAGGCGCTGATGAAAGCGATTCTGAAGGCACAGGTCGACCTGCTGTTCTTCGGTGGCATCGGCACCTATATTCGCGCATCGAGTGAAGGCGATGAGGCGGCCGGTGATCGTGCCAATGACGCGATCCGCGTGACCGGTGCCGACCTCGGTTGCAAGGTGATCGGCGAGGGCGCCAATCTCGGCATGACCCAGCGCGGGCGCATCGAAGCGGCCCAGCGCGGAATTCGCCTCAATACCGATGCCATCGATAATTCCGCCGGCGTCAATACATCGGACGTCGAGGTAAACATCAAAATCGCATTGAGCGCACCGGTGCGTTCCGGCGCGCTCTCGATCGAGAAGCGCAACGCGCTTCTCGTCGAAATGACCGACGAGGTGGCGCGGCTGGTCCTGCGCAACAATTATCAGCAGACGCTGGCGCTATCGCTCGCCCAGCGGCGCGGGCTGGAGGATCTGGGTTTCCAGCAGCGCCTGATGCAGACGCTGGAGCAGCGCGGAGAACTCGACCGCGGCGTGGAATTCCTGCCCGACGAGATGGTGATTGCCGAGCGCCGCAAACGCAATCTTGCCCTGACGCGGCCGGAGCTGGCGGTGCTGCTCGCCTATGCCAAGCTCTCGCTTTACAACGAATTGCTCGACAGCACCGTGCCGGACGATCCCTATCTCGGCCGCGAGCTCAATCGATATTTTCCGAAGGAAATGTCGGAACGGTATGACGATGCCCTTCACGCCCATCGCCTGCGGCGGGAAATCATTGCGACACAACTGACGAATTCAATGATCAATCGCGGCGGCGCCACGCTGATCGTTCGTATTGCCGATCAGACGGGCGCATCGTCCGCGTCGATCGCCGCCGCCTTTGCGGCCGTGCGCAACAGCTACGATCTGCTCGAGCTTAACAGCGAGATCGACGCACTCGACAACAAGGTCTCCGGCGCCGTTCAGCTCGGCCTTTACGCGGCCGTTCAGGATCTTCTGCTCGACCGGCTGGTCTGGTTCCTGCGCAACGTCGACCTGTCGCGGGGTCTCGAGACGATCATCGGGCACTATCGCGACGGGATCGCGAAGGTCGAGAATGCACTCGACAAGGCGTTGTCGAAACCGGCCCTGGCTGCGCGTGAAGCGCGCGAAGACGCAATGAAAAAAGCCAGGGTGCCGGAGGCGGTGGCCCGACGGATCGCGAGCCTGCCGGTACTCAAGGCGGCGCCCGATATCGTGATTGTCGCCGACCGCGCCGGCAAACCAATTGGTGAAGTCACCGCAACCTATTTTGCGACTGAAGCCTTCTTCCAGCTCGACAGCGTGGCGAGTGCCGTTCCTAATATTGTCGTATCGGATTATTTCGATCGTCTCGCGCTCGATCGCGCGCTCGATTCCATCGGCGATGCCGAGCGCCGGCTCACCGCCGCCATGGTTGCGAACGGCCACGCCGGTGCCGAGGCGGTCGACGAATGGGTCCGCACGCGACAGGCCGATGTCGAACGCATCCGTTCCGCAATCCATCAGATCGCAGGATCGGGCCTGACGCTGTCGAAGCTCTCGGTGGCTGCGAGCCTGCTGGGCGACCTGGCGCGGCAGTAGCCCGGCGGCCGAACGGTCTGTCGAGTCAGTGCCGGAAATGCCGGGTTCCGGTGAACACCATCGCGATATTGTGCGCGTCGGCGGCCTCGATCACTTTCTGGTCGAGGACGGAGCCGCCGGGCTGGATGACGGCGGTTGCACCCGCTTCGATCGCGACCAGAAGGCCGTCCGGAAACGGAAAAAACGCGTCGGAAGCAACCACCGAGCCCTTCGTCAGGGGCGCGGAAAGTTTCAGTTCGCGTGCGGCATCTTCAGCTTTTCGAGCGGCAATGCGCGCCGAATCGATCCGGCTCATTTGCCCGGCGCCGATACCGATGGTGGCGCGTTCCTTTGCGTAGACGATGGTGTTCGACTTTACATGCTTGGCGACACGGAACGCGAAACGCAGATCGGCAAGCTCTGCCGCGCTCGGCGCGCGTTTGGTCACCGTCTTGAGTTGCATCTCGTCCACCACAGCGTTGTCGCGGGATTGAACCAGCAAGCCGCCGGCGACGGTTTTCACGGTCAGCCCGCCGGCACGAGGATCGGGCAGGCCGCCCGCGATCAGCAACCTGAGATTCTTCTTGGCGGCGACAATCTTGATCGCTTCTTCGGTTGCGTCCGGCGCTATGATCACCTCCGTGAAAATCTCGGTGATGGCTTTGGCTGCTTCGGAATCAAGCTTGCGATTGACGGCGACAATGCCGCCGAAGGCCGATGTCGAATCGCAGGCGAGCGCCTTGCGGTAAGCAGCAAGCAGATTGTTCGCTTCCGCCACGCCGCAAGGATTCGCGTGCTTGACGATCACGCAGGCCGCGGTGCGTCCGGGATCAAACTCCGCGACACACTCATAGGCGGCATCCGTGTCGTTGATGTTGTTGTAGGACAGCTGCTTGCCTTGCACCTGCCGCGCCGTCGTGACGCCGTAGCGCTCGCCCGGCGCGCGATAAAATGCCGCCGTCTGGTGCGGATTCTCGCCATAGCGCAACGGCTCGATCAATCTGCCGCCGAAGGCGCGATAGTCCGGCGCTTCTTCGCGCAGCGTTTCCGCGAACCAGTTGGAAATAGCGGCGTCATAGGCGGCGGTCCGCGCATAGGCTTTCGCCGCCAGCTTCCGGCGCAGCTCGAACGAAACCATTCCGCTGTGCGCCGCCATTTCGCCCAGCACTTTTCCGTAGTCCAGCGGCTCGACGACGACCGTGACGTCGACGTGGTTCTTGGCGGCGGCGCGGATCATCGCCGGGCCGCCAATATCGATGTTTTCAATGCATTCGTCGATCGAGCCGCCTTTTGCGACGGTGGCTTCGAACGGGTAGAGATTCACCACCAGCAGATCGATCGGCTTGATGTGGTGCTGTTCCATTGCCGCGGCGTGCTCCTTGTTGCCGCGCACCGCCAGCAAGCCGCCATGGACCTTCGGATGCAGCGTCTTCACCCGCCCATCCATCATTTCGGGAAATCCGGTGAGTTCGGATACGTCGATCACGGAAAGGCCGGCGTCTTTGAGCGCCTTGGCGGTGCCGCCGGTGGAGACGAGCTCAACGCCGAAACCGGCAAGCTCGCCGGCGAAGGCGATCAGCCCGGACTTGTCGGACACCGACAGCAAGGCGCGGGAGACGCGACGCGGATGGCTGCTCATGATGCACGAGCTAGCACATGAAGCGGGTGAAAGTGTATTCGCCGGGCCCTTGCCCTGACACGGCGTCCACAAGGTTCGGGCCTAAAGCGGCAATTCCGGTTCATGCACCCGGCTGGTGCGGGAGCCCGGTGCCGCCGGGGTCGTATGGCGGAAGCTCCAGCGCACGGCCTCCTGCTGATCGATACGCCCGTAAATCACGATCTGGACCGTCCGGCGGGGGCCGTCGGACCCCGCCAGGAATACGCTTTCTTCGATTTCGACCGCATCACCCATGGTGGTGAAGGTCCAGACCTCGCGGTCGGGCAGGAGCAGGATCACGCCTCGGCCGTCCGCCAGGCGGCTCGCTTTGACGGTCGGGTGAAGGTGGAAACGTATGGCAAATTCGGCGCCGGCCGCGATCGCGCCGCCGTCGGCGGGCGCGAACCCGTCTTCGCCGTCGAGCGCGCGGCCGTCCGGGCTGAGCCGGATCGAACGATGATGGATGACGCCGTAATCGCTGGCATAGCCATCATGCGACGCGCGCAGCATCGTTCCGCCGGGATCGCGGTCGACACGCACGTCATGGGGACCGGCGACGATCGGCGTGCCGCCGAGCAGCCGCCGGGCCGCGCCCGATTCGAGGAAACGGCAGGAAGATTGATCGTCGACCGTAACCGTTGAATGTGCGGGCGTGGCGCGCGCAACCTGCCGCCAATTTTCCCTGTTCACTGCCGGGAGGCCGCAATTGATCACCAGCCGGTGCTGTTTCCATGACAGCTCGAACGACAGGCATCCGGCATGCGCCTCCAGACTCAACGCCATCGGCGGAGGCTTGCCGGTATCCATCAATAGCGCGGTTTGGCCGGCATCGATGCGCTGATAGCCGGAATGCGGGGCATTCGAAACCGGTGTGCCGCGCGCATCGTCGTAAGCGAGCACGGTCGCAAGCAAATCGACCGGCGTTTGTCCCATGCCGTTGAACTGCGCAAAATTTCCGTCGCCGTGGCGGAAAAACCGCAGCATCGGCATGATGCGATCAATCGCGTTGTTGAGCGCCTGCGGCGGCTGCAATTGGCGCGCAGAGAACAATTGACGCAAAGGGAGAAGGTCGGCCAGCAGCTCGATCAACGTGCCCGGATTGCGGCTTACATGACCGCCGTCGGGCAGGATCTGACTTCGCAATTCGGCGATCAGGCGCCGCGCGATGGCACGCAGATGCCCGGACTGGCCCTGCATGCAGAGCATCCCATAGGTGAGCGCAATCACGACCTGAAGGCGGGGCAAGCCATCGCGCGATTCTCTGAGCGTCCGGCGCAGGTAGCGTACCTGTCGCGAAAGGCTGCGAATGAACCGGCGGTAGAATCGGGCGTCGGCGTCCTGCAAGATAAATGGGGCCTGGCTGAGCCAGCAGATCACCCGGCGCGAAAGAACATCCGACCGCCAGCCGATCGGGTGCCAACCGCCTTGCAGACTGATCCAGTCATCGATCAGCGAGCGTGCATTGGCGCGCGTGATGGCCGAGTCGGCCGCGCGCAGATGCCGCAACCACGCAAAGCTAAGCAGGGTTACCGCCCATTCCTCGGACGGCGGAGTCATTTCAAAGGGTGACCGGCGATCGCTGATGACGACCTTGCCGGCGAATGCAAACCGGCCACCATAGATTTCGCTCGCACGCGTGGCGTCGGCCGTCCGCAAATCCTGCGGTGCGATAACGAGCCTGTCGGTTTTTGTCGAGCCAAATCGCCAGCGCAGAAGCGGGTGTACGCTGATGCCGCCGACAAGGCTGTGAAAAGCGCGGCGTCCGATAAGCACGGAGAGTCTGGTTCGCTCCGCGACCGAAACCCGCATCATGAAGGCGCTCATCCCCTGCCGTGCGTGCCAATCCCCGCGCGCAGATGACACGATAGCGAAGGCTCGGTGATGCGCCAATATGCCAATCCTGTCGTAGACTAGGCCGTTTTGCGCACGAGGCGGGCGGCATAAAAGCCGTCGAGCCCACCCCATTGCGGATCCGCGTCGGGCAGCTGATGCGGCAATGTGCGCAGGTCGCCTTGCGGGGTCACAAATTCGGCGAGACCGAAGAGGTCCTGGGCCGTCACCGGGTGGCGTGCGACGCGCGAATCCCGCGCAAGCAGGGCTGCAATCTGGTCTTCGCCTTCTTCGGGCTCCAGTGAACAAACGCAATAAACGAGCGTCGCGCCGGGCTTGAGAATTTCCACGGCGCAGTCGAGCATGCGCTGCTGCAGCGACGCGAGCGTCGCCAGTTCCGCTTCGCTCTTGAGCCACGGCACGTCAGGATGCCGGCGAATGGTTCCGGTCGAGGAACAGGGCGCATCGAGCAGCACTGCATCGAATGGACCGGCGCTCCATTCCAGCGCATCGGCTGCGACCATCTCCGCCTGCAGCGAAAGCCGGGTAAAATTCTCGCGCAGGCGGTTCAGGCGCGCCGGTGAACGGTCGACAGCCGTCACGCGGCCGCCCGCGAGCACGAGCTGCGCGGTTTTCCCGCCTGGCGCCGCACATAGATCAGCGACATTCAGGCCGCGCAGGTCGCCAAACAGGCGCGCCGGAAGGGCGGCCGCGGCGTCCTGCACCCACCATGCGCCTTCCGTAAAACCCGGCAGCAGCGAGATCGCGCCATGCGCCAGCGTGCGCACCGTTCCTGTCGGGAGCACGCGGCCGCGCAATCTTTCAGCCCAGGACGCGGCGTTCTCCTTCACCGTGATGTCGAGTGCGGGCTCATGGCCAATCGCCGCTGCAATCGCTTGCGCGACATCGGGCCCATATGTCTTGCGCCAGCGATTGAGCAGCCATTCCGGCGTATCACGTGCAGCATCCTGCGCGGGCGCGGCAGCGCCCTTCTGGGCGACCCGGCGCAACACCGCATTGACGAGACCCGCGTAGCGGGCGGCACGGCGGTCGGCCTGCGCGAGCCGCACCGAAAGATCGACGGCGGCGTGATCAGGCACTTCGAGCCAGAGAATTTGGGCGGCGCCAAGCAACAGGATTGTCTCGGCGCGCGGGGCGTCGGCGGGAAATCCCTTGTCGAGAAAACCTCCAACCAAATGACGCAGGGTGCCGAGCCGGCGCAATACCGTTGCCGCCAGGCGGCGCGTCAGGGCGCGATCGCGATCGGCAAGCGCTGGCAGCCCCGGGTGTGCGTTCTTTCCGGAGAGAAGCTCGTCGAGCGCAATCCGTCGCCGCAGGACGCCGTCGAGAATATCGGCGGCAATTCTTCGGGCTGCGAGGCCGGGGACCTCCGGCTGGGGAGAAGTGCGCGGACGCGCCATACCCCGATAGTTGCCGGTAAATTGTGTCCAGGTCGCGAACTTCGAGAAAAATAGTCAATAACGCACAGGTTTGGAGCGGGATTCGCCCGCCCGACATTCTGCTTTATTGCTCGACGATAACCGTCGTGCCGATGCGAACCAGCCGGTAAAGCTCCCGGATATCGCTGTTGAACATGCGGATGCAGCCATGCGAGACGAACCTCCCGATCGAGGCCGGCCGGTTGGTGCCATGAATTGCGTATTCGCCGCCGCGCATGGTGAGCGCGGCGTCACCCATCGGATTATTGGCCGCGCCGCCCGGAATGACATTGGGCAGGCTTGGGTTTTCGCTGCGAATCATTTCGGGTGGAGACCATGCGGGGCGTATATATTTGCCCTCGATGCGCGCAGTGCCGGTCCAGGTCATGCCGGCACGGCCAACCCCGACCGGAAAGCGCAGCGCCCGATGATCATCGATTATGTAATACAGGCGGCGCTGGCTGGTCTTCACGACGATCGTGCCGGGACTGAATCCGGAAAACGCAACAATATCGTGCGTGGCGGCATACGAAGCGTCAGGCGCGGCCGATGCGAGTCCAATCGCCAGAAACAGTGCAATCCGCAGCCGCAATGGATTCATGATGGCCGTCCCCCAGGATTCGGCTGTGTATAATAATGTATCCGCGCGGCCGTTTGGACGGCAGCTTAAGATACCGTAAAGGAAAACGGAATGCGCCGCCGCCCGCGCCCGGGCAGCAGGCCCTGCTTTCCTTCGGCCATCGCACGGAGCAATTAGTCGCCGGAAATGGTGGCAGGCTCAAAAGCAAGCGGCCGGCAAGGTCTCGCTTGCCGGCCACGTCGTTCAGATAGCCTGCAGTCTATGCACGTGCTTTTTCGGTCTTCTTGTTCTGCCGGTTGTTGACCAGATCGTCGACGACGGCCGGATCAGCCAGCGTCGAGGTGTCACCGAGGTTGCCGTATTCGTCTTCGGCGATCTTGCGCAGGATTCGCCGCATGATCTTGCCCGAGCGGGTCTTCGGCAGCCCGGGAGCAAACTGGATCAGGTCCGGCGAGGCAATCGGGCCGATTTCTTTGCGTACCCAGCCGACCAGTTCCTTGCGCAGATCTTCGGTGGGCTTTTCGCCGGCCATCAAGGTGACATAGGCGTAGATGCCCTGGCCTTTGATGTCGTGCGGATAGCCCACGACTGCTGCTTCGGACACTTTCGGGTGAGCGACCAGGGCGCTCTCGACTTCAGCGGTGCCGAGACGATGGCCGGCGACATTGATGACGTCGTCGACGCGGCCGGTGATCCAATAAAATCCGTCCTCATCGCGCCGACAGCCGTCGCCGGTGAAATACTTGCCGGCGTAGGTCTTGAAGTAGGTATCGATGAAGCGCTGATGGTCGCCATAGACGCTGCGCATCTGGCCCGGCCATGAATCGGCGATGCACAGGTTGCCGCTGCCGGCACCCTCGAGCTCCTTGCCCTCGGCGTCGACGATCTGCGGGATGATGCCGAAAAACGGCCGCGTCGCGGAGCCGGGCTTGAGCCTGGTTGCGCCCGGCAGCGGCGTAATGAGGATGCCGCCGGTTTCCGTCTGCCACCAGGTGTCGACGATCGGGCAGCGATCCTCGCCGACGACGTGAAAATACCATTCCCAGGCTTCGGGGTTGATAGGCTCGCCCACGCTGCCGAGCAGGCGCAGCGACTTGCGTGAGGTTTTCTTCACCGGCGCGTCGCCGCCCTGCATCAGCGCGCGGATCGCGGTCGGCGCGGTGTAGATGATGTTGATCTTGTGCTTGTCGCACACTTCCCAGAAGCGCGACGTGCTCGGATAGTTCGGCACGCCTTCGAACATCACCGAGATGGCACCGTTCGATAACGGGCCGTAGATGATATAGCTGTGACCGGTGACCCAGCCGACATCCGCCGTGCACCAGTAGATATCGCCGTCGTGATAGTCGAAAACATATTGGTGCGTGATCGACGTGTAGAGAAGATAGCCTGCAGTGGTGTGCAGCACGCCCTTGGGCTTGCCGGTCGAGCCGGATGTGTAAAGGATAAAAAGCGGATCTTCCGCTCCCATCTCCTCGCACGGGCAGTCGGCAGGCACGGTCTTGGCAATGTCGTCGTAATAGACGTCGCGGCCGCTCTTCATGTTGACGGCTGCTTTGGTACGCTTGACGACGATGATCGAGGTGACGCCGCCGACCTTGTCGCAGGCTGCATCCACGTTTGCCTTGAGCGGAATCTTTCGACCGCCGCGGACGCCTTCGTCGGCGGTGACGACGCAGACGGATTTGCAGTCTTCGATACGTCCGGCAATCGAGTCGGGCGAGAAGCCGCCGAAGATCACGGAATGAATCGCGCCGATACGGGCGCAGGCGAGGATCGAGATCGCCGCCTCCGGGATCATCGGCAGGTAGATGGTGACGCGGTCGCCTTTCTTGACGCCGCGCGCCTTCAGCACGTTGGCGAAGCGGCAGACCTCGGCATGCAGCTGCTTGTAGGTAAGCTTCTTGTCGTCCTTGGGATCGTCACCTTCCCAGATGATTGCGGTCTGATCACCGCGCTTGGCGAGATGGCGGTCGACGCAGTTGTAGCAGGCGTTGAGCGTTCCATCCTCGAACCATTTGATCGAGACATGGTGCGGGTCGTAGGAGGTGTTCTTGACCTTGCTGAACGGCTTGATCCAGTCGATGCGCTTGGCCTGCTCGGCCCAGAAGCCGTTCGGGTCCTTGATCGAACGTGCATACATTTCCTGGTATTTTGCGTCGTCGATGAAGGCGCGCTTGCGCCATTCGACGGGCACATCGTAGATTTTCTCGGACATCAGTACTTCCTCCCGCCCGCCGTTAACGCCAGGGGCCTCCGCGACATTTCCTTGTTGGGTCTATTATGCGATGCCGCTCGCACGCCCCACAAGGCGCGGAATGTCCTATTTTGGGCGCAGTTCAGGCGCCCCACGCGCCGAGGATTGCGCCGATGATCACCAGCACGCCGAGCCAATGGCCGGCATCGATGGCGGTCAGCGCGCCCTTGCGGAAGGTATAGGCGTTGTTGACGACGACCGTGGTCAGCACGAAGCCGAGCCAGCACATGATGCCGGAGAAGGCGCCGGCGCGCACCGTATAGATCCCGATGTGAAACAGGATGCCGGACAGGACCGCGGCCATCCCGATTTCGGCAATGAAGGAGAGGATGAAGGGCGCGACTTTGGCGGCGGCGGACCTGCCGGCGTTCTCTGCCCTGGATTGCTCGACGGTCTTGCCCTGCGCCGCCATCCATTTTCGGCAGAGCAGGCCATAATAGATCGCGCCGAAGAACCAGGCCGCGACGGCGGCAAGAACGATCGGCACCGCGTGCAGGTTTTGCAGTTGTGCCATGCGGAGACCTCCTTATTTCAGGCCGCCCATTTTGTACACGACCTTCCATTCATTCTCGGTGACAGGCTGAACCGAAAGACGGGTGTTGTTGATCAAGACCATCGCCTTGAGTTTCGGCTCGGTCTTGATTGCCTCGATCGATACAGGCTTCGCCAGCGGCGCGACCGCTTTCACTTCGACCGCAACCCACGGCTCGCCCGCCTTGGCGGTCGGGTCGGGATATGCTTCACGCATGATCTCAACGATACCGACAATCTCCTTGCCTGTATTTGAGTGGTAGAAGAACGCGCGGTCGCCCTTCTTCATTTTCATCAGATTCAGTTTGGCCTGGTGATTGCGCACTCCGGTCCAGGTCTCGCCCTTTGCGCCTTTGGCGGCTTGCTGGTCCCACGACCAGGAATCGGGCTCCGATTTCATCAGCCAGTACGCCATGTCACTCTTCCGATTTGAGAGGCCGCGTAAGCAGCGACTCAATTGCTTCGTCCACGCTCGTTTTTCCCGAAAGCACTGCGGCGACGGCGGCGGAGATCGGCATTTCGACCTTCCTTTCGCGCGCCATCTCCAGCAATACCGGTGCGGTGAAGACGCCTTCCGCTAGGGTGCCATGCGCCGCCGTATCGGGCTTCTCGCCCTTGCCCAAGGCAATGCCGCAAGAAAAATTGCGTGACTGCGGCGTCGAACACGTCAGCACGAGATCGCCTAGTCCCGATAATCCCATCATGGTTTCGGTCCTGGCGCCGCAGGCCTTGCCGAAGCGCACGAGTTCCGCGAAGCCACGCGTTGTAAGCGCGGCCGACGCACTCGCGCCAAGTCCGCGGCCGGTCACAATGCCGGCTGCGATGGCGAGGACATTCTTCGTTGCGCCGCCGAGCTCGACGCCGCGCACGTCGGTCGAATGATAGGGGCGAAACGCGCCCGCATTGATCGCGTGCGCGAGCGCGACCGCAGCCTTGGCGTCAGTCGCCGCGACGGTGACTGCCGTCGGCAGTCCGCGCGCCACGTCGGCGGCGAAGCTTGGTCCCGAGAGAATGGCGGGGACCGCCTTTGGCGCGCATTCGGCAATGATCTCGGTCATGAATCTGCGCGTGCCGCGCTCGATCCCCTTGGCGCAAGCGACAAGCGGCGTCGCATCGGTCGTCAGCTTTGCGACCGCGCTGATGACCGATCGCATCGCCTGTGCCGGCACCACAAGCAGAATTGCCTCTGCGCGCGCGGCATCGTCGAGCTCACGCGTGACCTTGATGGTTTCGGCCAGCTTTACGCCCGGGAGGTACCGGCTCTCTCGCTTGCTCGATAGTTGCTCGGCATTGCCCACATCGAATTCCCACAGCGTCACATCGCGCCCGGCGCGAGCGCAGGTGAGCGCCAAAGCGGTTCCCCAGGCGCCGCCGCCGAGCACTGCGATGCGTTGGAAGCTCATGATCGTTGCCTATCCCGCTAGGTCACTTATACGCCGCCGTTCGCCGCAAGGCGCCTTCGGCGGCTGCGATCTCGTCGAGCGGCCAGCGTGCGCGCGGAGCGGTATCGAGCGAATCCGTATAGCCGAGTGCCAGCCGTTCGCATCCGGCCCAGGCGATCATGGCGCCGTTGTCGGTGCACAAATCCAGCGGGGGCGCGACCAGCGTGGTGCCGACCTCGAAGGCCAGGCGATTGAGCACCTTGCGGATTGATGCGTTGGCAGCAACGCCGCCTGCCGCGACGAGCGCGCTTGGGGTGCCAAAGCCCTCACGAAACAGCCGCAAGCCGGCGCGGAGACGATCATAGACGACGTCGACAATGGCTTGCTGGAATCCGGCGCAGAGGTCGGCGACGTCCTGGTCACTGAGCGGCGCGATTTTCTCGGCCTCCAGCCGCAAGGCGGTTTTCAGGCCCGATAGCGAGAAATCGGCGTCCTTGCGGCCATGCATCGGTCGCGGCAAGGCAAAGCGGGTGGGACTGCCCCGCATCGCTTCCCGCTCGACCGCCGGGCCTCCGGGATAGCCGAGGCCAAGCAACTTCGCGGTCTTGTCGAAAGCCTCGCCGATTGCGTCATCCTGCGTCGTGCCGAGCCGAACGTAGTCGCCGACACCGCGCACGGCCACCACCTGGGTGTGGCCGCCCGAAGCGAGAAACAGGCAATAGGGAAACGGGGTATTGTCGGTCAGCCGCGCGGTGAGTGCGTGCGCCTCCAGATGATTGACCGCGATCAGCGGTTTTTGCTTTACGAGCGCGAGCGCCTTGGCTGTGGTCAGCCCGACGATGACGCCGCCGATGAGCCCTGGCCCGGCGGCGGCGGCGAAACCGTCGATTGCATCAAAACCGCACGATGCCTGCGCCATGGCCTTGGCGATGATTCCATCCAGTGCTTCGACATGCGCGCGGGCTGCGATTTCCGGCACCACGCCACCAAACGCGGCATGCTCGCGTACCTGCGAGTAGACGACATTTGATAAAATATTTCCGCGGCCATCCTCGAAACGCTCGACGACCGCCGCCGCGGTTTCGTCGCAGGTCGTTTCAATGCCGAGGACGATCATGATTCCTCATTTTCCCCGGCGCTTCGCGTCAGGCGAGGTGACGACGGCTCAAATAATAGCTAGTTCTGACGGCGAGGCCGACCCCGGTCCGGCCTAGCATTGCGAGGATATATGGCGCAATCCACAGGCCCCTTGCGCGTCGGCACGCGCGGCAGCCCGCTTGCCCTGGTGCAGGCGCGCGCCGTGCGGGCGCGGCTGGCCGCGGCGCTGGGGGCCGCCGAGGATTCGATCGAGCTCGTTACGATTCGCACCACCGGTGACACGATCCAGGATCGATCACTGGGGGACGAGGGTGGCAAGGGCCTGTTCACCAAGGAAATCGAGGAGGCGCTGCTGGACCGGCGGATCGACCTGGCGGTGCATTCGGCAAAAGACATGCCGACTGTGCTGCCCGCGGGACTCGTGCTCGCTGCCTGTCTCGAGCGCGAGGACCCGCGTGATGTTTTTATCAGCCGCAAGGCGCACTCGCTCGAACAGCTGCCGCCCGGCGCGACCCTTGGGACGGCATCGCTGCGGCGGCAGGCAATTGCGATGCGTATGCGGCGGGACCTGCGCGTGATGCCGCTGCGCGGCAATGTCGAAACGCGCTTGCGCAAGCTTGAAGCCGGCGAAGTCGATGCCACGCTGCTTGCGCTCGCCGGATTGAGGCGCCTCGGTCTCGTGGAGCATGCCACCAAAGTAATGAGTGTGGAAGAATTCTTGCCCGCGGCCGGGCAGGGAGCGATCGGCATCGAAGCCCGTGAGGGCGACGCGCGTATTTGCGGCATGCTTGCGCGCATCGATCACGCCGACACATCGGTTGCGGTCGCCTGCGAGCGGGCCTTTCTTGCCGCGCTCGACGGCTCCTGCAAGACGCCGATTGCAGGACACGCTACTGTCTCCGGCGATACGGTGCAGTTCCGCGGATTGATTGTGCGTCCTGACGGCAGCGCCGCGCACGACATCGCGGGCACCGGCAGCCGCAAGGATACCGCTACCATCGGTACCGAGGCCGGACGCGAGCTCAAGCACCGTGCCGGGCCCGGATTTTTCGATTGACTCATGCGTGTTGTCGTCACCCGCCCGCGAGACTCCGCCGAACGCACCGCCCGTGCGTTGCGCGCGCTCGGTCATGACGTTTTGGTCGCGCCGCTGATGACCCTCGAGCCGGTTGTCACCGACCTTGGCGGGACCTGGAGCGCTGTCGTCATCACGAGCGCAAACGCAATAGCGGCAGTCGCAGAAAATTCCGCGCTCTCCATTCTGAAGAAGCTCCCGCTGTTTGCGGTCGGCCGGCGAAGTGCCGTCGCGGCGCGAGATGCGGCCTTCACGGACGTCACTTCAGCGGATGGCGAGGTCCGAGACCTCGTGCGCCTCATCGCCGCGCATAGGGCGACCGCCAATGCGCCGCTTCTTTATCTCGCCGGCGAGGATCGCGCGGCCGACCTCATTGCAGAATTGTCGGTGTATGGCGTCCCTGCCGAGTTGCGCGTGGTCTATCGTACGGTAACCGCGCCATTTTCTGCGGCGCTGATTGCAGCGCTCGGGGCGGGCGACGTCGATGCCGTCCTGCATTTTTCCCGCCGCAGCGCCGAAAGTTATGTCGCCGGCGCCAACACCGCCGGGGTGGCGCAGGCGGCGCTATCGGTACGGCATTTCTGCCTTTCGGCGCAGGTGGCCGGACCGCTCGCCGGTGCGGACCGGATCGCGATCGCGGCACGGCCCGAAGAAGCTGCGCTGATCGCCCTATTAGGGGCGCCCACGGCTTGATTGTTGGCGCAAGAACGCCATTTGCGTTATTTCCTCCCTGCGGGGTTGAGCCGATTCGCCAAAGGAAACGCGCATGGCCGACAAAGGCACGACGCCGGATCCTGCCGACAGGGCCCGCAGCCGCAAGCGTCAGGCTCCGACCATTGACCTGACAGCGAAGGACGTTTTGACGCAATCCGCGGCTCCCAAGGCGGACGAATCCGCAGGGCCCACGCCGCAACAGCATTCCTCGGAGGATCGTTCCCATAGCGCCGAGCCTGAAACCGCCGAGCCTGAAACGGTCGAGTCGGGTGTCGCACAACGGCAGCACGGATGGCGATGGGATTGGCCTGCCGCGCGCCAGGTGTTTGCCGGAGGAGTCGCCGGCGCCGCGATTGTCGCAATCGTGCTGTTCGGCCTTTGGCTTTCCGGATTTGTGCCTTCCCGCTATGCCGAAACAATCGGCGCAGACCCTGCCGCTGTCGCGGCCTTGAACCAGCGCGTTGCCAGGCTCGAGGCTACGATCGTGAAGCTGCCGGAGAATGACAAAGCGATTTCGGAACGGGCGACGGCGGCCGACAATGCGATGAAGTCGCTCGGCATTGCACTGGCGGCGCTCAACAAACGCAGCGACGAAGTGGCAGCGACAGCCGCCGATGCGCATGCCCGCGCCGATGCGTCGGACAAGGCGGTGACCGAATTGCGCAACGGAATGCAGAAACTGACACGCAACACGTCGGCCGGGCTGTCTCCGGCTGACCTCGACACCGTGCAAAAACGTCTTGCCGCGCTGGAACAGGCGGCCAAGGGCGGTCCGGCGGATCGTCCCGCGCGGCTGGCGGTAATCGCGGCAGCCTTGCGTGAAGCGGCGGCACGCGGCGCGCCGTTTTCCGCCGAACTCAATGAAGCAAAATCTCTCGGTGCGGACGAGAAGTTCCTGACGGCGCTTGCGCCGTTCGCAGCGAGCGGCATGCCGACACCGGCATCAATGGTACGGGAACTCAGCGCATTGATTCCGTCCCTCGTGAAGGCTTCCGGTGTCCAGGCGCCTGCCGGCGGCTTTTTGGAGCGGCTGGAAGCAAATGCCGAAAAGCTCGTGCGCATCCATCCGGTGAATGCGCCGCCCGGCAACGAAGCCACGGCCGTGCTGACCCGGTTGGAAATCGATGTTGCGCACGCCAACATCAACGGCGCGCTTGCCGATCTCGGCAAGCTCGACGCAACGACGCGCGCTCCCGCGCAGGATTGGATCGAACGCGCGCGCGCCCGGCAAGCTGCGCTTGCTGCCGTGGATCAACTCGCTGCTGCGGCCACGCGCGCGCTCGGCAAGAGGTGAGGGCAGGATGATCAGAATCGTCCTGTTCCTGATTTCAGTTGGAATTATTGCTGCAGGCGTCGCTTGGCTTGCCGATCGTCCCGGTGACGTCGCCGTGACGTGGATGGGCTACCGCATCGAGACGTCGGTGATGGTGGCGGGGCTCGCGATCTTCGTCCTTGTTTTCGCGCTCATTGCATTATGGTCGATCTTGCGCGCCGTCCTGCGGTCGCCGGAACAGGTGTCGCTGTTTTTCCGGCATCGCCGCGCGGTCAAAGGCTATCTGGCGATCAGCCGCGGGCTGATTGCGATCGGTGCGGGGGATCTGCGCGCCGCGCGCAAGTCCGCCGACGAAGCGGCGCGATTGTCGCCCGGCGATCCACTGGCATTGTTGTTGACAGCACAGTCTGCGCAGATGGCGGGCGACAGCGGCACGGCGGAACGCGCATTCCGGGACATGACCGCACGTGATGACACCAAGGTTCTCGGGCTTCGTGGTCTCTATATTGAGGCGAGGCGACGCAACGATGCCGATGCCGCTCGCCTCGCCGCCGAAGAGGCAATCAAGGCGCGGCCCGGTGTGGTCTGGGCCGGCCAGGCTGTCCTCGACTACCGCTGCAACGCCCATGACTGGGCGGGTGCACTGGACGCGCTCGAGCACATGAAAGCTTCGCTGGAGAAGGCCGACTATCGCCGCAAGCGTGCGGTCCTGCTTGTTGCTCGCGCACAGGCACTTGCGGATATCGATCGCGATGCCACGCGTGCGCTGATACTCGAATCGGTCAAGCTTGCGCCCGATCTGGTCCCGGCCGCGGCGCTTGCCGGAAGACGGCTCTCGGAAGCGGGCGATATACGCAAGGCGCGAAAGATTCTGGAAGCAGCCTGGACGATCAATCCGCACCCGGACATTGCTGAAAGCTATGCCGGGCTCAGGCTCGGCGACAGCGCGCGCGAGCGCCTTGCGCGCATGCAGAAACTTGCCGACAAGGTCCCCGGCCAGCTCGAAGGTGCGCTGGCCGTGGCGCGCGCAGCGCTTGATGCGCGTGAATTCGCGACCGCACGAACGGCGCTCGCTCCCTATTTGTCGGCGCCGACACGGCGCGTTGCAACGCTCATGGCAGACATCGAGGAAGCGGAACACGGCGATCAGGGCCGCGTGCGCGAATGGATGGCGCGCGCGATGCGCGCGTCCGGCGACCCGGCATGGACCGCCGACGGTGTGGTATCGGATCGCTGGCTCCCGGTCTCGCCGAGCGGACGCCTCGACGGCTTCACATGGAAAGTTCCATTGGCGGAGATCGGCGTCAGCCGGCCTGTGATCGAAGTGAGTCCGCCCCCGGCGGCACCGGCAGCCGACGTGTCGCCGGAAGCAAGAGCTCCGGAAACCAAGGCTGAAACCAAGGCTGAAGCCAAGACTGAAGCCAAGACTGAAGCCAAGGCCGACGCTCCACCCGAAATACCGCCGCGCAAGGCCGCTAAAGCCAAGGTTGCGTCAAAGCCAAGACCCATCGAGCCTGTCATTCCGTTGGTGCATATTCCGGACGATCCCGGGCTGGACGCCGATCTCGAGAGCGATCCAGTGGCGGAAACGACGACAGTACAGGCCAGCGAAGGCTGGCGACGCCTGCGCAAGCTGTTTCGCTGATTGCTTGCCAAGCGTGATGTGCGCCGATATCAGTGGCCCAACTCAAGCCGGCGTAGCTCAGCGGTAGAGCATCCGCTTCGTAAGCGGGTGGTCGGGGGTTCAAATCCCTCCGCCGGCACCAGTTCGAACGGACTGAGGCGTCACAATTTCACTGCGGAAGGTTAAGTCTCGCCCGGTCCAGCATTGTTCCAATTGCTTGAAATGATGCAGTAATTTATGATTGCGGCGCACGGCTCGGACCGGCGGCGGGGGCGCGGCCGAAGGCTAGCCGAATTAAACCTGTCATTCTCCCGCGCCGATAACGTAAGATATTAGGCAATCGGATCAGTCACTTCGTCTGTAGAGTAGCCCCATGGCCAGACCCGCTGTCATTCTCGTTGGCGCCGACAAGGGAGGCGTCGGCAAGACTACCGTCGCGCGCACCTTGATCGATTATTTTGGCGCGCATCAGACGCCAACCCGCGCCTTCGATACCGAGTCCCCGCGCGGCACGCTCAAACGATTTCATCCGGAGCTGACCGAAGTCGTCGATGTCACGTCGGTCTCCGATCAGATGAAGATCTTCGACACGCTCGGCAGCGCCGACGCCAAGGTGACCGTGATTGACGTGCGCGCCGGACTGCTGTCGTCGACGTTACAGGCGCTCACCGAAATCGGGTTTCTTGAGTCCGCCAAGAAGGGACAGATTACCTTCGCGGTATTTCACATCCTCGGTCCGTCGATTGCCTCGCTTGAGGAAATCGCCGAGACAGCACGAGTTGTCGGCGACGCCAACTATTTCCTGGTGAAGAACTTCGTCAACAACACGACGTTCTTCGAATGGGATCCGGCCACCTACAATTCCTACTTCAAGAAGATCAAAGGGGCGGAAGAGATCACCATCCCGAAGCTCAACGAAATGGCGTATGAGCAGGTGGAAGTGGCCAGCGTTCCGTTCGTTTCGTTTGTCGGCAACAAGGGCGCAAAGGGTGAAGCGGCGAACTACTCGTTCGTTCTTCGCGGCTACGTGCGCCACTGGCTGGGCAATGTCTGGGGCGAATACGATAAGGTGAAGTTGGTCGATCTCGTTTCACCGAAGATGGAAAGCAACGTCCGTCAGGTTGCCGGCTAGCATTCCATTCAGGCCGCGTTTCGCGCGCGGTGTCCGGTCAGGTGATGTCATTCCTCAATTCGGTCACCATTGTTGCATCGCCTCGCCCTCGCGTTGGCAAAACGCTATTGGCGCGGCTGCTCACTGATTTTCAGCGGCACGAGAATCGCGCCGTTTCCGCCTTCGACGTGAATTCCGGCGAACGGACCCTGAGCCAGTTCCTGCCCGAGCAGACGATTGCGGCGAACATTCGCGACGTCAACGGGCAGATGGCACTGTTCGATCGGCTGGTTGCCGGCGACGGCACGACGAAAATCGTCGACCTCGGGCACGACTCCTATGAGTCCTTCGTCGCGCTGGCGCATCAAATCGATTTTGTCGAAGAGGCGCGGCGGCGATCGATTGCCGTTGCGATGCTTTTCATGGTGACGCCCGACCAGACATCGGTCGCGGCCTATCGCAGCCTGCGCCATCGTTTCACGCAAGCATTGCTGGTACCCGTGCACAACGAAATACTCGGGTCTTCACAGCACCGCGACAAGTACCCGGTCGCGGCCGTCGGCGCACCGTCAGTACGGCTGCCGGTGCTGGCACCGGGCTTGCGGAAATATATCGACAACCCGCCATTCTCATTCGCGGGCCCTGACATGGGCAATGCCGTCGACATTCCCGTCGATGCCCATATCGAATTGCAGCGCTGGCTGCGCCGGATCTATCTTGAATTTCGCGAGGTCGGCCTGCGCCTTCTCCTCGCCGACCTGCAGACCTCCATGCGCGGCTCAGGGTCCGCGCCCCTGTAATTTCATACCGTCGCAATAGGCCTTTGTTTCCGGGCATTTCTTTACTGTGGATTGGCGGGAACCACCGCCATTCTGATGCGTTGCCTCCGCCAGACCTCACGTTGTTGCATTAACAGCTATTGGAGGCACGCCATGTGGATTACGCTCTTCTGCGTTTCGATTGGCATCGCCCTCGGCTTCGCATTTGGCGCAATGGTCGTGGAATCCTACGAGGACCGTGTCCGGCCCTGATCGACGTGCCGGGAAAACAGATCTGGCGGCCGAAAGGCCGCCCCATTTTTTTGCCAGGCACCCACCTTTGTAAGGCACCCGCGCGCCGGGGAACTTTGCAATAATGCGGAGGTATGCAGCCGCCTCTGATCAGCTCGAGAAGATTTGCGCCGCTTTTCTGGTGCCAGTTTTTTGCGGCATT
>DASSIT010000059.1:0-19258 GCA_035691545.1 Pseudolabrys sp. | reverse complement strand
GTGGGAGGTCCGCCGAACGACGGCAGACTTTTTCGGCCCTCGGCTCATGCCGGCGGAGCCTTTCTTTGATTTATGACGCGTTTTTCCTGCCACTGCTCACGCGTGGATCGCACGCCCTCTAAGTTGGGAACTCGGGAACCTTACCACCGAAAAATAAGGCTCCCGAATGGGGAGCGTAACGGTGGCTACGTCGTTCCTGTCCATTTTTTACATATATAGCACATTTTTAGGCGGAATCAAAGCCTTATGAGGGGCGCTACCCCCGTTCCGAGGCAACAAATTCGTCATTTTCGCGAATCGGTTAACACTTCCAGCTGGAGTGACATCGCGCCGCAGCAAACCGGCCGCTCGCCCCAAGTCCAAGCCCAGTTCCAAGAACCCCAGTTCCAAGAAATCCCGTTCCAAACCGTCAGTCACCGGTTCCGGATTTCTGCGAAAAGAAGCGCTTGAACTTGTCCGGGACACCGTCCCAATCCTTGGCATCGGCTGGAGCTTCCTTTTTGACCGTGATGTTGGCCCAGGTCTTGGCGTATTCAGCGATCAATTCAAGCCACTTTTCGAGGCCGGCCTCAGTATCCGGCTTGATTGCCTCGGCGGGGCATTCCGGTTCGCACACGCCACAATCAATGCACTCATCCGGATGGATGACGAGCATGTTTTCTCCTTCGTAGAAGCAGTCCACCGGACAGACCTCCACGCAGTCCATGTATTTGCATTTAATGCAGTTTTCGACGACGACGTAGGTCATTCCCCGCTCCGGACGGCTACTCCTGAAGGCTGCCTAACGTAAGGACAGATAGGTCGCAACCGGTGTGCGCGCCACGCGTTACGGCTGGCTTACCGCGCCGGCGCCGAAACCTTATGATCACCGCCCGAAAAGGTGCAGGCCCCGGTCCCGGAACTCGTTGTCAAATCACGGTAAAGCGCCCGTGCCGCCTCCGCGCCGCCCCGCCTCTCGCAAAGCCGCTCAATCCGCACCACCCGCACCGAGCGATCGAGAGCAACGGTCACCACGTCGCCAATTCGTACGGAGTGGCTTGCGCACGTCATGCGCTTCCCGTTCACCCGCACAAAGCCGGCGGTGGCGAGAGCGGCGGCGGCGGTGCGCGTGCGCACCACGCGCGCATGCCAGAGCCACTTATCGATGCGTTGACGGTCGCGCTGTACGGACTCTTTGCTCAAGACGGTTCTTTGGCGCCCTGTTCAAGCTGCTGCTTGAGCGCAGCGAGCTTGGCGAACGGAGAATTGGGATCCGGCTGCTTGTCACGTCCGCCGGACCCGCTGCCAAACGGCTTGGCATAATACTGCTCGCGTTCGGCACGATCGATCCGATCCTCACGGTCGCGACGCGGGCGCTCGCGGCGCGGACCCCGGTCCTGCCGTTCGTTGCGATTGACTTGCCGCTCTGACCGTTGCTGACGTTGGACGCGGTCTTGGCGCTTCTCGCGATCCGGGCGGTCGCCGCGCTCATGGCGCGGCCGCTGCGGGCTGTGCGACGGCTGCACATCATCCGGCGCGACGGCCCCCGATGCGGCCGCTCCTTCTGGCGGTGGGGCTGCAATCGCGGAAACGGTCGCCACGGTCTGCTCCTGCGGACGAGATTGCCGGCGCGGCCGGTGCGGCCTGCGCTCGGAGCGGCCGGCTGGACGCCACACTTCAATGAAAGCCGGCCCCTCGGCCGCTCTGGCCTCAATCGGGACGGTGACTTGCACAGCAACGTTTTCGGTACCGCTCGCAGCTGCCGCGGCTTCTTGCACCGGCACCGCCGCATCGGGCGCGACGAATTCGGGCTCGGGCAGCAAAGAGCGTGACGGTGCCTCAGCAGCCGGCGCGCTCGAATTATTTTCGACAGGCGCGGATCCTGGCGGCGCAGTCTCTGTCGGTGCCGCTGCCGACGCGACCACATCTCCGCCTGCTGCCGGCTGTCCTCCCGCCTCCGCCGCTAATGATGCGACGGCGGCCGGTGCGGGCACTTCGGCCGGCTTCGGCTTGCGGTCCATTCGATAGCCGAGCGATCGCAGGATCGAAGCGAAGTCCTCTCCCGATGCGCCGGTGAGGGACGTCATTGCGCCGGTGACAAGAAAGCTGCGGCCGTCGAATACACCGTCAGGTTTCGGCCCCGGCGCGCCCTCGCGCCACGACAAGGCCGGACGAATGAGGTCGGCAAGCCGTTCGAGAATATCAACGCGCACGGCGCGCTCGCCGCAAATGCGATAGCCCGCAGTACGGTAGAGCGCTTTGGGTGTCTCGGGGTCGACGGGAATTGACGTTCTTCCGCTGGCGGCGAGATGCAGGAGATCGCCGACGCCTTTCGCATCGGGGCTCTCGTGCTTGATGGCCCACAATTGCGTCGCCAGCGAGCGCGGCGCGGGTTTGAGCAGCGCCGGCAGGTAGATGTGATAGGCGCCGAAGCGCACGCCGTATTTGCGCAATGTCGCGCGCGCGGGCTGGTCGAGGCCTTTGACCTCCTCCGCAACTTTTTGGCGCTCAAGCACGCCCAGGGATTCAACCAGCTGGAACGCGACACCGCGCGCCATTCCTGTGATATCTTCCGCCGCCGCGAGCGAAAAAATCGGGGCAAGCAATTTCTCGATGTGTGTCTTGAGCCAGAGATCCAGCCTGTTCTGCACGAGTTCGCGGGCCGGTCCGGTCAGATGGTCGTCGGCGATGACACGGACCCGCGGACGCAGGGTATCGTCGCCGGCAATCAGCTTGCCGACGAGATCGCCAGTCCAGCGCAAGGCACCGTCAGCCGCCAGCACGATTTGATCATTCGACGCCTGTGAGAGTTTTGTCGCGCGCGTTTCTATCTCGCCGGCAAGCGCCTTCTGCGCGGCGGCGTTGAGCGCCTTGGCCTCGGACCCCGCGGCCGATGCATCCGGCGCAAACATGAATCCATCCAGCCGTCCGATGACGTGGCCTTCGATCTTGACCTCGCCAGACTTTCCAATTTCGGTTTCAAGCATTGCGTTTTCTCGGAGCCGCCGCATTAACACGCTGGTGCGCCGGTCGACGAAACGTTCCGCCAAGCGCTCATGCAACGCATCCGATAGTTTGTCTTCGACGGCGCGCGTGACACCTTGCCAATGCTCCGGATCGGCAAGCCAATCGGGCCGGTTGGCAACGTAAGTCCAGGTCCTGACATGCGCGATCCGGTTGGAGAGAGTGTCGATGTCGCCCTCGGTTCGGTCGGCAAGAGAAACCTGGCGAGCGAACCAATCCGTAGGGATGTTACCCTCTCGCATCAGAAATCCATAGAGGGTTACGACCAATTCGGCATGTGTTGCGGGCGCGATTTTGCGATAGTCGGGAACCTGGCAGATCTCCCATAAACGCGAAATATCCGCCGCGGTGCGTGCAAGTCCGCGCACGTCTTCGTCGCGAGCGGCATGTTCCAGGACCAGAATGTCCTCGCCGGTCGGCGCGCGCGTTAACCCCTGTTCATTCGGCGTCGCGGCAAGCGAAGCCTGCAATGCGCCGATCGACGCAAAATCCAGATCGGCATTGCGCCACTGCAGGAGCCGGATCGGCTCGAATGTGTGACTTTCGAGCGCTCGCACCAAATCCAGTTCGAAGGGATCGCACCGTCCCGTCGTGCCAAAGGTGCCGTCGCGTGTCGCGCGCCCGGCGCGGCCTGCAATCTGCGCCAGTTCGGCGGGGTTGAGCTTGCGGAACTGATAGCCGTCGAACTTGCGATCTGAGGCAAAAGCGACGTGGTTGAGATCGAGATTGAGCCCCATCCCGATCGCATCGGTCGCCACGAGGTAGTCGACGTCGCCCGACTGGTACAGCTCTACTTGCGCATTGCGCGTGCGCGGAGAGAGCGCTCCGAGTACGACCGCGGCGCCCCCGCGCTGACGGCGGATCAACTCGGCGATCGCGTAAACTTCATCGGCGGAAAATGCCACGATTGCCGATCGCGGAGGCAGCCGCGTGAGTTTTTTCTCTCCGGCGTAGGTGAGCGTCGACAGCCGGGGTCTGCTGATCACGTGCGCGCCCGGCAGCAGTCTTTCGACCATCGGACGCACCGTGGCCGCCCCCAGCACCAAGGTTTCTTCGCGGGCGCGCGCGTTGAGCATGCGATCGGTAAAGACGTGCCCACGCTCGAAATCGGCGCCGAGTTGGACCTCATCGATCGCCAGAAACGCGACATCTAGATCGCGCGGCATTGCCTCGACGGTCGATACCCAGAACCGCGGATTCGGCGGTTTGATCTTCTCCTCGCCGGTGATGAGCGCGACCGCATTCTGGCCCACCCGATCGGCAACCTTGTTGTAGACCTCGCGCGCGAGCAACCGCAGCGGCAGCCCGATCATGCCTGAGGAATGGGCCAGCATGCGCTCGATGGCGAGATGGGTTTTGCCCGTATTGGTGGGCCCGAGAACCGCAGTCACGCCTGCGCCTCGGGCGCGGGATGCTCGGGCAGGCTGCGGGGAAAAAGTAATGGCCATTACGCGTCCAGACCGGCGTCAGAGCCGACAATAAGCTCCGCCGCAGGGTCTGCCTGTATCACAATGCGACGGTCAACACGGGCGTGGTTAAGCATTAGAACGACTCTGGAACGAATCGCGCCCGAATCGCTGACTCGGGGCCTGTATGGATTCGTTCACGGCGACATCTGGCAAGTGTTTCACCTGCAGCTACAAGATGGAGTAGCGCGGATCTGATTCAAGCGCGATTTTGTCCTCTCAAACGTTAACAGCGCGGCAGACACGCTCGCAGCAGAAGAGTCAAGGACGATTTGGCGTCACTGCGTCTTCGTACCAGTGACTGACGCCCGGTTCGGAACCGGAACCGAGGTGAATTCGGATGCCTGGAGCACCGCCTGTCCGATTGGCGTAGGCCCCTGCGCGCGGAATGGCACCAAAACGCGCGTGCCGGCAACCGGCGCAAGCCATACTTCCATCTCGCGCTGCTTGGAGAGGTATTTGATCGATGCGCGTGATGGAATATAGCCGGCGACCGGCGAGAAATAGGCCGCGCAAACCACGACGGGTCCGGCATAGCCCTTGGCGGCCTTGACCTTGTCCATCCGCTTAAAAGTGAATTGCAAGTCGTAGCGCAACCGACCGTCGAAGACCGCCAGGGTGCGATGGCAAGCCTCTGGCGAGAGCACGTCCCCATTCCCAGGCACGCGCACAATCGACGCCGTCATCGGATCAAGAACTCCGTGTTGGTGCGCTTCGGTGATCGGCACGCGCTCAGGATCAGCATCCTGCGGCGGATCGACCTTGAGTTCTTTCACATCGCCATTGTTGATCGTGATCTGGATCGAATCGGTTTTCTTGCGGCTGCTGATGGTCGCCACGTATGTCGAGGACAAGACCCGTCCCCCGTTCAACGTACTATGCGCTGTGGCATTGCCTTCTCCGCCGGTAAATGCGCGCAATAACCCGGACGTCGCGCCATTGACGGAGGCGGTGTACTGCGTGTCGGAAACGTCAATAGCCCAGCTGCCTTTTCCAATCGGGATGCCGGCGAGCGTTGCCGAATAGTGGGCTTCAAGGCGGCCCTGCGCACTGGCCGGAACAACCGAAGCAATTGCGACCACGGCCAGCACGCCCGATGCGAGCAGGAAGAATTGTGCAACGTGTCGCAAAACCCGATCCTTCCGCGCGGCGTCACAAGCCGACGTTCCGCGGCCAGCAAGCATATCATCCGTAGCGCGGTCCAACATCCGAGAGTTCTTCACGCGCTGGACTGCACCAGCACAGTTAACGAGTGACAGGCGGCACGGAGGTCATCTCGTCGACGCGGATTGGGTCGAATCTGTGTTCGTCCGCCCCGTTGCTCAGAAAGTCTTTATTTTGCTTCGAAATGCTCGGCTTGACGCTTTTAGCGCTGCTCTCTATACGTCCGGCCGTCCTAGCCCAGAAGCTTGACCCGAGCCGGCGCCTGTGCGCGGTGATTTTTTGAGGAATGAGCCATGTCATGGCGTTGCGACCTGACCGGTAAGAAACCACTGGTCGGCCACAAGGTGAGCCACTCCAACATCAAGACCAAGAGGCGGTTCCTCCCGAATCTGAGGAACGTCACGCTGATTTCGGACACGCTGGGTCGCCGGATTCGGCTGCGTGTTTCGGCCAATGCCCTCAAGACTGTCGACCATCGTGGCGGGCTAGATGCGTTTCTGCTCAAGGCCAAGGATGACCAGCTTGCGCCGCGGGTGCTGGAAATCAAGCGCCAGATCGTGAAAAAACGCGAAGGCGCGGCGGGCTAATCAAAGAGTGTGGAATTGTGGGTTGTCTTCGCGGGGCTTGCCCCGTGATGACTGAATGGACATGAGCGTTCAATCGCCCACCAGCGCAAACTGCAGCAGCAAGCTGCGCTGGATCACCGAGAAATTATCGTCTGATACCAACGTGATGATCGTCTCGCCCGCTGCATTGCGATGGACGGCAATGCCCTCCATGTTGTCGATCTGGTAGCCGAGATCAGCCTCGATCATCGCAGGGCCATCAATGATCGCGTCGGCTTTCACATCCGCCAGCGGAATGCGGCGAATGCGCATGGCAACGCCTCGCGCCGGCGAATAGCGGCGTTCAAGAAGCAGAAGATCGTTCCCGGAAAGGATCGTGCAATCGCTCACGTCATAGTCGTCACTGCGCTTGGCGCTGAAGCGCGTGGCATGTTCGCCGCCCAGCACAAACGAACGCAGATTCCCGGCATTGTCGAGGCTGTGCTCGGTTATGGCAATCAACCCACCCGCGAGCGCGCCTTCGAGCGGCGCCGTCAGACATTCCAGGCTCTTGTTGTAGGTGAATGTCTTGAATTCGGCAGGCACATTGATTGCGCGGCCGCGTGCAAGCAGACCATCACGGCGATAATCGAATCGTACAATCTGCTCTACGCGTTCGATCCCGATGAAAACGATGCCGTCACGTTCGGTGAGGGACTCAACGTCGTACCAGCCGTGTGACGCCAATGGCTTGCCGTCGGATCCGAGGATCGGCGCCATTTCGGCGTCGGCAATGGCGGCTGGCCTTCCATCACGATATTCGATCCGCCCACGCAGCCAGGAGCCCTGGTCGGTGGCAGCAAGGAAATGTGCACCGTCGGGTTCCATATGGATTGCCGAGATGCCGCCGAAGGCCTCATCCTTGGAGTTGAGCACGAGCCCGCCGCGAAATTCGAGTGTGCCGAAACGTGTCTGCGAAGGGTCGCGGTTGTCGAACGAAGTGATTGGTGTCGCTTTGATTGCAACCGGACCGGCAATCCTGCTGACGCGCACGGCCTCGGCAAGAGTGATAAAGCCAGCAACGAAAAGACAGGCAACAATGGTGGCGCAGAGCGAGCGCATACGCGCGCGACTCAAGCGACGCGCCTCCGGACGCGCGGACCCGACCGGTCGGCCGCGGCATGCTCTTCGAACAGTTCGGCCAGCTTTTCGGTCATTGCCCCGCCGAGCTCTTCAGCATCGACAATCGTGACTGCGCGCCTGTAATACCGCGTCACATCGTGACCAATGCCGATCGCGATCAATTCAACGGGCGATCGGGTCTCGATCTCCTCAATCACCCAGCGCAAGTGGCGCTCGAGATAGTTGCCGGGGTTCACCGACAGCGTCGAATCATCGACGGGCGCCCCGTCGGAGATCATCATCAGGATCTTTCGCTGTTCGGTGCGCGCCAGCAAACGCTTATGGGCCCAGTCGAGAGCCTCGCCGTCGATATTCTCCTTCAGCAGACCCTCTCGCATCATCAGCCCGAGATTCTTGCGTGCACGCCGCCACGGCGCGTCGGCCGATTTGTAAATGATGTGCCGCAGGTCATTGAGCCGGCCCGGATTGGCCGGCTTCCCGGCCGTGAGCCAGTGCTCGCGCGACTGCCCGCCCTTCCATGCCCGTGTCGTGAACCCGAGGATTTCGACCTTCACGCCGCACCGCTCGAGGGTGCGCGCAAGAATATCGGCGCAGGTCGCGGCAACCGTAATCGGGCGTCCACGCATCGAGCCGGAATTGTCCAGCAGCAGGCTCACAACGGTGTCGCGGAATTCAGTATCCTTTTCCGCCTTGAAGGATAGCGGATGCAGCGGATCGATAATCACGCGAGACAGGCGTGCCGGATCGAGCTGGCCTTCTTCAAGGTCGAACTGCCAGGAGCGGTTCTGCTGTGCCATCAGGCGGCGCTGCAGGCGGTTGGCGAGGCGCGCCACGACTCCCTGCAGATGAGAGAGTTGCTTGTCGAGATAGCCCCGCAGGCGATCGAGTTCCTCGGTCTCGCAAAGATCTTCGGCCGCGATGGTCTCGTCGAATTTCGCCGTAAAAGCGCGATAATCGGGGCCCCGCGGTTCATTGGCACCGAAATGACGTGGCCGTTGCGGCTCGCCAGGCGTCTCCGCATCGCCCATATCGGTGTCATCGGCCATATCGGCCGTCGGCGCCTCGGCCGCTTCGGCAGCAGCGTCGGGCATATCATCGGAAGACACTTCGGTGTCCTCCGCGCTCGTCCGCTGCATCTCGTCTGAATCCGCCGCCTCACCGTCCTCGCCGGTTTCCTGCTTGCGGCGGTCTTCCTCGCCTTCGTCTTCCTCGTCTTCGGAATCGTGGCTGCGGTCTTCGCCCATTTCGAGAGCGTCGAGCAGATCATGGACGACATCGCCAAACTGCCGTTGGTCCTCGACCAGATTTTCGAGCCGGTCGAGATCGCGCCCCGCGCGCTCTTCGATCAGCGGACGCCAGAGATCGACAAGCCGCTTGGCCGCCGGCGGCGGCGCCATTCCGGTAAGCCGTTCGCGGACCATGAGCGCCAGTGCGTCCTCGATTGGCGCATCGGCGCGGTCGGTGATCTCGTCGAATTTGCCGCGATGAAAGCGTTCGTCGAGCATTGCAGTGAGATTTTGCGCAACGCCGTCCATGCGCCGCGCGCCGATCGCCTCGACGCGCGCCTGCTCCACCGCCTCGAACACGGCACGAGCCTGCTGACCGGCCGGCTGCAGACGGCGATGCATCACCGTATCGTGGCAGGCCAGCCGCAACGCGATCGAGTCGGCATGCCCGCGCACGATTGCCGCTTCTGCCTTTCCGAGCTTTCGGGGCGGCTCGGGCAGTCGGACTTTGCCGCCCATCAGTCCGGGCCGCTCGGCCGCAAACGCAACTTCGAGTTCCGGCTTGCGCGCGAGCGCGCGCAGGCATCCAGTCACCGCCCGCTTGAACGGTTCGGCCGGCGATTCTTTCGACGACGGCTTGGTCTTGATGTTGGAAGCCATTGCTCGTCTCTCTCGCCGCCTGGGGCGAGGCAAATATCAGGACAGCGCCACGTTCACGGACGATTCCGGAAGTTCGACGCCGAAGCAGCGTTGATAGAATTCAGCGACGATCGGCCGCTCAAGCTCATCGCACTTATTGAGAAAGGTGAGCCTGAAGGCAAACCCAACATCGTTGAAGATCTCGGAATTCTCCGCCCAGGTAATCACGGTACGCGGGCTCATCACCGTCGAGATGTCGCCGTTCATGAACGCGTTACGTGTCAGGTCGGCGACCCGCACCATCTTGTTGACGATGTCGCGACCTTGCTCATTGCGATAGTGCTTCGCCTTCGCGAGCACGATTTCAACTTCATTGTCATGCGGCAGATAATTGAGCGTGGTGACGATCGACCACCGGTCCATCTGGCCCTGATTGATCTGCTGCGTGCCATGATACAGGCCCGACGTGTCCCCGAGGCCCACCGTGTTGGCGGTGGCGAACAACCGGAAGGCCGGGTGCGGCTTGATCACCTTGCTCTGGTCGAGCAGCGTGAGCCGGCCCGACGCCTCCAGCACGCGTTGAATCACGAACATGACGTCAGGTCGTCCGGCATCATACTCATCGAAACAAAGCGCGACGTTGTTCTGCAGCGCCCATGGCAAAATGCCTTCGCGGAATTCGGTGATCTGCTGGCCTTCCTTGATCACGATGGCGTCCTTGCCGATCAGATCAATGCGGCTGATATGACTGTCGAGATTGACGCGCACGCAAGGCCAATTGAGGCGCGCGGCAACCTGCTCGATATGCGTCGATTTGCCGGTGCCGTGGTAACCCGTGACCATGACACGGCGGTTTTTCGAAAATCCGGCAAGTATGGCGAGTGTCGTTGGGCGGTCGAAGCGATAGTCGGCGTCGAATTCGGGCACGTGCTCATCAGCCTTGGAGTAGGCCGGCACTTCCATGTCACTGTCGATTCCGAAAACCTGCCGGACCGACACCTTCATATCGGGCAGGCCGGCAATTTCCTGTACTGCGGCGGTCATTGATCCTCCGTGGCTTCGGAATGCCGAAGCCCGTGATGCGGTCCGATTCGTACGGTCCGGCTGATGGCGGCGGCAACTTAGCAGAGGCCAACGCGGCGAAAAACCCGCCCGTCACGAATGGCACCATCAATTATTTCAATAAGATAGGGATGGTCAGCCCTGTCTGAAAGGCGGAGCTGGGTTGAGCGGCGTGACCCGCCGGCCAATCAGGCAAACCCCACCGATTTCAGGTAGTTGTACGATTGAATGATTTCCACCAGACGATCTTCGGTGGAGCGGTCTCCGCCATTGGCGTCCGGATGGTGGCGCTTTACCAGTTCCTTGAAACGGGTCTTCACCTGCTGCGAGGTGGCACCAATGTCGAGACCCAGCGTGTCAAGCGCTTTCCGTTCGGCATTTCGAATCGGACGCGCTTCGGCGCGCGCATGCTGTTCCGCACGTACCCCCTCGCCGAACAGTCCAAATGGATCGGCGTGGCTGCCAAAGGCGCGCAAATCCGGCCGCGCCGCGCCCTTGCCGGTTCCCATTTTCCAGGTCGGGCGATGACCGGTCAGCGCGTCTTTTTGATACGCCATCACCGCTGCGTCGCTCATGCCGGCAAAAAAGTTGTACGCTTGGTTGTATTCGCGCACGTGATTTAGGCAGAAGCGCCAATAGTCCTTTTCGCGGCCGCGCCCTTTCGGCGCGCGGTGCGTTGCCTTCTCCTTGCAGCCATGCCACTCGCAACCGGGACCACCTGTCTTGGTGCGGCGGTCTTTTTCCGGCTTGACCCGAATGCGGTCAAAAAGGGGCGAGTCGAATTTCATGACCGAACATTATGCGCTGTTGCAGGTGACGCATTCAAGACTTGATCGTGGCGTGGGAACATAAATCCTACATTGACCCCCGAGCCGGCCTCTCTTAAGCGGTCCGAATGCGAACCGCAGATATCATCACAAAGAAGTTGACCGAGGCTTTCGCGCCGCAATCCCTCGAAGTCGTGGACGAATCACACCAACATGAAGGGCATGCCGGACATCGGCCGGGCGGGCAAACTCATTATCGCGTTTATATCGTGTCGGATGCATTTAAAGGGAAGAGCCGGATTGAACGTCACCGCATGATTAACCAATTGCTTTCTGCCGAGCTGGCCGGCAGCGTCCACGCGCTGGCGATTCACGCATCCGCGCCTGGAGAAGGCAGCGCCTGAACGCTCCACTTTCTTCCGTCAATCCGGCTTAGGTCGCAATCGAACCTAATAAAGACACGCAAGAGCGATCTTCAGATTGCCTTCATCGCCTGTTTTCGCGGCAAGGGTTGAATGCGCAGCGCCGTGATGCGATTGCGCGCCCTGCGTAAAACCCTGAACCGGAACCCGTGAAATGTGAAGCTTTGCCCTACTTCGGGAATCGAACGCGCTTCGTGAATAACCAGCCCGGCAATGGTGGTTGCTTCATCATCAGGCAAATTCCAATCCATGACGCGGTTGAGGTCGCGCACCGGTACTGCGCCATCGACGTTCACCGACCCGTCGGGCTGGCGCCGCACTCCCGGCATGGCGACATCGTGCTCGTCAGTGATGTCTCCGACGATTTCCTCGAGGATATCCTCGAGCGTCACCAGCCCTTCGACTTCGCCATATTCATCCACCACCAGCGCAAACGGCGTCTTGCGGCGTCGAAACGCCTTGAGCTGCTCCGAAACGAGCCGGGTGTCGGGCACGAACCACGGCGGCGTCATCAACGCCGCAATGTCGACCTTTGCGGCATCACCGTCGACAGCGTGCAGCGCGCGCAGCAGGTCTTTCACGTGCAGGACACCGACGATGTTCTCGGGATTGCCGCGCCACAACGGCAGGCGCGTGACCGGCGAAGCGATGACCGCATTGACGATCTCTTCGGACGGATCATCGGCGTCGAGCGTGATCATATTGGTGCGATGGATCATCACATCGGAAACCACTAGTTCGCGCAAATCGAGCACGCCGCCGAACATGTCGCGGTCGAGCGTTTCCACGTCGCCTTCCTGATGCAGGAGATCAACGGCGCCACGCAATTCCTCGCGTGCCGACAGCACCTGCTGATCGTCGCCTACCGTCATGCCGACGTGCTTGAGCAGCCATCGCACCAGCGCCTCAATCGCCATCAATACCGGGCCGAACAATTTGACGAACCAGTACATCGGCCGCGCCACCGCCAGCGCAATGCGATCGGGCGCATTGAACGCCGCTGTCTTCGGCAGAATCTCGGAGAACACGACGACGACGACCGTCATCACCACGGTCGCGTAGACGACGCCGGCATTGCCGAACCACGCCAACAAAACGCCGGTTGCGAGGGCCGATGCCGCAATATTGACCGCATTATTGCCGAACAGCAGCGCGCCGAGCAGCCGCTCGCGTTGTTCCAGGAGGCGGTTGACGATGCCGGCACGGCGATTTCCGTGCTTCTCCAGTCGCGCCATGCTCGCGCGCGAGGAAGCGGTCAGCGCCGTTTCGCTGCCGGCAAAAAATGCAGAAAGCAGCAGGCAGAGCAGGACAATGACGAGCGAAAGCCAGTCGGTCGTAGTCATCTATTAAGCGAGTTTCTCGCTGAGAAAAGCGCGCACTTCGGCCGGATCGACGTCATTTTCAACGAAAGCCTCGCCTATGGCGCGCACCAGAATAAACGTGAGCTTGCCGCGTTTCACTTTCTTGTCTTGACCGATCAGGTCCATCAAGGCGTCGGCACCGGGCACGCCGCCGGGTACCTCTCTAACATGGATGGGCAACCCCACCGCCGCAATATGCGCGGCCGCGCGGGCGGAATCCGCGGCCGTAATCAAGCCCTTGCGTGCCGAGAATTCGAACGCCAGCACCATGCCGAGGGCGACCGCCTCCCCGTGCAGCAAACGATCGGAGAATCCGCAGCCGGCTTCCAGTGCATGGCCGAAGGTGTGCCCGAGATTGAGCAGCGCGCGCTCGCCGGTTTCGCGTTCGTCGCGTGCCACGATGCCCGCCTTGGCGCGGCAACACACCGCAATGGCATGCTCCCGCGCCGACCCTCCGGCAAAGACGTCTTGCCAGTTCTTTTCAAGCCAGGCGAAGAACGCGGCATCGCCGAGCAGCCCATATTTGGCAACCTCAGCGTAGCCGGCGCGGAATTCGCGCTTCGGCAAGGTGTCAAGCAATGCGGTATCGGCGACAACCAGAGCCGGCTGATGAAATGCGCCGATCAGATTTTTGCCCTGGCGCGAATTGATGCCGGTCTTGCCGCCTACGGATGAGTCGACTTGCGCGAGCAGCGACGTGGGAACCTGCACGAAATCGAGTCCGCGCCGCACGCACGAAGCCGCAAAGCCGGCAAGATCGCCGATCACGCCGCCACCGAGCGCTACGACAAGATCATTGCGCTCGATACGCGCCGCGATGATCGCCTCGCAGACTTTTTCGAAGGCTGCATAGCTCTTCGAACTCTCTCCCGCGGGCATGATGATGCGTGCGCTGTCGACGGACGCGGACTTGAGCGCGGCCTCGGCGGCAGCAAGGTGGTGCGCGGCAACGCCTTCATCGCTCACGATGGCGACCCGCGCGCCTGCACGCAAGGACTTGATACGCTCGCCAAGGCCGGCAAGAATTCCACGACCAATGACGATGTCATAGGAACGCGCACCAAGCGCTACCGGCACCACGATGGGCTCGCTTTGTCGCAGTGGCGCCGTCATGGCTGCTTCCCCGCGCCGAGACCGAGACACTTCTGCAACTCCAGCATGATCTCGCTGATTATCGTGTCGTGCGGCTCGTCACGAGACTGAACAACGATATCGGCCTGGGCGTAAACCGGTTCGCGCTCGGGCAACAGATCCTTGATCCTTTCCGCCAGCGGCCGGTCGTTGCGGCGTTTTGTCCGCTTCAACAACACATCGATCTCGGCCCTTAGCCAGATCGAGATGCCTTTCTCGCCGATCAGGGCACGCGTCTGCGGATCCATCACCGAACCGCCGCCAGTCGCAAGAACCTGCGGCCCGTTGTCGAGCAGGCGCGCTATCACGCGCGCTTCGCCCGCGCGAAAATAGGGTTCGCCATGCTTATCGAATATTTCCGGAATGGTCATGCCCGCAGCACTTTCAATTTCCGTGTCGGCATCGACGAAGGGAATTCCGAGACGGGCAGCCAGTCTGCGGCCGATCGACGACTTGCCCGCGCCCATCATACCGATAAGCACGATGGAGCGGCTGCCGAGCGCGTGGACCACGGCCGAATCCAGGCCGTTTTCCGCAGGTTTTTGAGCAGCACCGTTAACCATGCTATCTTCCGAAACGAATCCTCGATTCCATATATCAGCAACCGCACGGGCGGTCTTGTCAGCGGTTCCGGAACGTGGTCGTAACTCGCCTGAAACCGCGTGCGCCCGATCGAACGACTGCCGGAATTTGTCATGCCGAGCCTATTCAGATTTCTGATGCTTTTCGGTCTGCTCGGCGGCCTCGCCTATGGCGCGGTGTTTTCGCTTGCCACCTTTGTCAAATACAAGCCGCGCGAAATCATCGTCACGGTTCCCCCTGACAAGTTCCTCAAAAATCACTGACAAGCGGAGCGAGGCAGGGCGATGAGCCGCCGGCCAAGAGCGTCCGACGAAGCGTTGGTCGAACTCTTCCTCGACATGCTGGCCGCCGAGCGCGGCGCCGGCCAGAATACCCTTGCTGCCTACCGCAACGACCTCGAGGACTTATCGGCGCATCTGCGAGCGTCCGGCAAGTCGATTGCCGCCGCGACGACAGATGCCCTACGCGATTTTCTCGCCAGCCTTTCCGAACGAGGCTTCAAATCGTCATCGCTGGCGCGACGATTGTCCGCCATGCGCCAGCTTTTCCGTTTCCTGTACGCGGAGGGCAAACGCAAGGACGATCCCGCCGCGGTACTCGAAGGTCCGAAACGCGGGCGCCCCCTTCCGAAGGTGCTCTCGATCGCCGACGTCGATGCGCTTCTCAAGCAGGCCCGCGCGAACAGCGAGAAGACCGATCAGCCCGCGGCCCAGCGACTGCGGGCCGCGCGTCTTCTCTGCCTGCTGGAAGTCGTCTACGCAACCGGCCTGCGCGTGTCGGAACTGGTGGCACTGCCGGCGGCAGCCGCGCGGCGGGATCAGCGCATGCTTGTCGTTCGCGGCAAGGGCGGCAAGGAACGGCTCGTGCCGCTCAACAAGCAAGCCAAAAAAACCATGGCGGAGTACCTCGAATTGCGCGGCAAGACCGAGGGCGGTATCCAATCAAAATGGCTGTTCCCCTCGTTTGGGGAGACGGGTCATCTTACACGGCAGCATTTTGCACGCGAGCTTAAGACGCTCGGAACGGCGTGCGGAATTCAATCCGCGCGCCTGAGCCCACATGTGCTGCGCCATGCCTTCGCCAGCCATCTGCTGCACAACGGCGCAGATCTCCGTGTCGTGCAGACTCTTCTTGGACATGCCGATATCTCGACCACGCAAATCTATACGCATGTCCTGGAAGAACGCCTGAAAACACTCGTGCGCGACCTTCATCCTCTGGCCGATGGCTAGCCAAAAGCATCGGTAAAAGGGAAATTAACCCGTTTGCTTGACTTAAAGGCGTTGCCCCCGTCACTTCGCCCCAAAACAGGCCCATGCGGATCCCGATGCGAAGTTATCTCGACTTTGAAAAACCAGTGGCCGAATTGGAGGCCAAGGTCGAGGAATTGCGCGCAATGGGTGAGACCGGAAACGCAGTCGCGATCAGCGAAGAGATCAGCCACCTTGAAGTAAAAGCCGCGCAGGCTTTGAAGGAACTGTATGCAGATCTTACGCCTTGGCAGAAAACTCAGGTGGCGCGTCATCCGCAACGCCCGCACTGCCTCGATTACATTACGGGGCTGATCAAGGATTTCATTCCGTTCGCGGGCGACCGCAAGTTTGGGGACGATCCCGCGATCGTGGGCGGCTTCGGACGATTCCGCGGCGAGAGCGTGTGCGTCATTGGCCACGAGAAAGGCGCCGACACCGAAAGCCGGCTCAAGCACAATTTCGGCATGGCGCGCCCGGAAGGATATCGGAAGGCCGTACGCTTGATGGAAATGGCCGACCGCTTCGGCATCCCCGTGATTGCGCTGGTGGACACGGCCGGTGCTTATCCCGGCATTGGCGCCGAAGAGCGCGGCCAGGCCGAAGCGATCGCGCGCTCGACCGACACTTGCCTGTCGCTTGGCGTGCCGAACGTCGCCGTCATTCTCGGCGAAGGCGGATCCGGCGGTGCCATCGCGATCGCGACGGCCAATCGCGTCCTGATGCTCGAGCACGCTATCTACAGCGTGATATCGCCGGAGGGGGCCGCCTCGATCCTTTGGCGCGACACCACCAAGGCGCAGGAAGCTGCGACCAATATGAAGATCACGGCTGAGGACATGGTGCGCTTCGGCGTAATCGACAGGATTGTTCCCGAACCGAGCGGCGGCGCACATCGCAATCCACAGGCCGCCATCGCCGTAGCCGGTGAAGCCATCGCCGGCGTCTTTGCGGAATTGCAGGGACTCGACCGCGACGCGATCAGAAAACAGCGACGCGACAAATTCCTCAACATGGGGCGCGTCGCCGGCTAGTCGGGGGTAGCCATTTACTTTCGATTTACCATAGGCTTAGCGGTACCCGACGACGGAGCGGATCGCCTTGCGGATGCCACATCTTAAGGATAACGATTACTCAATGAGGGGCCCGCCCCTTCGGGGAGTATCAGGTTTGAGACGACCTTTCGCTCGCGCGCTGTTGGCGTCTGCGGCTGTTGCCGCCGCCATTGCGCTTGCGGGTTGCGACGCCGAGAACATCGTCCCGACCGGCCGCGCGCAGGCTCCGCTCTCCGAAAAAATGGTCGCGGAAATTGCGACAAAGAATATGGACAAGGAGTCTCCGATCCTTGCCCGCATCTTCAAGGAAGAGGCGGAGTTGGAGATCTGGAAAAAGAATCGCGACGGCGAATACGCACTGCTCAAGACCTATCCGATCTGCCGCTGGTCCGGCGATCTCGGCCCGAAGAAGAAAGAAGGCGACCGCCAGGCGCCGGAGGGCTTCTACACCATCACGCCCGGGCAGATGAATCCGAACTCGAATTACTATCTTGCTTTCAATACAGGGTTTCCCAACGCCTATGACCGGGCGATGGGCTACACTGGCTCCGAGCTGATGGTGCACGGCGACTGCTCCTCGCGGGGCTGCTACGCGATGACCGACGAGCAGATCCAGGAAATCTACGCGCTCGCACGCGAGTCATTCTTCGGGGGCCAGAAGGCATTCCAGCTCGAGGCCTTTCCGTTCCGCATGACCGCGCTGAACATGGCCAAGCACCGCAACAATCCGAACTTCGCGTTCTGGAAAATGTTGAAAGAGGGCTACGACCATTTCAACGCGACGCATCAAGAACCGAAGGTTGCCGTCTGCGAAAGGCACTATGTCTTCGATCCGGCCGCTCCGGACAATGCGACCAAGCCGCTCTCGTTCAATCCGAAAGGCGCCTGCCCGGCCTACCAGCTCGACAAGACGATTGCGGATGCGGTACTCGATCAGCGTCGGCAAGAACAGTTCAAGATGGCCGAATACATCGCGAGCGGCGTGGAGACTGTTCCTTCCCGCGCCGGAATTGACGGCGGCATGAACCCGATATTCATGGCGAAGCTTTCGACGCACAATGAGTTCGACAACAACGGTCGAACTCTCGAGCTCGCCGGCAATACGGTGGCGCCAGGCGCATTGCCCCGCATTCCCAATCCGCCCGCGCAGAGTGCCCAAGCCCCCAAGCCGCAGCCCGCTGTCAGCGCGCCGGTCGTCCTGGCGAGCGTTCCGTTGCCACAACCGGCTCCCCAGCCGAAACAAGGCGAAGCGCCGCCAGCACAGGAAGAACCGGCGTCGATTGCCGGCCTGATCGGAAATCTGTTCGGCGGCTCGAAGGCAGAGGCTGCTCCTTCGGCGCCACCGCCGGAACAGCAGCAAGTTGCGACGCGTGACACCGATTTGGCCGCCAGGCCCAGGCACGCCGCACCCGCACATACAGGGTCCGCGCCCGTGCGCACGGCCTCTGTCACGGCCGCACCCGCGCCAAAGGCGGCGGCCGAAACGCCGCATGCACCGGCGCCGAAACCAGCGCCGCAACAAGCGGCGAAGGCCGAACCGCCGCGCCCGTCACAGCCTGAAATCCGTACCGCCTATTCGACGCCGCCCGCCAGCAACAATGGCCTGCTTGTCGGCGCACAACCGGTCGTGCCGGCTGGATCCTTCAACAGTTTCCGCTGACCACGGACAGAGCAGCGACGCCGGGCTTCGCATGGACTGCTACGTCTATGTTCTCGGGACTCTGACCCCCAGGCGCCACCTGACTTATGTTGGCTGGACCTCCGATGTCGCGCGCCGGCTCGCGCAGCACAATGGCGGTAAGGGTGCGCGCTCGACGCGTGGCCGCAAGTGGATTTTGCTCTATTCGGAACGCTGCGCCAGCAGGCGGCACGCCATGAGCCGCGAGTGGCACCTCAAGCGCGACCGCGCATTCCGCAAGGGGCTGGCCGCACGCCAATTCGGAAAACAAAAATTGCGCTAGCGCCGGCTATTTCGCGATCGACCGAATCTTTGCCGCGGTCGGACCGGTGTCGCCGTCCTGCTGCACGTAGGTGACCTCGTCGCCGCGGCGGAGATGGTCAAAGTCGCCGCTGATGATGCTGTTGCGGTGGAAATAGAGCAATCCGCCTTCCTTAGTCATCACATAACCGAAGTCGCGTTCGGGTGTCAGTTCGGCAATCTGCCCGCGGAATTCATGGGCCGCTTCGTGCCCGCGCTCGGCGACGCCATGGTCGGTCAACTTGTCCTTGTATTTGCTCAGGCGCCGCTCGGCGATGCGGAATGCTTCGTTGATGGCGTTGCGCAGATCGGGCGATTGATATTTTCGCTGCAGCCGATCGGATTCGTGCGCGACGACAATTTCCTTGTGTCCAGGAACGGAAATTTCGATATGCACGACCGGCGGAATGGATTCATTCGTGTTCTGATTGCTCTGGTCTACCCGCACCCGGCAGGTGGTCATG
>DASSIT010000058.1:0-59395 GCA_035691545.1 Pseudolabrys sp. | reverse complement strand
CCGGCTCTGGAATTTCGGACACAAGGAGAAACGGGGCCCAATATCGCCGCAGCAATTTGCCCATCAGGGTTCCAGGGCCGACGCGGCTGAGCTGATCGTTTTGTTCACGCGACATCATGGCGACGTTTCCTCAAGCCTTTGCTATGTTTCCTGCGGACATTGGTTGCCATTATAGGCTGTCAGGTCAACGACGGAAGCCGAGTGTCATGACTTTGCCGCGTATCGCCATTGCAACCGGAGACCCCGCCGGGATCGGCCCCGAGATCGCCTTCAAGGCCGCGCTCGATGCCCGCGTGCGCGGTGCATGCCGACCATTGCTCGTCGGCGATCCCGCGGCTGTGGAAATGCATGCGCGGGCGGCCGGGCTTGCGCCCCGGCTCAACGTTGTCGCCAGTGCGGGCGAAGCGAACTTCACTGACGTCGACGTCGATCTGCTTGATGCGCGTGACGGCAGCAATGCGCCCATCAAAATTGGCACCGTTGATGCCGCTTATGGACGAGCCTCTCTCGCCAGCGCAAGCCGCGCGATCAAAGCCGCGCTTGCGGGCGAAGTGGAAGCGGTCGTTGCTGCGCCGCAGACCGAACGTTCGATCGCTGCCGCGGGCATTGCCTTCGACGGCTATCCGTCATTCGTTGCCCGCGAAACCGGCACACCGGTCAACGACGTCTATCTGATGATCTGTTTCGACCAGTCCCGGATCGTGCATGCCACGCTGCACGTGAGCGTGCGCGAAGCAGTCGCGCTGGTCACGCCGGAGCGGGTCGAGCGCGTCATTCGTGTCTCCGACACATCGTTGAGAAAGCTTGGCATCGCGCGACCGAAGATCTTCGTCAGCGGACTCAATCCGCATGCCGGCGAGGACGGGCTGTTTGGTTCGGAAGAAATCGACATCATCATTCCGGCGATCGCGCGCACGGTCAAAGATGGAATTGATGCCTCCGGCCCGTTCGGCGCCGATACCATGTTCCGCAAGAAAGGCTGCGATGCCTTCATCGTGATGCTGCACGACCAGGGGCACATTGCCGCCAAGCTGCAGGCCTTTAATCGCACAGCGGGGCTTTCGATCGGCTCGCCGATCCTGTTTTCGTCGGTTGCCCACGGCAGCGCGCACGACATCGCGGGAAAAGGTCAAGCGGACCCGGGCGCGATGATCGAAGCGATCACCCGCCTTGCAAAGGTAAAGGTGCAGGGGCGCGACAGCCCTGCTATCTGAGTAGGGGAATATTTGCTGGCGGCTTCGGCACCGATTGCAAGTAGGCGTAGATGTCGGCGAGATCGGCCTCGGAGAGAATCTTTTCGCTGAACGGCGGCATGGCCCGGTTACTCGAACGCACGAAGCCCGAAAATGCCTCCCAGGGAAGCGGATCAGGCGCAATCCGCTTGCCGTTGCTGGTGGCTATCGAGCCCTGCCCCAAAGTGCCATGACACTCCCAGCAACCACTGCGCATGAAGACCGTCTTGCCATGCTCCGCCGAGGCGGCCCTCGCCGGGCATTGGCTGACCACGAGAGCGCTCAGCACTGCAACAAACCAACGCATGATCATTGCGAATTTCCCTAGCGTGGCTGGGTGACAACGTCGACCAGCGCGGGCTCGCCGGCCTTGACGACTTCCACCGCTTTTTTCAGCGCTGGCGCAAGCTCCTTCGGGTCGATGATTGGGCCGGCGGACCACATGCCGAACGAGCCGGCGAGCCGGGCATAGTCGATGGGAGGATTTTCAATCCGCGTGCCGAGCGGACCCAGGTCGTTGCCAAGATATGCCACACGGTTGCGCCGATTGGCCATACGCTGCACGTGCATCACCTCCTGGTGATAACCGCGATTGTTGTGCATCACGGTCAACATGGGAATTCTGTGGTGAACCGCGGTCCACAGCACGCCGGGTGAGTACATGATATCGCCGTCGGGCTGGAAGTTCACCGAAAAGCGGCCAGCATCGCGATTGGCGAGCGCCGCACCGACGGCAGCCGGCGCACCGTAACCGATGCCATAACCACCTGGCCCGCCGATGTGCCGGTAATGCTTGTCCATTGGCCATAAGCGGCTCGGCCAGCTGGAAAGCTGCCGGTCACCGCCGACCGACGACCAATCGAGATCCTTGATCTGCGCGTAGACTTCCATCGCCATGCGCGCCGTGCTGATAGGGCTCGCGTCCCAGGCGAAGGCGGCCGCCTGCCGGGTGCGCTCGCGCGCATCGTTCCATGCTTTTTTTAGCGACGCGCCGCGCGCTTCGACATCGGATTTGCGATTCGCGGGCATCGCCTGCTTGACCGCATCTATCAGCGCGGGAAGCGTGGCTTCCGCATCGGCCGCCATTTCGATATCGACGACCTGCAGGCGCTGGAAATCCTGATAGTTCGACTTGGTGTTGAGCAGGATTGAACTGATGCTGATCAGCTTGGCATTCGCCTTGATGTGCGATTCCTGCAGGCCGACACCGTCGTTTTCACCGTTATCGATATAGCCGTTCACGGTACCCCAATAGTCAGACAATTCGAGGCCGAGAACCACATCGGCGTCGCCCAGTAAGGTGCGTGCGCGCGCGTTCTGGGAAAGATGGTGCGTATTGGGGAAATTCATCCGGCCTTTCTGGTCGACGACCGGTGCCTGCAGCGCTTCGGCAAGCTCGACCAGCAGCTTGACGCCGTTGGCCGTGCGCGCCGCCTTGTCGGCAATGATCAGCGGGCGCTCGGCTCCGACCAGCAGGCGGGCCGCTTCACGAACGGCGTTGAGATCCCCCTGTGGAGGAGAGGTCGGCACGTAACGTGGAATCGTAAGTTTTGCGCGGTCGTGCAGCGTCACTTCCTGAAGTTCGGCATCGAGCGCCAGCACGACCGGCTCGTGCGGCGGCGTCATCGCCAGCTTGTACGCACGCACGAAAGATTGCGCAAAATGCTGCGCGGAAACCGGCTGATCGTCCCATTTTGTGAAATCCCGCACGATCGCGCAGATGTCCTGCGCCGAATGGAAGGTCGGCACACCGGGCGGACGCTTTGAAGCGTCGAGATCGGTGCCGCCCATGACGATTACGGGAACGCGATCACACCATGCGTTGTAAATCGCCATTGCCGCATGCTGAAGGCCGACCGTGCCGTGACACAGTACGAGAAGCGGCTTGCCGGCGATCTTGAAATAACCATGCGCCATCGCGACCGAAGCTTCCTCATGCGTGCAGGTGAGGAATTCCGGTTTTTTGTTTTCGCCATAGTCGATCAGCGACTCATGCAGACCGCGGAAGCTCTGCGCCGGATTGCAGGGCAAATAAGGGATATCGAGCGACTTTATGACATCGACCATGAAATCGGACGCAGGTACGCCGGCGGCCTGCGCCGACGCTTGCGGCGTTCCGGTCTCTGCGGCGGCAACGGCCGCGGAAGGACGCAACGCCGAGGGCCGCGTGACGATTGCCTTGTCACCGACGAACGGTGTCACCTTGGAAATGGCCGGGTCGGAGGTCGCGCTTGCGGCACCGGCTAACGCCGCGCCTGCAAGGAATTTGCGCCGATTGATTTTGGATCGAGGTCCGGCACCCGCCATTACTGCCTCCCATTGCTGCCAACCGAGCCGACGCGAGCGCGTGCCCGCATTTGCTGTGAGCAATGGTAATTCAGCGGCGCGTGCAGCGCTACCGGATCAGCGGACTGGCGGTAACGGCGAGGAAGAGATTGCGGCGGAATTGCTGACTGCTGCGCCGCCGGCCGGCGGCGGCAAACCATTCGTGCCCGGTTGCGCGCCGGTATTTGCGACGTGCTCGGGCGCCTTGCCGGGCATTACCACGACGCGGGTGCCGACTTGAACGCGGCTATACAGATCTTCGATGTCCTCGTTCAGCAGGCGAATACATCCCGACGACACGAACGAACCAATCGTCGAAGGCTGATTGGTACCGTGGATACGATAAAGGGTATGGCCGAGATAAAGCGCGCGTGCGCCAAGCGGATTGCCCGGGCCGCCGGCCATCATGCGCGGCAGATAAGGTTGGCGCTCGATCATCTCAGACGGCGGGAACCAGTCTGGCCATTCTTTCATCCGGGAGATGCGTTCGGTTCCGGCCCAGGTGAAACCTTCGCGGCCGACACCGATCCCGTAGCGCAGCGCCTTGCCATTCCCGAGCACCAGATAAAGATACGTATTGGGCGTATCGATGATGATTGTGCCCGCTGGTTCCTTGGTCGTGAAATCAACCAGCTGCTTTTTCAGGTTCGGCGGCAATTCCTTCGGCTGGCCCGTTTCAGGCTGATCTTCCGGCGGCAGCGTCATGGCACTGTTTGAAGGCTGCGCCGCGTGCGGCGCCGCATTCGGTGCACCGATAGCGCCCGGTGGGCGAATAACGCCCGGTTCGGAATCCGCCGCCGCCGGCTGCTGCTGAGTTGCGGGCTGCGGAGGCTGCTGTGCATCAAGCTGATGCCCGTAACCTGCCGGTGACCCGAATAGCCCGGCTGGCGGCGGTGCGGCCGGAGGATCATCGGGATACGGAAAAGTGCGATTGGGACTCTGGCGCTGACTTAGTCCGCCACCTGGCGCCACGCGTGCCGGGCGGTTGTCATCGTCGTCATACATGACCGGCGGGAGGCGCTCGTCGTACAGGCCCGGAGGCGATAACTGCTGCTGGGCCAGCGCGGGCGTGGCCAGAGCCGCCACGACCGGCAGCGTCAATCCGATAGCAAGTAGAAATCGAGCCATAGCCCACCCTGAACGGACGAAACAGAGTCGCCAAATCACGCCTTGATTGCCCCCGGATGAAGGCACATTCAAGACCACAATACGACTATCTCATTAACGTGATTTTGCCACCTCATCGCGTTTTCTCAGGCTTTCTTGCCCTCCGCCGCAAGAACCTGCTTGGCCACGCGGTGGCAATCGACGGCCGCCGGGAACCCGCAATAAACAGCCACCTGCCGCAAAATAGCCGACAGCTCATTGGGTGTGAGCCCATTACGCAGGGCGCCGCGGAAATGCGCCTCAAATTCATGCATGCGACCAAGGCACGCGATCATACCAAGATTGAGAATGCTGCGTTCGCGCGGCTTGAGTGCGTCGTCACCCCAAACTGCGCCCCAGCAATAGGTGGTGAGCAGCTCCTGGAATTGCCGATTGAAGTCATCGGTATTGGCGACCGCCCGGTCGACATACTCATCGCCCAGTACTTTGCGCCGCATCGTCATTCCCCGGTCATACAATGCCTTATCCATTGAATCCTCCATATGGGCGGCGGCCGCCGCCATAGCCGTTATGTTGACAGACGGATAGCGATTTCGTCCATTCTTGCGAGCCACCGATACAACGGCATAATTATCGGGGCCGCAAAGAGGAAACACCCATGCGAGCGACATCTAGGCGCGTAATAGACATTGCTATCTGTGTGATTGCCTTCGGCTTCGGCACCTACACGGTTACGCCAAAAGCCACGAGCCAGGAAGCCGGCTGGATTACATTGTTCGACGGCAAGAGCCTGGACAATTGGGATCAGGTCGGCGGATCCAATTGGCATATTGTGGACGGAGTCGTCGTCGCGGATGCAATGACCGACAAGAAAGTGGCCGGCTACCTGGTAAGCAAGAATTCCTACAAAAATTTCGTAGTGCGGGTCGAATTCTGGCCGAGCCACGACGCCAATAGCGGCGTCTACTTTCGCTGCCTGGATGCCAAGAAGATCACCGATCGGACCTGTTATGAAGCCAATATTTTCGATGAACGCGCGGATCCGAGCTATGGCACCGGCGCCATCACCCGCTACGTCGAAGTCAATCCAATGCCGAAGGCCGGCGAGAAGTGGAACACCTATGAAATTACCGTCAAAGGGCGTGACATTACTGTCGTGCTCGACGGCAAGGAAACCGCAAAGCTTCGCAACGGCATGTTCGACGAGGGGCCGATTGCCTTGCAACACGGCCAGGGCACGATCAAGTTCCGCAAAGTTCAGGTCAAGCCGCTCTAAGAGGGCGCTCCGGCGGGTCGGTGTGATCGAATGGACGTAGCGATCGTCGGCGGTGGTATCTGCGGCCTGTCGCTCGCACTCAATCTCAGGGAGCGCGGTATTTCCTGCCGGGTCTACGAGCGCGCGCCCGAGATCAAGGAGCTTGGGGTCGGCATCACCCTGCTGCCGCATGCGATGCGCGAATTTTCCACCCTCGGTCTGGGCGATGAACTGCTCAAGGCCGGGATCGAGAATCGCGAGAGTCGCTTTTACAACCGGTTCGGCCAGCTAATCTATAAGGAGTCGCGAGGTCGCCTGGCCGGATACGAATATCCGGAAGTCTGCATACATCGCGGCCGTCTGCATATGATCCTGCTCAAGGCGGCGCGGGAGCGATTGGGCGCCGACGCCATCCTCACCGATCACGAATGCATTGGCGTCGAGCAGGACGAACAAGCTGCAACTATGCATTTCAAGACAAGTGCCGGGCGCGCGAAAGGCAGCGTTCGCTCCGACGTGGTGATTGATTGCGAGGGGATCAATTCGGCGATCCGCAGGCAGTTTTATCCCGACGACAAGATCGCATTTGCCGGCATCAATACATGGCGGGGTGTAACGCGCCGCAAGCCGATCCTCGATGGCCGCACCTATATGCGGGTTGGCTCGATCCTTACGGGCAAGATCGTGATTTACCCGATCATAGACAGCATCGACAGTGAGGGGCGCCAACTGATCAACTGGATGGCCGAGATCAAGCGCGACACGTATACGCAGAATGACTGGAACAAGCCGGGCAATCTTGCCGACTTTTTCCCGCTCTACGAGAGCTGGCACTTCGATTGGCTCGATGTGGCACAGATGATCCGGGAAGCCGACCAGATATTAGAATATCCAATGGTCGACAAGGACCCGATCGACAAATGGACATTCGGCCGGATCACGCTTGCGGGCGATGCCGCTCATCCGATGTATCCGCGCGGTTCAAATGGTGCCGCACAGTCGGCTATCGATGCTCGAACGCTGGCGGACCTGCTGCGCAGCAATCCGGATCCGCGCCAAGCACTCAAGGCTTATGAGGCGGCGCGCTCGGGACCAGCCGGGCGGGTGGTCCGTACCAACCGCGAGCATCCACCGGATTTTATCAACATCAAAGTCGAGGAGTTGGTCGGCGACCGGCCGTTTGACGATCTCGACAAATACATCACGCAAGACCAATTGCGGGCATTGTCGGAGAATTACAAACGCATTGCCGGCTTTGCGCTCACCGACCTTGGCCCGCAACGGTAGCCCGGCAAATGGCGGACAAGATCCTGGTGGTCGGCTGCGGCGCGATCGGCGGGCTGTTTGCTGCCGCACTCTCGTCGGTCGCGGAAGTGAGCGTCTTCGACACCGACACTGAGCATGTGAGAGCCATCAATGCGAGGGGGCTCCGCATCAGCGGCAAGACTCCACGAACGGCGCGCGTCAATGCAACAGACGACCCCGCGCCGCTGAAGGGTCGGGCGTTTGACGCCGTAATTTTTCTTGTCAAATCGAAACTGACGGCCGCGGCGCTCGATCGCGTGCACCCCCTGCTCACCGGCAATCCCGTGCTGGTCACGCTGCAGAATGGGATGGGCAATGCCGAAGTGCTGCTGGGCGTCCCCGCTGCAATCGTCGTGCGGGGCGTCACGATGAATGCCGGCCGTTATGTCGAGCCGGGATGCGTCGATTGCCTCATTGAGGGCAAGACGTGGCTCGGCCCTGCGCGCGGAAGGGTCGAGGATATCCGTCCACTCGCCGATCTCCTGAACGCCGCCGGCATGGAAACTGAAATTGTCCCTGATCCGATGGGAGCGGTCTGGTCAAAATTCGTGTTCAACTGCGTAATGAACCCTCTCGGCGCGTTGATGATGGGAGACAATGCCGCACGATACGACGCGCCTGAAATGCGTGAACTGATCGACGATTTGGCCGCCGAATGCACCGCAGTGGTCCAGGCCCTGGGTGGAACTTTCGCTTTTCCTCCGATGGAATTCGTGGACAAGGTCCGCGCCGGGCAGATGTCGCTGTCCCAGCATGCCGGATCGATGGCCCTGGATATCGCGCGCGGCGTCCCAACCGAAATCGACGAATTGACCGGTTTTATCGTGCGTGAGGGGAAGCGACTCAAGGTGCCGGTACCAAACTGCAAGGCAGTATATCGGCTGGTGAAGGGCCTTGAATGCGCCGCCCAACGCAGAGTTACGAAACCGAGATAATTCAATAAGTTAGGTAATGACCGGATGGATTTCGCGCGGTTTCCCGGCTATACCGCGGGCACAGGATTTGGATGCGCCGCCCGTTAATCAGACAGGTCAAGGATTAGAATGGGCGGGCATCCGGCATGGCAACCATCACAACGCAATGGATGACAGCGACGAAGCGCTTATGGCCCGGGTCGCGCGTGGCGACGAGCGGGCGTTCCAGTTGCTTGCGCGCCGTCACCTGCCGGCCACGATCGGGCTTGCGCGCCGCATTCTCGGCAATTCCGCCGATGCCGAAGATGTCGCGCAAGAAGCGCTCGTGCGCGTCTGGACTTATGCGCCACGTTGGCGGCCGCTGGCCCTGTTCAGGACATGGCTCACGCGCATTGTTGTCAATCTCTGCCTTGACCGAAAACGGCGGGCGCCTTGGGTCGAACTGGAAGCTGCTGGCGATCTCATCGACCCGGCACCTGGCGCTGGCGAGAAGGCGGAGAGCGACGAGCGCGAGCGCATCGTGGACGCGGCGATCGACAAGCTTCCGCTACGCCAACGCAGTGCGATTGTGCTCACCTACACCGAAGGCATGAGCAATCCGGAGGTTGCTGAAATTCTCGACACGTCGGTATCTGCGGTCGAGACCTTGCTGGTACGTGGGAAGCAGAATTTACGCCGCGCACTTGGCGACATGATCGATAAGGACGAGTGAAATGACCAACGAGCAATTCGACCACCTCCTCGGAAGCGCGCTGAAGCGCCGGGCAAAAAAGCCGGTTGATGAGGACGCGATCAATCGCGTTCTCTCCCGGATCGCCGGTCCGCTGCCGAAGCAAAAACAGCCTCTGTGGCGTCTGCCTGCAGTTCTCGTCGACTGGAAGTTTGCTCCTGCATGGCCGCGCATGGCGGCGCTTGCCTGCTGCGCCGCGCTCGGCTTCGGCATCGGCCTTGCCGGCCTTGATCGCCCGTTCGACAGGCTTGACGCCTCTTTCACTGTCGGGAACCGCGACATCGGCTCCATCGTGTCCGAGCCGGATACGCTGACCGGAGAACGACCATGAGCATCGCCCATGCTGTTCCGACGGTGACGCCGGGATCTTCGCGCTGGCTGTTGCTGGGCTCGCTTGCGCTCAATTTGTTCTTTGTCGGCGTTGCGATCGCCATGGCGGTGCGCGCGCCGGCGCCTTCGTACTGGGACCGCAACGTCTTCGTCCGTGTGGAGCGCCTCGCAGCAACGCTCCCGCCAGCCGATGCCGATATTCTGCGTGGTGAAATCAACGCCAATCGGGCCGCAATCGATACCGCCCAGACCGCCTATCACACCGCGCAAGATCATATTCACGAAGTGCTGCGGCAGGAGCCTTTTGACGTCGGCGCAATGCGGTCGGCGATGGCCGGCACCCGTTCCGCCCGGCAGAACTTCGATCAGACGATTCAGGGCGTTTTCGCCGTAATTGCTTCGAAAATTTCGCCGGCGGGTCGACAGGCCTTGGCCAATTGGCCGCCCGGACGCAAGCCGGCCAGCGACAAACGGTAGTAGTATTGCCTATCCGAGTCGCCTTTGGCCGGAGTTTGAAAGCCTTTTGAATGAATTGGGGCGGGAAGACAAAAAAGGAGGAGGCGGGAACTAAAGCTTGGGGGCGCCCGTTTTGGACAATGCTCCAGGGAATTTGCCTGACGCTTCCGCTCGGCGGCTGCCTGCTCTCGGGCGACCGGCCTGAGCCTGGCCTAGATATTCCGCCGGCCTATACTTTCGGCCCTCGCAATCCGGTAGCCGCGGAAATAGCAATCCCGCCACTCGACTGGTGGCGTAGCTTCCGTTCGCGCGAATTGACCGAGATCATCGAGGAGGCAAGGGGCGCCAATCTCGACATTGCGGCGGCAGTGGCGCGCATTGTGCAGGCCGATGCAACGGCGCGCATCACCGGCGCGGCCCTTCTGCCGACGATCGACTTCAACGGCAACGCCGTGCATTCGCAACAGTCAAAGACCACCGGCAGTTCGAGCGTCATCAACGTGTCGCGGTCCGGCTCCAGCGTCTCGATCATCAATAACAACCTGAAGGCCACGCTCGACGCGAGCTATGAGATCGATTTTTGGGGCAAGAATCGTTCGGCCCTGCGCAGGGACGAGCAATTGGCCGTCGCCAGCCGCTATGACCGCGAGGTCGTGGGGCTGACGACCGTCGTGGCAACCGCCAATGCCTATTTCCAGGTCCTGGCCGCACAGGATCGATTGCGTGTCGCGCGCGACAATCTGGCCAGCGCAGCGCGCGTGCTGAACTTGATCCAACAGCGATTGCAGGCCGGCACCGCCTCCGCGCTCGACACCGCGCAGCAGGAGAGTCTGGTCAATACCCAACGCGCCGCCATACCCCCTCTTGAGCAAACGCTTCGTCAAAACCGGATCGCGCTTGCCGTGCTGATGGGGCGGTCGCCGGAGAGCGTAAAAATCCGCGGAGGAAGCCTGCGTAGCGTCGCCTATCCGCGCGTGACGCCCGGATTGCCGTCCGAATTGCTGGCTCAGCGGCCCGATATCCGCCAAGCGGAAGCAAACCTCGCAGCGGCCGACGCCAACGTGGAAAATGCGCGTGCGCAGTTTTTGCCGAGCATCACCCTCACTGGCGAGGGCGGGTACGAGAGCGCTTTTCTCAAATTGCTGTTGCGGCCGGAATCCGCAATTTACAGCGCCGCGGCCGGCCTGACGCAGCCGATATTCCATGGCGGCCAGCTTCTCGGCAATCTTGACTTGCAAAAAGGCAAGCAGGACGAACTCTTGCAAACCTATCGCAAGGCCGTAATCTCGGCTTTCGCCGATGTGGAGAACGCACTCGATGACATCCGCAAGACGGCTGAGCGCGAAAGACTTCAGCGCGATGTGGTGACGAGCTCGCGGCGCGCTTTCGACATCTCGGAACAGCGGCTGCGTGAGGGCACCGTTGATCTGGTGACGGTGCTGCAGACCCAGCAGACGCTTTATCAGGCCGAAGACGCCCTGGCGCAGGCACGTCTTGCGCATGTCCAGGCGATCGTAAGCCTCTACCAGGCGCTCGGTGGCGGCTGGCTGCCGAAACCGGTGGAAGCTGCCGATGCACGGTGAGATCCCCCAGCAGCTTCTAGCCAAAGCACGCGGCAGTTCGCGTCGTACGGTCGCGACCGCCGTTATACTCATCGCCGTCCTGGCCGCGCTTTATTACGTCTTCGCCGGTCCAGCCGCGCAACAACGGCGGGCAAATCGCTTTGGCACCGAAGGACCGGTGCCGGTCCTTGCCGCCACCGTCGCGCGCGCCGATGTCCCGGTTTATCTGGACGCGGTCGGCACCATCAAGGCACTCAACACCGTCACCGTGCGCCCTCAGGTCGATGGCAAGCTGCTGAGCGTCAATTTCAAGGAAGGTGATGACGTCAAGAAAGGCGACGTGCTGGCCAAGATTGATCCCGTCATCTACCAGGCGCAACTCGACCAGGCGAAAGCCAAGAAGGCGCAGGACGAAGCGCAGCTGGCAAATTCAAAGATCGACCTCGATCGCTACGAACGGCTTGCGGCGACCAACGCAATCAACAAACAACAGGCCGACACCCAGCGCGCGCTGGTAGCGCAGAATACCGCACTCGTGCAGGCCGATCAGGCAGCGATCGAAAACGCGGTGGCGATGCTGGGCTACACCAACATTGTGGCGCCAATCGACGGCCGCACGGGCATCCGCCAGGTGGACGAAGGCAATATCGTACATGCCTCTGACACCAATTCTTCAATCGTCACCATCACCCAGATCAAGCCGATCTCGGTGCTGTTCAATCTGCCGCAACAGGACCTGCCGCAGGTGAATGCGGCCTTCGATAAGGGCCCGCTGACCGTGGAAGCGCAGCGGTCGGACGATGATGCCGTGATCGACCGCGGCGTACTCAGGGTCGTCGACAACCAGGTGGACCAGACAACCGGCACGGTGAAGCTGAAAGCTGAATTCCCAAATCCCCGTCTGCAGCTTTGGCCGGGGCAATTCGTCAACGTCCGCCTGCTGATCGATACGCTCAAGCAGGTTCTGGTGATCCCAACCGGAGCCGTGCAGCGCGGGCCGAACGGGACATTCGTCTATGTCATCAAGGACGATAATTCCGCGGCGGTGCGGCCAATCGTGGTTCAAAAACAGGACGAAACGCAGACGGTCGTGAAGAGCGGCGTCGAACCAAACGAGCGCGTCGTGACCACCGGCTTCGTCCGTCTCACGGACGGCAGCAAGGTCACCATTGGCGATGCCAATGCGCCGGCTGCACCGCCTCAAGGCGCTCGTCCGCCCGCCGGACAGCAGCGGCAGCGGGGCGGCAGCAACTCGAGGCCAAACTCGTCGCAATGAGCGTATCATCGCCATTCATTCACCGGCCGATCGCCACTTCCCTTCTCGGCGTCGCGGTGATGCTGGGTGGCTTTCTCGGCTACTGGTGGCTGCCGGTATCCGCACTGCCACAGGTGGATTTCCCCACCATCCAGGTTACGACGCAGCTGCCCGGAGCCAATCCCGACACCATTGCCGCGCTGGTGACGGCGCCGCTGGAACGGCAATTCGGCCAGATTCCGGCGCTGCAGACCATGACGTCGTCGAGTTCTTTCGGCATCAGTCAGGTCACACTGCAATTCGACCTCAATCGCGACATCGATGCCGCCGCGCAAGACGTACAGTCGGCGATCAATGCCGCCGGCTCCACTTTGCCGCGCAACCTGCCCTATCCGCCGCTTTACTCGAAAGTAAACCCGGCCGACGCGCCGATCATTACGCTCGCCCTCACGTCGCAAACGATTGACCTGCGCGCGCTCAGCGACATGGCCGACACCATCATGGCGCCACGGCTTTCCGAGGTGACAGGGGTTGGCCACGTGTCGGTGCAAGGCGGCATCAGGCCGGCCGTTCGCATTCAGGCGGATCTGTCGCGGCTTGCTGCCTACGGCATCGCGCTGGACGATCTGCGCACCGCCATCGTCGGCGCCAATGTGGCCGGTCCCAAAGGCGCCCTCGACGGAGCCCACCAATCCTACACGATTGCGGCCAACGACCAGATTACTGCAGCCGATACGTACAAGGCGATTGTCGTAGCGTTCCGGAACGGAGCGCCTGTGAAGATCGGCGATGTCGCGGATGTTATAGACGGATTGGAGAACACGAAAGTCGGCGCCTGGTATCGGGGCCAGCCGTCCATCGTCATCGATGTGCAGCGCCAACCCGGCGCCAACGTCATCGAAACCGTGCAGCGCGTACGCGCCGAACTGCCGCGCTTGCGCCGCGCAATGCCGGCCGGCGCGGATCTCACTATCGTCAATGACCGCACGACCACGATCCGCGCTTCGATCCATGACGTCCAGTTCACTCTCATGCTCAGCGTCGGGCTGGTTGTTCTCGTCGTCCTGATCTTCCTGCGTACGATCCGCGCAACGATCATCGCAGGAGTGGCACTGCCCTTGTCGTTGATCGCCACTTTCGGCGTCATGTGGTTTTCCGGATTTTCGCTCGACAACCTGTCGCTCATGGCCCTGACCATCGGCACCGGTTTCGTGGTCGATGACGCGATTGTCATGATCGAAAATATCGTTCGGCACATGGAGAATGGCGAAAGCGCTTTCGAAGCGGCGTTGCGTGGGGCAAGCGAAATCGGTTTCACGGTCATATCGCTCACGCTGTCTCTTATCGCCGTGTTCATTCCCCTTCTGTTCATGACCGGTCTTGTCGGCCGCATGTTCCGTGAATTCGCGCTTACGCTGACCATCGCGGTGGTGGCCTCGGCCATTGTCTCGCTGACGCTGACGCCCATGATGTGCGCCAAGCTGCTGCGGCATAGCGGCGGCCGGGAGAACGCGTTCACAACACGCTTCCATGAATTCACGGAACGCACGGTCGACGCCTACCGGCGGAGCCTCGAATGGGTGCTTGTCCACCAGCGCGAAACGCTCATGGTCACACTGGCAACGCTTGCGGCCACCATCGTGCTCTATATCGCAATCCCGAAAGGCTTCCTGCCGTTACAGGACACCGGCCTTATTACAGCGGTGACGGAAGCAGGGACTGACGTCTCATTCGCCGAGATGCAACGCCGGCAGTTGCTGGTCGAGGATGCGATCCGCGCGGATCCGGATGTGACCGGTGTCGTTTCGGTCATCGGTGTCAGTCCCATCAACGCCACCCCGAACGCGGGTCGTCTTGCCATCACCCTCAAGCCGCGCGATGACCGCAGCGCGCGAGTCGACGAAATCGTCGAGCGGCTCAAGCACAGCGTTGCCGGCGTTGCCGGCATGGTGGTCTATTTCCAGGCCACACAAGACATCCAGATTTCGACGCGCGCGAGCCGCGCACAATATCAGTATACGCTCGTCTCCACCGACCGCGATGAAGTGGTCGAATGGTCCGACAAGCTTGTGCGACGGCTGCGCGGCAATCGGGTGTTTCGTGAGGTGGCTTCAGAGGCGCAGGAAGGCGGCCCGCGCGTGCAGGTCGACGTTGATCGCGAGCAGGCCGGCCGGCTCGGTGTCTCCATGCAGAGCGTGACAGACACGCTTAACGATGCCTTCGGCCAGCGGCAAATTTCGACCATCTACGGCCAGGCGAACCAGTATCGCGTCATCCTCGAAGCGCAGCCCCGCTATCAGCAAGACCCCAACGCGTTGACAAAGCTCTACGTCACCGGCGCCAGTACTTCGACCGGCACCGCGGCAACGGTCGCGAACACGGCAACCGGCAACACGAATACCAACACGACCCCCACACCAAATGCGGTGACCAGCAGCAATCAGGTGCCATTGTCATCCTTTGCACGGTTTGTACCGACATCTGCACCCCTCGCCATCGCGCATCAGGAACAGTTTCCGTCCGTCACCATCAGCTTTGACCTTGCGTCCGGCTACGCGCTGTCCGACGCCGTTGCGGCCATTCGAACCGTTGAGCGCGAAATCGGCATGCCGACCTCAGTGACGGGAAGCTATTCCGGCGATGCCGCCGAATTTGCGAAGTCGTTGGCCGGTGAACCGTGGCTGATCCTCGCCGCGGCCATCGCGATCTATATCGTACTTGGCGTGCTGTACGAGAGCTTCATCCATCCGCTAACGATCCTTTCCACGCTTCCTTCCGCGGGCGTCGGTGCTTTGCTTGCGCTTATGTTGTTTGGCTACGACTTGTCGGTGATTGCACTCATCGGCATCGTTTTGCTCATGGGCATCGTCAAGAAAAACGCGATTTTAATGATCGACTTCGCGATAGAGGCTGAACGGAATCAAGGGCTTTCGCCGGAAGAGTCCATCCTGCAGGCGGCGCTTCTGCGCTTTCGGCCGATCATGATGACGACATTGGCGGCGCTGTTTGGCGCACTTCCTCTCGCACTCGAGGGTGGCACCGGTTCGGAGCTGCGCAATCCGCTGGGCGTTACGATCGTCGGCGGATTGTTGCTCTCGCAATTGCTCACGCTTTACACCACGCCCGTCATTTATCTCTACATGGAACGCCTGCGCGCTCGGTTAGCACCGGAGCCCCCGCCCGCCCCGCGCCGGGTCTCCCGCCCGATTCGAGGCCGATCGTGAATTTTTCCGGTCCATTTATCCGGCGGCCCATTGGCACCACGCTGCTGGCCATCGGCTTGTTCATGATCGGCGCGGTAGCCTATGCATTTTTGCCGGTTGCGAGCCTGCCGTCCGTCGAATTTCCCACGATTTTTGTATCGGCGAGCCGGCCGGGCGCTGATCCCAATGTGATGGCCGCGACGGTGGCCGCTCCGCTCGAGCGACGGCTGGGTGAAATTTCCGGCGTTACCGAACTGACTTCGGTCTCATCGCTCGGCCTCTCACGTATCATCATTCAGTTTGACCTGAATCGTAGCATTGAAGGTGCGGCCCGCGACGTGCAGGCGGCACTTAATGCAGCACTCAGTGATCTGCCCAGCGACATGCCCACGCTACCGACGTTCCGGAAAGCCAATCCGGCCGCCGCCCCCATCCTGATCCTCGCGCTCACCTCAAAGACCATGCAGGCAAGCGCAATCTACGATGCGGCGGACAGCATTATCGCCCAGCGCCTATCGCAGGTGGACGGCGTAGCCGATGTCACGGTCGCCGGGTCCGAGCAGCCGGCGATCCGGGTGCGTGTTGATCCGGCGCGACTTTCCTCCATGGGCCTGTCCATGGAAGACGTGCGCACGGCGATCTCCAATGCAAACGCCGCCGGCCCCCTAGGCACATTTGACGGCAACAAGCGCGCTGTCACCATCGGCATCAACGACCAACTGCGCAATGCCAATGAATACGATCCACTGGTTGTGAAGACGGTCGACGGCTCCGTGATCCGGCTGTCGAACGTCGCGACCATACAGGCAAGCGTCCGAAACAGCCGCGCCGCCGGCTGGTTCAACAAGGACCCGTCGATCCTGCTGATCATAACCAAGCAAGGCAATGCCAACGTCATTGATACGGTCGACCGTATCTACCAGCTGCTGCCCGAACTGCGGCAATGGATTCCCGCGGGCCTCGATATCTCTGTGCTTACCGATCGCACGCAAACCATTCGTGCAAGCGTTCACGACATGCAGCTCACGCTTGGTGCCACCGTCGTTCTGGTCATGATGGTGGTGTTTGTATTCCTGCGGCGAGCCGCGCCGACGGCGGCGGCCGGCATTACTGTGCCGTTGGCTCTCTCCGGCACATGCGCGGCGATGTGGGGCGCGGGCTTCTCTATCGACAATCTGTCGCTGATGGCGCTGGCGGTAAGTGTGGGTTTTGTCGTCGACGATGCCATCGTAATGATCGAGAACGCGTTTCGCTATCTCGAGCGCGGCGCGTCGCCCTTGCGCGCCGCATTGCAGGGCGCGAAGCAGATCGGCTTTACCGTGGTGTCGATTTCGGTGTCGCTGATCGCCGCGTTCATCCCCCTGCTGTTCATGGGCGGCATTGTCGGACGCCTGTTCCGCGAATTCTCGGTAACGCTTGCCTTTGCCATCGCGATTTCCACTGTGGTGTCGCTGTCCGTCACCCCGATGATTTGCGCCTATTTCGTGCGTCAGCCACCGAGCCGCGACGCCACATGGCTCGACCGGCGTGTCGAAGGCATCCTGTCTCGCCTCATCCGCTTCTATGATCGCACCCTGTCTTTTGCGTTGGATCGCCGCGGGCTGATGCTGATTGTGTTTGCAGCTACCATCGTTCTCACCGTCGGCCTCTATATCAAGGTGCCAAAAGGATACTTCCCGCAGGACGACACGGGGCTGATCTTCGGCGGCACGGAAGCCTCCACCGACATCTCATTCGGGGCGATGGAGCAGTTGCAGCAGAAGGCGATGGACGTTGTGCTCGCCGATCCGGCAGTGGCCGGCCTCGGCTCGTCGGTCGGCGCCTCCGGCTTTAACGCTTCGGTCAATCGCGGGCGGCTATTTATCAGTCTCAAGCCGCTCAGCGAGCGCGCCAATGTCGGCACCCAGCAGGTGGTGAACCGCCTGCGCAACAAGCTCAACCAGATCCCGGGAATCCGCGTCTTCATGTTCCCGGCACAGGACCTCCGCGTCGGCGGCAGGCAAAGCGACTCGCAATACCAGTTCACGCTGTGGAGCGCCGACATCGAAGAGTTGCAGAATTGGGTTCCGCGCGTGCTCGATCGCGTGAAGCAGGTGCCGGGCGTCGTGGACGTCACCACCGATCGAGAGCAAGGCGGGCTGCAGGCCAACGTCACGATTGACCGGGCGGCGGCGGCACGCTTCGGCGTGCGCGTACAGGATATCGACAACGCGCTCAACAACGCGTTTTCGCAGCGCCAGATTTCGACGATCTACGGATCGCGCAACCAATATCGCGTTATTCTGGAAGTGGCCCGGCCCTATCAGCGCGACCCGACCGACCTCACCCGCGTCTACGTCCCGGGCAAGGGCGATGCGCAGGTGCCCTTGTCGGCCGTGACAACGTTCGAGCGTGGCATCGCGCCGCTCGTGGTCAATCACCAAGGACAGTTCCCGTCGGTAACGATCACTTATAATCTGGCGCCGAACACGTCGATCGAGGACGCCACCGGCGCGCTTGAGCAGGCGATTGCAGAGCTGCACGTTCCCGACACGATCCATGCCGACTTCGCCGGCGACGTGCAGGCGTTCAAGCGGGCCGTCGGTGCGCAGCCTTTGCTGCTGCTGGCGGCGCTGGTTGCGGTCTACATCGTGCTTGGCGTGCTGTACGAAAGCCTTGCACACCCTTTGACGATCATTTCGACACTGCCGTCGGCGGGCCTCGGCGCTTTGCTCGCCCTGGAAATATCAGGGACCGAACTATCGGTCATTGCTTTCATCGGTATCATTCTCCTCATCGGCATCGTGAAGAAGAACGGGATCATGATGGTAGACTTTGCGCTCGACGGCGAGCGCAGGCGCGGGCTCACGCCGCAGCGTGCGATTCACGATGCGTGCCTCGAACGCTTCCGGCCGATCCTGATGACCACACTCGCTTCCATGCTGGGCGCGGTTCCGCTGGTGATCGCAATTGGACCCGGCTCTGAACTGAGACGGCCGCTCGGAATCACAATTATCGGCGGGTTGCTCGTCTCGCAGGTGCTGACACTTTACACGACACCGGTCATCTACCTGCTGCTCGATCGGCTGCATCGAAGGCTCGGTGGCACAAACTTCAGCTTCATCCGCCGCCGCGGCCAGCCACTTCAGCCGGCGGAGTAGCAAAACAACCATCGGGGTCGGCGCTAAACCCCCAAATACCGATGCTGGATGTCGGGCGCGGCGGCAAGTTCCTGCGACGATCCTTTCCACACGACACGCCCGCGCTCGATGAGAAAGTGGCGGTCCGCGACACCCAGAAGTGCTCCGACATTCTTGTCGATCACCAGGATCGAAAGGCCCGACGCCTTCAGGCTGGCCAGGCAGCGCCAGATTTCAGCTCGGATGAGAGGCGCGAGGCCTTCGGTCGCCTCGTCGAGGATCAGAAGCCGCGGATTGGTCATCAGTGCCCGACCTATGGCCAGCATCTGCTGCTCGCCACCGGAGAGCTGGTTGCCCATGCTTCCCTCGCGTTCCGCAAGCCTGGGAAACAGTCCATAGACCCTTGCCAGCGTCCAATCCTCGCCATTACGGCTGACGGCGGTCGCCAACAGGTTCTCCCGCACCGACAGGTTAGGAAAAATCTGGCGGCCCTCGGGCACGAGCCCAATGCCCCGCTGCGCCACCTGATATGAGGCAAGGCCGCGAATTTGCTCACCCATGAACCGGATTGCGCCTGCGCGCGCCGGCGTGAGCCCCATGATCGACCGCACGGTGGTGGTTTTACCCATGCCATTGCGGCCCATCAGGGTCACCATCTCGCCGGGTGCAATTGCAAGCGAAATTCCGAACAGCACCTGGCTGAGGCCATAGCAGGTTTCGACGCCGTCGAGCGCAAGCACTGACTCAGCCATGGACGGCCTCTTGCTCGCCAAGATAGGCGTCACGCACCTGGGCGTTGTTGCGAATGTCATGAGGTTTGCCCGACGCAATCACGCGGCCGTAGACCAGGACGGTGATGCGGTCGGCAAGCGCGAAAACCGCCTCCATGTCGTGTTCGACCAGAAGAATCGTCAGCTCCTTCTTCATGTCGCGCAACATGATCACCATGCGCGCCGACTCTTCCGGACCGAGGCCAGCCATCGGTTCGTCGAGCAGCAGCATGCGCGGCTTAGATGCCAAGGCCATGGCGAGTTCAAGCAAGCGATGCTCGCCGTGACTGAGCGCGGATGCCGGCAAATTCGCGCGGGCGCCCAGGCCCACCCGATCTAGCGCAGCACGCGCGGGATCGCGCAGTTCCGCTTCGCTGCGCGCGTTACGCCAGAACCGGAACGAGTGGCCGGCATGGGCCTGCACGGCGAGCGCAACATTGTCGAGGACCGTAAGGTCTGGAAACAGGGACGTAATCTGAAACGAACGCGCCAGCCCGAGGAGACTGCGCGCGTGCATCGGAAGCGCGGTAATATCATTGCCGGCGAATTGTATGCGTCCGAAATCGGGTGCGAGTTGCCCGCTGAGTTGCGCGATCAGTGTGGTCTTGCCGGCACCATTCGGGCCTATCACTGCATGCAATTCACCTTCAGGAATAGCGAAATCCAGGTCATCGGTGGCGACGATACCACCGAATCGCTTGGCAAGATTTTCCACCCGCAGCAGGTCAGCCATGGCGCACCTTGCCGAGCAGGCCATCGATGCCGCCGCGCGCGAAAAGCACGACAAGCAACAGCAAAGGCCCCAGGATGATCTGCCAATATTCGGTAATTCCCGACAGCACTTCCTCCAGCACCAGGAGGGCCACCGCGCCAAACACAGGCCCGACGACGGAACCCATGCCGCCGAGCACGACCATGATGATGAGATCGCCGGAGCGCGTCCAATACATCATCGCCGGGCTTACGAAATCCGTGTGATTGGCAAGCAACGCGCCTGCCAAACCGCACAGCGTGCCTGAAATGACGAAGCAAACGAGCTTGTAGCGATAGGTCGGGAATCCGATCGCACGCATGCGTGTATCGTTCGAGCGTGAGCCCTGGACGACCAAGCCGAAACGTGAATTGACAATCCGCCAGACCAGATAGATCGATGCGTAGAGCAAGGCCACGCAAAGATAATAAAACTGCACCTTGTTCGACAGATTCAACGGTTCAAAAAACTCGCTGCGCTTGTAGATGGTGAGGCCGTCATCTCCGCCGTAACGCGCCAGGCCCGCGACGACGTAATAGGCCATTTGGGCAAAGGCCAAGGTGATCATGATGAAATAAACGCCGCGCGTGCGCAGGCTGAGCGCGCCGATCACGAGCGCGAACACGGCCGATGCCGCAAGCGCGACGGGCCATTGGATGAAACCTGTGAAAATTCCTTCATGCGCCAGCATTCCGACGGCGTAACCGCCAATCCCAAGATAGGCGGCATGGCCGAAGCTCATCATGCCGCCATAGCCGAGAATCAGATTGAGGCTAACCGCCGCGAGCGCCAGAATTACAATGCGGGTGAAGAGCGTGAGCACGAAAGGACTGCCTGTAAGTTCGACATAGATGGGCAGCAGCGCCAGTGCGAGCAGCAATGCGATAACGGCGATCGTGCGAGTGGACAGCCGGCTACGCATTATTTTCCGCTCGCGGAAAACAGCCCTTCGGGCCTGACAACAAGCACCACTGCCATCAGAAGATAGATCAGCATGGACGATAGGGCCGGCGCAGCCGTCGAGGCGGCAGCCGGACTCAACACCATCCGCAGCAAGTCCGGGAAAAACGCCCGGCCGAGCGTGTCGATAAAGCCCACTAAAATAGCAGCCACCATTGCACCGCGGATCGAGCCGATACCGCCGATGACGGTGATGACAAAAGCGAGAATCAGGATGTTCTCGCCCATCCCGATCTGCACTGTCAGAATTGGCGCCTGCATCAGCCCAGCCAGGCCCGCGAGCGCCGCACCGAGTCCGAATACAAGTGTGTACAGCAGCTTGATGTTCACGCCGAGCGCGCCAACCATTTCCCGGTTACTGGCGCCCGCCCGAATCAACATCCCGATGCGAGTGCGCATGACGAGCACGTAGAGAAATGCAGCGACGGAGAGCGTGACAACGATGATCGACAATTTGTAGGCGGAATAGTCAACGCCCGGAAGGATTCGGACGGACGTATTGAGCCACGAAGGCAACGGCAGTGTCAGGCCTTCAGGTCCCCAGACCAGTCGCACCAGTTCATCGAAAAAAAGGATCAGCCCAAAAGTACCGAGCACGTGATCGAGATGGTCGCGGCCGTAGAGCCTTCGCATCGCGACCACCTCCACGACCATGCCGACCATGAGCGTCGCGCCCAGTGCAAGCAGAGCCCCAAGCACAAAGCTGCCGGTCCAGGCCGCAAAGGTCGCGGCGAAGTAGGCACCGAGCATGTAGAGCGAGCCATGCGCGAGGTTCACCAGATCCATGATGCCGAACACGAGGGTTAATCCGGCCGCCAGCAAAAACAGCAGGAGGCCGAACTGTAATCCGTTCAGGCATTGTTCGATGAAGAGGGTCATGATGCGCCGACTGCAAAGGCCTTACACGCGGGCAAGCAAACGGCGGCAGCGCACTGCGCCGCCGCCGCCGTCATGCCAGCCCGGATCACTTCATCGGGCACTTGTCGTGGAAGCGATCCTGGTCGTTCTTGACGATGGTGGCGACCGTCCTGAGCACGTAGTCGCCTTTCGCATCTTTCACCGCATCCTGAAGGTAGAAATTCTGGATCGGAATGTGGTTGTTGCCGAACTTGAAGTTGCCGCGCACGGACTTGAAGTTGGCTTTTTCGAGCGCTTTCTGCACGGCGGTCTTGTCGGACAGGTTACCTTTGGTGGCGGCAACCGCCGAAGCAATCAGGTTGGCTGCGTCATAGGATTGCGCGCCGTAGAACGACGGCCGCTTCCCTGGATATTTCTTCATATAGTCTGCGACGAACTTTTTGTTCGCTTCATTCGGCAGGTCATTCACCCATTGCTGCGCGCCTGGCACGCCCAGCGCCAGGTCCTTCTGCAGGGGAAGCGACAGTTCGTCGATGGTGAAGGCGGTGTACAGCGGGATTTTGCCTTTTAATCCGGCCTGCGAATACTGGGTCAGGAATTGCACGCCCGCCCGTCCCGGGTAGAAGACGAAGATCGCGTCCGGATTGGCCGCTTTCGCCTTCGCAAGTTCCGCGGAGAAATCAAGCTGCGACGGCCAGGTAGTGAGATCCTGCCCGACGACCTTGCCCTTGAAGGTCGCCGCCACACCCGCCAACATGTCCTTGCCGGCGGCATAGTTCGGCCCGATCAGGTACACCGACTTCACGCCCTTCTGATTCATGTACAGGCCGACGGCCTGCGGCGTCTGGTCATTTTGCCAGGACGTCGAGAACACGGTCGGCGAACACAATTCACCGGCAACCTGGGACGGCCCGGCATTGGCTATGACCAGGAATGTTTTGGAGTCGACGATAGGCTTTAAAGAAGCAAGCAGCACATTCGACCAGATATAGCCCGAGATAAAGTCAACCTTGTCCGACTCGATGAGCTTTTCGGTCTTCTGCTTGCCAACTTCGGGCTTGAAGCCGTCGTCTTCGTAGATCACCTCTACGGGCAGGCCGCCCATTTTTCGGCCCATGTGGTCGAGCGCGAGCTCGAACGAGTTGCGCATGTCCTCGCCGATGACGGCGACGGGACCGCTGAAGGTGCTCACGAAGCCGATCTTGATCGTTTTTTGCTGGGCCGCGGCAGGGCCTGCTGCGAGCAGCAGCGCGGCGCTCGCGGCCAAAAGAGCTTTACGCATATGTTTCCTCCCCAGGGGCCAGTCGGCCCTGTTCCTTAAGGTAGTCTAATGTACCGGCGGACGCGCCAAAAGGTCTATCGGGACGGCTGATCGGCCGGCCAAACTGCCGTTATGGCACTTTGGAGCCGCCCGTTGACCACCGCGGCGGCAGACTTGCAGTCTAGCCTGCCCGGTTCCGGCAGAGCGCGCAGGAATTATAGTTCAAGGAGGCGCACTCGTTGTCCAAGTTGCTCGAAAAGACCTATGACGGCATCATCATCGGCGCGGGGCATCATGGGCTGATCCTCGGCAGCTACCTTGCGCGTGCCGGGCTGAGCATCCTTTTGGTTGAAAGGCGGCTGACCTACGGCGGAGGTCTGTGCACGCGCGAAGTGACGCTGCCCGGCTTCTACCACAATCTTCACTCCATCAATCACTTCCACATCAGCGAGACGCCATGGTTCAGGGATTTGGACCTTGGCGAACGCGTGACCTACATCACGCCACGATATGAATTCGGCCAGGCACATCGCGACGGCACCGCACTGGTGCTCGGCCGCGATCTGGAGGAATCGGTCGCCAATATCGCGCGCTTCTCGAAGAAAGATGCCGCGACATTTCGCGAATGGAATCGCAAGGCGGAAAAGATAACAGCGGAAATTTTTCTGCCGGAACGTTACGCTGAACCTTTGCCGCAGGCGGAGCGCGAGGCATTGCTGTCGCGCACTTCGCTCGGCCGGGAATTCCTTGAAGTTTCCAGCCGGCAACCGCTCGACGTCGTGCGCGAGCTATTCGAAAACGAGCATGTGCGACTGCTCTTCCTTTTCAAGGTCTCGCTCTTTGGCACATGGCTTGTCGACACGATGTCGAAGACCTCTCCGATGGGCTCGGTGATTCGCGCCTTCGATCTTGAAAGCGGCTATCAGCTTTGCCAAGGCGGCTCGTTCAATCTTGCGCGCGGCCTGATGGAGACTTTCATTGCATCGGGCGGGGCATTCCAGCCGCAAGTCAACATCGACCACATCATTATCGAGAACGGACGCGCCACCGGGGTTGAGCTTGCGGACGGCCGGACGATACGCGCGAGGCAATTTGTTGCTTCCACGCTTGACGTTCACCAGACATTCGAAAACCTCATCGGACGCGAGCAGCTGCCGGCCGCCTTTCTAAATAAGCTCGACGATTTTCAGTATACTGCGTGGAGCCTGTTCGGACTGCACCTCGCGCTCGACGAGAGCCCGCGCTTCGCCGCGGAAACATTCGATCCCAATATCAATCGTTCGCTGAAATGGAGCATCGGCGCCGAGACCATGGAAGATCTCTTTTCCGCGCACCAGGACGTACAGGCTGGCCGCGTTCCGAAAACCGTACAGTTCGGCTCGGGACCGTTGAGCTTGCTCGACCCGACACAGGCGCCGACGGGAAAGCACACGACGTATTGCTGGCATGTCATGCCGCTTGATCCCGACCTTGGCGGCCGGAGTTATGAAAGCTTCAAGCAGGAATTTTCCGACCGGATCGTCGAGGTATTCTCGCGCTACTGTCCAAATATGACGGCGAAAAATATTCTAGGCCGCTACGTCTACACCGGCCGGGAATATGTGCAGGAGATGATCAACATGCGCGGCGGCGATATTTTCATGGGCGCCTTCAACGCCGAGCAGGTCATGTACAATCACTTCGGTTACCGGTCGCCGATCCTGAACTTGTATAACGCGGGTTCCGCCGGCCATCCCGGCGGCGCGATATCGGGCGGCGCCGGGTACATCACGGCCGGCATCATCGCAGACGAGTTGGGATTGAAGCCATGGTGGAAGCCATGGGACGCGCGGACTGCGCTGGAATTGCTGCCGCAACTTGAACGGGGCGCGGCATGAAACCCTGTCGACGGGCGGCGAAATGACTGACCCAGAAAATATCGTCTTTCCCGGCCTCAAGAACCGTGTCGTCATTATTACCGGCGCAGGGCAAGGAATCGGCAGGGTGTTCGCGAAATCATTCGCCGTGGCAGGTGCACGCGCCGTCATCGCCGAACTCAACGAAACTAAGGCCGCTGCTGTGTCTGGGGAGATCATGCAGGCCGGCGGCCAGGCGCTCGCCGTGACGACCGATGTCGCCGATCCGGCATCGATCGAGGAAATGATCGAAGTGGTCGAAGACGAATACGGGCGAATCGACGTGCTGATCAACAATGCGGGGATTTTCTCGACGCTGGAGATGCGTCCATTCGATCAAATCCCGCTGGAGGAATGGGAGCGAGTGCTTCGCGTCAATCTCACCGGGCCGTTTCTTTGCGCGCGCGCGGTTCTCCCTGCAATGCGGCGCGCCAAATGGGGGCGAATCATCAACGTCGCCTCCGGCGCGGTCCGTCTTGGACGGCCGAATTACCTGCACTATATCGCGACAAAGGCCGCGATCGCCGGGATGAGTCTCTCGATGGCGCGCGAACTCGGCGCAGATGGCATCACTGTGAACGCCATTCTGCCGGGCGCGACCTTCACCGAGATCGAGCGCAAGACCGTCACACCCGCACAGAAGGAGCGCATCATCGCCATGCAGTGCGTGCCACGCGCGGAAGTTCCCGAAGACCTGGTCGGCGCGGTCCTGTTCCTGGCTTCGGAGGCTTCCGCTTTCGTCACCGGGCAAAGCATCAATCTGGATGGCGGAGTGACCGGATCATGAGCACGACACCCAATGTTGCCATCATTGCGCCGGGCAATATGGGCGCCGGCATCGGACGCCGTCTGGGCGAAAACAGGGTTACGGTGCTGACGTCTCTCACCGGTCGCAGCGAAGCAAGTGCAAAACGCGCGCGGGACGCAGGGATGCAGGCGGTCGATGACCGCGCCTTGGCGGAGGCCGATTATCTTTTGTCGATCGTCCCACCCGGCTCCGCATTTGACCTCGCAACGCGCCTCGCGCCTTTGCTCGCGGCCGCCAACAAGAAGCCCACCTATGTTGAATGCAATGCGATCAGTCCGCCCACAACGCTGAAGATTGCGGATGTCATTGCGGGAACAGGTTGCGCGTTTGTCGGCGCAGGCATCATTGGCCCCCCGCCAAAACCGGGCAGCGCCAACACAAAAATTTATGCATCGGGTCCGGCTGCCAAGGAGTTCGCGAGACTCAACCAGTATGGCCTGATCGTCAGGGTACTTGACGGCCCGCCCACCGCCGCCTCGGCGCTAAAGATGTCCTATGCCGGTATCACCAAAGGATTCACCGCTCTCGGCGCATCCATGATGCTCGCCGCCAGCCGCGGTGGGTCGGCACGGGCACTTAAGGCCGAGCTTGCGGAAAGCCGGCCCGACCTGCTCGGCTATTTGACGCGGCAAGTCCCGGATATGTATGGCAAGGCCTATCGGTGGGTGGCCGAACTCGACGAAATCGCGGATTTTATCGGACGCGATCGCCCCGAACACGCAATGCTCGCGGCAGCTGCGAGGCTGTACGAGCGCATTGCCAAAGATGTTGAGGGGCAAAAGCAGGAAGTCGGAGATCTAGACCGGTTTCTCGAAAAACCATGAAAACCGAATCCCCCATTATCGTCGAGCAGCGAACCGGCTACCGCGTCATAACCTTGAATCGGCCCGACAAGCTCAATGCATTCAATGACCCGATGCATGTGGCGTTGCGCGAGGCGATTGCAAATGCGGAGGCCGACGGCACTTGCCGCGCGCTGCTCGTCACCGGCGCTGGCCGTGGCTTCTGTGCCGGTCAGGATCTCAGCGACCGCCTGCTCAAGCCGGGTGAAACACCGGTACCGCGCGATTCGCTCGAACGGCATTACAATCCGCTCGTGCGGAAACTTCGCGCCCTGCCCTTTCCCGTGATTGCAGCGGTAAACGGGGTTGCTGCGGGTGCCGGGGCCAACATCGCACTTGCGTGCGACATTGTACTCGCGGCACGCTCGGCAAGCTTCGTGCAGTCCTTTGCCCGTGTTGGCCTCATTCCGGATTCCGGCGGAACCTGGATCTTGCCGCGGCTCGTCGGCGCAGCTCGCGCGCGCGGTCTGGCGTTACTGGCCGAGCCCATTTCCGCCGAAAAAGCCGAGCAATGGGGCCTAATCTGGAAATGCGTGGACGACGCGCTGCTCGCTGGCGAAGCGCAGAAAATGTGCGAGCACTTTGCCGCGGCTCCGACGCAGGGATTGGCGCTCACCAAGCGGGCAATCAATGAATCCGCGGGCAACACGCTCGATGCCCAGCTCGATCTCGAGCGCGACCTGCAGCGCATCGCGCATCTGACGCCCGACTATGCGGAGGGCGTGCGCGCCTTCATGGAAAAGAGAAAAGCGAACTTTACCGGTCGAAAGACGTGACGAAATGAAGAGCAAAGAGCCGTTGCGAGTTGGCCTTGCCGGACTTGGTGCCGTCGGCCTTGATGTGGCCAGGCGGCTCATCGCCGGCGTGCCCGGCCTGGCGCTCACTGCAGTTGCCGTGCGCGATGTCGAGAAGGCACGGCGAGCTCTGCCGCAGGTCGGCGACACCATACCGGTGCGCAAGGCAACCTCGCTTGCCGACGATTGCGACGTGGTGGTGGAATGTCTCCCTCCTGCGCTATTTCGTGAGGTCGCCATCAGCGCCATCGACAAAGGCCGCATATTCATGCCGCTCTCGGTCGCACAGCTGCTGGAAAACGGAGATCTGATCGAGCGTGCCAGGCAAAACGGTTCGCGCATCCTGGTACCAACAGGCGCCCTCATCGGGCTCGATGCGGTGCGCGCGGCTGCGGAGGGCACGATTCATTCGGTCAAAATGGTAACGCGCAAGCCACCGGCTGGCCTGGAAGGCGCGCCCTACCTGCGCGAACACGGAATTTCAGTCAGTGGCCTGCGCGAACCGCTCAAAGTATTCGACGGCAATGCTCGCGAGGGCGCGCGCGGGTTTCCTACCAACGTCAACGTGGCGGCGGCCTTGAGCCTTGCCGGTGTCGGGCCTGACCGCACCCGACTCGAGATTTGGGCCGACCCTGCCGTCACCCGGAATACGCATACGATATCGGTCGATGCCGATACGGCCCGCTTTACGATGACGATCGAAAACATACCTTCGGAAAATCCGCGCACCGGGAAGAGCGTCGCCCCCTCGACAATTGCCGCATTGCGCGGTCTCGTGTCGGAGCTCAAAGTCGGAACATGATCGTAACGCGGCTCACCCAACGATTTAATATTTGCCACCCGATCCTATGCGCGCCGATGGGCATGATCACCGGCGGCAAGCTCGCGGCTGCGGTGACCACTGCCGGCGGACTCGGAATTCTCGGCGGCGGATATGCCGGCACCGTCGGCAATGAACCGGACCTCAAGCTCGAATATCGCGCCGCCGGCAATGTGCCGATTGGCATCGGGTTCATCACCTGGGCAGTGCAGAAGGTCCCGGAGATGGTGGACTGGGCGATTTCATGCAGGCCCGCCTGCCTGTTTCTGTCCTTCGGCGATCCGGTGCCATTTGCGCGCAAGGCCCACGATGCCAAGATTCCGGTGATTTGCCAGGCGCAGACCATGCGTCACGTCGAGGAGGCGTTGAGCGCGGGAGCAATGGCGATCGTTGCGCAGGGCGCCGAAGCAGGCGGCCACGGAGGCCGCCGTGCAACGCTGTCTTTCGTGCCAGAAGTAAAAGACTATCTCGAAAAGCACGCCCCTGAAGTTTTGCTGCTCGCAGCCGGCGGAATCGGAGACGGCCGCGGCCTGGCAGCGAGCCTGATGCTTGGCGCCGACGGAGTTCTGGTCGGGACCCGTTTCTGGGCGTCCACCGAAGCCCTCACTCCGCCGGAGATGATTGCGCGCGCCATCGCGGCGAATGGTGACCAGACCGTTCGCACGGCCGCCGTCGACCATCTGCGCGGCGTGGCATGGCCCGAGCAATTTTCTTTCCGCGTGATGAAAAACCGTATCACAGACGAATGGGCCGACCGTGAAGCTGAAACGCGCAAGCAGTTCGGGCTGTTGAAAGAGCAATACGCTGAGGCCCGTCAACGCGGCAATCTGGAAATTCTGCCGACGGTTGCCGGCCAGGCGATCGGCCTCATCCATGATTTCCTGCCCGCCGCCAAAATCGTCGCATCGATGATGGGTCAAGCGGAAGCCGCCCTGAAGTCCGGCGCCACGCTCGTGCACTAGCGGAGCCTGCGGGAAGGCATCGACGCGTTTGACAATCCAGAAACGCGCCTTATCGTTTGCGCACAAATAATTGAGCTGCCTGCGCCGGAAAGTGCACCGCATGAAGTCCGCGCCCTTCGTCCGACACCTGCCAAAAACTCTCGATGAAGCGCTGAGGATTCTTGCCGAAGTCGCACCGAAGGACGGCCGAGTTCTCGCCGGCGGGCAAAGCCTCGTTCCGATCATGGCGTTTCGTCTCGCCAAGCCCGCGCATCTTGTCGATATCAACGAGGTGGCCGGCCTCGACAAGGTGACGAACGACGGCAAAATGCTTTCCATCGGCGCGCGTGTGCGCCATGCCGCGTTTCACATATCCGTCGTCGACAATCCTCTCGGCAGGCTACTCAGCACAGTCGCGCATAACATCGCGCACTATCCGATTCGCATGCGCGGCACATTTTGTGGAAGCCTGGCGCATGCCGATCCGGCGTCGGAATGGTGCCTGACAGCCGCAACACTCGACGCCACCCTGGTCGCCAGGAGCACGCGAGGTGAGCGGCTCATTGCAGCGAAGAATTTTTTTGCGGGCATCATGTCAACGGCACTTGCCGAAGACGAGTTGCTCATTGAAGTACGGCTGCCGCTGCTCTCGATTGACACCAAATACGGGTTCAACGAATTCAGCCGGCGCGCCGGCGATTTCGCCATGGCGGCATCGCTTGCCACGTATCGGTTGCAGGGCGGCAAGATTGTGGACCCCCGCATTGGTGTCGGAGGTGCCGAGGCGTCTCCACGCCGCGTCGCGAGCGCTGAAACGGCTATCAATGGGCAAACGCCAGGCGACAAAGCATTTCGAGCTGCCGCCGATGCCGCCGCCGATGCGATCGACCCGCTTGAGGATCATCAGACCGATGCCGACTACCGGCGCGATCTGGTGCGCGCGGTCGTTCGCCGCGCGCTGGAAAGCAGCGCGTCATGAGCACGCACGGCACAAAAGGCACGGGCATGACGTGGGTCGGGCGCGCTATTCGCCGCCTTGAAGATCCCGCACTGATCAAGGGCCAAGGCCGTTTTACCGGAGACCTTTCCGCTGTCCATTGGGTGCGATTCGTCCGCAGCCCTGTCGCCTCAGGGAAACTGGCAAAGATTTCCGCACCGGGCGGAACGGCGGTGATTACCGCAGCCGACCTCACGGGCGTGAAGAAAATTACGCCTATGCTGCACAAATTCAACTACAAGCCGGTCGGACAGCCCGTCCTTGCCGACGGCGTCGTGCGCTTCGTTGGTGAACCAATTGCAGCGGTCGTTGCGGCGAGCGAGGAATCCGCGGAAGACATCGCCGACCAGGTCGAACTCACGATTAACGAGACAGCTGCCGTCGCCGATGCCCGCGCGGCGCTAGAAGCCGGCGCGCCACTTGTGCATGCCGAAGTTCCAGCAAACGTCATCCTGGAAGGCAAGTTCAAGACCCCTGATTTCGACGCTACCTGGAATGGTGCGGCGAAGACCGTAACTATCGAGGCGCGCTCCCGCCGGCAAAATGCAACGCCGATTGAACCGCGTGGCGGCCACGCCGCCTACGACCCGGCAACCGGGCGCGTCACTTTGACTTGCACGACGCAAATGCCTCATCTCACGCGGACCGCGATCTGCGACATAATTGGTTTTCCGGAATCCGACTTGCGCGTGATCGCACCCGATGTTGGCGGCGGTTTCGGCCAGAAGATGTCACTTCCCGGGGAATACGTCGTGCTGGTCTGGCTGGCCCGCCGATTGAGGAGTTCAGTGGCCTGGACGGAGGACCGTCGCGAAAACCTGATCGCCGGATATCATTCGCGCGACCAATACGTCACCCTCGAGGGCGCCTTCGACAAAGACGCCAGGCTCCTTGCGCTCAAGGCCGACATCATCTCAAACATCGGCGCCTATTCGTGCTTCCCAACGACCTGCGGCGTTGAGCCGCTCATGGCGATGGCTGAAATGTCGGGACCGTACGATGTGCAGCAGTATCAGTGCCTGGCGCGCGGCGTCATCACCAATACCTGCACGATGGCTCCTTATCGCGGTGTCTCAAGACCCGTCATCACATTCACGCTCGAACGGCTCATGGACAAGGCGGCGCGCGCATTTGCGCTCGATGCGGTGGACATTCGACGGCGCAATCTGATCGACAAGTTCCCATACAAGTCGGCAATGGGCCTGGAATACGACGAGGGGACCTACAAAGAGACGCTGGAAATGGCCGTCAAGGCGGTCAATTTGCCCGCCTTTCGCAGGCGCCAGAAGGATGGCCGCGCGCAGGGGCGCCACCTCGGCATCGGATTCGCGACATTTTCGGAGCGGACTGGCTACGGCAGCCCTGCGTTCGCGGCGCGCGGCATGGAAATCACGCCGGGCTGGGAAACCGTAATCGTGGCCGTCGACCCGTCGGGCTTTGTCGAAGTCCGGATCGGTTCATCGCCGCACGGCCAGGGCCTGCGCACCACGCTTGCACAGATCGTGGCGGACGAAATCGGAATCACGCCCGACATGATCAAGGTAATCCACGGCGATACCGATCGTGCGCCCTATGGCTGGGGCACATTCGCAAGCCGGTCGCTCGTGATCTCCGGCGGCGCCACACTGATCGCGGCGCGAAAGGTTCGTACGAAATTGATCAAGATGGCGAGCCATCTGCTTGAGGCAGCCCCCGATGATATCGTTCTCGCCGACGGGGTGGCGAAAGTCGCGGGCACGGACAAGGCGATCGCGATCGCAAAGCTCGCGCGCGAAGCTTACATGCAAACACATCGCTTCAAGGGCGAAATCGAGCCCGGGCTCACGGAAACGGGACACTACGATCCGCCGGGCACGTTCTCCAACGCTTGCCACGCGGCAATCGTCGATGTTGACGTGGAGACCGGCCATGTAACGGTCGAGAAATTCTTGGTCGCGGAAGACGCCGGCCGCATCATCAATCCAATGATTGCCGACGGCCAGGTGCATGGCGGCATCGCACAGGGCATCGGCAACGCCCTGCTCGAGGAAATCATTTATGATGACAACGGTGGAATATTGACGGCTACGCTTGCCGACTATTTGCCGCCAACCGCTCATGAAATGCCGCCGATCGAGCTGCATCACATCGAAACTCCGAGCCAGAATTCGATCACAAAGGCGAAAGGTCTCGGCGAAGGCGGTGCTATCGGGGCGCCGGCGGCAGTGATCAATGCCATTAACGATGCGCTCTCGCCGTTCGGCGTGGAAATCGATGAGATGCCTGCAACACCCCAGCGCATCCGTGCAGCGCTACGCAATGCGGAGAACGCGGCATGAGCGAAAGGATAACGGTCACGCTCAATATCAACGGCCGCGATCACACCATAGCGGTCGAGGCACGCCGCACGCTTGCCGACGCCATACGCGAGGATTGCGGACAGACCGGGACGCACATCGGCTGCGAACACGGCATCTGCGGCGCATGCACCGTGATCGTCGACGGAGAACCCGTCCGCTCATGCCTGATGTTTGCGGTACAGGCCGACGGCAAAAAGGTCCGCACCGTCGAAGGTCTCGCCGACGGCGACAAATTACACCCGATGCAACAGGCGTTCATGGATAACCACGGCCTGCAGTGCGGATTTTGCACGCCGGGCTTTCTGATGCTGGCAGTCGGCGTGCTCGAGCGCGAACCCCACATCAGCGACGAAGACCTGATGGATGTGCTTGCGTCCAATCTTTGCCGTTGCACCGGTTATCAGAACATCATCAAGGCTGTTCGCGCGGCGGCAAAAGAGATGCGTAAAGGATGAGCGGTATCGCTCATGGCAACTAAGCAGAAATTCGTCGGCCGTTCTGTCCCGCGTATTGAGGACCGCCCTCTCCTCACCGGGCAAGGTCGCTATGCTGCGGATATTTCATTTCCCGGCCAGTTGCACATGCGCATTGTCCGTTCGCCGGTCGCGCACGGAATCATAAGGGCGATCGACACGAAGGCTGCCCTTGCCTTGCCTGGCGTGCATGCAGTCTGGACGCACGATGAAGTCGCCGACATTCCGCCGATCGGTTTTCGGCTAACGGGGCTCGTCGCGCTTGAACCTTATCGCCAGACTGTGCTGGCACAACGCTACGTACGCTATGTCGGCGAGCCAGTCGCGGCAATATTCGCGGCCGACGCTTATCTTGCGGAAGACGCGGCTGAACTCGTCGATCTCGATATCGAACCGCTCCCCGTCGTCCTCGATGCCTTCGAGGCCCCGGGGCCATTTGACGAGGAACGCAATACCGAACCCTCGATAATCGAGAAGTCATCCGGGGATATCGACGCGGCCTTTCGTGAAGCGGATACGGTCGTGGAGCTCGATCTTGCGATCGGGCGACACAGCGGCGTGCCGCTGGAAACGCGTGGAGCCGTCGCGCGTTACGATGAATCAAATGACGTGCTGGAAATGCATGGTGCGGCCAAGGTGCCGCACTGGAATCGGGACCGGCTCGCGCTCATGTTCGGGCGCGAGCCCGGCAAGGTGCAGCTCTATGAAGGCCATGTCGGCGGCGGCTTCGGCATTCGGGGCGAAATGTATCCCGAGGACGTGCTGGTCTGCGCCGCCGCACTGGAATTCAAGAAACCGATAAAATGGATCGAGGACCGGCGTGAACACCTGATCTCTGCCAATCACTCGCGCCAGCAGCGCCACAGGGTTAGGGCCGCGATCGACGCCGACGGGCATATCCTCGGCATCGACAATGAGTTCTTCCACGATAACGGCGCCTATATGCGCACGCATGCAGCGACGGTTCCCGATCTTGCCGCCGCGATGCTGCCCGGTCCCTATCGCGTGCCCGCTTATCGCGCCAGGGGCCATATCAGGCTGACAAACAAGACGCCGTGCGGCACCTATCGCTCACCGGGCCGGTACGAAACGACCTTTGTGCGCGAACGCCTCATCGACGCCATCGCCGCCAAGACCGGCATTGACGCTATCGAAATCCGCCGCCGCAACCTCATCGACAAGAGTGCAATGCCCTACAGCCTCGGCTTCGGCACGCTCGGCACCGATATCATTTACGACTCCGGGGACTATGCGCGGCTGATGGAGAGACTCCTCGCCGCCGCCGATTGGCGTGCGATGCGGCAAGAGACCGCGCTCCGCCGCGCCAAAGGCGAGTGGGTGGGTGCCGGTTTCGCCATGTTCGTCGAAAAAAGCGGGCTGGGCCCTTTTGACAAAGTCCGCATCGAGGTAACGGCATCAGGCACCATCGAGTTGATTACCGGCGTCGCCTCGATCGGCCAGGGCGTGGAAACGGTTTTGGCACAGATCTGCGGCGAAACGCTCGGGATCGACTATGCCTGTGTGAAAGTGGTGCACGGCCAGACCGCCCGCATCGACCGAGGCATGGGGGCGTTTGCCTCACGTGTCACTGTCATGTGTGGCGAGGCCACGCGTCTTGCGGCAGTGAAGCTGCGCGATGCGATTTTGGCGTCCGCGGCGCAATTGATGCAGACGTCTGCCGACAGGCTCGACATCATCGATGGCGAAGTCGTGCGCACAGGCGGGCCGGGCCCGTCAATGAAACTCAGCGAGCTCGCCGGCGCACCAGGAGCGCTCAGCGCCGAAGCCGAATTCAAGTCAAGCCACATGGTTTACCCCTATGGGGCTCATCTCGTGCAGCTGAAGCTTGACCCTGAAACCGGCGCGGCCGCGATCGAGCGATACCTCGTGGCTTACGACGTCGGTAGAGCCGTCAACCCGATGCTTGTAGAAGGCCAGATCCTTGGCGGTGTCGCACAAGGTCTTGGCGGCGCGCTGTTCGAGGAATTTACCTATGCCGAAAGCGGTGATCCGCTTTCGGTGACGTTCGCCGACTATCTGATGCCGACGGCGCACGAGATGCCGTTTGTCGAAACTTTCATCAGCGAGGACGCGCCAAGCCCCCTGAATTCATACGGCTTCAAGGGCGCCGGGGAAGGTGGAATTACGCCGGTGGGCGCGGCTATTGCGTCCGCGATTGATGATGCGCTCCAATGTCCCGGCGCCGTCACGCAGCTGCCGGTTACGCCGCAGCGGCTGAAGGCGATCCTGCGAAATTTGCCAAAGGCATGAGCAGCCGTCGATCGGCATTGACAATGCCGGACCCGCCGACACACCCTTGCAGAATAAATGGCGCATTCAGCCGCAAACGCGTCACGCGGCGATCCTGCCGCGCAAGGCGCGACGTCACTGGGAGGTCTCAATGTCAGTTATGCGTCTATCAACCCTACGCTGTTTCGTGTTTGGCGCCGCACTCGCATTGGCGTCCGCTTCTGCGTCCGCTCAGAACCGGCAATTTTCATTCGCCTATGACCAGCCTAAATCCAGCGGGTACGGCGTCGGCGCGGAAATGTTCGACAAAAAGTTGAGGGAACTGAGCAAGGGAACGTTGTCGATCAATCAATACCCAAGCGCCCAGCTCGGCTCGGAAGCGCAAACGATGCAGAAGGTGCAGACCGGCGACATCGATTTCGTCCTGCTGTCGACGGCCAACGCCTCGACGGCTCAACCGGAATCCGGCGTGTTCTCCATCCACTTCATCTTCCGCGATGAAAACCATGCCATCAAGGCGCTCGGTGATCCAAAGGTGATCGCGGCGATGAAGGAGCTCTACGCCGCCAAGATAACCGGCGCGCATATGCTTGGGCTTGGCTCGCAAGGCTTGAGGCATATGTACGGAAAGAAGCCGATCGAGAAGGTCGCCGATCTCAAAGGCGTCAAGATGCGCGTGCAGGCGACGGTCACCGAAGACGCGACATTTCCGGCTTATGGCGCACAGGTCGTGCACATGGCCTTCGGCGAGGTTTACACCGCCTTGCAGACAGGCGTCGCCGACATGGCCGAGAATGGCATCAACAACTATCTCATCAACAAACACTACGAGCCCGCGCCCGTCCTTTCTCTGACCGAACATGAAGCCAATAATGCCGCGCTTTTCGTTAGCGACAAGGCATGGAAGAGCCTGACGGACGAACAGAAAAAATGGGTCCAGGCGGCCGCCGATGAAGTCAGCCAGAATGAACCGACCGTCGCCTTCAAACTCGAGCACGACGCCCTGGCCAAGCTCGAAAAGATGGGCGTCAAGGTCGTGAAGAATGTGGACAAGACCGGCTTTGCGCAGATCAGCAAGCCGATTCAGGACAAGCTCGCATCAGATCTCGGCCCCCACGCGGTTAAAGTTCTCGAACTCGTGCGCAACGTGAAATAAACCGCCACCGCTCGAGTGCGGAGAGCCCGCCGGCTCTCCGCCTTTTGCGTGCGCTGCAAGCATCCGGAATCGAACGATGCGCTTCGACGGGCTGGTCTTGAAGGAACAGCGCCATTTGAAATGGCGCGTGCTCGATCCAATCGAAAATCTGCTGATGATCCTTTGCGGCATCGCCATCACGGGATTCAGCGTGCTGGTGCTGTGCGACATCGTCACGCGCGGCATCGGCCATCCGTGGTTGTGGCTGCAGGAAACGACGATGGATTTCTTTCTCTATGGAGTGTTCACCGGCGTGGCCGCCGCCACCCGGCGGAATGACCATCTCTATCTTGCGGTCCTCGCGGAATCGATGACCGGCAACAAGCGTCTGTTTTTCGAGATTTTCAACAGGTTCGTGGTCCTGTGCGTCGCCGTCTGCATGATCTATTTCGGCTATCTGAACGTGCTCGACGGTTTCAAGAGCCTTCGCATGCCATCGATGACCCCGATGGCTTATCTCTACATCGTTATTCCGGTCTGTGGCGCGCTCGTGGCCCTGTTCACCATCGAGCAAATCGTCAATGGCTGGCGCAACGGATTCCCTGACATCCCGATCGACGAGCGGAGGAAGTCTCTGTGATGTCGAACGGCACGCTCATTATCCTGATGGGAATCCTGTTCTTGTTCTTCGGCTATATGGGCGTGCCCGTCGCCTTTGCGCTGATCGCTTCGGTGCTTCTCATTACGGCGTTCACGCCCGTGAGCCTTGCATCAATGATCGCGCAGCTCTTCAACGGCGTCGACGTTGAAGCGCTGATGGCGGTGCCGTTCTTCCTGCTGGTCGGCGACCTGATGACCTCGGCGAACGTGACCGTACGCATGATCACGCTCTCGCAAACGATGGTTGGCCATTTTCGCGGCGGCCTCGCGCAGGTCGTGACCATTTTCAGCATGTTTTTTGCCGGTATTTCGGGCTCTTCTGCCGCTGACGTCGCGGTGCTCACGCGCACGCTGGCGCCGGAAATGGGTCGCGAAGGCTATGACAAGGCATTCACCGCAGCGCTGATTGCCTCGGCGTCCACGATGGCAAACCTAATTCCACCCAGCATCATGGCGGTCGTCTACGGCGCGACCGGAAATGTTTCGATCGGCGGGCTGTTTCTCGGAGGCGTCGTGCCAGGAATCCTCGTAGGCATTGGGCTGATGATCTACAGCCATTTTTTTGGCCCGGTCGGTGTGAGGCGCAAGCGCGCGACATTCGGCGAGTTTACAACGGCGAGCAAGCGGGCAGCCGTGCCGCTGATGATTCCGATCATCATCATGGGTGGCATCTTGACCGGTCAATTCACCCCGACCGAAGCCGGCGTGATCGCGGTGGCTTATATCGTGTTCGTCGCAATCCCGCTGCTCAATGTACGGCACATTGCTAAATTGCCGCGCGACATGGCGCTGACCGGATTATTGTATTCGATACCGCTCATCACAATCGGCGCGGCTTCGGTATTTGGCTGGATGCTTGCCTACCTGCGCGGCCCGGCGATGGTGTCGGACTGGATTGCTACCGCTGCCGGGGGCGACCCGGGCAAGATCATGCTGCTGCTTGTTGCGCTGTTTGTGATTGTCGGCGACTTCATCGACGCGATTCCGGCAATCATCATATTTATGCCGATCATCATCGATCTGACCAAGAATGCCGACATAAACCCCGTGCACATGGGCGTGGTCATTATCGTTACGCTCGCTTTCGGGCTGATCACGCCACCCTACGGACTGGCACTCCTGATGGCATCGAAATTCGTCGGAATTAAATTCTCAAGGGCGATGATCGCGTCGTTTCCGATCTACGTCGTGTTCTTTGCGGCCATCGCATTCTGCATTTATTTTCCCGACGTCGTGCTTTGGCTGCCGAAAACGCTCTTGCCGCAGTCGGTCGGATGTTTCCAGAATCCGAACGGCCCGGGCTACATCTGTCCATAGGTGCCCGCCATGCCGCCGATCGAAAGCGCTGTCGTTCCCAGACTCAAGGCGCCCGCGGGCACCTGCGACACCCATATGCACATTTACGATCGCAAATACCCGAAGGCGCCGACCGCGAAGTTCGTGCCGCCGGACGCGCCGGTTTCCGCCTATCGCAAGATGTGCGCGCGCCTCGGCATCGAGCGCACGGTCGTCGTGCAACCATCAACCTACGGCAAGGACAACCGCTGCACCCTCGAAGCTGTCGCCGCGATGGGGCCGAACACCCGCTGCATTGTCGTCGTCGACGAGACGGCGTCAGATGAGGAACTTGACCGGCTCACCAAGCTTGGCGCCCGCGGCATCCGATTCTTCATGTTGCCGGGCGCGCCGCTACCCTGGGAAATTCTCGAAACAATGTCGGCGCGCGTCGCGCCGTTCGGCTGGCATATCCAGCTGCAACTCGATGGCCGCGATCTGCCCGAGCGCGAGGCTCTGCTCAAACGGGTGGCCAGTACGCTCGTGATCGATCACGTCGGAAAATTCCTCGAACCGGTGCCGCTTGATCATCCCGGATTTCGAACGCTTCGGAATTTGGTCGATGCCGGCCGAACCTGGGTCAAATTGTCGGCGCCTTACGAAGTCTCAAAGGTGGGCCCGCCGAACTACGACGACGTCGGCAAGCTCGCGAGGGAACTGGCTAAGGCGGCACCCGAACGCATGCTCTGGGCCACCAACTGGCCGCATCCGACGCCAGGTGCGCCGGTGCCTGACGACGCCTGGATGCTCGATATGCTGCTTGACTGGATTCCGGACACGGCCGCGCGCCACAAGGCGCTGGTCGAAAATCCTGCGCAGGTCTACGGATTTGAGGATCAGGCCGGAAAGCGTGCCTTGTAGCCCTTGGCGGTCCCTTCGACATGGCCGGCAAACGGCAGTCCGACATGGCCGGGAAAAACCAGTGCGCCGGTTGATGCGCAATAGTCGAGCACCTTGCGCCGGCTGTCTCGCGCCTGCGCGGCGTCGGAATTTTTCGGGAAGTTCCAGTCCGGATAACACACCTGGAGAAGATGATGCCAGACGTCGCCGATGAAGGCCGCGCGCTGGCCTTTGCTTTCCAGCTTGAAAAACACATGACCCGGCGAATGTCCGGGCGCAGAGTCGATTTCAATGAAATCGTTGAGCCGATGGGCCCCACCGCTCATCAGATCGGCTTTCCCATGTTCGAGAATCGGAACCACGCATTCGCGGAATGTCCCAAGCTCCGCCGGGCCTTCATTGGGATCGGCGTCGACTTTCGTGAAATAGTCGACGTCCGGCTTTGAAAAGACATACCGCGCATTCGGGAATGTCGGTACCCATTTCCCGTCGCGCTGCCGCGTGTTCCATCCGACGTGGTCGTGGTGCAGATGCGTGCACATCACGAGGTCGATTTCCTCCGGCCGCGCTCCGGCGGCCGCAAGCCGATCGAGATAAGGTTCATTGAGCATGTGCCAGAACGGCCGGCCGGGCTTGACCTTGTTGTTGCCGCAGCAGGAGTCGATCAGGATTTTCTTGCCGCCGACCTGCAGCAGCCAGCTATGGACAGATAATATGATCTTGCCGGTTTCGGCCTCATAGTGGTGGGGCGCGAGCCACGATTGGTGCTCGGCGAGATGAGCGTCGGTGAAGTCCGGAAAAATATCCCGCAGCAGGTAGCCCGGAAGATTGGTTTCCTCGACACGTGTGATGGTGGCCTGGCCAACGGTGAACACCGGCATCTCCGCTTGCGACGATGTGTCAGGAAAGTTTGCGCAACAGCTTGGCGACGACGCATTGCTCTTCCGTCGTCAGCGGCATCAGCGTCGCGGCGGTAATTTCGGTCGCGACGCGCATTGCGGCTTCTGTTACTTGCCGTCCACGTTCCGTAAGCGTGACGGCCCGGCGCCTGCGGTCTTTCGGGTCGCTCAGCGCCGTCACGAAATTGCGCAGGTGCAGGCGGTCGACAACCCCTTTGATGGTCGCCGCATCAAGAAAGATCAGCCGGCCCAGATGATTCTGTGAGCACGGCCCGACCTCGTGGAGCTTCGCGAGCGCGGCGAACTGCGTTTGCGTCAGCCCTTCGATCATGCGCGACATGAAGATCGATGTGTGCCGCTGCATGGCCACACGCATGAGAAAACCGACCTGCTCGTCGAGGGCATATCGCGCTTGCTCGCGGGCTTCGGGCTGGGTCGTCACAACTTTCAGTTTTTCGCGCGGCATTGTTTTCATGTCTTCCTGTTCGTCCGGTCCCGTTATCCTATACCGTCAGATAGGTCCTTTGCACCTCCAGGTTGCCGTCGAGTTCGGCGACCGACCCCTGCCAGTGGATCTGGCCCTTTTCCAGCACATAAACGCGGTCCGAAACGAGCCGCGCGAAATGCATATTCTGCTCCGAAAGCAGAATCGAAAGGCCCTGTTTCTTCAAGGCGAGGATTGTGTGCGCCATCTGCTCGACGATCAGCGGCGCTACGCCTTCGGAAGGCTCATCAAGCAGCACCAGCAACGGATTGCCCATCAGCGTACGCGCCACGGTGAGCATCTGCTGCTCACCTCCGCTCATGCGCCCCCCGAGGCGCCCCTGCATTTCGGCGAGATTTGGGAACAGCGTGAACAGCTGGTCCGGCGTCCACGACGGAGCAGGCTTTCCGTCACCGAACTGACGCGGCGGCTGGCGGCCGACATCGAGGTTTTCCATGACCGTGAGGTCGACGAAGATCCGGCGATCCTCGGGCGTGAAACCCAGCCCGCGCCGCGCAATTTCGAACGGCTTGCGGAGGGAGATATCTTCGCCATTGAAGCGCACAGTTCCGCCGCGGCGCGAAACGAGACCCATGATGGTTTTCATGGTGGTGGATTTTCCGGCGCCGTTGCGTCCCATTAACGCGACCACTTCTCCCCGCTGGACTTGGAAACTCAGGTCGTAAAGGATTTGAGCGGCACCGTACCATGCGTTTAGGCCATCGACGGTAAGCATCGGCTCGCTCACGACGTCACTCCTGTGCCGAATGTCTTGCCTGTCCCGAAATAGACTTCGCGCACCTGCGGATGATCTCGGATGGTTGCCGCGGCTCCGTCAGCGATCAGCCGCCCGCGCGCCAGCACGATGATCCTGTCGGCGAATGCGAAGACGACATCCATCGAATGTTCTGTGAACAACACCGAAATCCTGCGTTCCACCACCAGCCGCTTGACCAATGCAATCAAATCATTGCGCTCGCGTGGCGCCATGCCGGCTGTCGGCTCATCCATAAGCAGCAAGCGCGGTTCGTTGGCGAGCGCAATCGCCAGTTCAATGCGCTTGATATCGCCATAGGCGAGCTCGCGGCTTGGCCGATTCGCCGCGTCATGCATGCCGACCTGCGCCAGCAGCTCGAGTGCGCGAGCGCGATGCAGTTCGGCTGCGGCCTGCCAAAGGCCAAATGTCTGACGGCCATGCGAAATCAGCGCCATCTGGACATTCTCGATGACCGTCATCGAACTGAAGGTTGCGGCGACCTGGAATGTCCGGCCGATGCCGAGACGCCAGACGGCACGCGGCTCAAGGCCCGCGATATTGCGGTCCTCGAACAGGATTTCGCCCGAATCCGGCGGCAGCTGGCCGTTGATCATGTTGAAGCAGGTCGACTTGCCAGCCCCGTTCGGGCCGATCATGGCAAGAAACTCGCCCGGCGCGATTTCAAAGCTCACATCACTGACAGCGCGAACGCCGCCGAATGCCTTTGACAGGGAGCGCACTGCAAGGACGCTCATGGCTTTGCTCCCGCTCTTCGCCAGAGCGATGCAAAAGCGCCGGCAATGCCCTGCGGGAAAGCCAACACCAGCATAAGAATGATGATGCCGAGCAGAGCCCGCCAATACTCGGTCTGCCGCATCACCGTATCCTGCAGCGTCGCAAAAACCGAAGCGCCGACGATCGGGCCGCTGAGTGTCTGGATGCCGCCAAGCAGTACCATGACGAGGCCGTCGATCGACCGGCCCACATGGATCGTTTCAGGCGATATCGAGCCCTTCGCGAACGCAAACAGCCCGCCCGCGACACCACAAACACCGCCGGCGATGGCAAATCCGAACCAATGCACCCGCTTCACATCGATTCCGATTGCCTCGGCACGCAGCGCGGAGTCCCGGCCCGCGCGCATCGCATAGCCAAAGGGCGCAAACAGGAAGCAGCGCAGCAGCAGGACACCAGCCACGGCGAATCCCAAAGTGAGCAGGAAATAGACCCAGGCTTTGTCGAAAGGCGCCGGCGGCCAGACGCCGATGACGCCATTGGATCCCCCTGTCAGCGCTTCCCACTGGAACACCAGGGCCCAGACGATCTGAGCAAAGGCAAGCGTGAGCATTGCGAGATAGACCCCGGAAAGCCGTACCGCAAACCACCCGAACAGCAGCGCGCCAGCAAGCGCGGTGACCGGCGCTGCGATCAGCGCGAGGCCCATCGGCACCGCCAGCCATTTCACCAGCAACGCTGCGCCATAAGCGCCGAGACCAAAGTAGGCGGCGTGGCCGAACGAATGCATGCCGCCGGGCCCCATGATGAAATGCAGCGATGTCGCAAAAATAACGGCGATCAGCACGTCAATGCCGAGGATGAGCAGGTAGGGCGAATCCTGCGCCAGCAGCGGCATGCATACCAACAGGACAAGCAACGCTGCGCCAAGCACTTTCAGCGCTGGCGTCGCCGGCCGAAGCGGATCCTCAGGCTCGGCAATCGAGCGCACCGGTGCCTGCTGGCGGCCGAGCAGGCCGTACGGACGAACAATCAGCACGATGGCCATCACCAGAAATTCGGCGACCAATGTCAGTTTGGAAAAATTGACTATGGCAAAGCCGAAATCGACTGTGCCGATCCCGATGCAGATCGCTTTCACTTCGGCAATGATGACCGCGGCAAGATAGGCGCCAGTGATCGAGCCCATGCCCCCCACCACAACGACCACGAAGGCATCGCCGATGGCAACAAGGTCGGTCGCGAGGTTTGCCGGTTCGCGCGCCACCTGCAAAGCACCACCAAAACCAGCCAGCGCTGCGCCGACGGCGAACACCGAGGTGAACAGCAACGTCTGATTGACCCCGAGCGCGCCCACCATTTCCCGATCCTGCGTCGCGGCACGAACCAGCCGGCCAAACCGCGTGCGCGCGAGCGCAAAATGCAAGGCGAGCAGGACCAGTGGCCCGATCACGATCAGGAACAAATCGTAGCTTGGCAGCTGGCGGCCCAGCACCTCGATTGATCCGCGCAGGCCCGGCGCCCGCGGACCCAGCAAATCTTCCGGACCCCACAGCCAAAGCGCGGCGTCGTTGATTACCAGCACCAGCGCGAATGTGGCGAGCAGCTGGAAAAGTTCGGGAGCACGATAAATCCGGCGCAGCAGCACAATCTCGATCAGCACGCCAATCGCGCCAACCACCAAGGTGGTCGCGACGATGCCGCCCCAAAACCCGACGGCACCGCCAATGCGCGTGGCAAAGGAATAGGCAATGTAGGTCCCGAGCATGTACAGGGACCCGTGCGCGATGTTGATAATGCGCGAGACGCCAAAAATCAGCGACAGGCCGGCCGCGACGAAAAACAGGCCCGATGCGGTGGAAAAACCGTTGAGCGCCTGAAACAGGAACGCGCTGAAAGTCATGAAATCATCGCCTCTCCCCGCGATGCAGGGGGTATAGTGACAATTAAGAAAGCCGCCCACCAGCCATAGCCTGTGGGCACAGCTAAACTTGGCAAGGATCGCTCTGGTGGGCAGCCTCAATTTTTACGATTGCGCCGCATAACCCAGACGCCCATCGCATATGCGCTTTCGGGGGAAAGCGGACAAGCCGATAGCACTGCAAATATCCGCTAATGATGCTGTGGACGGCGCCCGCGAAGTCAGTCTTTCAGGTGCACACGGGTTGATGGCGCTGGGGCAGCGGTGATCCGCAGGCGCATCGGTCGCGCGAAGGTGTTGGAGTTCTTTGGCGGCCTGTCGCCGTGCCTGGTCGGGATCGAAGCCTGTCCGTCGGCACAACATTGGAGCCGCAAGCTGCGGGCGCTCGGCAAAGGCGGCCGTCCGCACACGACCCGAAGCGGACCTTTTCAGCCAGTCTGCATTTTATTCCCGCGGATCGTTTTGTGGTTACCAAACATCATCTACGCGTCACATTGAGTGCGACCAGTACGCGAAGAGTGCAATTAAAAGAGCCATCCGCACAGGGCGGATGGCTTGTAGGCCGCGAGCCGCCAAATCGTCAGCTCTTGTTCGGCGCGACTTGCACTACGTTTGGCGTGGCGCTCTTGAGTCGTGCCTCGATGGCTGTCGCGCAACTGTCCGAAAGCGGGTAGTCTACTTCCGTCGAACCAATCTTAGGAATTGCCTTCCGCACGATCTCGTTGCGCGCGTAGCTTTCATCGGCCTTGGTGAACTTTGCGAGCGCATCCTTGTTCGCGAGGAACCGGTCGGCGCAGAACGGAGCCAAGACTTCGTCGACCTTCGTCTGAACCGCATCACTTGTCCGTATTTGTGCGGTGGTTGGGCTGACCCAGCCCAGAAAGTTGGCGAGTACTATCCACCACGCAACGCCGCCAGCAATTATGCCGAGCGTGGCGATCTTTGCTTTTTGCTTAAGTACTTCCCTCTGCTGGGCGTCCATAGCGAGCCCTCCATGGTCGCCGCCCTTAGGCAGCAACATATACTATGCGATGCCAAAATACATTGTCGGCCATGAGCGACTTGAACGAGCTTCCTGCCGACCTTCTCAATAACGGATAAGTGATTAATTCGGCGAATTCTCCAAAGTTGGGGTACGCCCATTACAAAAATTTCACGTGCGGTCGCGGAGGAATTCGCGCAAACTATAATTTATCAGGGGCGACTTCCGCCTTTTCACAAGGAGGCGCAAGTGCTCCGATCAGACATTGATTTACTTACGATTCCGCGAGTCGGCCGCAGGCAATGTCCCGAATGCGACTCTTCTATGCGGCTTGCATGGATCGAACCGGACGAGGAAGCCGGCTTTGACAAGCGCACGTTTGAATGCGCGAATTGTCATCGCTTGGAAATCATATTGGTGAGATATCGGTGACTGATTATGCGGGCCGCTCGAGGCACGCGCCAAAATTAATGTTTCCCAGACTAGGAATGAGAGCAATAGCGGAAATTCTCAGTTTAATGGGCCAGCGAGATATTTAACTCATGAGCATGAGTGATGCTATGCCGCCGTTCACACCTCAACTCATTCGAGATATGAGGAATGCGCTCGAAGATGTCATGAGAAGAGTTCCTGCGGAGTATTCGACAATGGCGGTAAAAGTCTATCTTGCTGAATGTATTCTGAAGGCCGCTGCTCAAGGGCATACGGGCTACAATGATCTGATCGGCGTGGCGACCGATCAAATTCAGGTGGCCATATCGTTGTTCACATAAGCGATCTCGACAGTGTAACCCGCCCATTCATGTGCCAAGCGTAGATGAACAAAATTTGAATTGATACATCACGCTTTGGACAAAACCTTTGAACCTGCAAAACATTATGTCTTACAACAAAGAACCCCTCTTTGATTTTGTTTTTCGACCTCCGGGGCCGGCCTCAGTCAAGAGTTAGGCGATAACCTACACAGTGCCCACCATGAAGATGAGCAAGCTTGGATACTTTTCCGAGTTCTTACTTTTCCCGCCGCTTGTATTTCTTGCGATGTTAATCGCGTTTCGAAATCCGTTTCAATTGCAGCCGATCGTCTGGGTTATTGGATATGGCAGCGGATTGATTGGCTGGACGTTAATTGAATATCTGCTCCATCGTATACTCTTTCATCACGCACCAATTCTCTCGCAAATACACGCGCGGCACCACGAATCTCCGCGGGAATTGATTGGTACGCCAGCGTGGGCAAGCCTGTTACTGGGCTTGATGGCGATAGGAGGACCATCTTGGAAGATACTTGGTTTTGACCTTGGAACCGCGGTGATCACGGGCATTGTTACGGGCTATCTATGGTACGTCTTCGTTCACTATGCGATCCACCACTGGCGCCCCCATCGGAATTCCTATTTTTATCGAGTGTGGCGGCGCCACGTGCTGCATCACCATCAGTCGCAAAATAGCAACTTTGGTGTAACGACTGGCGTATGGGATCATATTTTTGGCACAACAATCGAACGTGTAATCCAAAACGATTGAACGGTATGCAGCAAAGGCGGCAAACCAATGCGGTTTGTCCTCTTGCGCTGAATTCAATCTCGCTCGGCCCTGCGGCAGGCCAAGCACATGACACACGAAAACCGTTAGTCTGTCACAGGGCGCAGCTTCTTGACCTCGGCATCGCCGGGCAGCACCGAAGCGCCGTCGACATATTTGAAATCGCCCATCGTGCCCTTGCCGCCCTCAAGCGCGATCTTGCCGACAAAACAGCCCATTGTCGCCTGATGGTCATTGGCGCGGTACGTGAACGGCCCAAATGGGCTGTCCACCTTCAGGCCCTTGAATGCGGCAACCAGCTTGTCCGGCTCGGTCGATTTTGCCTTGGCGATCCCGGCGGCGAGGGACTTCATGGTCACATAGCCGACAACCGAGCCCAGCCGCGGATAGTCGTTGTATTTCTTCTTGTACGCATTCACGAACGCGACGTGTTCCGGCGACTTGATCTTGTCCCACGGATAGCCGGTGACGATCCAGCCGACCGGCGCCTCATCCTTGAGCGGATCGAGATATTCCGGCTCGCCCGAAAGCAGGCTGACCACGGTGCGATTCTTGAACACGCCGCGCGTGTTTCCTTCGCGCACGAACTTGGCGAGGTCTCCGCCGAACAGCACATTGAAGATGGCGTCCGGCTTGGCGTCGTCAATCGCCTGCGCGACCGCGCCCGCGTCGATTTTGCCCAAGGGCGTCGCCTGTTCGGTGACGAATTCAACGTCCGGCTGCTTGGCCTTGATCAGCTGCTTGAACGCGGCAGCTGCGGCCTGACCATACTCAAAGTTCGGATAGGCCAGCGCCCAGCGCTTCTTCTTGGCGGCAACGGTTGCGGGCATCAGCATCGCCACCTGCTCCCAGGTCGAGGCGCGCAACCGGAATGTATATTTATTGCCGTTCTCCCAGGTGATCTTGTCCGTCAGCGGTTCGGCAGCCAGGAAAAATACTTTCTTTTGTCCCGCGAAATTCGTGACGGCGAGACCGACATTCGAGAGGAACGTGCCCGAAATCACGCTGACGCCCTCGCGGGTCACCAATTCCTCTGCCGCACGTACCGCCTCGCCGGGGTTGGCGCCATCGTCGCGCGAGATCACTTCGAGTTTCTTGCCGAGCACGCCGCCTTTGGCGTTGATCTCTTCGATCGCCATTTCCCAGCCCTTCTTGTAAGGGTCAAGGAACGCAGGCTGTGCCTTGTAACTGTTGAGTTCGCCAATCTTGATCGTCTGCTGCGCCGATACGTGCAGCGAGAAGCCGGCGGCGACCCCGCCGGCAAGCGCGAGCGTGAAAAGGTGACGCATTGGTCTCATGGCTGAAGCTCCCTGCGTGACGGTCGGCCACGTTGTTCGACGCACCGCCGCTAGTATCAACGTCCTGTTGCCTCCGGCGAGGCGAGCTTGTTTGTATGCAAATAGTCCGACCGCCGGCCCGACCTTGTCAAGCGAGGGCCACTGCGGATTTGGGACCATTTACCCCTTCGGTCTGTCGCGGAAACGGTCCATCAGCGCCTTGTCTTGACCGCCGTCGACCTCGATCATGGTGCCATTGACCATTTCCATGAGCGGCGAAGCGAGCATGGTGACAAGGTTCGCGACCTCGTCGACTTCGGCGATACGGCCCATCGGGATCGATGCGGGCGCAAGCTTGTCCGCTTCTTCGTAGGAGAGTTTCATGTCGCGCGACATGGCTTTAACCAGTCCCGCCCAGCGTTCGGTGCGCACCGGACCGGGATTGACCGCGACGAAGCTGATGCCGTTCCTTCCGTACTGCCCCGCAAGCGAAAGAGTCAGATTTTGCCCGGCCGCATTCGCAGCGCCGGGACAGATTTCCCAGTAGGACGGCTTCACGCCGTCGTTGCCGATCAGATTCACGACGCGGCCGCCGCCTTGCTTCACCATGATCGGGAGCACATAGCGCAGGCAGCGGACATAGCCCATGAACTTGAGCTGGAGCCCCTTCTCCCAATCATCCTCGGTGAGATGCTCGATAACGCCGCCAGCCGCCGAGCCCGCATTGTTGACCATGATGTCGACGCGTCCGAGAGCCTTGTGGCCCTGCTCTATGAAGTTCCTCGCGTCCTTGTCCTGGCGAAGGTCGGCCGTGATGGCGACGATCTTGCGCCCGGTTGCCTTGGCAATTTCAGTGGCCGCTGCTTCAAGGGGTTCCTTGCGGCGCGCGCACATCGCAACATCGACGCCTTCTTTGGCCAATGCCAGCGCGATGCCCTTGCCGATGCCTTCGCTGCCGCCGGTGACCAGCGCCGTCTTGCCCTTGAGCTTGAGGTCCATCGCTCTCTCCCAAAGTTCTAGTGTGGTTTGTGCGCGAGCCAGCGGCCGGCTTCGGCCGCCGCAAACAGATCGGCGAGTGCCGCATTGAAGGCGGCCGGTTCTTCCGTCGGAATATTGTGACCGGAACGCGGGATCACGAGCAGCCCGGCCGTCGGCGCCGTGCGCTTGAGATACACGCTGCCGTCAATGCAGGGCTCATCTTCATCGCCAACGATGACAAGCAGCGGGACGGAGAATTTCCTGAGCGACGCCTCCATCTCCCACAGCGTCGGCCGCTTGAGCTGAAGATTGAGCATCGTGTGGGCGTGGCCTTCCGCGGAATGCTCCGAAAGCATGCGGGCAAATTCGGCATAGCCGCGCGGATCCTTGTTCTTTTGCGCCTGCCGCATCGGCGCATCGGCATATTTCGCTGCCGCCGCCTTGATCCCCTCCGCCGCAAACATTTTGCCGGTTTCCGCGGCAAGCGCCTTCATTTCCTCGCGTTTTTTCGCGTCCGGCGTTGAGCCCCACCCGCAGCCCGCAGCCACGACCGAGATGCAGCGCGCCGGGGCATGGATGCCGACATGCAAGGCGGTGTAGGCGCCCATGGAATGACCGACGACATGCGCCCGGTCGATCTTGAGCGCATCCATCAGCGCGATGACATCGTCGCGGGCAATATCCTGGCTGTATTTCGCGCCGTCGGACGGCACATCGGAGGGCGGATAGCCGCGCTGGCTGTAGGTAACGCAGCGATGCGCGCGCGAAAAAAAGCGCATCTGCATCTCCCAGGTGCGGTAATCGCCGGCATATTCATGCACGAAGATCACCGGGATGCCCTGCCCGGACTCTTCGTAATAGAGGCGCGTCCCGTCCCGCGCGCTGATATGCGGCATCACGACCTCCGGTGAACTGGGTCCGATTATTTGCACGCAAATAAAACCGGAGTAAAGTCGCGCTCGCCTTCGCGCCACGCGACGCGCAAGATCGCGGGCTCGAACGACCACGAGGGGGAACGGTTTATGCTCGATTTGTCTCGACGCGGCCTCGCCGCGATCGTCGCTGCTTTTGCCATTGCGATGTTGGGAATGGCGGCGCTTCCGGCGCATGCGCAGCAAAAACCGGTCATCAAGGTCTCCAGCCTGACGCTGCCGGTGTTCAATCCACTGGTCTGGAACATCATGAAAGCGCGCGGCATCGATGCCAAGCACGGCTTTGAGCTCGACGCCAGGGCCTACCCCTCGATTTCAGCCTTTTATGCAGCTTTCGCGACAGGCGAGACCGATGTGCTGATCGGCGGCCCGACAATTCTGCAAAAACTCTATCAGGAAGGCGTGCCGGTGCGCATCATCGCGACCGGCTTCACGCTCGCCGATCTCGTGATCTTCGCGAAGGACGAAAAGATCAAATCGCTCGCCGATCTCAAGGGCAAGCAACTCGCCATCGATATGGGCGGATCGCAATTCCAGGTAACCAAGATCTATGCCAGCGCCAAGGGCATCGACCTCGGCAAGGATATCATCACGGTGAACGCCAATTTCGCGGTTGCGCGCGCGCAGCTCGAGGCCGGCCGTGTTGACGCCGCGCTGGTAATCGAACCGCTCGCCAGCATCAGCGCCAAGCAACATCCCGACTGGCATGTTGTCTTCAACGGTGCGCAGGGCTGGAAAGAGATCACCGGCGGCGACGGTTGGGAAATCGTCACCGCAATGCGCGCCGACGCCATCGCAAAAAACCCGAAGGCGCCGCAGATGCTGATCGCCGCCCTTCAGGACGTCGCCGACGTCATGCATAAAGAAACTGCTGCCGGGGACAAGATCGCCAATGAAACGCTCAAGCTGCCGCCCGGTATTTTGACGGCCGCGGTTGAAAGCAAGCGGCTGCAGATGATCATCAAGCCGGCATGGGAACCAGCGACCCGTAAGTCCATTACGGACATCATGGAACGCGCGGTGAAGGCGGGTTTCTACCAAAAGATGCCCGATGAGAAGATCATCTATGCCCCTTGAGCGTGTCAGCACGGCGACACGATGACCCAGGAGTATCGAGAGTCTGTTCCGGCCCTGATCTTTCCGCGGCAGACTCTCGTCTCCCTTCTCGTCTTTGCTCTCGTGTGGGAGATGTTGTCGCATCTCGCGCCGGCGCTGGGCATTCCGCCGTTCGCAATTCCAAGCCTGCTGCGGATCGCGAAGGCGATTACCACGATCACGCCGCTCGATATCGCCGTCACGCTTGCGCGCGTCATCGGCGCCCTGATCACGTCCTTCGTGCTCGGGATCCTGCTCGCGATGGCGATGTACCGCTCCGACACGCTGGACAAATACCTGCATCCGATGATCCGCATTCTCATGGCGGTTCCGGTCGTGTCGTGGATCCTGTTCGCGGTGCTGTGGTTTCCCGGCGTTGAATTCCGCATAGGCTTCGTACTGGTCGTCGTTTGCGGGCCGGTTTTCCTGATCGATACGCTCGATGCCATGCGCTCGGTGCCGCGGGAATTGCGGCAAATGATGCGCTCATTCCGGCCGACGACACTGCAATTCTTCGTCAAGCTGATGTTGCCGGCGATCGTCCCCACGATCTTCACGAGCTGGAAAGTGAATATCAGCCTCGCCATCCGTGTCGTCACCATCGCCGAGCTGGTTGGCGCCGTGACCGGCATTGGGCATCAATTGTCGGTCGCGCAGGAATTGTTCTCCGTTGCCGACGTGTTTGCCTGGACGATCGTTCTGGTGGCGCTCTTGTTCCTGCTCGAAGCCATCGTGGCCAGGGTTGAAATGCGGCTGCTGCGGTGGCGCCCATGAAAGCGGGCATGAACGGACCGCCGCCCATCAACGTCGCGGGCCTGCGGAAGATTTTCCGGCAAGCCACCACCGGACAAGCCGTGATCGCGATCGACCGGCTCGACCTGACGATCGCGCCGCGCGAAGTCGTGGCGATCGTCGGACAGACCGGTTGCGGCAAGTCCACGTTCTTCGACCTGATGATCGGCCTCGAAGCGCCGACGGAAGGCGCCATCCGCATCGGCGACAAGAGCCCGCATACCGACTTTGACCATTTCCGGGGCCGTATCGCGACCGTGTTCCAGCAGGATCGCCTGCTGCCGTGGCGTTCGGCGCTCGACAATGCGCGGCTGCCGCTCGAGCTGATCGGACTTCCCGAGGAAGAGCAGCGCACGCGTGCGTTGACGTGGCTCAACCGTCTTGGCCTCGGCCAGTTCACCAATGCTTACCCGCACGAATTATCGGGTGGCATGCGCCAGCGCGTCGCCATCGCGCGCGCATTCTCGGTACAGCCCGATATCCTGCTGGCTGACGAAGCCTTCGGTCATCTCGACGAAGTCACGGCGGCTGAGCTACGCGAAACATTCCTCGCACTGGCGCGCGAATGCGGATCGACCGCGATCCTGATCACGCATCAATTGGAAGAAGCAATCAGCGTCGGCGACCGTATCGTGGTGTTCGGCAAGTCGGCCAGGCTTCTGGCCGACATCCATGTCGCGCATTGGCCGAAAACGAAACACGCGCTGCTCCGCGAGGTGATTCAGTCAACTTTGCAGAGCAACGCGCCAGACCCCAGGCTGAAGCTGATTTAGTTCCGAAGGATCGCCTTCGCCGCGTCGCCAACCGCCTGGACGTTATCGTCAACGTCAAGGAAACACACGATCCGGCACGGGCAACCTTCGAGGCCTTCGTAGCGCCAGGGAAAAGCGCCGATCACGCAGCGCTTTCCGAGCATCATCTCGATATCGCCACCGAGATTTTCCGCGTGCAAAAGCCCTTCCTGGAACGCCCAATTGTGAAACGGAAACACGTCGGCTGAAACCCTCCGGCCGGATTTCTTGTGCGTGTATTCGAACGTCCCGAAAAACTCACCCGGCGTCTTGCCGTGCTTTTTCGTGAATTCTTCGGCGAGATCGGGCCGCATGTAGCGGATGGAAGTGTTCATGGCATGATCGCACGATCCCGTATCCATGCCCCACCACTTTATTTTCTTCTTCAGCATCCAATGCAGCGTGTCGAGATTCGGGCCGGGGTGATAGCAGAAGTAGCGCACCAGATCCTGCTGTGGCTGCCCTTCGTAGTGCTTGTGCCAGCCCGTGTGCAAAATCAGGATATCGCCCTCGCGGATGTCGGCGCCGGCGCTCTCGATGATCTCGGGCGTGATCACCGCCCAGTCCTTCATGTGCTTTGAAATGTCGACGACCACGCCGCGATTGACCAGGTAGTCGAGCGGCAGATGCGCCATGTCACCCTTGCTGTTGTCGGTTGCGTGCATGGCACCGTCAAAATGCGTTCCGACATGCAATGCGGTATCAATGCGCTGCGCGACGATGCGTACTGTCTGCAGATTTTGTGCGTAATACATCTTGTTGCCGGCATAGCCGACCCAGCCGGGCGTATGCACATTCATGACGTGGGAAAGATCGACGATTTTCATTGTCCGTTCCTGACCGATGAGACGACGCGGGACTTCATCACAACAGGCCGCGCAACGCCAGATGCGCGCCGAGGATCAATAGTCCGACGTAGAAACATAACCGGAAGGTTTCGGGCTTTACACGGCTGCGCACCGATTGGCCGAGTGCCATCCCGGCGAGTGCAACGGCGAGCGCCAGCAGCGACGGCCATGCGGCCGTTGCGTGTATCTCCCCCGCATAGGCAAGCGCCAGGGCAAGCGTGGCGGTCGAGACCGTGAATGAAAGGCCGAGCGCCTGCACCATCCGGTCGCGGTCAAACTCGAGCGATTGAATGTACGGCGTCCCCGGCATGACGAATACGCCCGTCGCGACCGTGATCGCGCCGGTCACCGTCCCGAACAGCAGTCCGAGCCATAGTTCGGCGCGCGGCGGCGTCGCGAAATGCCCTTTGACGAGACCCAGTGCCGCATAGATCGCGAGCGCCAGCCCCAGCCATATCGTGGCCCGGCCGTTGTCGTCATGCGGCAGCAGGGCCGCACCTAGAACGGTGCCGATACAGATGCCCACGAGCATCGGCCACAATCGCCGCGCGAGCGAGAGGACCTCACCTCCAGCCGCAGCTTGCCAGACATTCGTGACCAGCGAAGGCACCACCAGGATCGCGGCCGCCTGAGACGGCGCCATCACAAGCCCAAGCAGCCCGATCGAGACGGTCGGCAGGCCAAGCCCAACCACGCCCTTGATGAAGCCGGCCACAAGGAATGCGCCCGCGGTTGCGGCGAGAATTGCGGATGATTCCACACGTGCGTCCTTTCGTGCGACGGAGCGGACCATGCGCGATGCAAAGCCGCGCGACAATGCGCATGGCCGCAACCCTGCTTACAACTTTCGCGAAGCCCGTTTCGTTGCCGTGCCCCACGGATCGGTGCCATAATTGCCGTGAGACAGGGAACGAGCCATGCCCGAAGTGTTCGTCGCAAAAGTCACGCAATTTCCGGATGGTGAACGCCGGATCGTCAGCCACGCGGGCGGCGAAATCGGCGTGTTCCATTGGCAGGGGAATTTCTACGCCTATGAAAACCTGTGTGTGCATCAGGGCGGACCAGCCTGCGAAGGCATCATTATGCACAAGGTCGAGGACGTGATCGGCCCCGACCGCAGCTGGCTTGGGCAGAAATTCTCAGGCGATCAAATCCATTTCGTCTGCCCCTGGCACGGTTACGAATATAACCTCAAGACGGGCGAATGCGCCGCCGACAACAGCCTGAAGCTGAAAAGCTTCGACGTCGTTCGGCGCGGAGAGGACATCTATGTCATCGCGAACTGAAACGAGCGAACGGCCGGGCGGCCGGGCGAACGATCCGAGCGATGGTGATATCCAGCAAATGCTGGCCAAGGCCGTGCGGCTTTACGCCGAGCGTGCGGCCGAGCGTGACAGCACCCTGCCCGCTTTCGCATCCGACGCGGTGACCGCAACCGAGGTAATGGTGACTGTCACCGCCATGCTCAAGGCCGTAAACCTTCAGGTGTTCGAGCTCGGCATGTGGCAGGCGTGGAGCGGACGGTAGAAATGCAATCGATAGACGCACAACCGATGCCAACTAATTTGGCCTCTGGGTCCCCGCTTTCGCGGGGACGAACGGAGAGTTGACCATCATGGACCTTCCGCTCTCCGATTTTCGCCGCATGGAAGTCGAGGAATTCGACACAACAAAGCTGCTGGCGCATGCAGCAAAACAGGCGACCGAGCGCGGTTACAAGAATTTCCCGATCGTCGACGTGGATTCACACCACTACGAAAGTGAGTCGATCGGCGAAATACTTGAATACATGGACGATCCGGTGCTGCAACAGCTTGCACGCAGCGCGCGTCAGGCCAGCGCAAAAAGTGTCGGCATGCTGCCCGCCGGCGTCGGCTATCAGGACATGGGCGGCCGCGTGATGCGCTACGCCGTGCGTGGGATGGAAAAAACCGAGGCAGGCGTGCACCGCGACATCGCACTGACGCGCCGCTGGATGGACGCGATTGGCATCGACGTCGCAGTGATGTTTCCAACCCCGATGCTGCAGCTCGGTCTGCATCCGCAGATCGAGGTCGAGGTCGCGCTGGCGCGCGCCTATAACCGCTGGCTCACCGAACGCGTGCTGGCGCATGAGCCGCGCATCCGTTCGATGCTCTATCTCCCGTTCAACGATGCGGAGGCGGCCTACCGCACCGTACGCGAATTTGGCGATGCAAAAGGAGTCGTCGGCTTCATGGTGACTTCGGCGCGGTATCGGCCGGTGCATCACAATTCCTACATGAAGACCTATGCCCTGCTCGAGGAAATGAACCTGCCTCTCGCATTCCACGCCGGCTATAATTGGAACGACCAGACGGTCGGAATGATGAACCGCTTCATCTCGGTGCATGCACTCGGTTTCGTGTTCTATAACATGGTGCATCTCGCTAACTGGATCACCAACGGTCTGTCCGAGCGGTTTGCAAAGCTCAAGGTGCTTTGGGTGGAAAGCGGGCTCGCCTGGGTACCATTCATGATGCAGCGCTTCGACAACGAATACATGATGCGGTCGTCCGAGGCGCCATCGCTGAAGAAGAAACCCAGCGAATACATGCGTGACATGTATTTCTCATCGCAACCGATGGAAATGACCGACATGGCGGCGCTGGAACAGACTTTTCGCATGATTAACGCCGAGACCCAGCTGCTTTATTCTTCCGATTATCCGCATTGGGATTTCGACCTGCCGTCGACCATCTACGATCTGCCGTTCCTAGACGAGCGGGCCAAGCGCAACATTCTTGGCGGCAATGCTATGAAGGTGTTCAATCTCAAGCTGCCGGCGCAGAAGCTGGCCCGCGTGGCATAACAAAAACCGGTTTGAAGAGGATCCAAGGGAGGAAGTATGCGCAGGTTTTTGCTGTTGATTTCCGCCATTCTGTTTACGTCGAACGCGTACGCGCAGAACGCAGCGGCCGATTATCCGAACAAGCCGATCAGGATCATCGTTTGCGTGCCCGCCGGAGGTGGCGTCGATACCGTTACACGGATCATCGCCGAAGGTCTTCACCAGAAGCTCGGCCAGCCCGTCGTCGTCGAGAACCGCGCGGGCGCCGGCGGCAATATCGGAGCGGAAGCGGTATTTACGGCTGAGCCGGACGGCTACACGCTGCTCGCCGCGCAACCGGCACCGCTTACGGTCAATCCGCTGCTGTACCGGAAGATGAATTTCGACCCTACAAAATTCCAGCCGGTGACGATTATGACATCCATCGCCAACGTGCTGCTGGTGCGTCCGGATTTCCCGGCTAAGACCGCGAAGGAATTCATCGCCTATGTGAAGGCGAACCCCGGCAAGGTGAACTATGCCTCGCAGGGCATCGGCACGACGTCACATCTGACTGCTGCTTTATTCGGGCGCGTGGTGGGCGCTAAACTTGTCCACGTGCCCTATAAGGGTACGGCGCCGGCGCTCACCGATATCATCGCCAGCCATGTCGATTTCATCTTCATGGAGCTTGCGTCGGCGATCAAGCTGCACCAGGCCGGCAAGGCGCGCATTCTCGCCGTGGCGACGAACAAACGTATTCCCAATCTGCCCGATATTCCGACACTCGATGAAGCCGGCGTGAAAGGTTTCGAATCCGGTACCTGGAATGCAATCGTTGCGCCACCGAAGACGCCGCCCGCCATCGTCGCGAAGCTGAGCAAGGCGGTCAACGAGGTGCTGCAGAGTCCGATGGCGCAGGATCACTTCAGCAAAATCAACTTGCATGCGGCAGGCGGTTCGCCGGCCGAAGCTGCGGCCTTCATCAAGAAGGAAACCGTGACCTGGGGCGGCGTGATCAAGGACGCCCATGTCGAGCCGCATTGACCGGGGTTGTTGCGGCTGCCCGTCGCCGGTTGCCCAACCGTGAAAACGCGGATGCCCGGCCTAAAGCCGGGCATGACGCTAAGTAGTTGGCAGCCGCCTGTCTTGAGTCATTGCCGGGCATGACGATGACGTTTCCGGGCACCGAGACCCCGCTCACCCTGGCGTCCCAGCCTACGCTCGGCGGAAAGCGAGGGATCCAGTACAAATTGCACAGCCTCGTGTGTCCCCCTGGATCCCCGCGATCGCGGGGATGAGCGGATATGCACCGCTTCCACGCGCCGGCGCACGCACGACCGCGGTCGCAGGTTGAGCCCGACTTACGATTTGAATTTACTGCGCCGGCGCCTGCCGCAGCGGGACTTTCTTTACGGACGCCACATCGTCAAAGGCGAGTTTCACGATAGCGCAATGCAGGCCGGGTTGGTCAGAAGCGCAGTCAAGAACGCCGGTAACCAGCAAGACCGGCAGGAAAATGAAAAGCACCGTACCGAGCAGCACGCCGGCAAAACGAAGCTTTACGACCGAGTGACGTCCACGCCCACGCATAACAACCCCCACTCACGACCCGCAGGATACATCAATTTGCTTTTGACGACATCTGACTAAGCCTGTCGCGACAATTTCGGCACTGGCAGCAGCCGGCCTTTGCCTCCTCGGTCTCTTCGATGGACCCTCCGCGGCCCTAACATGCTGCAATGATGGCAAAATCCCATAATTTTAAAGATACGGCATATTATACTTGCCGTACCCAAAACAGAGGTGTAATCTTACGAAATACAACCTTTAGGTGGTTTATTTTTTGTTAGGTGTATTCACCCCGTATTTATAGGTGAAACCTACACTCTCGGCTTGGCGTTGAACGAGTGGGAATAGGTAAGGGACCTACCCACAACAACCGGGAGATAGATCATGCAGATATCCTCTGCGTGGGACTGGCTAACTCATGCTCAAAATTGGCTGCACGTCACTTACGAGATCGCGTTTTTGGCAGTCTTGGTCTGGACCATTTGGAAGTGGTGGCACTTTGGAAGTGGCAGAAACCACATATAAATCAAGTGCTTATAGCTCACAAAACTGTGTCTTTCTGACAACATATCAACACAGTCAGCAACCATATATGGTGAAGTCAGTTGTAGTTTTATCCACTACAGGTAACTCTTGTTCAACAGCGTAAGCGTAATGTCAGTTTCCGAAGCCATGGGAGCTTTCTAGATGGTAGCTCTTTTGAAGTCGTGGTTTGGCTACTCGGACGAAAAAGTGGAAGCGGTGATTCCCGAAAAACCGCCGGTATACCGCGTGGGCGAGTATTACGCGGATTACACTCCACTAACTGAGGCAGAAATTAATCAGCCTAACGATCCAGTCGTCGAAGAGTTGTTTCGACGCAGCAAGCCTATTTCCGGCTGAATATTTCTCATCGATAATAGCCTCGCATGGCGGGGCTCAAACTTTCTGACCTAAAATTCTATGACGTAAGTACACGCCCGAGCGTGGGTGATATCGTTTGGTCTAAATGGCCGCTTCGCGAAAAACCTGCTGAGCCAGGTCCAGTCGCACGACCAGTATTGGTTATTCACGTCCAAGACTTTGAAGTCGAGTTAGTTGAAGGCAAGCCGGATAGTAAAATTCAATACACGAAAGTTACTGCCCAATATGGAGGCGATTTTAAAATTGGGGATCTCACCAATAATCTTTTGATTAGAGCCAATGAATTTAGAGAGCTTGGACTCCACAAGCCGACATTATTCCGACTCGATACTAGAAATCGACGACAACTCCCTTGGTGTGATCCATATTTTGTACCGCAAGAATATGTTCGCGGTCAGGACATCGTCGCTGGAAAACTAAATGAAGATCAAATGGTCCATATGAGGGCCTGTTTTGCAGCTCGCAATCTGACTTTTCCTATCCCTGATATAAAATAACAGAGCTACTTTTTTGTTTTGGGGGGCACAATCTTTTTAAAGCCCTCTTCGAAATTTTCGGTACTTTCAAAACCCAT
>DASSIT010000057.1:0-3782 GCA_035691545.1 Pseudolabrys sp. | reverse complement strand
CGGCTTCCAGGAGGTGGGCAGCGGCACGCTTGCCTTTTTCGATCACAAGACGCGAGGCCTCAACGATTGCCATGCCGCTGGCCGTAATCGAGCGCGAGCCGCCGGTGCCATTGCCGGTATGGACGAGATCACTGTCGCCTTGTTCGAGCTTGATGCGATCGAAGGGAACCCCGAGCTGCGCGGAGAGCACCTGCGCGAACGGCGTCGCATGGCCTTGCCCATAATCGAGCGTTCCCGTGATCAGTTTCACCGAGCCGTCAGCCTCGAACAAAATCTTGCCGAGTTCGACGCCGGGGGGCGCGGTAACCTCGAGATAGGAGCCGATTGCGATGCCGCGCAGCTTGCCGCGCTTGCGGCTTTCTTTTTTGCGCTTTACAAAATTGGCGTAGTCGGAGAGTTCGAGCGCCTTGTTGAACACGCCCTGAAAGTCGCCGCTGTCATAAACCATGCCGGATGACGCGTTGAACGGCATCTCAGCGGACTTGATGAAATTGCGCTTGCGCAGCGTCACGCGGTTGATGCCCATCTCGTCCGCGGCGCGGTCGATCAGGCGTTCCATAAAATAATTGGCTTCGGGCCGTCCGGCGCCGCGATAGGCGCCCATCAGGGTTGTGTTGGTCAAGACGGTCTTGATGTCGATGGCCATTGCCGGGGTGCGATAGACGCTGGCGAGGTTCTTGCCGATGTTCAGCGACAGCGGTTGCGGGGCAACGCCCGTGATGTAGGCGCCGAGATTGCCGTAGCCCGAGACCTTGACCGCGAGGAACTTGCCTTCGCTGTCGAGCGCAAGTTCGCAATGGATTTTTTGCGCCCGGCCGTGGCTGTCGGACAAGAAGCTGGTAGAGCGCTCGTCGGTCCACTTGACCGGGCGGCCGAGTTCCTTTGCTGCGTGGAGAATGCAGACATATTCTGGATAGCTGACATTCTTCATGCCGAAAGAGCCGCCGACATTGGCGGTGAGCAGGTGAACCTTTTCGTTGGAAACTTTCAGAATGTTCTTCGCCAGATTGAGCCGGTTGCCGGCGACCCCCTGGGTCGGAACCTGGATCGTGTAGCGTCCGCTCGGCTTGTCATAGGAGGCGAGCGCCGCGCGCGGCTCCATCGCCACGACCGCGACGCGGTTGTTAACGATGTCGAGCTTTGTGACATGCGCGGCGGCGGCGAAGGCGGCTTCGACTTTGGCGGTGTCGCCGAAGTGATAGTCGAGCGCGACATTGTTAGGGATGTGATCGTAAAGCTGGGGGGCGCCGGGTTTTGCGGCTTGCTCAGGGTCGGTCACGGCGGGCAACGGATCGATATCGACCACGACGGCTTCCGCCGCATCGCGCGCCTGCGCCAGCGTTTCGGCCACGACGAACGCCACGGGATCGCCGACATAGCGCACCTTGTCGATCATCAGTGCGGTGCGGTTGGTTTGCAGAAGCGGAGTGCCGTCGCGGCTCTTGAGCGGCAGACCGCAGGTAAAAGGACCATAGCCGGCAGCAGCAAGATCCTTTCCTGTCCATACCCCGAGCACGCCGGGCATGGCCTTGGCGGCCGCAGTCTCGATGCCGCGGATCACGCCATGGGCGTGGCTGGAACGCACGATGAAGGCATAGGCCTGCCGCGGCAGGTTGAAATCATCCGTATACTTGCCCTTGCCGCGAAGGAGGGTGTCGTCCTCCTTGCGCAGGACGGGTTGACCGACCCCGTATTTTTGCAGTGCAATAGCGTTTTCGAGGGACGGCGGATTCGTTTGATCTTGCATTGAAAACACCCGAAATGGCCGGCTTTTTGAGCGATCTTTGCTGCCTTTTCCCCAGATAGACCACGCATGGCGGAACGACAACGCCTGATTGGACATGGTCCCATGTGAACTGTTTGTTGCGCCGCCCTCTCACACTGCTAAAGTTTGCCCCGAAGCGAAATTCTCGTCGGCCGCAAAGGCCGGGAAAAAGAAATTGGATGAATGACGATACGCGGCTTCGCGACGACTTGGCGTCGCGCGGAAGCTCGACCGTACCGGTTGCCGCACGCGGCGCCGGACCAAAGCGGGCGCCGGGGGCCGACATTTACGCGGCCCTCGACCTCGGCACAAACAATTGCCGTTTGCTGATCGCCTGCCCGACCGAAGACGGGTTTCGGGTGGTCGATTCATTCTCGCGGATCATTCGTCTGGGCGAGGGGATTTCGGCAACCGGCTGTATCAGCGAGGCCGCCATCGAGCGGGCGATCGCCGCCTTAAGCATTTGTCGCGACAAGATCCACTCGAAAAAAGCAAAGCGGTTGCGCCTGATTGCGACCGAAGCCTGCCGTGCAGCCGCGAACGCCGAATGTTTCCGCGACCGCGTAGCCGCGGAGACCGGAATCCGGCTTGAGGTGATCGATCGCGAGACCGAGGCGGCGCTTGCGGTGATCGGCTGCTCGCCGCTGCTCGATCCGAACGGGCGCGGCGCCATCCTGTTCGATATCGGCGGTGGGTCGACGGAGCTGGTTCGCATTGAGCGCGATCCGGACCGGCCGAATGCCTCGCCACGCACCAAGGCGTGGATGTCGGTCCCGCTCGGCGTCGTCACGCTGGCCGAGCATTTCGGGGGACGGGACGTCACAAAGCAATCCTATGCGGCGATGGTCGAGGAAGTTGCAAGGCATGTCGGCCCGTTCGCGGCCGAGCACGGCGGGGAGCTTTCCGATATGCACCTGCTCGGCACCTCCGGCACGGTGACGACGCTTGCCGGCGTCCACCTCAACCTTGCGCGCTATGAGCGCCGACGGGTTGACGGCATCTGGATGAGCAATGCGGAAATAAGCAGGACGATCGCGCGACTGCTCGGCATGAGTTATCACGAACGCGCGGCCAACAATTGCATCAGTGCGGAGCGCGCCGATCTTGTGCTTGCGGGCTGCGCCATTCTCGATGCGATCCGCCATGCTTTCCCGCTGCCAAGGTTGCGGGTCGCCGATCGCGGCTTGCGCGAAGGCATGCTGGTTGAAATGATGCGCGAGGACGGCGCGCTGTGTGCGCGATAGAGTGGATGGGCAAAGCCCAGACCTCAGATACGCACTTGCGTATCGGGGAACGTCGAGATTCCGGGTTCGCATCTCCGATGCGCCCCGGAATGACATCACCGGGGTGACATGGCGAAAGACACGACCGGGCGGCTCCATGTCACTGTAAAGACCGGCGGAAAGCGCAAGCTGTCGTCAAAGCTCTGGCTGGAACGGCAGCTCAACGATCCCTATGTGGCCCGCGCCAAACGCGAAGGTTTTCGCTCACGCGCAGCTTTCAAGCTCGTCGAGATCGACGACAAATATCATTTCTTAAAACCCGGAATGACCGTGGTCGATCTTGGCGCCGCACCCGGCGGCTGGAGCCAGGTTGCCGCCAAACGCGTCGGGGCGGCCGAAGGCAGGGGCAGGGTGCTGGCCATTGACCTCCTGGAAATGCCGGAAATCGTCGGTGTCACTTTTGCGAAGCTTGATTTTCTGGAGCCAGACGCGCCGGAGCGGCTGAACGAAATGATGAAAGGCCGTGCGGATGTGGTGATGTCCGACATGGCCGCGAACACCACCGGGCATCGCAAAACCGACCAGTTGCGCATGGTTGGCCTCGTCGAAACCGCGGCCGCCTTCGCTGCCGAAGTCTTGAAATCCGGCGGAACGTTCCTCGCCAAGACATTTCAGAGCGGGGCCGACGCAGAACTGATGGCGCAGCTAAAGCGCGACTTTGCCAGCGTCCGCCATGTCAAGCCTTCCGCGAGCCGTCAGGATTCTTCCGAACGCTATTTGCTGGCGACGGGCTT
>DASSIT010000056.1:0-3707 GCA_035691545.1 Pseudolabrys sp. | reverse complement strand
ATAAAGCAAACTTTCATGCCGGGTCCACCAGGCGCTAGTGGTCTGATTCTAACATTCGCTTCCCGTTTCCCAGTTTGCGAATATTAGAATCAAAGGACCACTAGCAAATATACTATTGTAGTGGAGTTCGGGATTTGACATTCTCTTTTTGAGCTTGCGGCCGGGCGGGTAGCAAATGTCAAATCCACTCCACTAGCTTGCGCTTTTGGCTCGCCTCGCGATGCTTGGCCTCGCACCGCAACCGGGGAATACAATGATGCAAGATACCGGCGTGACGAAAGGCCTTGCCCGCAACGTTCTTGCAACGCGATGGGAGGATATTCCGCCGCAAGTGCGGCATCAGGCCAAGCGTTCTCTGATCAATTTTTTCGCGGTCGCGCTGGCCGGTTGCCGCAGCCGGCCGATCGAGATCGCGTTGCGCTCGCTTTCCGGGTTTTCCGGTCGGCAACAAGCCACGGTGATCGGTCGCGCCGAGCGAATGGACGCGCTGAGTGCCGCTTTTCTCAATGCGGCCTCCGCCAACGTCGATGATTTTTGCGATACCCACGTTGCCACCGTCATTCATCCGACCGCACCTGTCGCGGCGGCGCTGTTCGCCTGTGCCGAGTTGCGCCGCGTAAGCGGGTCCGACCTTTTGCTGGCCCTGATCCTCGGCAATGAAGTGCAGGCCCGTATCGGGCTTGCCGTATCGCCCAGTCATTACGAAAGGGGCTGGCACATTACGTCTACTTGCGGCGGGTTCGGCGCTGCTGCCGGCAGCGGCAAACTTGCCGAGTTGGATGAGCGGAAGATGATATGGGCGCTGGGTCTTGCGGCAACGCAATCCGCCGGGCTTTGCGAATGTCTGGGAACGCCGGCAAAGAGCGTGAGCGTCGGCAATGCGGCGCGCAACGGACTTTGGTCGGCGCTGCTGGCTGCCGAGGGATTCGACGGACCGGGCGAGCCGCTGGCGGGCGTTCAGGGCTTTTATCATGCGCTTTCCGAAAAACCCGATCTGTCGCGGATTACCAGGCCTTGGGGCGAAAGCTGGGAAATCATGGCGACTTCCTACAAACCCTATCCGTGCGGTTTCGTGGTCCATCCGGTGCTCGATTGCGTGCTGGGCTGGCGACGGGACAATCCGAATGCCGACGTCGCGCGCGTCATTATCCGCGGGCATCCGCTGCTTAGTATTCGGGCCGACCGGCCAAATGTCTCGACTGGACGCGAGGCACAGGTCAGCGTGCAGCATGCGGTCGCGGCTGCTCTAGCCACGGGAGAGGCCGGGCTAAAACAATTTGCCGATGGATGTGTACGCGATCCCAAGGTGCTGGCGCTGCGAAGCAAGGTCGAAGTTCTGCGCGACGAAGAGTTTTCGACGATCGCAGCCGCGGTCGAGATCACGACCGCCGACGGTAAAACACACAAAGTGACGCAAACGGCTGCGCGCGGCAGCGACGCCAATCCGCTGTCCGACGATGATCTCGAAGACAAGTTACGGGTCGCGGCCGCTGGATGGGACTCGAGCTATAACGCCAGGCCGTTGATCGATGCGGTCTGGTCAATCGACAAACTCGCGGATGTGTCCAGCCTGATGTCGTTGGTTGTGCCAAAATAGCTCACGGCCGTACGCCCGGGGTCTCGATCGGCATGCCTTTCGCGCGCGACATCAGGTAGAGCTCGAGTTCGACGAGCTCCGGAGCGCCAAAATCATAGTTCTGTGCGCGCATCCCAGTGATGCAATTGCGCAGCCGTCGCTGCAGCGATCCAAGCGACTGCCATTCCAGCCGGTAGATCGGATAGCCGGTTGCCATGGCCTGCGTCACGGCCGATCCGGCGAGATGCTTGTCCCAATTGTCGTCATGACAATTGGTGCATGCAAGATTGAGCTGTCCCTGCCGCTTCATGAAGAAGTCATGCCCTTTCGCGACGAAGGGTCTCAGCTCCGGGCTGTTGTCGGGCGCAATGGCCGTGCCGCGCGACTGTTCCGCGACGAATGCCGTCAATGCAAGCAGGTCATGGCGTTCATAGGGAAGTGGCGAAGCCTGTTGTTGTTGTGCGCGGCATAGATTGATGCGCTGCTCGAGATTGACAGGCCGCCCAAGCGTCTTGTCGAATGCGGGATAGCGTGCCGCCACGCCTTTCATGCTCGTCGTTGCATCGCCGTGGCAATCGGCGCAGGCCTTGTTCGCCGCGCCCGCCTTCTTGTTCCACAAGCCTTGCCCGTCCAACACCCCTAGCATGCCCGGGTTGGTGGTGTCGTCATCCTGAATGGCCTGTGTATCCGGTGCCATGAAGGTGTATCCCGACCGGCGCTCGCTCGCCGGAATTTCGGTGGCGGCAGCGATGCCCGCCGCAGTCAAGATCGTTGTAAGACATATCGTGCCGATGAATTTCATTCGACCGAAATGCTGGCTGAAGCCGTCTCGGAAAAACCGTTGTCGCCGATCCATTCGAATTCGAATTTTCCGCTTTCGGTCGCAACCGTGAAGAAAGTGATGAACGGGTTGGCCGCGATCGCCGGAAACAGGTCGGCGCGGAAAATCTCCTCGCCATTATAGCGGCAGCTGAAGCTAGTGATGATATCGCGCGGTATCACCTGGCCTGCCGCGGTGTGTCGATAACCCGTCTCCATAATATGCGACATCAAGGTCTTGATCTCGATGGTGTCGCCGCGCTTGGCTTTTTTGGGAACATTGATCAGTGCGGAGGGCATCAGATTATTTCCTCCGTGCAGGCTGCCAATGTCACGACGACATCGGCGGTGGCCGACCAGAACGAGCCATCGGAGAGACGCGCAATCGCGATGATCTTCTGACTATCTGCGAGCCGAACGCGCGTGGAAATCTGCGCGCGGCCGGCGCGCGGTCCAAGGAAAAAATTTCCGATATTGGGCTGCGGATTCTTCTCGTTGAAAACGTGGATGCTTTTGACGAATTCCTGTGGCGTCATCGGGCTCGCGACGCTCACGGTCATCGGCACGGTGTTGCCGTTTTCGACCAGCGGCGGAATGTCGAGTTTAACCTTGCCGGGCTGCACCGTGGCTGTTCCGACCACGGTCCGGATCGCGGCCGCCATGGTCTCGGGGGTTGCCACAGCTTCTCGCACGGTAACGACGGGGACAGCTCCGATCGCCGCGGCAGCGCCGGCCAGTTCCAGAAAGCGTCGGCGCGTGGAACCTTCTGCTTTGCGCATCGTCATCGGTGCCTTCCTATTTGCGCAACGTTGCAAGATACGCCACGATATCCTCGATCTGTTCGGCTGTGAGGATGGGCTTTCCGCGCCATGCCGTTGCAACGCGCTCAAGTCCGTCCAGGCGGTAGTAGGACGGCATGATGGTTGCGGGATTGAGGCGGGACGCATCGACCAGCCGCAGCCGAAGCTGGCCCACCGACCAACGGCTGCCGGACCCGGAAAGATCAGGCGCGAGATCGCCCTGAAATTTTTCCTCCGGGAATGGGCCGCTGTGACAAAGAATGCAGGTGGAGGTGCGCTCAACAACGAGCCCGCGCCCGCGCACGGGGTCACCGGGAGTTCCCGTCAGCGATTCCGGAATGGAATCGCCGCTAACCATATAAGGCCGCAATTCCTGGGCGCCCACCGCGCACGGGAGCATGACGATCACAAGCGCCAACCAACTACCGGCAATGGAAATCGCTGATCTAGTGCCGCCTATTTGACGTTCCTGCACCACAAGCGGCGAATTCGATCCAGGGACGTCAAATAGA
>DASSIT010000055.1:0-4695 GCA_035691545.1 Pseudolabrys sp. | reverse complement strand
CGAAACAGCGCTTTGGCTTTATTGATGCATTCCTGCTGTTCAAAATCCGGATTGCTGTCGGCGACGATACCCGCACCGGCCTGGACATACATTTTGCCGTTCTGGATCAAAGCGGTGCGCAATACGATGCACGTATCCATTTCGCCAGCCGCGGAGAAATAGCCTACACAACCGGCATAAAGACCACGTTTTTCCTTCTCAAGCTCATCGATGATCTGCATAGCGCGGACCTTTGGTGCGCCGGAAACCGTGCCGGCGGGAAACCCTGCGGCAAGCGCGTCCAGCGCATCGTGATTGCTATCGAGTTTGCCTTCCACGTTGGACACGATGTGCATGACGTGGCTGTAGCGTTCGATGAAAAACTGATCCGTGACGTTGACAGTCCCGATCGCGGCAACGCGGCCCACATCGTTTCGCCCAAGGTCAAGCAGCATGAGGTGCTCGGCACGCTCCTTCGGGTCGGCGAGAAGTTCATCTTCCAACTCTTTGTCCTCATGCGGAGTGGTACCGCGGTGGCGCGTGCCGGCGATTGGCCGAATAGTGACAACGTCACCGGACACTTTGACCAGGATTTCCGGGCTCGACCCGGCGATCGCGAAATCATCGAAGTCAAGAAAATAGAGATAAGGAGATGGATTGGTTCTGCGCAGGGCGCGGTAGAGCGAAAATGGCGGCAGACTGAAAGGCGCCTCGAAGCGCTGCGATAGTACGATCTGGAATGCGTCGCCAGCGACAATGTAGTCTTTGGCCTTGCGCACCATGGATTTGAACTCGGCGGCCGTTGTATTTGATACTGCCGGGACGTCGATTGGGCCCGCATCAAATCCAGCCGGCGACTTGTCCAGCGGACGGTCGAGGCTTTCAACGACGCCTGCAATCCGTTCGACGGCTTGCGCCAACGCGAATTTTGCATCGGTATTCTTTTCAGCGCGTACCGGAGTGACGATCGTGATCGAGTCCCTTACCGCATCGAAAACAACAATGATCGTTGGACGAACAAGCATTGCGTCGGGAATGCCGATCGGATCCGGATTCGGCGGCGGAAGTTCCTCAATGAGGCGCACCACATCGTAGCCGAGATAACCAAAAACGCCTGCCGACATCGGGGGCAGGCTGTCAGGCAATTCAATTCGGCTCTCGGCAATAAGGACACGCAAGGCCTGAAGCGGTGGCTCGGGGCAGGGGACGAATGAATTTGGACCAGAACGAGGGGCGCGGTTGATCTCCGCCTTGGCGCCGTTTGTTCGCCAGACTAAATCGGGTTCCAATCCAATGATCGAATAACGACCCCGTACCGAGCCGCCCTCGACCGATTCAAGTAAAAAACTTCTTGGCTTGCCGTTGCCAAGCTTCAGATAGGCAGAGACGGGAGTCTCGAGGTCGGCAACCAGTGTGGTCCATACGACCTGCGCCGCGCCGCGACCGTATTGTTCGGCGAAGACGGTTTCCGACGGCTCGATCTGCATGGGATAAGTTATTGCTGCGTGCTGCCGCCGATAATCTGGTTTAGCGCCGATTGATTGACGCTCACCCCGAAATCATTTTCGAGCCGCCCGATGTATTGACTGACGAGATCGTCGGAATAGGAATTTTCCAGAGTTGTCGTAATCGCCTTGCCCTGTGCGGACGTCGGATCGAAGGCCGGATCAGTAACGTCGATGATATGAAAGACGAAGCGATCCGTTTCCTTCTCGCCCTCGGCACTGCCCGCTGAGCCTTTAGGTGTCCGAAACACCGCTTCGACGACTTTTACCGGCACAAAACCAGCCGCCTTTCCGCGCTGAAGATCGGCCGCGGTCTGCACTTTGAGGCCGGCCCCGCTCGCGGCCTGGGCAAATGAGGTGCCTGCCTTGAGCTTGCCCAAAAGATCATCGGATTTTGCCTGGAGCCGCTTGGCGATTTCATCATCCCGCCAACGCTCCGTGACCTCGCGTTTCACTTCGTCAAGCGATCGCTCGCGCGATGGCGTGATCCCGGTCACATCATAGTAGAGATAACCCCCGTCGGGCAACTGGAGCGCATCCGTATCGATTCCGACGTCGCTTGAGAAGAGCGAGGTGATAAGATTTTGAGCTTGCGGCAAACCGGTCACCGGTTTTCCGTCCGGTCCCCGCCCGGACCGATCGATTGCGTCAATGGAGATGGCTTTCAGTCCGAGCTTTTTTGCGGTTTCTGCGAGCGTCGAGCCGGCCGCCCGTTCATCCTCAATCTTGTCGCGCAAAGTCCCGATTTCAGTTCTGGCCCGACTCTCGGCGATCTCCCGTTTTATTTCCGGAGCCATTTGTTCGTAGGTCTTTTCCTCGCCCGGCTCGATCTTGCCGACTTGCAACAGCACGGTACCGAACCGACCCTTCACCGGCGCGCTTGTGACGCCGGGCTTGAGCGCAAAGGCGGCATCGGCGATCGCCGGGTCGATGATGTCCGCCTTGGTCACCATGCCCAGGTCGGTATCCGACTCTTTTAGCTGCCGCTCTTTGGCGATGATGTCGAACGTCGCGCCTTTGGTAATACGGTCGTAGGCCGCAGCTGCGTCTTCGGCGTTCGGGAAAACGATCTGCCGGAGCTCGCGTTTTTCTGGTTTTCCGTAACTCGCTTTGCGCTGTTCGAAATACCCCTTGGCGTCCGCATCGGTGACCGTGCCGGCTTTCGCAAGGTCGGTCGGCGCGAGCGGCAACAGCGTGACCTTTCGGTACTCGGGCGCACGGAACAAGGTCTTGCGTTCTTCAAAATATTTATTCAATACCTCAGGCGTCGGAGACGGAATATCGCCGGCCTGAGCGGGACCGAGTGCGACATATTCAATCTTGCGTTTTTCGCTCTGGTATTGATTGAGCATAGCCAGCGCGGCAGTCGGCACCCTGAGATCGCCGGTCACGCTTTGCGCAATCTGCTTGCGAAGAATCGAACGCCGTTGATCTTCGATAAAGCGCGCTTCGGTAAATCCAGCCTGGCGGATGATTTGCTCGAAGCGAGTGCGATCGAATTGACCATTGAGCCCTCGGAAAGACGGGTCGGACGTTATGCGTTTGGCGACTTCCGCGTCCGCAAGTCCCAAATGCAGTTTCTTGGCTTGCTCATCGACTGTGGTTTCCGCAATCAGCTGGCCAAGCAGTTGGCGATCGAGACCGCGGGCACGCGCTTCATCGGGCGTGATCGGCCGACCGACCTGGCGCCCCAACTGTTGCAGGCGCTCGTTGTAGAACTGACGGAACTGCTCGATCGAAATTTCGGTACTGCCGACGGTTGCAACCGAATTGAGACCGAATCCACGGAAAATGTCGCCGATGCCCCAGATCGCAAAACTGATGACGAGAAAGCCCATGACACCGGCCATGAGACCTTTGCCGAGCCACGTTGAGGAGGCTTTGTGGATACCGCGAAGCATGCGTGTGTTTTTTCGTGACCTACGATGCGGGTTGAGCCGATAACTGGGTTTGTCTAGCCCATGCGCACGGCGCGCACCATAGGTGCCAACTCCTTGCGACTCAAGAAGGATCGGCTCTCGGTGGGGGTGTACTGGCGTTGGAAATGCGGGTCTGATAACCGCACCCTGAAAGGTGACTTCGATGGCGGCAACCGGGGCAATTCCGCTGATTGCGGGCAATTGGAAAATGAATGGGGTCGCCGCGTCGGCGGGCGAGCTTGCCAAGATTGTCGCCGGAGCGGCCGGGCTCGCAGGGAAGGCCGAACTCATGGTGTGCCCCCCTGCCACCCTGATCGCACTTTTTGCGGCTGCCGCGCGTGGCTCCGCCGTGCGTATCGGTGCGCAGGATTGCCATACCGAGGCCTACGGCGCCCACACCGGAGATATTTCGGCGGAGATGTTAGCCGACGCAGGTGCCACCGCTGTGATCATAGGTCATTCCGAACGGCGCGCCGATCACCGTGAAACCGACGCCATGGCGCGCGCGAAGACGCAGGCGGCATGGCGGGCCGGCTTGCTTGCAATTGTCTGTGTCGGTGAACTGCGTGCGGAACGCGAAGCCGGTAAGACGATGGATGTGGTCGGCCGCCAGCTTGATGGCTCGTTACCGGACGGCGCGACAGCCGCACGACTTGTTGTCGCCTATGAGCCCGTCTGGGCCATCGGAACTGGCCTCACGCCCACCCCCCGAGACGTGGCGGAAACGCATGCCTTTATCCGCCATCGCCTCGTAGCGCGGTTTTCTGTCGATGCGGCGCGGATTCGTATCCTTTATGGCGGCTCGGTGAAGCCAACGAATGCCCGCGACCTTTTGACAATGCCGGACGTCAATGGCGCGCTGGTGGGTGGCGCGAGCCTGAAAGCAGTCGATTTCCTCGGTATTGCGGCGGTTTACCGCTAGGAGCGGCGAGGGTGGAAATTTCGGTAACGATCGTGTAGAGACCGCGCCGAATTCCTATATTGCCAGATGGCGCCGCCTGGGCCGGAAGCCCGGAGTGGTTTGGTTTGAACGGATATTCGACTGATGCAGCACGTCATTATCGTCATCCACCTGATGCTTGTTCTTGCGCTGATCGGCGTGGTTTTGCTGCAGCGCTCGGAAGGAGGCGGGCTCGGGATCGGGTCGACAGGCGGGTTCATGACCAGCCGTGGCACGGCCAACGTCCTGACGCGCGCAACCGCGATCCTGGCCGGGATGTTCTTCGTAACGAGCCTCCTGCTGTCGATCCTTGCAGGTATCGGCCGCAAGCCGGCGTCGATACTGCAGGGCG
>DASSIT010000054.1:0-3038 GCA_035691545.1 Pseudolabrys sp. | reverse complement strand
AGCGGCTGCACCTTGATGCCGGGCGGCGGTACGTCATCATCGGGCACGAAAAAATCCGGCGCCAGTGGCACTGTGGGATCGACACGATAGTGCTCGAAATCACGAACGCCGCTTGCGTAAAGCACCTTGTCGTCAATGCAGAATTGTCCGGTGAATTCTCGCGACGGCCTGGTGAGAATGGCATGAGCCGCATCGCCCATGATTTCAGGCTTGCGGCTCGCGCGCATCATGACGTCGCCGCCGAGCAAATTGCCAACCGCAGCGGTAGCTATTGTGGTGCGCGGCCACAGCGCGTTGACCGCAATTCCCGCCGACTTCAACTCGCCCGACAGGCCAAGCACGCACATGCTCATGCCGAATTTCGCAATGGTGTAGGCGGTCGAGTGTTCGAACCATTTTACCTTCATGTCGAGCGGCGGCGACAGCATCAGGATGTGCGGGTTTTCCGCCTCTTTCAGATGCGGCACGCAGTATTTGGAGACCATGAAGGTGCCGCGGGTGTTGATGCCCATCATCAGATCGAACCGTTTCATGTCCGTTGCTTGCGAATTTGTAAGGCTGATCGCGCTGGCATTGTTGACGCAAATGTCAATGCCGCCGAACTCGGCGGCCGTCTTTTCGATCGCCGCCACCACCTGCGCTTCATCCCGGATATCGCACGTCAGAGGCAGGGCCTTGCCCCCAGCGGCTCGAATTTCCTCGGCGGCGCTGTAGATGGTGCCTTTGAGCTTTGGGTGCGGCTCTGTAGTTTTCGCGGCGATCGCCACATTGGCACCATCGCGCGCGGCGCGCAGCGCGATCGCAAGACCGATGCCGCGGCTGGCGCCGGATATGAACAGCGTCTTGCCTTTGAGCGATGTCATTCCGATCCTCCGCTTTGGTCAACACCCGCCGCTGTCGCGTGTGCGGCTTTCGAAGCTTACAGCCACATCAACCGGAACGGGGAGGTAATTCTTCCCGCTTTATTGCCCGCTCGCCTCCGCGCCGCGGGTTCGCGGATCGGGCGCACCGAGAGCTCCCTTCGACGTCACCGCAATCGAGTTGGCAGAACCTTGCGTCAGTGGTCCTACCACGCGGTGGCCTTTGGCCCGCAGCGCTTCCAGCGTATCCTCGCTAAAACCGCGCTCGACCCGTACTTCATCCGGCATCCATTGATGGTGCAGGCGCGGTGCTGCCACAGCGGCGGCGATATCCATGTCGTAATCGAGCACGTTGACGACGACCTGCAACACCGTCGAGATGATACGGCTGCCTCCCGGCGAGCCCGTCACCAACACCGGTTTGCCGTCCTTCAGCACGATGGTCGGGGTCATGGATGACAGAGGTCGTTTGCCCGGACCGGGCAAATTGGCCTCGAATCCGACCAAACCGTAGGCGTTGGACGCGCCCGGAGCGGCAGTGAAATCATCGAGTTCGTTGTTGAGCAAGACGCCAGTGCCATCGGCAACGAGGCCAACGCCGTAGCTGAAGTTCAGCGTATAGGTATTGCTGACCGCGTTACCAAGGTTGTCAACGACGGAAAAATGCGTGGTGTTGCTTCCCTCGCGGAGCGGCCCGGCCGCTATTGCGCTCGAAGGCGTTGCATGGTCCGGATCGATGCTCGCGCGCTGTTTGGCCGCATATTCCTTCGAAATCAAGTTTGCGATCGGTGCGCTGACGAACGCGGGGTCGCCAAGATAGCGGGCGCGGTCAGCATAGGCGCGTCGCATCGCTTCGACGATGATGTGCAGTGAAGCTGCGGAGCCTTGCTTCAAGTCGCGCATCGGAAAACCTTCGAGGATGTTCAGCGTCTCCAGCAGAACGACTCCTCCTGACGACGGCGGCGGCATCGACACAATCTCATAGCCGCGATAGGTCCCGCGCATCGGTGTGCGGATCGATGGCTGATATGATTTGAGATCGTCAAGCGTCATCATGCCGCCGGCTTCGTCGATCGCTTTCACCAGCTTTTCGGCAACCGGCCCCTCATAAAATCCGCGCGGCCCCTGTGCTGCGACCGCCGAAAGGGTAGCGGCAAGATCTGTCTGGATCAGGGTATCGCCTTCGCGCAGCGGCGTGCCCTCCGGCCGGGAAAAGATCTTTGCTGATCCCGGCCAGCGGGCCAGCCTCGGGTGAGATTCGGGCAGGCTGTCGGCGGTGTCGTCGGTGACGGGAAAGCCATCCCGTGCCAGAGCGATTGCAGGCTGCAGCAATTCCGCAAGTGTGAATTTTCTCGACCCATACTTGTCAAGCGCCATAGCCAAACCGGCAGGCGTGCCGGGAATACCGACGCCGAGTGCGGAATCGCGTGACTTGGCAATATCGGGCTTGCCATCCACGCCCAGAAAAATTCCGGCCGTGGTCGCGGCGGGCGCAGTTTCCCGATAATCGATCGCGACGTCTTCATGACGCTCCGCCGAGTGGATCACCATAAATCCACCGCCGCCGAGATTGCCGGCACGCGGATAGGTGACCGCCATGGCGAAGCCGGTGGCCACCGCCGCATCGACCGCGTTGCCGCCGCGCCGCAAAATATCGCCGCCAATCCGCGCTGCCGTTTTTTCCTGGGCAACCACTATGCCGTGATCGGCAATGACGGGATGAACGCTGTCGGCAACGGAAGGCTTATAGAAGCTGCGACCTTGCTCCTGCGCTATCGTGGGCATCGTGCTGGCGAGTGCCAGCGCGATACCGACTAGCAGCATGCGCACTTTTACCGAGAGTGAAGACATTCGAAGGTCCGATATTGGTTGAAGCAGGTTTTCAAAAAAAAGCCGATGGGTTGCGTGAGCGATGCTATATGCCTTTCGGCGCGCAGGGCAAAACGCCTCCTCGTGATGAAAGGGTATTTTGGCATGGCGATGACGGTTTCTGAGGCTTGCCTTGCGGATAAGCAGCAGAATTATCCTTCGCGGGCCGCCGTCGTCAGCTGGATTTTCTTCGGTTGGGCGGCAGAGCCTTTTTTTACCCTGATCACGACTTTCGTGTTCGCCCCGTATTTCGCCACTCACGTAGCGGCCGATCCGGCGAGTGGACAGGCGCTATGGGGCTTTGCGACC
>DASSIT010000053.1:0-4872 GCA_035691545.1 Pseudolabrys sp. | reverse complement strand
AGAAGTACGCCGGAATCATGCTCTCGCGACGGGCCCGCTCCGAACGGGGCGGGCCTTCTCGTCTTGCGCGAAATGGGAATCGCTTACAATTCAGGGCAATTTTGTGCAACAAGCGCAATATGATTTGAGGGCCTAAATCTGACCTAAGCATTTTAAAATATTGGCGATCCCAGCTGGACTCGAACCAGCAACCGACGGATTAGAAATCCGTTACTCTATCCAGTTGAGCTATGGGACCGCTTGGGGCGCCTTATACCATTGCCAATATGAAAAATCCGCCTCGCCGCCAAGCTAGTGGTCTAATTCTAACATTCCCTTCGCATTGCGGCGGGCACCTTTGCAAATGTTAGAATCAAAAGACCACTAGCAAATATAAGATTCTAGTGGAGTTTAGGATTTGACGTTCGCTTTGAGAGCGTGCGGTTAGCTGGGTAGCGAATGTCAAATCCACTCCACTAGGTCCGAACCGTTTTCCAAAAAGGCGCGACAAAGCGGAGAATGGCGTGCCGCGAGGCCTTTCGCCTGGCGGGCTAACGGCCATACGGCGAGCCGCCGGTATGGCCGATCTGGGGCATCCGATCTATGCTGCCTGCGACTCTTTTGCACCCCTGTTCCCCCGTCATCAGTCCGTCACCTTTTCGCGCATTTTTTTATACGAGGCCCTGGTCAGCGGCCCAAGGAGCTCCATCATGATCGGTTTGGTTCGCGCAGCGACACTTTGCGCCACGCTGTTGTTTGGCCTGGTCACCGCACAAGCCGCGGACAAGGCCTTCAGACGCGACGACCTCGCGGATTCCGCGATCAAGCTGGAAGCTCAAATCAAGAGCGAAGCCGGCCCCATTGCGAAAACCAACGCGACTTTGAAAACCGACGCCGAGGCCGCCTTCAGGCGCAACGATTTTCGCACCTGCTTGCAAATCCTCGGGCAAATCGCGGCCGTTACGCCGGACGACAGCTCCAACTGGCTGCGGCTGGCGCGAACGATTTTCCAGATTCGTCCGGCCAATTTCAGCGAGCAGACATTCTTGCTCGAGCGCGCCTCGACCGCGGCCTACATCGCCTATCAACGCGCTGCAAATGCTTCCGACGAAGCCGAGGCGCTTGCCGTGCTTGGCCGCGCAATGTCCGAGCGCAAGCTGTGGCGGCCGGCGCTCGACAGCTTGCGGCTTTCGCTCGATCTTCGCGAAGTCGCGGACGTGCGCGGGCAATATGAGAAACTGCGGGACGAGCACGGTTTTCGCCTGCTCGATTATACCCTGGATTCTGACTCGGCTTCGCCGCGCGCCTGCTTTCAGTTTTCTGAGGATCTTGCCAAGCGCACCGACTTCACACCGTTCGTAGCCGTTGCCGGCAATGACAAGCCCGCGTTGACCTCGGAAGAACGGCAGCTCTGCATCGATGGCCTCAAACACGGCGAGCGCTATAACATCAATCTGCGCGCCGGCCTGCCTTCGACAGTCAAGGAAAGCCTGCCGAAATCGGCAGAATTCAATATCTATGTACGCGATCGCAAGCCGTTCGTTCGATTCACGGGACGTGCCTATGTGCTGCCGCGCACGGGTCAGCGTGGCATTCCACTCGTGAGCGTCAATACGCCCGCCGCCTCAGTCGATGTTTTCAGGATCGGCGACCGCAACCTGATCAACACGGTCATTGACAACGATTTCCAGCGCGCCTTGAGCCGGTACGAACTGTCAAACCTCGGCGATGAGCGGGGAGTAAAGGTCTGGTCGGGCGAAATCGCGACCGCCGTGGCGCTAAACCAGGAGGTCACCACGGCGTTCCCGGTCGAGGAGGCGCTGGGCACTTTGCAGCCCGGCGTCTACGTCATGACAGCTGGGGCCAAGGGTCCAGTCGGCAGCAATGACGACGGGCAACTTGCCACGCAATGGTTCATCGTTTCTGACCTTGGACTTGCCGCCTTCTCCGGCAATGACGGCATCCACGTCTTCGTCAATTCGCTGGCCTCAACGGAAGCGGTGGCAAAGGCAGAAGTGCGGCTGATCGCGCGCAACAACGAAATACTCGCCACCCGCAAGACCGATGACAGCGGTCACGTGCTATTCGAGACGGGTTTGACGCGCGGGGGAGGCGGTCTTTCGCCGGCCATGTTGACCGTGACCAGCGAGAAGGCGGATTATGCTTTCCTCAGCCTCAAAACCAATGCGTTCGATCTTTCCGACCGCGGCGTATCGGGGCGGTCGGTGCCAACGGGTGCGGATGCATTCGTCTACGCCGAACGCGGCGTCTATCGCTCCAACGAGACCGTGTATCTGACCGCGCTTTTGCGCGACGGTCAGGGCAACGCCGTGACCGGCTCGCCACTGACGCTCGTGGTCGAACGCCCGGACGGCGTCGAGTTCCGCCGCGCGGTGCTGGCCGATCAGGGCGCCGGCGGCCGCTCGCTGTCGGTCCCGCTCAATTCGGCGGTGCCTTCCGGAACCTGGCGGGTGCGGGCCTTCACCGACCCGAAGGGGCTTGCTGTCGGTGAAACCACTTTCATGGTGGAGGATTACGTCCCGGAAAGGCTCGAATTCGAGCTCTCAGCCAAGGAGCAGCAAGTCAAAGCGGATGTTCCACTTGAGCTCAAGGTGGACGGGCATTTCCTTTACGGCGCGCCGGCCTCCGGCCTGCAGCTCGAGGGAGACATGCTGGTTACATCAGCATCTGAAAGGCCCGGCTTTGCCGGATATCAGTTCGGCGTTGCGGACGAAGAGTCCACCAGCAATGAGCGCACCGCAATCGAAAACCTTCCCGAGACCGATCCCAAGGGGGTCGCGACTTTCCCGGTCAGTCTCGCCAAACAACCCTCATCGACTCGGCCTCAGCAAGCGCAATTCTTTATTCGCATGGCGGAAGCGGGTGGCCGCGCGGTCGAACGCAAGCTCGAACTTCCGGTGATGCCGCGTGCCGCCATGATCGGGGTCAAACCATTATTTGCGAGCAGGAGCGTCGCGGAGGGCGACAAGGCCGGTTTTGAAGTCGTGTTCGTGTCCCCTGAGGGCAAATCGCTTTCGCGCGAGGGCCTGCGTTATGAGCTCTTGAAAATCGAATCCCGCTACCAATGGTATCGCCAGAATTCCTTCTGGGAATACGAGCCGGTCAAATCGACCAAGCGCGTCGCCGACGGCGATCTGACCATCGCCGCCGACAAGCCCTCGCGCATCACGCTGTCGCCGCAGCCGGGCCGCTATCGCCTTGACGTCAAAACGGCCGAGGCCGACGGGCCGATTACGTCAGTGCAATTCGATGTCGGCTGGTACTCGGATGGCAGCGCTGACACGCCTGATCTGTTGGAAACTTCAGTCGACCGGCCGCAATATCAATCCGGCGATACCATGGTGGTTTCCGTCAATGCGCGCTCCGCTGGAAGATTGTCCGTCAGTGTAGTTGGCGACCGGCTGTTGACCACGCAGACGACCGACGTGAAGGAAGGGACGGCTCAGGTCAAAATTCCCATCGGCAAGGATTGGGGCACCGGCGCTTATGTCCTGGCAACCCTTCGCCGTCCGCTCGATGCGGCGGCGCAGCGCATGCCGGGCCGCGCCATCGGTCTGAAATGGTTCGGCATCGACAAGAAGAACCGCACCCTTGCCGTCAATCTGTCGCCGCCGGCACTGATCCGCCCGAACACCAGCATGAAGCTGCCGGTTAAACTCGGCGGCCTCGATCCCGGTGAGGATGCCAAGATCGTCGTGGCTGCGGTTGACGTTGGAATCCTCAATCTGACCAACTACGCACCCCCGGCACCGGACGATTACTATCTCGGCCAACGCCGCCTCACTGCGGAAATCCGCGACGTCTATGGGCAGTTGATCGACGGCATGCAGGGCACGCGCGGCCAGCTCAAGACCGGTGGCGACGCCGCAGGCGCGGAGCTGCAGGGTAGTCCTCCCACGCAGAAGCCACTCGCGCTCTATTCGGGCATTGTCACGGTCGCCTCCGACGGAACGGCCGAAATCAGCTTCGACATTCCGGAGTTCGCCGGCACCGCGCGGGTGATGGGGGTCGCCTGGACGGCAACCAAGCTGGGCCGCGCCACGACCGACATGACGATACGCGATCCCGTGGTGCTGACGGCCACGCTGCCGCGTTTCCTGCTTAATGGCGATCACGGCACTATGAGCTTCGATCTCGACAATGTCGAAGGCGCGCCGGGCGACTACAAGGTCAATGTCAAGGCTTCGGGGCCGGTGAAGGTTTCCGGCAATCCTGCGAACGCCGTCAAGCTCGCTGCAAAGCAACGCACTTCCATGTCCCTGGCACTGGATGCGAGCGGGACGGGAGTTGCGGATCTCGATCTCGACGTCACGGGGCCGAATGGGCTCAAGCTGGCGCGCCATTATGCGCTCGAAGTCAAGGCGCCGACGCAAATCCTCGCGCGGCGTTCGATACGAACCCTGGCCAAAGGCGAAAGCCTGACGCTAACTACCGACTTGTTCTCCGACCTTGTATCGGGGACCGGCACGGTCTCGCTCTCGATTGGCCTTTCCACGGCGCTCGATGCCGCGAGCATCCTGAAAGCGCTCGACCGCTATCCACATGGGTGTTCGGAACAGATCACAAGCCGCGCCTTGCCGCTGCTTTACGTCAATGAACTGGCTGCCGGCGCCCATCTGGCGATGGATACGGAAGTCGATCTACGCGTCAAGGATGCGATCGAGCGCTTGCTGGCGCGACAGGGTTCGAACGGATCGTTCGGACTGTGGTCGTTGGGCGGCGAAGACGCGTGGCTCGATGCTTACGTGACCGATTTCCTGACGCGAGCGCGCGAGAAAGGCTTTTCGGTGCCGGATGTGCTGTTCAGAAGCGCACTCGATCGTATCCGCAACGCCGTCGTAAACGCGAACGAGCCCGAAAAGGACGGTGGGC
>DASSIT010000052.1:0-3900 GCA_035691545.1 Pseudolabrys sp. | reverse complement strand
GATGAAGTTTGCAAGTTTTGAGGTCAATGGCGCCGAAAGCTGGGGTCTGATTGATGGTGAACAAGCTGTCGATCTCGGCGCACTCCTGCGCGATCGTTTTCCTGACTTGAAATCCGCCATCGCCGCCGGCACCCTTACCGAGTTGGCGTCTCTTGCCGGCAATGCCGCACGTTACCCGGTCGCCAGCATCATCTGGCTTCCGGTCATTCCCAATCCGGACAAGATCCTCTGCATCGGCCTTAATTACGAAAACCACCGCCTGGAAACCGGCCGCTCCGAGGTTGAGAATCCCACCGTGTTCGGCCGTTTTGCCAACAGCCAGACCGGGCATCTTGCCAACATCATTCGGCCGCGTGTTTCGAAGGACCTCGATTTCGAGGGTGAACTCGCCGTCATCATCGGCAAGCCGGGTCGGTATATCGCTCGCAAGGATGCGTGGAACCACATCGCGGGGTATGCCTGCTACAACGAAGGCAGCGTTCGCGATTTTCAGCGGCACACCCATCAGTTCACGCCGGGCAAGAACTTCCCCCAGACCGGCGCCTTCGGCCCCTGGATGGTGACGCCAGACGAAGCCGGCGATCTCGCACCCTTGCGGCTGCAAACCCGCCTCAACGGCCAGGTGGTGCAGGAGGCAACCATTAGCCAGATGATCTTCGATATTCCCCGGCAGATCGAATACTGCTCCTCTTTCACACGGCTCGAGCCGGCGGACGTCATCGTGACCGGTACGCCAGGGGGCGTCGGCTCGCGGCGCACACCGCCACTCTGGATGAAGCCGGGTGATATCGTCGAGGTTGAGATCGACCGGATCGGCCTTTTGCGCAACGGCATAGCCGACGAGGTTTAGAGCTCCGATTCCGAAGTTCGCATGATATCGCGGCAACCTCCGATGCGAACTTCGGAATCAAAGGAGCTCTAGTAACATATTGATTCTAGGGCGGCTTTGAATTTGAAGTTCTTATGATTAGCTCGCAGCAACACTGATAGGAACTTCAAATTCGCCGCACTAGACCGGCAGAATGCCGGTGCCCCTGGTGTTAGGAAGGCGGATGGTTCGCCGTCGCAGCCGTGATCAGCTTGATGGCGTCGTCACTGTCCCATTCCGCGGGCCCTGCAATCGTGGCGATCTCGCAGCCTTGGCGATCGACCAGCACCGAGGTCGGCATGCCCAAGGCTCGCCCCACGGCCTTAAGATCCTGAAAAACCTTCGATTTCTGGTCGCTATAATAGTCGAGCCGGGTCAGCTTGGCGTCCTTTAGGAAGCTCTTCGGTTTTTCCAGGTCGCGGGTATCGATATTGATCGCGACCACATCGAAATCCTTGCCGCCCAGCTTGGTTTGCAGGCGATCCAGCGCGGGCATTTCTTTCCGGCAGGGTACGCACCAGGTCGCCCAAAGGTTCACCAGCACCGTGCGGCCACGCCAATCCGAAAGCTTCCGCGGCTTACCTTGCGCGTCCTCGAAGGCAAGATCCGGCAACTGCAGGGGCGCCGTCGCCATGGTCAGGGCAGCGACTTCGCCATGGGCGAGCGGCGCAATCCTGCGCGACAGATCGACGGCGCCGGCACAGGCGGAATCGCCCGCCACATTGCGTTTCAGCCCGCCGGTCCCGTATATCCCGGCGAATCCGATTACCGCGCCGGCGAGCACGGCCCCGATGACATAAGGAATTCGGCGTGTTGGCGCCGGGGATAATAGGGGTCGTTCGGGCATATCGTTTGTCATCCGGTATCAGATACGGCTATGCAGGTCCGATGCGCTGCCCAGGGGGCAGACCTGGTCGGGCGCAACAACAAGCGGCAAGCAGGCGCTATTGGTCACGAGCATTTGGTCATGAGCAATAAGATGTGGGGCGGCCGGTTCACCCAACGTCCGGACGAGATCATGGAGGAAATCAACGTCTCCATCGACGTTGATCGGCACCTCTATGCCCAAGACATTGCCGCGTCCAAGGCGCACGCTGCGATGCTTGCCGAGCAAGGCATCATTACGGCGAACGATGCGAAAAATATAGTTAGGGGTCTAGACACGATTTTGTCAGAAATCGGCAAGGGTTCGTTCGATTTCAAGCGCGCGCTCGAGGACATTCACATGAATGTCGAAGATCGATTGGGCGAGTTGATCGGGCCCGCCGCGGGACGGCTACATACCGCGCGCTCCCGCAATGACCAGGTCGCAACCGATTTTCGGCTGTACGTCAGGGATATCATCGACGACATCGATGCCGCGCTGGCTTCGTTCCAACATGCGTTGGCGGAACGAGCGTTGGAACATGCCTCAACCGTCATGCCCGGCTTTACGCATCTGCAGACCGCGCAACCGGTCACGTTCGGGCACCATTTGCTGGCCTATGTCGAGATGGCCTCACGCGATCGCGGCCGCTTTGCGGACGCACGCAAGCGTCTGAATGAGTCACCGCTGGGCGCGGCCGCGCTCGCCGGCACATCGTTTCCGATCGACCGGAACGCGACGGCAAAAGCGCTCCGCTTCGATCGGCCTATGGCGAATTCGCTCGATGCGGTTTCAGACCGCGATTTCGTGATCGAGACGCTTTCGGCGGCCGCGATTACCTCGGTCCATCTGTCGCGCTTTGCCGAGGAGATCGTGATCTGGACCTCGCCGCTGGTGGGGCTGGTGCGGCTTTCCGACAAGTTTACCACCGGCTCCTCGATCATGCCGCAGAAACGCAACCCCGACGCGGCTGAACTCGTGCGCGCCAAGACCGGCACGGTGATCGGGGCGCTTCACGCCTTGATGATCGTGATGAAGGGCCTGCCGCTCGCCTATCAAAAGGACATGCAGGAAGACAAGCGGGGCGCGATGGAGGCATTCGCTGCGCTGTCGCTTGCGATTCGGGCGATGACCGGAATGGTTCTCGACATGGTGCCGGATGAGGCGCGAATGGAGCTCGCTGCCGGTGCGGGATATGCCACTGCCACCGATCTTGCAGACTGGCTGGTGCGGACACTGAAAATGCCGTTCCGCGAGGCCCATCACGTCACCGGCCGCATCGTTGCGAAGGCATCGCAGGACGGCGTTTCGCTTCATGAAATGACTTTGCAATCGATGCAGGCCATCGAGCCTAAGATTACGTCAGAGGCGCTCAAGGTGCTGTCGGTCGAGGCTTCCGTGAAGAGTCGCACGAGCTTCGGTGGAACCGCGCCGAAGAACGTAGCCGCGCAGGCCAAGTCCTGGCTCAAGCGGCTGCAAAAAGAGCGAAATTTGGGCTGAGCGGCGATTGGACCGGCAAATTTGAACGAGCGTCGGGTCTCGCCAGAACAGATCAATGTTTGTATGGTGCCGCCGCATTTAGGATTTTGACGTGAATCGCAACGACCGCCCAAAATATTCGTCTAAATATCAGGGATGGGCCCTTATCCTCGTGAGCGCGACCGCGCTTGCGCTTTCCGGCTGCGGCCGCAAGGGGCCGCTCGATTTGCCGCCGACCGCATCCTCGCAGGCTCCGCTCGCTGCGGCACCGGGCGAACCTGTAGCCGACCAGCCGAGCAAGCCAAGCCTGTTCACTTCGAGCTCCAATTCGGCGCCGCCTACCCCCAAAGGTCCCAAAAGACCCTTCGTTCTCGATCCGCTCCTGGACAGTAATTGAGCTTGGACAGCAATTGAGCCTTTTGCGGTGGATCAGGTTTTAGTTTTCCAATCTCAAGCCGGAATGCGAATGGCGTGGATTTGACATTCGCAACCCACCCCGCCACAAACTCGTAAAGCGAATGTCAAATCCAAGCTCCACTACAAACATTTATCTGCGAGTGGTCCTTTGATTCCAGCATTCGCAAAGTGGCCGTTGAAACAGTAAGCGAATGTCAGAATCGGACCACTCGCGATGAATCACTTCGAGTATCGCAGCGGCGTGCTGCACGCCGAGGCGGTGAATCTCATC
>DASSIT010000051.1:0-16886 GCA_035691545.1 Pseudolabrys sp. | reverse complement strand
CGAGCCAGATGAGATTGCCGACCATGCCTAGCGGCCCGGTGCCGAGATCTTCATTGCCGGAATAGTCGGCCCGCGACACCGCCTTCTGGCCGAACGGAAGCAGCGTGTAGAGGCCGATGTTGAAAGCAGCCCGCGTCCACGGCAGGCCGACGATCGTGATGGCCATCAGAATGGCTGCGATGAACCACGCGACGGCCATATAGAGGCCGCCGCAGAGGATCCACAGTACATTGAGCAACAGGGACAAAAACGACATCGATTGCCTCACGACCGGAGCCAATCACGTCATATGGGAAGCGTTGCAGCCTGCCGCTACCAGCGCCAGGAACGGCGGCGCGCAGTAGCCCCAGTGGCAAGTCTCACGATGACCAGCAGCAGGACGGCGCCGATGGTCGCCACGATGATCGACGAGAGAATGCCGCTGGCGAGGTGGACGCCCAGCCGCGGCATCAGCCAGCTGCCGATCAGCGCGCCCACGATGCCCACGGCGATATCGCCGATGAGGCCGAAGCCGCCCCCGTCGACGATCTTGCCCGCGAGCCAGCCGGCAACGAGACCAACAAGCAATATGACGAGAATTCCCTGATCTGAAATATGCATATCTCCACCCCTGTCGTTGCACCGCACAACCCAAGACGCCGAACGCAGGACGCAGTCGTACAATCGGCAGCGGAACCTTTGGTTCCACGTTCGCGCTAGCCACGGCCAGCGAAAACATGGATGCTCGTGCCGGCGAGGACGGCGACCGGGGGATTCCGCTATGAAAATCGCATTGCTTGCAACGACGCTTCTGCTGCTCGGCCTGGGCAGCGCAGCGGCACAGGACTATGGCAGTGCAACGGCACCGGACTATCCGACGCGAACGGTGACAGTGATCGTGCCGTTCGCGGCGGGCGGACCGGCCGACATTACGGGCCGCATCGTGGCGGACATTCTCGCGCGTCACCTCCATCAGCAATTCGTCGTCGAAAATGTCGGCGGTGCCGGCGGCACGCTGGGGTCGCTGCGTGCGGCGCGCGCGTCCGCCGACGGCTACACCCTCATTTCCGGCCACATGGGCACGCACGCCGCGGCGCCGTTTTTCTATCCCAATCTCGGCTACGATCCGCAAAAGGATTTCGAGCCGATCGGCCTGATCGCCGAACAGCCGGAACTCCTCGCCGTACGCAAGGATCTGCCGGTCAACAATCTCAAGGAGTTCGTCGCCTACGCCAGGGCCAACGAGAGTAAGCTGAACATGGGACATGCCGGCGTCGGCTCGGTGTCCTATGTCGGCTGCCTGCTCCTAAACTCTGCGATCGGCATCAAACCGACCATGGTGCCATTCACCGGCACGGCGCCCGTGATGAATGCGATCCTCGCGGGTCAGATCGATTATGATTGCGATCCGATACTTGGCCCGCTGTCGCATGTGCGCGCCGGTACAGTGAAGGCGCTCGCCATCGCCACGAAGAAACGCAGCCCGCTGCTGCCCGATGTACCGACCTCCTACGAGCAGGGCCTGCCCCAATTCGATTGCGCACCGTTCTATGCGCTGTTCGCCCCGAAAGGGACTCCAAAGGCCGTCATCGACAGGCTCGCCGACGCCCTCAACAAAGGTCTCAATGAGCCGGCCGTGCAGAAAAGATTTGCAGACCTTGGCGCGGAAATAGCGGAACCCGGCCGGCGCGGCCCGAAATCGCTTGCCGAACTGGTGCACAGCGAAGTCACGCGACTGACGCCGATCCTGAGGGCAGCGACCGCGAAATAGCCCAGCCCGCTGGCCGGCGCAGACCCTGGGCTGCTGACGCGCTCCCCGGATCAGATGGCTGTGCGCCTATAAAAAATGCCGGCGTGGCGTCATAATGGTCGCGCATGTCGCAGTCTCGCCAGCAACTCGCCCACCGCGCGCTCGATTTCTGGCTGGCCCGCGGGGCCGTACTTGTAATCGTCGGCCTGCAGATCGGCATCGTGAACGACCTGATGGTCGGGCCGCGCTGGCTTGCCCCGGCGGTCGAACTCGCCCTTCTCATTCCACTGTCGATTGCCACCGCCTGGACACAGCGGCGTGCCCGCAAGGCCGAGACAGACGAGCAGTGGAAACTAGTCGGCCGCCAACGGGCATTTGTCCGCTGGCTCGCCGTAGCCCTGACAGCCGTCATAACGCTGATGAACTGTGGCGCGCTGCTCCGCCTCATCGCGGCCATCCTGGCGGGCACCGCAGGCACAGGACGGACGTTGCTTCTGGACGCCGTCAATATCTGGATCACGAACGTCATCATCTTTGCGCTGTGGTTCTGGGCGCTTGACCGCGGTGGGCCGGCGGGCGCGTTCAGCAGAAAGCCTGGCAATGATTTCCTGTTCACGCAGCAGCAGACCGGGGAACCGGCGCGGTTTCCCGACTGGTCGCCCGGCTTCATCGACTACCTGTTTCTGGCATTCACCAACGCGACCGCATTTTCGCCCGCCGACACATTTCCACTGACCGTCCGGGCCAAACTCCTGATGATGGCCGAATCCGCAATATCGCTCGCGACCATTGCGCTGGTGGCGTCGCGCGCCATCGGGATCCTGAGCTGAGCCTGATTGCCTGCGCGAATCTTATTCCGGCTTGAAACCGCGAAATGCCCAGCCGGCGAGCAATCCGAACAGCAGGAGCGCAACCGGCGGCCCCAACAGCAAGACCGGCAGTGCGAGGAACTCAGCCGAACTTTGAAATCCACTCTGTATTCCATAGAGGATCAAGTAGACGAGCCAGCCCATGACCCACGCCGCCGACACCAGCAACCAGACTCGCAAAAGGCCGCGCCGCCAATTCACCGGCGGCGCATCCTTCGTCCCTTTTTCATCGAATTCTCGACGCGGGATTCCGAAGCGCGGCATCGCGACTTTTCCCAAATGTCTGATTTCTGCCAACCGGCGGTCCCCCCTGGTCGAAGCTCCGCGAGGCAACGCGCGCCATCGCTGGACTGTTCCACGCGCTGGCGCCGATATCCGGAGCCGCCGGCCACAATTGCCGATCCCCGGCCGACACAGGTTGGCGGCTACCGCAGTACGGTGAATCCGACCAGCGTTCACACATCTGTGATTGGATGACTCGGCATCTAACATTTGGCGCAGGAACGGGAATTGCCAACTTGCGTTGCACGTTCGTCGATGTGTCAAAATACATAGAAAGCTAAAAAGACGCCAATGTCGCCATCACAACAATACCGACGACTGGCCGCCGAGCTTCGGGCCAAGGCGCGTCACGAAAGTAACCCCGCCGCTAGGGCCGAGTGGAATCATCTGGCCCAGTGCTATCTCCGGCTGGCAGAGCAGGCTGACCGCAATCTGCGGACCGACGTGACCTACGAGCCTATTCTCAGGCCGAGATGGGGTGACGACGATATGTCCACCGATGGCGGCGCGTCGTTGTAAGCCGCCGCGAATTTACGGGCGGCGTCACCGATGAGTGACGGCGCCGACGGCATGGATTATTTCCCGTACGTCGGATTTGGCAGTTGCCGGCCGTTATGCCGCGTCGCGAGCAGGATCTGAGGCCTCGGTAGTTTCCACCGGCGCGCCCAGCCCCATTGCCGCAAGCAGGCTTTCAACCTCCATTCGCGCGGTTACATGAGACATCGTCGGCCGCGTGCCAAGCGTGCCTTCATCGAGGTCATCGAGCGCAGTGAGGCCGCGCGGAAAAAATTCGCGGAAAATGACCCGCTCAGCCAGCCCTTCCACGCAACGGAGTTCAAGTCGCCGCGAGAGTTCCTCGAGCCCTTCGCCGACGAGCCGCTTGTTGCGCGAACCAAGCGTCGAAAGCCGGTTGCGCAGCACGACCCAGTCGATCGGGCCCTGGCCAAGAAGCCGGCGCTGACAGCGCGCTTCGTCCACCATGCGGGCATAGTGGCCCGTGCCTGCCACCGCAAAAGTCTCTCGGTCGACAGTGCCCAGCACGTCCAAATCAACAAAACTGTCGTTGAGGGGCGTGATCAGTATGTCGGCGATGGAATGCGCAAGGCGGTTGAAATGGCTGTCATGCCCCGGCGTGTCGATGACTATAAAATCATTCGTCGCCGCCAGCGTATCGATGAGGTCGCTGAGCGCCCTTGAACCGGCGGCACGACTTTCCGCATCAGGGAAATTCTCCGTCTCATCGAAGCAGTAATGTGCAGGGATTTCGAGGTTCCGTCCGGCCTGGCTCGCCCATGCCTGTCTGTTCTGGATATAGGTCGTGAACGACTTCTGGCGGGCATCGAGATCGATCGTGGCAAGCCGGTGGCCCGCTTTGAGCAGCGCCACTGCGATGTGCATGGCCACGGTGGATTTGCCCGAACCGCCTTTTTCATTTCCAACGACGATGACCTGGACCGGGCGCACGCGCGTTGTTGTGTCGATCGACATGAGTGCCCTCGAATTCTGGTTGGGGAATCGGAACCGCGGCCGATTCCTCGTCAAGCGCATTGATTCTGATTCGCGGAATTCTCACAAGATTCTTCAAGCGAGATTCTTCAGGTCACGAGATGCCAGAAAACGACAATGGAACTCTTGCGCTGGTCCGCGCATTGCCGATCGATTGCGACCGGACACGCCACAAAATCGCCCGATCCGGAACCTTACTGCGACGGGGGGCACATTCGCATCAAAGGCGGGATGCGCGCTTGTCTGGATCTTGCATGAGCGATGATGCATCGGCGAAAGTCCCTGAAGTCACCCTGATTTTCTGGATTATCAAGATTGCAGCCACGACACTCGGTGAAACGGGCGGCGACACCGTGAGCATGACCCTCAACTGGGGCTATGCGGTCGGGACGGCGATCTTTCTCTCGCTGCTGGTACTGTTGGTCGCAGCGCAAATCGCTGCCCGGAAGTTTCAGCCGTTTCTATATTGGGCAACGATCGTGGCCTCCACGACCGCCGGCACGACCATGGCCGACTTCGCCGACCGCTCGCTTGGCATCGGCTACACCGGTGGCGCCACAACTCTTTTTATCTCGCTGATGGCCGTTCTCGGCCTTTGGTACTGGTCGCTCGGTTCGATATCTGTCGATACCGTCAGCACGCCAAAGGCTGAGGCTTTTTACTGGGCTGCCATCACTTTGTCCCAGACTCTCGGGACCGCGCTCGGTGACTGGATCGCCGACACCGGCGGAGCAGGATACGAAGGCGGCGTCCTGTTATTCGGCGCAGGGTTGGCCGTGCTCGCGGCGGCATACTGGACCGCTATCTCACGCATACTACTGTTTTGGGCGGCCTTCATCCTCACACGACCACTCGGCGCGACCGTTGGAGACCTTCTCGACAAGCCGGTACACGACGGTGGAATGAACCTGAGCCGTCCGCTTGCATCGGTGGTGATCGCAGTTTTCATTGTCGGGTGCATTCTAATGCTTCCGCAGCGCGCCGGCACACATCCCAGACAATCCGAAGCCATGTCGCGATAATGCGCGGCATTTTCCGCCGCTTTTATTGGCGGACGGAGCCGCTTTAACGGCGAGGGTACAAAATGCTAGAGTTCCCCGCCGGCATGATCGCCGGCAGCGGGAGGCGGCAATGAAACCTCATCACTTTGTTGCCCTGGTGATCCTGGCAGCGGCCGTGTTCGTCGCAACCGGAAAACTTCACGCAGAAGATGCTTACGTCCGGAAAGTGCCGCTCGACGCGTTCACTGTCCCTGTTGTCCCCGTCCCGGTCATTCCGCCCGGTTCGTCGCTCGATCTGCGGCCGGGCCGCGCTCCCGATTCCGGCGAACAGATGAACGGCTATTCGCCGCTCAAAGATACGACGACGCCGTCGATCGGGCTGTCGATCAAATCGCCATTCGACGACCGAAAATAAGTCCCGTGCCGCCACGGCACGGAATAGCCACCCGCGTGCGTCGGTAACTTTAATGACGCTGCCGCCCTATGATTCGGCATGAATCTGTACGATTCCGGTCACCGATATCGCAATTCCGCACACCACTTTACCATCGACGCCATTTCGCCTTGATTCTGCCATGTTGCGCCGTACTTACGGTTCCAATTGCAAATCATTGAAGGGGACAATCAATGAAGCATATTGGCATCGGACTGTTTGTCAGCGTGCTTGTCGCCACTTCGGCGCATGCTGCAGGTTGGAGTTCGATTCATAAATATGTGAAGCGTTCCGGAAATTGCGCAGGCCAGGAAATTCTCGCGAGTTCGTATTCGTCCGGAAAGCGTACCGCGAACGGCGAACGTTTTGACGCAAACGGAAACACCGCCGCCGCGCGGACCTGGCCGATCGGCACGACGCTCACGGTGACCAACCCGCAGAACGGGCGGTCGGTCACGGTGAGGATCAACGACACCGGGCCGTGGGGCATCGCCTACCGCATGGGCGCCCGGCTCGACCTTGCGCGGGGTGCCGCACAGCGGCTTGGTATGCGGGCTTCGCAATACGTCTGCGTTGCGTAGATAGACAACAGAAGGTTTACGCCGCGGCGCCTCAGTTGATGAGGCGCCGTTTTTTTTGCGGCCGGAGCAAGGCCGCACAAACACATTCACGCTGAATTCGACGCGAGGCTGCCGCCCGAATCCTTAAAATTTTCACGCGGGCGGAAGTCCGGATTAACCAATGACTTCTTTGTTGTCGCAACCCCCATCGGAACCGCGCGCCTAAGGCGAAAGATTAAATTATTTGCATTAACAGGGCCGGATGCATTCGTCCGACGGGTCTCTCGCAGGCGAGAGGTGGTTCTTCTGTGCACTGGCTGTCTAGACTTGCATCCGCACACTATGCGCGGAAAAACACTTCGGGGCCTGCCTCCGCGCTGAATTTTTTCAGCCCGACGCGGCTGATCATTGCCTGTGCGGTGACGCTCTCCATCATCGTGGTCACCAGCGCCGGTCTTATCGTCTACAACCTTCGCAATCGCGCCGTTTCTGAAAACGAGCAGGCACTTTCAAATTCCGCGCTCATCGTTGCCAAGCAAATCGAGCAGACCTTCACGGCTGTGCAAGCCGTGCAAAAGAGCTTCGGAAACGACCTGGCTGGCCTCCCGGTTGTCACCAGCGAAATAATCACGAATGAATACCGGCGCTACGACGTACATATCAAGCTGCGCGACAAGGCCGGAGGCATGCCCTATCTGGGCTCGTTGGCGATCTTTAATGCGGACGGCCAACTGATAAATTTTTCGCGGCAGTGGCCAATTCCCGACATCAATATAGCGGACGAAGACTACTTCAAGGCGCTCAAGAACGGGTCCGCCACATCCGAACTTGGCGGACCGGTGCGCGACTATGCGACCGGCACCTGGGTCATTCACCTGGCACAGAAAATCACGGGACCTCGCGGTCAATTTCTGGGCGTTGTCTCGGCAGCGCTGGAACTGCACTATCTGCAGAATTACTTCCGCGACATCAGCCCCAATCCGAACAGCAGCTTCGCGCTATTCCGTGACGACGGGATGCTGCTCGCGCGCTATCCCGATACCGATTCCGATATCGGCCGCCTGTTTCCGAACGCGTTATTGCTGAAGCTCGTGACCGTTTCTGATCACGGCGTCGGCACAATCGAGGGTGTGATCGACGGCTCGGTCCGGCTGGTTGCCGCACATCGGGTCAACAAGTACCCGATCGTCGTCAGTGCGACGCGCACGACCTCCGCAATTCTCGCACACTGGCAGAAAACGGTCGCATATATTGCCGGCGCCGTCGCGCTGATCATTGCCGTCATTGCGGCCTTCGCGCTTCTTTTCACGCGGCTGTTTCGCAATTACCAGGCGCTCGAGCAAGCGCGGGCCGAACGCAACCGCGCTGAAGAAGTGCGGCAGCAGAGTCATCGATTCAATACGGCCCTCAACAATATGTCGCAAGGGCTGGTGATGTTCGATGCCGCGTCGAAGCTTCTGGTCTGCAATACGCGCTTTATCGAGATTTACGGCTTGTCGCCGGAGATTGTTAAACCGGGCCTTTCGTTGCTGGACCTGCTCAAGCACCGCAAGGAGCGAGGGTCGTTCAGTGGGGATCCCGACGAGTACCACGACAGGCTTCTTCAGCAGATCGCCAAGCGCAAGCTGACCAAGCAGAATGTCCCGACGCCGGCCGGCCGCATCATCCAGATCCTCAATCAGCCGATGCCGGACGGGGGCTGGGTTGCGACGCACGAGGACATCACCGAAAAAATCGAAGCCGAAAGTGAAATCAAGAAGCAGAAGGAACAACTCGACGCCGCGCTCGGCAATATCATCCAGGGCGTCAGCATGTTCGACGCCCAGAAGCGTCTGCTTGTCTGCAACAAGCAATATGCCGACATATACGAATTGAGCGAGGAGTTGACCAAATCCGGCACTCCTTTCCAGGCGATCCTCGAACACACCATCGCCAGGGGAAACGGCCCCAAAGACAAGAATGCCGCGGCCTATATCAAGGATCGGCTCAACGACGTCGCGGGCAAGGCCCCCTACCAGACCATCAACCGCCTGCGCGACGGGCGCTACGTCTCCGTAGTGCACCAGCCTATGAGCAATGGCGGATGGGTCGCCACCCACCAGGACGTCACCGAGGCGCGCCATCGCGAGGAATCTTTTAGGCTGCTCTTCGAAGGAAATCCGGTTCCGATGTGGGTGATCGACCGCGACACGCTCCGGTTCCTCGCCGTCAACGAGGCCGCCGTTGCCCATTACGGCTATAGCCGCGAGCAGTTCATGGAGATGTCAGTCGCCGAGCTGCGGCCGCAGGACGATCGTGAACGCTTCACGAAGTTCATCCACGGCCTGTCAGACGACCAGTTCGTCGAGAATGTCGGCCAGCACCTCAAGGCCGACGGCACCAAGATCGACATCGCGGTCTATTCAAGGGCGCTGACCTATAACGGCCATAACGCGCGGTTGACCGCCGTTCATGACATTACGAAAACAAAACGGACCGAAGCGGAGCTGCGCCGCACCAAGATCTTCCTTGATGCGGTTATTGAACATGTGCCGCTGCCGATCGTCGTCAGGCACGTGGAAGGTTCGGGCCAAGACGCGCGCGGCAGCCAGTTCGCGCTTTTCAATCGGGCCTACGAGGAGCTTACCGGCGACTTGCGCGACCGGCTGATCGGCAAGACAGCCCACGAACTGTTCCCGCCCGAGCGCGCTGACATGATTGTGCGCTCTGACAACGAGACCTTGCAGGGCGACGAGGTTGTCTCAACGCCGGAGCATTTCATCAACACCGCATCGAACGGGCTTCGTCTGGTGAAAGCCAGCAAAATCGCCATCCGCGATGATGTGGGCGAACCGCGATATCTGCTGACGGTTCTCGACGATATCACTGATCGCCGACGCAACGAGCAGCATATATCTTATCTTGCCCACAATGACTCCCTGACTGGGCTGCCAAACAGGGCCTCATTCGTTGAGCAACTCGTGGCAACGCTGGACAATTCCGCAAGAACGGGCGAGCGGTTTGCCATCATGTGCCTCGATCTCGATCGTTTCAAGGAAGCGAATGACGTCTACGGTCACCTGGTCGGCGACGCGCTTCTGCGCGAAGCGGCGCGGCGCCTGAATGGGGCGGCTGAAGGCGCTTTTCTGGCCCGTATCGGCGGCGACGAGTTCATCATTATCCTCACCGGCGATGCGCCGGAAGAAATGGCCGCAACACTTGGCGAGGGAATGATCGAGGCTTTCAAGGAAAACTTCGACGTCGACGGCCATCAGATCCAGGTCGGACTGAGTATCGGCGTTGCGATCTACCCCACTGACGGAACTGACGCGAAAATGCTCATTGCCAATGCCGACGCTGCCCTCTACCAGGCGAAATCCGAAGTGCGCGGCTCGGTGCGGTTCTTTGAGGAAAAGCTTGGTTCGCGCCTGCGCGAGCGCCGCGAGCTTCAGACCGACTTGCGCGGCGCCACCGATCGCGGCGACCTTTTCCTGCACTACCAGCCGCAGAAGACTATCGCCTTGGGCGAGGTCGTCGGGTTCGAGGCTCTTGCGCGATGGCACTGTCCGAAGCGTGGCTGGGTCTCGCCCGAGACCTTCATCTCGATCGCGGAGCAAAGCACGCACATCATATCGCTTGGCGAATGGATATTGCGTGAAGCCTGCCGGGAGGCGGCCACGTGGCCGGCGCCGCTCAAGGTCGCGGTAAACATCTCGCCGGTGCAGTTCCACCACGGCGATCTGCCGAAACTCGTTCATTCCATTCTGCTCGAAACTGGTCTCAAGCCTGAGCGCCTGGAGCTGGAAATCACCGAGGGCGTGTTGATTGACGATTTCTCAAGGGCGGTGTCGATCCTGCGCAAGTTGAAATTGCTCGGTGTCCACATCGCACTTGACGATTTTGGATCGGGTTATTCATCACTGTCCTACCTGCATGCATTTCCCTTCGAGAAGATCAAGATCGACCGTGTCTTCGTCGGCGATTTGGAGAACAATCATCATTCGATGGCGATCGTACGCGCCATTATTACATTGGGCCACAGTCTCACCATTCCTGTCCTTGCCGAGGGCGTCGAAACCGATAGCCAGCTTTCATTCCTTGCGCAGGAAGGTTGCGACGAGGTGCAGGGCTATCTCACCGGCAAGCCACTGCCGATCGAAGCCTATGCGGCACTTGTCGGACGCGGCGTTGCGCAATTGCGCAAGGCAGCGTCGATGTAGTTCAGGGGTACTGCAGCTGATCTTTCTGCGGGCATGATTTGAAAAATTCTCATGCGGAAGGCAGAAAATCTGGGCAACCGCGGCGCATGTTGCCCATGCTAATCCATTGCACGCCTCAAGAAAAAAGCGGCCTGGTCCAGGCCGCTTGAAAGTTTGGAGGTTCAGTGAATTCGGGGCCTGCCCCCGGGGCAGGGGCAGGCCAGTAGACGGTCAGATCGCATTCAATATCCTGGCCGTCAGGCTGCCGATGGTGTGGGGACGATCCACCAGGCTAGCCAAAGTCGTGTTTGCAATGGGACGTTCGATCGTGCGCGCCACGCCCGTGACGACAGTCACGCTGGCGAGGAACAAGGTGGCTGCGGCGAGGATGATGGTCTTACGCATGTTCGTTGGCCCTGAATCGTGCGGGAGCAACACGCTCCCTATGGCCAGTACACTAGGTCTGCGGGCTTAAGGCGGCTGTGACCCGCATCACAGAACAGCGCATTTTTTCGAGCCCGCAACAGCTAGAGCTTAAGCTCCTTTTCGAGCATCGCTTTGTTTTCGATGCAGTAGTAACCGGATAGCCTGGTCACGAGCTTGTCGCGCATCCACTCGTTGAGAATTCTACTGACGTTTTCCCGCGCAATACCTGCCATGGCCGCAACGTCGCTCTGGCTTAATTTCTGTCGAATGACTATGCGGCCGCCGCCGACCTCATTTCCGAAGGCTTTAGCGAGATCGAGCAAGGCGCGGGCCACGCGGCCCTTGACCGGGAGGAACGTTCCGGCCGCTATGATCTGGTCAGTATCGCGCAGGCGCGCCGCAAGCAGGTTCAAAAGGTGCTTGTAAATCTGGGGATTTTTCGCGGCAAGGGATTCGAAAGCGGCGCGACTGATAAAGCTGAGTTTGCAGTCGCGCAATGCTGAAACCGAAGCCGAGCGCGGGCGCCCGTCTATCATGGCCATATCGCCGACGATCGAACCGGGACCGAGGATCGCGAGTGTGCGTTCGGCGCCAGTTGGGGCAACCATGCTCACCTTAAGCAGACCCTCCTCAACGCGGTAACAGCCATCACCGGGGTCGCCGGCAAGGAAGAGGATTTCGTCAGCAGCCAGTTTGACCGGTTTCGCACTGCCAAGAAGAGCCGCGGACAACCGCTCCGGCAGATCAGACAACAGGCTGGTTGGACGCAACGAAGAAGCCATCGGACACCCGGCGCGGAATTACCCAAGACGCGCCGGGCCGTTCTAGCAGAATCCACGTCGAAAAGCTCAGTGGCCCGTAAGCGCCGCGCGGGCGATGGTCCGGCGGGTGAGTCCTCGCCTGGCAAGGTCCGGGGTGGATAGCCGCGATAAGGCATGATAGCGCTCGGAAATTTGGAGGCCTTCGCGGGCGCCATCGGTGACCTGGGCCCACCAGACACCCCAGCGAGAGAGATGGGTCCTGGCGTCGACGGTCATGCTGGGTGTGCCGGTCCGATAGGTGATATCAGCCATAGTATTTCCTCCTGATCCGTCCCCTGCGAGAGCGTTCGGCTCACGGACAGCCGGCACGATAGGCAAGAGCGGCAGGGTCTACTGTGCTGACCGTCACAAAAAGTCGCTTTTGCCGGAGGATACTGACCGCTGATTCAATGGCGTTCTGCGGCTAGCATATTGCGCCACAAACTTTTAGCATTGAGTCGATAGGCTGATTTTCAGGGCTGGGAGAACAACATGAAAAGGCGGGCACTACTCTTGGCAGTGCTGAGTTCGACCCTTGTCTCATGCGTCGGCGTTTATGGCCCAACGGGTAACGACACTGGCGGTGTTATTCCCTGGTCGCCGGATAACGAACGTGAGGCCCTCAACATCGCGCAAAATAATTGCGGCCGATTCAACAAACATGCGGCGATTACCAGCGTCCATCGCACCTATGGCGATTACATCGGCTACGTATGCCTTTGGGATCCACCGCCCCGCCGAGGCCGCCACCAGATCTAAAATTCCTTGCTTGCCTTTATCCGTTGCCGCTGATCACCTCAGTCCTGTCCATGGCACGCAGACTATTCACAATCGTCTTTGCGGGGTTTGCGTGCACTCTTGCCGGGGGATCGGTGCTCGCGCTTGATCTCAATTCGTTTCGCGCGCAGCATGGCCTGCCTCCCCTCTCAATGAATGGCGCGCTCGCGAGCGCCGCCTATAGCCACGCGCACGACCTCGCGTCTCGCCGGCGCCTCGACCATGCCGGATTTCGCCAGCGCGTGTCGATCACGTCAGGTACGGCGGCCGAAAACGTCGCGTTTGGCTGCGCCACCGAAGACTGCGTGATTCGCATGTGGGCACGATCGGGGCGCCACCGCGCGAACATGCTGCTCAGAACTGTGACAAGCTTCGGCCTCGCTTCAGCCGACGGTGGCAATGGCCTGCGCTATTGGGTGCTCGAACTGGGGAATTGAAAAAGCCGTCACTTCTTCTCCAGCATCAGCTGGCCCTTTTGCCCGATGACGCGTTGCGCAGCATGGGCAAACCGAGCGAGCAGCCATGGCAGCGTTATTTCGAGCCGGACGCCTGCTTCATACACATCGACAAAGCCCGAAGCATGCTGGCCCAGTGCCGTGGCCCGGAATGCCAGACGGTCGCCAGTCCACACTTCTTCGTCCAACGACAGCAGCCATGCGAATTCGGCCTTCGCACGGCCGAGCCCTTCTTTTATTCGGCGCAGCGCTTCATCCTTGCCGAGGCGATGCGGAATAACGACAACGAGCGGCTCTGACATTCAGGCAGCATCTCCGAGGTTGTTATCTGTCATGTGGGGACGATGCCCACACAGGAGAAGGGTTACGGAAAGAGATCGCCAGGGCGTAGCGGAACCGAAAGACAGGCGCTATGAGTTACCGGCCGCGCGGCTTCGCGGCGATCGCGAACGGTAGGACACCATGCCTCTCTCAGACAACATCAAGACTTTGATCCGCAATGCCTGGGACGACGGCTATCCTTGTCTCGTGGCCACGCTCGGGCCGCAGGGGCCGAACATTACTCCGAAAGGAAGCATGATCGTCTTCGATGATATGCACCTTGCGTGGTGGGAACGCTCAAAGCGAGCGGTTCTCGAGAATCTCGGGCACGACAAACGCGTATGCGTCATGTATGCCAACTTCAAGGCACAACGGGATGGCATGCTGGAATCCGGCTTTCTGCGCTTCTTCGGATCCGTCGAACTGCACGAAAGCGGACCGATGCGAGAGGCGATTTTCGCAAAGCTATTGCCCCGCGAACAAACTCACGCCGGTGCGGAAGCGGGTATTGGTGCGCTGGTCCGAATCGAGAAGGCCATCGATATTCGCGGCAAGCCGTTCGCGTGAACGCCGGCGCGAATATCACGCTCACAATTTCTGGATCGTACCGCCCGGACTTGCCGCATCGACAATCCCGGGCAAGCGGCTTGCCAGCATTTTCAGCGCGTCGTCTACCGGAACGCCGAAATGCTGTGCGATTTGCTTGACCTGGTCGTTGTCGAGCGCCGCGCGCAGCTGTTCCGGGGTGACGTTCATGTTAGGGCCGTTGCTCAACCAGGATTTTACCTGATCGCCCAATCCGCCCTGCTGAAGTTGATTTACGAGGCCTTGCAAATTTCCGAAATCCGTCTTGGCAAGCATCGCCGAAAGCAATGCGGGGCCTTCGGCCGCCGCCACCGAACCCAGAACACCTTTCAAAGACCCGCCGAGTTGATCAAGCAGTCCCATTTCACAACCTCCATAGCCGTGAGTGCCATGGGCGGAACGTCACAAATTCACGGGTGCTTCTCGTTTTTCGCAGCCCGCATTCCCTGGCTGGTGGCATCACGCTCGCACATATACGCGCCGGTTTTTGTATGCCCGTAATCTTTGTAGCCGGTGAAGTGATAGATTTTTGAATCGAGATTTGCCCACACCACCGTCCCCGAACCACAGCGCCCCTTTGCCTGTCCCTCGGTTGTGTACTGGTTGGCACCGGTCGGCGCCGTCGTCGCGGCGGGCGGCTGGCTCGCCGTTCTGGCCGGGGGCGGAGAAGCAGGAGCCGGTGCAGCCGTCGATCGTGCCGGTGGCGCCGTCGCAGGAGCCGGTGCAGCAACGTTCCCGCCTGCTCGGCACTGCGTCACATATGCCTTTTCCGTTATGCCTTTTGCCTGATTTGAATCCTTATTGGCACGCCACTCTTCCTGGCACGCCTTTACCGTTTTTTGCGCCGTTACCGCGGGCGCTGCGGCCGTCGTTTTCTTGTCGGACGATGAGGCCGCAGGAGCTGCTTTGGGCGCGGCTGCGCTTGTCCCTGCCCTGCACTGCGTCACGTATGCTTTTTCAGTAATGCCCTTGGCCTGATTGGCATCTTTGTTGGCCCGCCACTCTTCCTGGCATGCCTTGACTGTCTTTTGCTGTGCGAGAGCAGGGAAAGAAAATAGCGATGCGCCAACTATGGCGCAGCCGATGGCCACGATCATACGCATATTCAACTCCTGGCGTTACGCCGTTGAGTGATCAGGCGTCTTTTTCGCACTTCGTCATGAAGCTGTTTTTGGCCGCACCAGCGAGCGGTTTGCCGTCCTTGCCGACGGCCTTGCCTTCACAGGCATCCATTTTGCACTTCTTCACGAAACTCGTCTTCGCAGCGCCCGAAAGCGGCTTGCCGTCCTTGCTCACGGCTTTGCTTTCGCAGGATTGGGCTAATGCAGAGCCAACAGCAAAAGAGGTAATCAGGGCCGCAAGAAGAATGCGCTTCATGAGTTTCCTCCGTTTAATGGCGTCGAGTGGAAGACGGAAATTTGGTCCAGAACGACAATCTGTCGCGGATCCTTGTCCTTATGCGACACAACGTCAATTCATTTATCGGTGTATTGGTCACAAAACCGATGCAATTCGATTCAAAGTCCCGTCGCGTGTGCTCGCCAAGCCAAGGGGAATAATTGAACCCTTTGCCAGCTTTACGATTTGATGGCGTATAATTTCCGCAAGCGTAGATTGTACGCCTCGATTACAACCGGTCGCCTGTCAAAAGATATAATTTGCGGCCGAGCATCGCGCTGACGGATGGAATGTGCGGTTGACCTTTCCGCCGGCGGCGCAAAGCAAACATCAGCAAAAAGTAACCGGCACGACGGCAATCGGCCCGGCCTGGGAACCCGAATCCATTGGCAGCGTTACGTTTTTGGTCCCGGCAATGCGGGCGCTTGGGCCCGAGGATTGTGTCCGCCTTCATTGGATTCTTTACTTCCCCGATGCTTCTTGAATATTGCGTGAACCGTCATATTCGGCGCCTCCGGCGTGCTAGGCTGTAGGGATCAGGGTCGGGCTTGGAGGAATAGTATGCGTCTCCACCGTCTTGCATTTGCTTTCGTTGCCGCGTTGGCCGCCATGACCGCTACCTCAACAGCGCGCGCCAACATCATGATCGTTATCGACAAGTCGGCGCAGAAAATGACCGTCACCGTTGACGGCCAGGAACGATACACATGGCCGGTTTCGACCGGTCGCGGCGGATATGATACGCCGTCGGGCGAGTTCCAGCCATTTCGCATGGAGCGTGACCACTTCTCACGCGAGTGGGACGACGCGCCGATGCCTAATTCGATTTTCTTCACGAAAATCGGACACGCGATTCATGGAACTTTTGAAACCCGTAATCTCGGCCGGCCGGTCTCTCACGGCTGCGTTCGCCTGGCACCCCAGAACGCAGCGACACTCTACGCACTCGTCAAGGAAGAGGGGCTGTTCAATACACGTGTGCGGCTGACGGGAGATGCTCCACAATCCAACGAGCCGGTCGCCAACCGGGGCCGCTCAAAAGGAAACGACCACGTCACCGCACGCACGGACACGTCGCGCGCAAACGAAGTCGATACGGCGCTTCCACGAAACGTCGTGCGTAACGACACGACTGGCAGCGACGATGACGAGACAGACGACGCGCCGCCACAGCGCACGTATCAGGCTCGCGGCGCGCGTGACGGACAATACGGCTCGCGCTCGTACTATTACAGCGAGCGGCGTTATTATGCGCGTCGCCCCTATGGCCGCGGCCTCTTCTTCCCGTTCGGTTGGTGATATGATCCGCAAGCTGGCCGGCGGCAAATATCGCCTGTATTCGCGCAAGAAAAATCCGCGTACCGGGAAACGCCGAAATCTCGGGACGTTCTTATCGAAAAAGGCCGCACAGCGACACGAACGCGAGGTCCAGTATTTCAAGCGGCACTGACGTAACGGCGAAACCGGGCCGCTGTCAGAAGTCGCCCCCGAGGCGGCCGCTTATGTCGCGCATGAGCTGGAAACGGATGTTCGGGTCCGGATCGTCACCAAGATACACGCCGGAGA
>DASSIT010000050.1:0-3815 GCA_035691545.1 Pseudolabrys sp. | reverse complement strand
CCGAAGGCGGCTGGCAGGCCGAAGGGCCGTCCGATGTGCCGCACAAGGAAGGCGAGCTGCCGCCGCGCGCACTCGACGCGAAGGGATTGAAGCGCGTGCGCGAAGCGTTCGTGGACGCCGCCAGGCGCGCGATGCGGCTCGGCATCGACGCGATCGAGCTGCACAGCGCGCACGGATATCTCTTGCATCAATTCCTGTCGCCGATCGCCAACAAGCGCACGGATCAATATGGCGGATCGTTGCAAAACCGCCTGCGCTATCCGCTCGAAGTGTTCGACGCGATACGAGAAGTGGTCCCGGCCGACAAACCCATCGGCGTCAAGGTGTCCGCAACCGATTGGGTCGAGGGCGGCTGGGATCTCGAACAGACCATCGAATTCGTGCGCGAATTGCAAAAGCGCGGGGTCGACTGGATTGACGTATCTTCCGCTGGCGTCTCGCCGTTGCAGAAAATCCCGCTTGCGCCGGGCTATCAGGTACCGTTTGCGCAAGCCATCAAGAAGGCCACCGGCGTCACGACCATCGCGGTCGGCTTGATCACGGAAGCCAAGCAGGCGGAAGATATCGTGGCCTCGGGCAAGGCCGACATGGTCGCGCTAGCACGTGCCATGCTTTACGATCCGCGATGGGCCTGGCACGCCGCGGCGGAACTTGGCGGGCAGGTCTTTGCGCCACCGCAATATTGGCGTTCGCAGCCGTCGACGCAAAAGGAATTGTTCGGCAAGACGACGTTCGGTGCAAGATGATGTCGTCTCGAGGCGTCATGCCTGCTTCGACATCTCCATGACCGCACGCATGGCGGCGATATAGCCGTGAGGCCCAAGGCCGCAGATCACGCCGGTTGCCGCATGTGAAACCTTGGAATGCCGGTGATGTTCGTCGCGGGCGTGGATATTGGAAACATGCACCTCGATCACCGGGCCTTCGAACGCCTTGATCGCATCGACGATCGCGATCGAGGTGAAGGAATAGGCGGCCGGGTTGATGATGATCGCGTCCGCATTCTCCCGCGCCGACTGGATCAGGTCGACGAGTTCGCCTTCGTGGTTCGACTGGTGAAACGAGATCGCAAGCGCAAGCCTTGCGGCTTCGCGCTCGCAAGCCTCCCTGATTTGCGCGAGCGTCGTTGTGCCGTAGATATGCGGTTCGCGAACGCCGAGCAGGTTGAGGTTCGGGCCGTTCAGGATCATCACACGTTTCATGGCTTGCCTTTCGGAAGAAGTATTTTGCTTCACGGTCTGATTAGACGCCTGATAACCCGAACACCGCGACCGCGCGGATCGGCGAGGCCGTGCCGCCGCGCCATTTCATGGGCAAGCCGATGAAGGTGAAGGGGCCGGCGCCAAGCAGCGCTTCGAGGTTGCACAGGCTTTCGATATGGGTGATGCCGAGATCGAAGCAGGCCTTGTGCACCAGCAGGTTCTCTTTGCCTTCAGGTCCGGGCCGCATCGAATCGATGCCGAAATGCACGACGCCTTGCCCCGCGAGCCATTCGGTGGCTGCAACGTTCACGCCGGAGTTTTCAGTCGCATATTCCTTGCTCGGGAAAGTGCGCTGGTGATGGCCGGTGCAGAGCAGCACGGTGCCGCCCTTCGGCACGGGATGACCAGCCTTTTTCACCGCTGCTTCGAGATCTCTCGCCGTGATCTCCGCGCGCGGTGCGATCTGGCGAAGATCGATGCAGATGCCCGGCACGATGCATTTTTCCAGCGGATATTCGTCGATTCCCTGACCGCGTTTGTCGAAATGCAGCGGCGCGTCGATATGGGTGCCGCCGTGATCGGGCATCGAGAAATACATCGATGCGAGCCCATGTACATTGCCGCCATCGGCAAAGGATTCCTCGTGCGTCTTCCAGGTGCCGTGAATGATGGCGGAGTGGCCGGGGTAGCTGGGGGTGCGGTGATAAAGCTCACGGCTGAGGTCGACGATTTTCAACGGTAAGTCCTCTCTTGGGATCTTCATCGTTCCGGGTTCGCTTGCGCTGCTCGCGCCTTCCGGAATGACTTGGCGATGGTACGGCGTCACACCGGCTTGATCCCGGCCTTGGTGATGATGTCGTGCCACTTCGGTATCTCGACCTCGAGGCGCCTTCTCAAAGCGGGGGCGCCGGCCGCGGTGACTTCGTAGCCGTTGACGCGCAATTGCTCCACCACCGCAGGAACTTTCAGCACTGCCATGGATTTTGCCGACAATTTTTCGACGATACTGGGCGAGGTTGCCGCCGGCGCGAAAAAGAACTGAGCCGTCTCCGCGACGAAATCCTTATATCCTAGCTCGACCATGGTCGGCACGTCGGGCAGGTCGGGCCAGCGATTGACGCCGGTGATGGCAAGCACCTTGATCTCGCCGGTCTGCGCAAACGGAAGCACCGGCGGCAGCGCCGAGACCGCCACTTGCGTCGTACCGGCGAGCAGAGCCTGAACGGCGGGAGCGGCGCCGTTGAACGGTACATGCGTCATTTCGATTCCGCCCACGATCTTGAGGAATTCACCGGAAAGATGCGGCGTGGTGCCCGCGCCGGGGCTTGCCCAGTTGAGTTCGCCGGGTTTCGCCTTGGCGCGCGCGATCAGTTCGGCAATCGAATTGACGCCGAGCTTCGGCGTCACCAGGATCGAATTTGGCGTGGAGCCGAGTTCGGTAATCGGCGCGAAATCCTTGTAGGGATCATAAGGGACTTTGGCATAGAGGCCGGGATTGACACTATAGGCCGTGGAGACGACGAGCAGCGTGTAGCCGTCGGCAGGCGCGTGCGCCGCGTAGCCGATTCCGATGTTGCCGCCGGCCCCTGGCTTGTTCTCCACGATGAGGTTGCCGCCAAGCGCGGCTCCAAGACTTTGCGCGAGAATGCGCGCCATGATGTCGGTGGGCCCGGCTGCCGCAAATGGCACGATGATCCTGATCGGCCGGTCTGGATAATCGGCGGCGAAAACTCGCGCGATATGAAAGCTCGAGGCTGCCGCCACGCCGGCTCCAAGGCTTGCGGCTTTCAGAATGGCGCGGCGTGAGGGAAGGATGCTCTTGTCGCCGGGCATTTTTCGCTCCCGTGTGGCCTTTTTTGCTATCTCACCATACTCCGAAGTAGAATTCGAGGGCCATGCGGTCGAGGTGAACATGAGGGAGCGACGATCGCCGAGATCGTCCTCGCGTACGCGGAGACCCATAAGCCGCGGCCTCTCGTGTTGGGCAGGCGGATGCCTTTTTGACGTCGGTCGTTATGGGCGCCCTGCTTGCCGCCTCGCTAAAGCTTTGGCGCCCCATCCTTGGATGTAGACGCGTCGCAGGGACGGTTGCTTTTTTCGGGCATGCCGTCACGATCTCGCCGTACGGTGCGCCCGAGGCATTTCAAATAAATTTGCCCTCGTCGAAAGCAGCGGTGCAGGGAAGCTTCCGATGCGCCCGCAGCCTCGCCTGCGAAAACAAAAAGCGCACGCGCGATCAGCAAAAGTGAAACCCGATTTTGCGTTCGTTCGCGCTCAACGGACGCCCGTAGAGAACGATTGGAATTTTCGCCGTTAGACTAGAAAGCCCGGGGCCGAATGCCTGGGACCGGTGCTTTCAAAAGCTCGCTCCAGCAGCGGCGGCATAAACGGCCAGATAATGGACCATGATACCTAAAGTGCCACGCGGTATGAATGCCATAAAAGCTGGCGCGCCGACGTAGAGGCATTTTCGGGGAACTTTATCCGGGCGGACTGGTTTGCGTCGAGGGTCGCTGCGACTTCCTGCCAGCATTCCAGGGGGCCCCATGGACGAGAGAAGTAGCCGAGCCAAGGCGCAATTTGGCGTTCCTGGCCTCGATGACATCCTGTTTG
>DASSIT010000049.1:0-60290 GCA_035691545.1 Pseudolabrys sp. | reverse complement strand
CACTGCCGCACTGTTGCTGCTGGGCGTCACCGGGACACTTCCTGCACCGGTCGCGGCTGGAGCGAGCCGCGGAGCGCTTACCGCATTGGGTCTCGTCTCGACGGTGCTGTATGCGACGGGCCTCGCGCTCGGAGCAGAGTCCCTGTCGCGCACCAGTGCCTTGTTGTTGCGCGACGAGGAGAATCGCTACCGACTGCTCGCACGCCACATGACCGATGTCATCGTCCGTCATGGCCACGGCGGTTCGGTGCTGTTCATTTCGCCTGCGGCCGAGACGCTGTTCGGCGTCCCGGCCAACGATCTTGCGATGCACGGAGTGTTCGAGCGGGTTCACGTGGCTGATCGTCCGGCCTATCTGACCGCTCTGGCCGACGCCGCGGCTCTGGGCGAGGAACGGTCTCTCGATTTCAGAATTCAGCGGGACGCAGGGGCACATCGCCACGGTCAATTTGTCTGGGTTGAAATGAGGTGCCGTCCTCTTGATCACGTTCGTGGCAGCCGGGATCCGGCCACTCATGAAGTCGTGGCAGTTCTTCGCGATATCAGTGAACGGAAATCAGAAGCGCGCGCGTTCGAAGCCGCACATTCGGAATCTGAGCGTGCCAGCGCCGCGAAGAGCCGCTTTATTGCCACCATGAGTCACGAGCTGCGCACGCCGCTCAATGCCGTCATCGGCTTCTCCGAAATGTTGATGAACAGTTCGCCTGAACTCGGCACGGCGCGGAGATTGGAATATGCGCGGTTGATAAATGCGTCCGGGCAACACCTGCTGTCGGTCGTCAACGGGATCCTTGATGCATCCAGGATAGAAACGGGCCATTTTGCGATAGCTCCGGAACCATTCGCGCCGGGCCCGGTGATCGAAAGCTGCGCCGACCTGCTTGCCCTGAAGGCGCGGGAATCCGGGATAGATATCAAAATGCGTCTTGGCCGGGATCTGCCCGAAATCACCGCCGACCGCCGCGCTTTTCACCAGATACTGATCAATCTTATTTCCAATGCCGTCAAATTCACTCCGCGTGGAGGACAGGTCACGATCGGCGCGTCGCGCGAGGGGAAGCGACTGAACTTGTCGATAGAGGATACGGGAATCGGTATCGGCGAGGCCGATCTGAAGCGCGTGGGCGAAGCGTTCTTTCAGGCTTCCGCGTCGTATGATCGACGGTATGAGGGCACAGGTCTTGGTCTTTCGATCGTGAAGGGACTGGTGAAATTGCACGGGGGCGACATCGACATCTGGAGCCGGCCGGGGGAGGGCACGTGCGTGAAGGTCGGGCTTCCGCTGGAACAGGCGAACCGGAAATCGAAAGAGGCCGTCAAGCTTGTCAACGACGGTGCAAGGGAATTTCCATTGACCACAAAAAACTGGATGAAGAAAAGTGCGTAGACGCTCCAATCGCAGTGGTTCCGACAGATTTGCGGCGGCCGGCAGGCTTGCAGCAACAGCGGCCGAGCACCCGCGTGAATTCGTCGCCATCGTCATGTCGACAATCGCGATATTTGCAATCGTCATCAATGCGCTTTTCCTGCAAAAGGGCCCGCATCCGGCTCCTATTTTTGCAACACGGACACTCCTTCAGCGCGAAGCAGCTCTCCCAACGCGCCTTCCGGCCACTCAAACCGGTCCCACTGCCGATCCGGGCGCGCTCGCCAGGGTCCAGCTCGTCGTCAATATCCAGCGTGAACTGACCCGCAAGGGATTTTACGATGGTCCAGCCGACGGTATTTGGGGCGCCAAGACCGATGCTGCGGCGCGCGAATTTGTCCAGGCTGCCGGATTGAAAATCAATCCCGAAGCAAATGAAGTTCTGCTGCGCGCGATCACAACGTCTGGTGCAAAACCCCCAATCGCCACTCCAACCCCAACAAGCGCGGCGGCCGATCCGATAGCGAAATTGATCGGTCCATCGAGGCGCACGATGGCGGTACAGCGGGCTTTATCTGATTTTGGTTACGGACAGATCAAGCCCACCGGCACTTTCGATCCGGATACGCGGACGGCAATCGAAAAGTTCGAGCGGGATCACCATTTGCCGGTGACGGGACAGATTTCCGATCGTGTCGTGCGTGAGCTTGCGGCAATGACCGGCCGCCCCCTGGAGTGATTGGCGTCACTGCGAACGCCCGTGCTACTGAAGCCAATGCGGTTGAAATCAGGGATATGGGTTGCGGCCTATTTGCGCCGTTGCAGCGTCGAAGGCGTTTTCGCCGCGGTGCGCCGGCGCGGCGCCGAAGAGGCTGGGGCGATCTTCATCAAAATCAATCGGCTGGATGGGACAGCCACCCTCTATGGGCCGGCACCCCAATCGGCGTTCGACGAAGCTCAACCGGCGGACCGGATGTTTGCCGCCGTAGCCGGCCGTGACCCTCCTGCAAAAGATGCCGATATTGAAGCCCGGTTGGTTCGCGAGATGCGTTTCGATCCGGATCTATGGATTATCGAGGCCGAGGATCGCGCAGGCAGGAATTTTCTCGACAATGTCATCGCGTAATGGAAATTAACGCTGGTTGATTTTGCCTCGTGAGGTATGGATTTCGCGTTTGGCTGGCGGCCTGGGTGATGCTTGCTGGCTTTGTGCGCGGGCGCCTCGCCGTTCATCATCCCAATAAATGGACTCATGCGCCGTTCTCGGCCGGGCCGCGCCTGCTTGCCAGATGCTCAGCATTCGCTCCGCGGCAGCTGGGGTGAGGTCGTCAAAAAGTATGCAGAGTTCGTACAGCCGCTGGGCCGATTGGCCAATGGCAGGATTCAGGAAAAGGAGAATTCGTTGAAGTATCTCGATGGAAATTCCAAGGGCCTTGGCGGCAACGACGATCGGTTCCCCGGAGTGGTCGTACGTAATTCTTTCTGCGAGGGTCCGGCTGGTGCTCAGCGCACGTTCGAGGATCCGGCTGAATTCGGCGGGGTTGCGCCGCAGCGCCGCGCTTTCCAGCCGCCGAACGAGCTCGCTCGCGCCTGGCATCGGCCTGCGCTTTGCGGCTTCCGACGTGATGTCGAGATTGACGAGGATGAGCCGCCGTTCTTCGGTCGAGGCCGAAAAAAACAGATCGATCAATTCCCCGGTCGCGTCGGCGTCGGGCGGATCTGCGGTACCGGACGCGGCTAGCTTTCTGAGCACCGCTGCGGGCGCCTTCGAATATTGACGGAGCTTGGCTGCGACCGTGGCCCGGGTCTGTGAGTCGACCGTGTCGATCAGGCCCAGAGCCAACTCGACATACTGGGTCTCTTCCTCCGCGCTATGGATGGGCCGCTGCACATAAAGGTCAGTCAACACGCGCAGCAAGGTCGGTCGGACGTCAACGCCGTCGCGGCAGGCCAAATCGACCAGGCTATCGAGGGATACGCGCGCGGAAGGCTTCACCATTGCGAACTACGCCGGCAGTACGGGATACGCGACAATAGTCCGCGCGCGTTAGCAGACCGTTAACCTTGCAAGTCCTTTAATTGCCCAAAGGCACCGATCCGGCGGCCTCACGTGAACCATGCGCCGGGGCGGAAGGGGGACTGCAATGGGTGAAATCATCCGATTTCCCGACGAGCTAAGCCCGCGCGGCAAATATGTCGACGCCGGCACTGAACCTGCGACTGTTATTATTCTGCCGGTGATACGCATTGAGCGTGATCCCGACGGTTCGAACGGCCTCGAACCACACACCGGCAACAATCCCGGCCGCCGCCGCCGCCGCCGGGCCGCACGCTGACCGGAAGCAACCAACGAACAATCCCGATGTGCATTCTGCAGCCGCCACGGACTCCGACAAACGGGCGGCGTGGGCTGCTTGCTTTCATCGCACTTGCGTTTCTCTCTGGCTGTGCGAACAGCGACTTCGGGGAGGTCAACCAGACTCTCGTAACCGACGGGATCCACGACTGGCTCGGTCGCAGTTCCGGGGGCGCGCATCCGGTTCCTCCGTCAAAATTCGAATATACGGACGACGAGCGCGCGCTCCGTGATCTTGCTTACCCGTTGATCGAGCCGCCATACGACCGCCAGCAATGGTATTCGGTCGCCGGCGAGTACGGCCTGTATCATTCAAACATGGCGGATCACCGAAAATATTTCGATCGCGTAATGGATGAATGCCATCGTTCGCCATCAGCGGTTTATGCGCGGCTCATCGACGACGTCCGCAACGATATCACGCGGCTTTCGCAATTCTTCGAGACCGCCGGGCGTGTTGTCGACATGGATCAAAAGAGGCAAAAAAGTCTCGCCTATGTTTCGGCGCTCGGAAAATCAGAACGTGTGAACGCGCTTCGCCGCATCCGGGAAAACGCCCATGTTGTGGCGATCGTGCGCCAGAGCCTGAGCGATCGCGTCGCGTCATACCATTTTGCGCTCGAGCGCCTGGTGATCACGACGCCGTCGGGCCAGGCGGTGGAAGCCGAACGATCGCTCAATCTGTTGCAAAATCAGATCGCGCGATATCAAACCCTTCCGCCGACATGGACTCGAGAGCCGAGTTTGGCCTCGGCCAATTAGCAAAACAGCTATTTCCGTGAACGTGTAGGCTCGGTTTCACGCGTGCATCGCGAGGCGGCGACCGCACTTTGTGCAGCCGGCATCAGTCCAGGTTCGGGAGCCATCGCGCGTATGGCGATAAGCCCGGTCAGCGAGGGGGATTCCACGATCAAACGGTCTGCGGCAGTGACCTCTTCGTCTTCCGGGACCTGCTCATGTTGCGCGGCGGTCATCAGATCAAGTTCGATCACGCGCCGCCCGGCGGCGCGGTCGTTGATGGCGTAATAGGCCACGTCATAGTGGGTGTAAAATGATACGGACGTATAGGCGGGACTCACCGGTACTGTAAGTTTCAAAGGCCCATCTGAAAGATCATAACGGCACACAGCACTTGCAAAAGCAGGGTCCATGAACGGCATGATCGCCTTCTCCGGCGTTGGCGCAGGCAAGGCGACGACCGTATTCACCGGGGCGATAGGGGTGAGCCGGGAATATGCATCCTGCGTCGCCGTGCGCGGCAAAATGATGACGGTGGCGAGATGCACAATCCCTCCGAGCAGCGCGCCTCCTAGGCATAGGAGCAGCCAGCGGATCATGAGCAGCTCCGCGTCGCCACTTGAGGCATCGGCACCTCGCGGCCGGCTTTCGTCGATACACCGACGGCCGTATCGTAAAGGCGGAGCAGGAGTTGATAACGCTCTACTCCGCCGGTCGGCAGCCAATTGCCGGGATTTGCGCGCGGCGCCACGACGATCTCGAAATTACCATCGGCGCGGCGAACGATTTCCTCGCTGGTGAACCCATACCGGCCCACGGAATTGGCGATCAGGTCACCATCCGCGTTATAGAGGGTCAGCGTCCAATAGCGCGCCGCGGGCGTAATCCCTGAAATTACTACATTGCAACGGCCATCGAGCGCCTTGCCGGCGTCGTCGGCTTTCAAAGTGAATGAGACGCCGTCGCCGAGCGCAACCGGCAGGCGCCCGCTGCGCGCGATCGACGCGCGCGCATAGGGATCGGCGTCGTTCGTCCCTGATTTCGGCCAGGCCGTCCAGCTTTCGATAGCCAGTGCGCCGAAGGCAGCTCCACGGCTCAGAGCGAAATAAGTCATGCCGAGGCCAACAAGCGTGGCAACGGCGAGAGCAAACAGCGTTCCAGTTAGCAGACGCACGATTTTTCGATTGGCAAATGAAAATAAATGGCTAGCGGAGAGGAGACTACGCGTATGGCGGGGCTAGGGCTAATCAGTTGTGGTTTCCGAATGCACGGCCCTCCAGCGATACGGCCAGCGCGTCCCTTTTGCCGGGTGCTTCGGCCCGCTTGCCCGCGGCGTCGGCTGCGGCCGGTCGCCCTGTGGGACCAAGCGCGCGGTTTGCGTCATCCATCATCCGTTCGACACGGACGAGGATATCGGCTCCGCGCTTTGTAAGAAGCGCCGGGCGGGGCGGGGGCTGAGGCTCGCCGGATTTCGACTTGACCTCGGCAACAGCCGGCTGCTGACGGACCTGCGGCACCGGTATCCCCGGAAGCTGTTTGAGCTCGATACCCTGATGCGCGTACGCCATTATGTTGTGCCACGTCATCGCCGGCAATGAACCGCCCGTCATTCTATTCGTCGACTGATAATCGTCATTTCCGAACCAGACGCCGCAAACGAAATTTCCCGTATAGCCCATGAACCAGGCGTCGCGGTAAGCGTTCGTCGTGCCCGTCTTGCCCGCTGCCACGATGCCATCGAGCCGAGCGCGGCGGCCGGTGCCGTTTTCGACCACGCTGTTCATCATCTTAATCATGTCCGCAGCGACACCGGGCGGCAGCACCTGGCGCGGCTTCGGTCCATCGCGGTCGTAGCGCCAGACGAGATCGCCGGCGCCGGTACGCACCTCGAGAATTGCATGGGGGGTCACGGCCTTGCCCATGTTCGGGAACGTTGCGTAAGCGCCGGTATGGTCGAGGACGGTGACTTCATCCGCACCGATCGGCAGGGACGGCGTATCCGGCAGCGGCGTGCGGATGCCCATGTCGTGCGCGGTCTTTACAATGCGCGCGCGCCCGACCTTCGCATTGCCGTCGCCGATCGTGATCGACAGCTTCACTGCGATGGTGTTGATCGAATGCGTGAGCGCCTGGATCAGCGGCATCGAACCGGCATAGCCATGCCCGTAGTTGTGCGGACACCAGTTGCCGATACATACAGGCCCGTCGACGACGATCGATGTCGGCTTCATGCCATGCTCGAGCGCCGTGGCATAGACATAAGGCTTGAACGACGAGCCCGGTTGCCGCATAGCGTCGGTCGCGCGATTGAATTGGCTCGCGCCATAGTCCCGCCCGCCGACCATCGCGCGCACGGAGCCATCGACGTCCATCAATACCGCGGCTGCTTGCCGGGCATGATATTCCTGGCCATATTGCCGCAGTGAACTTTCGACTGCGGAGTCGGCGGCGTTCTGCAGGTTGGTGTCGAGCGCCGTCCGAACGACGAATACGCGTTCGGTCATTGATTTCGGAAAGGTGTCGACAAGCTTCTTCATTTCGTCAAATGCCCAATCGAGATAATAATTGGGCGCGCGATCGTCGCGGCGATCGACGGGCGTTGCCGGGTGACGGCGGGCGCCGAACACCTGGCCCTCCGTCATCATGTTGGCCTCTACCAGATTGTCGAGCACGACGTTGGCTCGCGCGCGTGCGGCCGGCAGGTTGACGTGTGGCGCGAATTTTGTCGGAGCCTTGAACAGGCCGGCGAGCATGGCGGCCTCAGCGAGATTCACGTCGCGCGCCGATTTGTTGAAATAGTATTGAGCCGCTGCGTCGACCCCGAATGCTCCGCCACCCATATAGGCGCGATCGAGATAGAGCTTGAGGATCTCGTTCTTCGTCAGGCGCGCCTCCAGCCACATGGCGAGAAACGCCTCCTTTATCTTACGTTCGAGCGTGCGTTCGTTGCTCAGGAACAGGTTTTTGGCGAGCTGCTGCGTAATCGAGGAGCCGCCCTGCACGACACCGCCCGCCCGCGTGTTGGCGACGAGCGCACGCATGGTGCCCGCGATATCGATGCCGAAGTGTTCGTAGAAACGGCGATCCTCGGTCGCGAGCACGGCCTTAATCAGGTGATCAGGAAACTGATCGAGCGGGATTGAATCATTATGCCGGATGCCGCGCGAGCCGACTTCATTCCCGTAGCGGTCAAGGAAGGTCACCGCCAGTTCGGATTTTTTCAGCCAGTCATCGTCGGACGTTTCGCGAAAGGCGGGCACCGCTAACGCCAGCATCGCCACGAGTCCGAACATTCCGATCGTGGCGCCCTCGGACAGCAATTCGTTGAGCCACCGCCGCCAGCCCGCGGCGTGGAAGCGATCCATGAATGTCGAAAAACGTTCATAGGCTTCGCGCGCGCCCGACGCGCCCCGGAACAGGCTGAAGTCGATCCACGCGTCCAGCCCCAACAGGAACCGTTTGATGTTGGGCTTCCAGCTTTCGGGAAAAAGATCGCGCATGCCACTCTTGAAAATGAAGCCGGCGGGACGCCGGACAGCAGGAATTTACCCGATCGGCGAACCAGCGGCCAATGCCATGGTTCAATCCGGCTGAAAGAAGGGTGAACGGTAATTGCGGTGAAAAATGGCCGAAAAGGACAGCAATACCGTTGCAGCCCGTGTGGCGCCCGCCCAAGGGCGGGATTCCGGAGACCGGGACCATCCCAAACCGTCACGCCTGGGCTTGTCCCGGCCGTCCACGTCTATAGCTTGGCGGCGAATCGAGGCGTGGATACCTGACCCGACGCCTGGCCTGACGACTGAGAGTTCTCGATGCCCGACCCGCAAGTTCCGTTCTGGCGGCGAAAAGCGCTGTCAGCGATGACGCGCGCCGAATGGGAAAGCCTGTGCGACGGCTGCGGCCGTTGCTGTCTCAACAAGTTGATCGACGAGGACACCAGCGAAACGGTCTTCACGGACGTCAGTTGCCGTCTGCTGGACTGCAACAGCTGTCGCTGCAGCGATTATGCGCACAGGCAGGCTAAGGTGAAGGATTGTGTCCGACTTACGCCCCGCAATGTGAGGCGGTTGAAATGGCTGCCGCCGACCTGCGCCTATCGCCTGGTGGCGGAAGGCAGGGATCTTGCATGGTGGCATCCCCTCGTTTCGGGAAACCCTGAGACTGTGCACACGGCCGGTGTCTCGGTCCGCGGTCGCGTCGCGGCGAGCGAAGCCGATGTGCCGGACGAGAAGCTCGAGGAATATATTGTCAGCTGGCCGGGCAAGTGGCCAAAGGGGGCACGACGCAAGCGCTGACCGCGTCGGTCGCGCAATTAGCGCGCCCGAGGCAAGATCGCAAAATCATAAGCCCTCGGTTCGGCTGCGCCGGTGAACGAGTGGTGCCACCATTCCCGGAAGTAGTTTGCAAAGCCGTGGCGGCGCATTGTGGCCTTCAATACGCCACGCCAATGCTGCTGCTGTGAATTGATGGCCTTGCTGGCGCTGTAACTTTTGGTGTCGAAGCAATCGAAGCCCGTACCCATGTCGATACTGTCATCGGGCGCGCGCCGTGAGGCGGGACCAGTGCAGGGGCCGTAATGCGCGGCCGGATCGAAACGCGGGCTGGTTACGACGGGTAGCCTAATGAGCGTGAGGTCGACAGTAGTGCCCGTGGAATGCTTCGACTGGGCAGCGATGTAACCCAGCGAGAACAGGTTGCGCTTGCGCAGCGCAGGATAGAAGCGTCTCGTGACTTCGCCGTCCTCTCCGTCATGAGCCCATGCCTCCATGGCGCGTACCGCGCGGGTGGGACGATAGCAGTCATAGACTTTCAGGCTCAAATTTTCGCGGGCGAGATCGGCTTGCACGCGCTTGAGTGCTTCGGCTGCTTCGCGGCGCAAAATGCATTCCGCGGCGCTATAGCCGGGCAGGGGCTGGCCGGTGAAATTGTCCGCCGTGGCGTAGCGGATGTCCTGGACAATGCTAGTGTCGATGTCGTGAAGATAAACGAAGCCAGGCGGCAGCATCTCGCGCGCGAGCGCGGGCGAGGTGGCAAGTAGCAAAATAGTGGCTAGCAGCTTTCGTAATTTCAGCGGTCGCTTCATGTATTTCACTGCTCATGTCCGGGCTTGCCGCGGTTATTCCGATTTGTCGGGCAAGGCACGGCCTTTCCAAGCAAAATCGTCGGGACGAGCCCGGCGACTACAGAACGTAGAGTGTTCTGGGGAATTTGGTGCGCTAGATCCCCGTTATCGCAGGTGAAGAGTGGACGCTCAGGCACATACCACCCCCGCACCACCGCGTCTTGCTTTGCCGGAACCGGCAAGGCATTGAGCAAGGTTGGATCAGGTTGCCGACGTTGGCTCTCTCTATACTTGATACTTGCAGCTCGCACATGACGCCCTCAAAGCCGAAAATCAAGCCCCGACCGGCAACGGCAATGCCGGAACCGGCTCCCCTGACGCACCCGGAAATCAGGACCATCGTCATCGGCATCATGCTGGCGATGTTCCTCGGTGCGCTCGACCAGACGATCGTCGCCACCGCGCTACCGACGATAGGGCGGCATTTCGACAACCTTGAGGATCTGTCGTGGGTTGTAACCGCCTATCTTCTGACCGGTACCGCGGTCACTCCGCTTTACGGCAAGCTCTCCGATATCCATGGCCGCCGCACGGTCATGCTGATGGCGATCGGCATTTTCGTTGCGGGTTCGATTGCCTGCGCGCTGGCCTCGAGCATGGGCGCGCTGGTGCTGGGGCGCGCATTCCAGGGGCTCGGCGGCGGCGGCTTGATGGCGTTGGCGCAAACCATCATCGCAGACATCGTTTCTCCGCGTGAGCGCGGTCGCTATCAGGGATATATTGGCGCCGTGTTCGCGATATCCTCGGTCGGTGGACCGGTGCTCGGTGGATTTTTGACCGAACATGTCGATTGGTCCCTGATCTTCTGGATCAACGTGCCGCTCGGGCTGTGCGCGTTGGGAATGACGTCGAGCGTGTTGCGGCGGATTCCGTTTCATCCGCGCAAGCGCAGGCTTGATCTCGTCGGCGCTCTCCTGATGATGGCGGCTGCCGTTGCGCTGCTGCTCGCATTGACGTGGGGCGGTCAGCGCTTTGAATGGATCTCGACGCAGATTGGCGGGCTTCTGCTTTTGTCGGCCATATTGTGGTGCCTGTTCGCCTGGCGCCTGGTGACGACCCGCGATCCATTTCTGCCGCTCACGGTTCTCGGCAATCCCGTCGTGCGTTGTGCAGCGCTTGCGGGTGCCTGCAATATGGGCACGCTCGTCGGCATGACCATCTTTGTCCCGCTTTATTTTGAGGTCGCGCTGCATTTGTCTGCCAGCCAATCCGGCATGGCACTGATTCCCTTGATGGCGGCGACAGTTGCATTTTCGACAATCACCGGCCGATTGATGATGCACGTCGTGCACTACAAGCGTATTTCGTTAGTGGGGCTGTGTCTCTCGATCGTATCGCTTGGCCCGCTGGCAATCTGGCCAACATCGATGCCGGTATCGCTCGTCTTGCCCTTGCTGCTGCTGATAGGTTCCGGGCTCGGCACCGTGTTTCCGGTGTCGACAGTCTGCATGCAGAATGCGGTTGCACGTTCGCAAATGGGAGTTGCGACAGGTGCCGCGAATTTTTTCCGTGCCTTGTTTTCCGCGCTTGTTGTCGCGTTGCTTGGCGCAATCGTTCTCGGGGGTCTTGGCGGCGTCACTGGCATGTCGGTTGAAATGCTTGCGCGTACTGCGTCGGCGCCCGATCTTGCCTACGCATTTCGATTTGTGTTTCTTGCCTGCGCGCTAGTTTTGACATTCGGCATGGCATTTCTGATTTCATTGGAGGAGCGCCCGCTCAAAGGTCCATCGCCACCCTCGCAGGCTGCGACCGCGCCCACCGCTCCTGCGACACCAATTCCCGCTGAATAGAGGACTCCAGAAATTGCGCGACAGTCAGTGCAGATTCCGGTAAGCACGCGATATCGCGATCTTGAGGGGACATCCGAGCTTGGCCGATAGCAGTCTCGCCGCGCCGCATGCGCCCGCCGTCCCGCTGCGGCCTTGGTATCTCGCGGCCGCCGCTATGGCCCTTGGGGTAATGATCGGTGCCATCCTGAGCCCGAGCCTTTGGCTGCTCGATTTCGTGCACGTCATGGCGGGGGCTCTGTGGACCGGCATTGACCTTTTCATGGGTTTTATCGTGGGGCCGGTGCTGCGCGGCGTCTCGTTCGAGACGCGCCGCGCCATCATTGGCGGTTTGATCCCGCGCACGTTGATACTGATGCCGACCCTATCCACCATCACTTCCACCGCCGGCTGGTTTCTGGCGGTGCGTATGGGTTTTCTCAATCTCGATTATCCTGAATTCTGGTGGGTCGTTGCCGCGCTTGGGATCGTCACAGTCCTCACGGTGCAGGGGCTTGGCTACCTGCTGCCGGCGAACCTGCGGCTTTATTTCGAAGTGCAAAAAGCGCAGCCCGACATGGAGAAGATAGCGCGCTGGATGAAAACCTACCTGCGCGTGGTGGCGGTGCAGGGCACGATGCAGGTCGCGATCATTGTGGTCATGGCCCGCTTCGCGACCGGCTTCTAATCCGTCGATGCCCGGAGCGGTTCAGCCCGCTCCGAGAAGCTCCATGCTCCTGCGAAAGAAATAGACCCCGAGGGCGAGCCCACCGATCGAGCTCCAACCCGACACCGAACGGCCGGCCCATTCCATTGCAGCGCCGGCGGTGATTGGTGTTCAGTACGGTAAAATCACCAGCAAGAGAGTCGTTAGGACGTACATTTTCGACAGTCCATTTTACGACGAAGAGTGGAGGAGGTCATCGATGGAAAGACGCTCAGCCCAGAAAATTTGAAACGACCAGTACGACGACAAAAATGGTGATGGCCGCCGCCATAATGTCACCGCCGACCTTGCCGATCCGCTCCGGCATTCCCATGGATGGATTGAAATAGGCCATTGCTTCCCTCGTGTGATGTCTCCCGCACTAGACGGGTGGCGGACGGGATGCACAAGTCAAATCGGCGTAAAGAAACCAATCGCGGGCAGCAAGCTCGAAAATTACGTACCGTCCACCGTGAGATGGAATGCCAGATTTGCGAGGGAGACTATGCCCGGCAAAAATCCAGGCGTGATGACCGCCATGTTTGTCGCGGTAGGCGGGTGGCTCATTTACGACATGGCAACCGCGCGCGAGGCGCAGAGCGCAGCAGGTGGGACACTGCACTACATTTTTCTCGCCGGCATCGCCGTCGGGCTGGTTGGCACCGCACTCAGCCTTAAGCGATCATAATAGATTGTGGGTGCAGGGATCCATGTTAGCGGGGCGTGTCAGAATGACAGGAACCGGGGCCTTGCTGCCATAGCCACCCGCATTTGGTGCAGCCCGAAAGGCCGAAGCTGAACAGGGTAATAAGACATATTATGGCTGCGAGAGTCGGGCGCATGGGGCGATAATAGCCGACGGCACCTGTCGCGGCGAGAGGACTGTCCGGTTTGCGTTACAACGCGACAGGGCACAGCCGGCGGAACGAATGTCCGGGGCTAGTTTTGGCGACCGAACGTCCTATATGACAAACCGCATATGAATGGCAGCGATCGCGGCTATAATGCTTAGTCGCGGCCCAAGCGGCAGTGTGACCCGCCGCCATCTCATAAGAGGCGCCGAGCTTATGTCTATCCGCCCCGTCAAGCGCATTGTTCAGTCAAAGCCTACGATCGAGGGCGCGGGAGTGCGTCTGCGCCGCGCTTTCGGTTTCGGCGACACTGCCGAGACCGATCCGTTTCTTCTGCTGGACGATTTCCGCAACGACCGGCCGAGCGATTATCTCGCTGGTTTTCCATGGCATCCGCACCGCGGAATTGAAACGATCACCTACGTTCTCAACGGTACTGTCGAACACGGCGACAGCTTGGGCAATCGAGGCACACTTGAATCGGGCGACGTGCAATGGATGACGGCGGGCCGGGGCATCATGCATCAGGAAATGCCCAAAGGCGACCATAACGGCCGGATGCACGGTTTTCAGCTATGGGCAAATTTGCCTTCGTCGCTCAAGATGACGACGCCACGCTATCAGGATATCAAGGGCGCTGAAATTCCCGAAGTTGTCGACGACGACGGCACGCGTGTGCGCGTAGTGTGCGGCGAGTTTTGGGGCAAGAAGGGCCCAGTCGATGGCGTCGCCGCTGATCCGCGCTACCTCGACATTTTTGTTCCCGCCAACAAGCGCAAGACGCTCGCAGTTGAAGTAGGGCGCCATGCATTCGCTTATGTGTTCGAGGGGGAAGGCACGTTTGCTTCTGCCTCGACACCGTTCGGCGTGCTGTCCGAGAAGCAGGTCAATGGCGAGGAGATCCTGTTTCGCGAACCGGCAGGCGATCGTTCGCTGATCCTTTTTGATGCCGGCGACGCAATCACGGTGCAGGCAGGCGAACAGGGCATTCGGTTTCTCCTGGTTTCGGGCAAGCCGATCGAAGAACCAGTCGCCTGGTACGGTCCAATCGTCATGAACACGCAGAGCGAATTGCAGCAGGCTGTCTCCGAATTGCGCGACGGGACATTCATCAACGGCCAGCCCGGTATTTTGGCCTCAGATTGAGCACCCGAAATACCCCGAGCCTCCGCGGGCGGGTAATGGAACTTTTTCAGCCGCGACAGCGTTTCTGCGCAGGGTTGCGGGGTTAGTCCATGCGCCAATGGCGCGGTGAAATGTCCGGATTTTTCATGACGGCGGCACCACGCAAGCGCGGCGGAGCGCGGGCGCGGGTGCGCGATTTCGATTGGGCGGCCACGCCGTTGGGACCGCAGGAGACCTGGCCGCGCGCCCTGCGCGCCATCGTGGACGTCATCCTCGGCTCCGGATTTCCCATGTCGATCCGATGGGGCCTCGATCTCATCATGATCTACAATGACGCCTATGAGCCGCTGCTCGGCGACCGGCACCCGGAGGTGTTCGGCAAGCCGTTGCGCGAGGTGTGGCCGGAAATATATGGCGAGCTCGGCGCCCTCCACACAAGCATTCTGTGTGGCGAACGCGAAGGCTTCTTCGCCGAAGACCACCTTTGGCGTATTCAACGTTATGGCGTGCCCGAAGATGCCCGTTTCACGCTCAGTTACAGCCCAATTCCAGACCCCACCGCGCCGAACGGCATCGGCGGCGTGCTCGCTACGGCGTTTGAAACAACAAAGCGTTGGCGCGACGAAGAGACCTTGCGCGTCCTGACCGAGCGGCTCGAATCCGAGGTCGAGCTACGCACGCGCGAGCGTGACCGCATCTGGACAGTGTCCGAAGACCTTCTCGGGGTATCCAATTTTGATGGCTATTTCCTCAGCGTCAACCCGGCCTGGACGGCTCTGCTCGGCTGGACCGAAGATGAAATCAAATCACTGCATGTCAGCGAATTGCTCCACCCGGACGACGCGGCGGCCGCGACGGCCGGCCGCGCACGGCTCATGCAAGGCACGCCGACCGTACGCATGGAAAACCGCTTTCGTCATCGCGATGGAAGCTGGCGCTGGATTGCCTGGACCATGACTACCGACAACGGCCTGATCTACGTGGCGGGCCGGCACATCACAGCGGAGAAACAGGCGCAGGTGGCGCTTCGCGAAAGCGACCGCCAATTCCGGTCACTCGTTGCCGGCGTGACCGACTATGCACTGATCATGCTTGATCGCGGCGGAACGGTGACGAGCTGGAATTCGGGTGCCGAGCATATCAAAGGCTACAAGGCGGCGCAGATCATCGGCCGGCATTTCTCCGAATTTTACACTCCGGACGACCGCAACCGCGGATTGCCCAATCGCGCCTTGTCGATCGCCGCCGCAACGGGCCGGTTCGAAGCGGAAGCCTGGCGCGTGCGGAAGAACGGTTCGCTGTTTTGGGCCAATGTGGTCATCGACGCAATTCGGGACGACACCGGCAGTCTTGTTGGCTTCGCAAAGATCACGCGCGATGTCACCGAGCGGCGCAACGCGCAGGAAGCGCTTGATCGCGCGCACCAGCAACTGGCCCAAGCTCAGAAGATGGAGGCGCTGGGCCAGTTGACGGGCGGCGTTGCACATGATTTCAACAATCTGCTCATGGTTGTGAGCGGCCAAGCGCAGGCATTGATGCGCAGGCTGACCGACGAGAAGGACGTGCGCTCTCTGGAGGCGATTCTCACGGCAGCATCACGTGGCGAGGCGCTCACGCGACAGCTGCTCACCTTCGCGCGTCGTCAGCCGCAAAATCCGCGCACGGTAAATCTCGGCCAAATCGTTGCCGCCTTCCACGATGTGCTTGCGAGCTCAGTGCGTGGCAAGTTCAATTTGCGCATCGATATTCCGCCGGCTGTGTGGCCGGTCGCGATCGATATTCCAGAATTCGAACTGGTGCTGGTCAATCTCGTTGTAAATGCGCGCGATGCAATGCCGGACGGCGGCTCGATCGTCGTGTCTGCGGAAAATACCACGCTGCGTGGCAGTGAAACGATCGAGGGGATCAAGGGCGAATTCGTCGCGCTTACGGTCACCGACTCGGGTACTGGCATTCCCCCCGAGTTGCTGACGAAGATATTCGAGCCCTTCTTTACCACCAAGACCGTAGGCAAAGGCACCGGCCTTGGCCTGTCGCAGGCCTACGGCTTTGCTCATCAATCGGGTGGGACGATCAGCGTGCGCAGCGGCGTCGGCAAAGGCACGCAGGTGACCCTGCACCTTCCGCGCAGTCACGCTCCCGTCGCCGCCGCCGTCCCGTCCGAACCGGCGAGCCAGATCGCCGGCCGCGGTGAGACGATTCTGGTTGTAGAGGACAACCCGGATGTGAAGTCTGTCGCGGTGACGCTGCTGGAACAGCTCAACTACCGCACGGTTGCCGTCGAGAATGCCAAGTCGGCGCTCAATGTGCTTGCATCAGGTTCGCCGGTCGATCTCGTGTTTACCGACGTGATGTTGCCCGGAGACGTTGACGGCGTGATGCTCGCGCAAACGGTCGGCAAGCGATACCCGCATGTGCCGGTACTGCTTACAAGCGGCTATGCCAAGGCGCTTTCCGGCCGGCACGGCCTGCCGATTCTTCGCAAGCCCTATCGGCTTGCAGCGCTCGCCGAAGCGATCCGGAAGACGCTGTCCAGCCGTCGGGCCGGGGACGAGCAGGCCCGTTTGCTCTAAGGCGCCGCCGTCTTTCCTCGCAGGACCCCGCGGCGGTATTGCGACGGCGAGAGGCCCGTTGCCCTGTGAAAAGCCGCGGAAAACGAGCTCGTTTCAGCATAGCCGACTGCGAAGGCGACATCTGTCACCGGCCATTCGGCAAGCAACGCTTTCGCACGCTCCACGCGGCGGCCCACATGATAGCGATGCGGCGGCGCACCGAAGGATTGCTTGAACGCACGCGAGAAATGATAGGGGCTCAGCCGCGCGAGCGCGGCGAGAGTTGCGAGTCTGATCCGGTCGGGCAGGTGAGCCTCGATGTATTCGGTAACGCGCAGACGCTGCCAGCCTGCAAGGCCGCCGTGGACGACGACCGGCGCCGGCGCGCGATCGACTTCGAGCGCGCCGTGGATGGGCAAGACACCAAACGGCGCATTGCCGGCTATCTTGTTCGACTTTGGTTGGAGGTCTTCGCTGTGCCGCCCGGTATCGAAAATAAAAATCCGGTCATCGTCGGTGCAGCAACGTGGCATGGGGAATCCTTCGGTTGCAGTGTCATGTCATCTGTCCTGGAGGTTTCCTCTGCCGCGAGGGCACGGGCGTCGCGGAATTTGGGCACTCGATCGGTTGCCGATTGTTATTCGTCGCGCTTGTGCGAGATCATGACGCGTGTCGGCGGCGCGGCAACTCAAGCTTGCGTGAGTAGGTTTTCTCAGATCAGCCATGTTGCGAGCGCATCGCGCCGTTGCGGCAATTTCCTCGGCTTGCGTGGAGTGCAACGGAAACAGCAATTTCGAGCAAGTCGTTTCGCGACGCCATCACCATTTTGCGGCTGCCGGCCACTGTGGCTCGGTCGGCTGTGAACTTTGAACTCAACAGATGGAGACACCAGATGAGAAAACTGCTCATCGTCACGGGCCTTGCCGCTATGATCGCGTCGCCGGCCATGGCCCAGTCCTACAGCGCAGGGGTCGGCACCGGCAACGTCGTCAACTTGCCAGCGCTGGAGCATGGCGGGTTTACCTCACCAGGCGCGGCCAATGCAGCGTTTGCGTCGGCGCCGGAACGTGAAATTACACGGGGTGTGCGCAACGGTCGTGCACAGGCGCCGTCGTCGAACGATCCAGATACCGTGTACGAGTCCGGTCAATATGTGGGGCGCGACCCGGACCCGAATGTCCGGCTCGAACTGCGCCGGGACTGGACGCATGATTGACGCCGTCATCGGTGCCAGGAACTAGATCAGATCGTAACGAAGAAAACCCCGGCCGCGTGTCGGGGTTTTTATGTGAAGAGGCAAGCTGTATTAAATTGCTGCATTAAATTATCGTCATGGTTCCTGGCGAAACCTCGCGCGCGGCCGGCACGTTATCTCGGCCAAGGGCGGATGCGCGAACGCAAGAGAACGTCACCCTATCCTGCAATTGCGTTCCCGGCACGTTTCTCGCCGGCGGAACAGTCATTCCGGCACGTCCGCGAAACGCCTGGGCGGCTGCTTGATCTGGCGCTTCGCCAGGCGAGCAGTCGCGCGGGTAACGCGTGTCATTGCGCGCATCGAGAAGAGGAGGCAGACAATGGTTGCGGTAAAGAAAATCATGATGAGTATTGGCGTGGCTGCGCTCGTTATCACATCGACATCAGTGATGGCCCAGTCGTACCAGCCGGAAGTGGGAAGCGGCAACATCGTTCGAAAAGAGGGTGGGCCGGTGACCTCGCAACGGTTTGGTGCACCCTTCGCTGACGCCTATGCCTATGCCAAGCCGGCTCCGCATCATCGCCAGGTTTCGCATGAGCGTATGGAGCGACAGTGAGCCGGTTGCGCGAACGAAATTGTTGAGCGGAGAGCCCCGGCCGCCGCGCCGGGGCTTTTCATTGGGGCGGGTCGGGCTTTTGGAGTTTGCACGATACGGATCGCGCACAGAAGCGACGTGCGGGGGAACCATTCGCAAGCGCCGGGGTTTGGTGCGGCAGGGAAAATCCGCGGTGCTAGGAAAATACTCCTTGACAGCGTCACGCTGCTCGGGTACCCATTCAGGACGCTCCACAATCGCGCTTGAGTGACAGCAGCGGCAGCGGCAGCGGCAGCGGCAGCGGCAGCGGCAGCGGCAGCGGCAACGGCAGCGGCAACGGCAGCGGCAACGGGAACCTCGCCGCGAGGCTTTGCGTTGTTTCGATTGGTGCGGCCCGACGGCCGCCATATTGGGACAACGATGCCGCGAATCGAGAATAACCGCACCGTGGAGGACACCACCGAGGCGCGCGCCGCGGTGACGGGGCAAAATGTGCGCTATGTGCTGCTGATTGCGACGTCTGCCGTGATTGTGCTTTTCGTAATTGCCTACTACGCCACAAAGTGGTGACGTGGCATCCGGCGCGCGTTGAAAATGTCCCGCGGCGGATTGCTTTTCCAGTCGCAAGCGCTCGCAATTAGGAATCGCTTACTTGGGAAGATGTCCCTCCCGGACCTAACGCCGCTTCTTGCGTCTCGCCGCTTTCTTGCCGCGTGCCGTTTTCCTTGCCGCGGATTTTGCCGCCGCAAGCTTGAGCACGACATCGCCAGACACGGGATCAGTGAGGCCAAGCCCGTTGCCAAGATCCTCGAGGTCATCGCGGAACGTGTCAAGGATACCGATCATTTCGGGCCGAGCAGAGGCAAGACTCTTGAAACTCGCCCACTCACCGATGATACAGAAGGTCTGTTCGCCGGTGCGCACAAGTGCTCCGCCGCGGAAGCCCTTGAATTTGTGCCGAACGGCGCGGTGCGCCGCGATAAAATGGTCTTGCTGGCCTGGCTTTACGCGAAACCGCACTACATTGAACGCAGTCATGTTGCCCCTCCGATGACCGAACCCTGGTCTTAGCCAGGGCCAGAGTGCGACTTTCTTTCGATACAGACAAGAGCTGCATTTAGATTGCGCAGCGCGATCGCAATTGTTTCATTCGGTAGCGCGGGCGTATAGGGGACGAGAAACATCATGCTCAATCGAATTAGGTCGCTGCTCCGCGTGCCGGAGCACAAAGCCTCGCGCACGGCGCGGCTGGTTGCGTTTGAAAACGGCGGGCGCCCGCGCTGGAGCCCGCGCGACTACGCCGCGCTGGCGCGCCAGGGCTATGCACGCAACGCCATTGTTTACCGCGCGGTGCGGTTGATCGCCGAGAGCATCGGTGCGCTCAACTTCGTGCTCTATGAGGGCGTGATCGAGCGCGATGCGCATCCCTTGCTCGATCTCATCCGCCGACCAAACCCGCGCCAGGACGGCGCGTCGTTCCTCGAAGCCGTGGCCTCGCATCTGCTGCTCGCCGGCAATGCCTATGTTGAGGCGGTGATACTGTCCAGAGACGCCGGCGCGCAAGCCGAAAACCAAAATGGAATGGACGTGCGCGAGCTCTATTTGCTGCGTCCTGATCGCATGAAGCTCGTGCCGGGACCGGACGGCTGGCCGCAGGCTTACGATTATACGGTCGCGGGCCATACTGTGCGTTTTGACCAGGGCAGGGAGCTGCCGCCGATCCTTCATCTTACATTTTTCAATCCGCTCGATGACCATTACGGGATGAGCCCCCTCGAAGCCGCCGCGGTCGCCGTCGACACGCACAATGCGGCGGCGAGCTGGAACAAGGCGTTGCTCGACAATGCGGCCAGGCCCTCGGGCGCGCTTGTCTTTGACGGTGCCGACGGCGCCGTGCTTACGACTTTGCAATTTGAACGCATGAGGTCGCAATTCGCCGAACAGTACCAGGGCGCGGCCAATGCCGGCCGGCCGATGGTGCTGGAAGGCGGGATCGAATGGAAGGCGATGTCGCTGTCGCCGCGCGATATGGACTTTCTCGAAGCCAAGCATGCCGCTGCGCGCGAAATCGCGCTTGCCTTTGGCATTCCGCCGATGTTGCTCGCCATCCCCGGCGACAACACGTACTCAAATTACCAGGAAGCCAATCGCGTGTTCTGGCGCCAAAGCGTGCTGCCGCTGGCCCAGCGCGTCGCCTGTGCCCTTTCGTACTGGCTCGCACCGGCCTTCGGCGAAGGCCTCGCGCTTTCGGTCGACACGGACCGCATCGAGGCGCTCAACCCTGATCGCGCCGCCCTGTGGGAGCGGGTGAGTAACGCGCCGTTTCTTACCGTCAACGAACAGCGGATCGCTACCGGCTATGGGCCGGTTGAAGGCGGCGACGTGTTTCGGCGCACGTCATAGGAACAAATATCACGCAGAAGTCGTTCTGTTGGTTGAAGCCTCGCCGCGCGAGGCCCAATCAATGGAACCCGAGGTGAAATCATGAAAAGGACAGCCGCGATGCTCGTCCTTGGCCTGGCAGGCGCACTCGCCGCATCAGGAGCGATGGCGGAGAACAGCGGGATGAAGAACGGTACCGCTCAGACCAAGGCCGCGGACAAGGCGAGCAAAAGCTTCATCAAAGACGCGATCGAAGGCGACATTGCTGAAGTTGATGTCGGTAAGCTTGCTCGGGATAAAGGCCAGAGTCAGGGCGTGAAGGATTTCGCTGCCATGCTGATCAAGGACCACAGCGAGCACAAGGCCAAGGCCGAGGAGGTGGCAAGTCAAATTGGTGTTAAGCCTCCGGCCGGCTCGAGCATGACGGAGAAGGCGACCTACGCGAAACTGAAACTGCTTTCGGGCGCGTCATTCGACACTGCTTTTGCCAAGGCCATGGTTAAAGACCATCAGCAGGACATCAAGGAATTCCAGAAGGAATCCACCAAGGGCGATCCGGTCGGTAAGCTTGCCCAGGAGACGCTGCCGGTACTGCACAAGCATCTCGAGGCGGCGCAGCAGCTCGCCGCGCAGCAGAAGCAATCATCGCGTTGAGGAAGCAGAATTTCATTAGCCCCCGTGCATGCGCTCGCTGGAGTTCTTGCAGCGGGCGCTTTTTCATTCGCACCCGAACGCAAATACGCGAGGACGTCGCGCCGATTACGATTCGATGATCGCCGTGGCGATCGCGAGTTGCGTTACGCGCGTTGCGCTCCCGCAAGAATGGCGTTCTTAACGTTACGCGATGAGGTTACTTAATCAGGTTACTTAAACAGGTTACTCGGTCAGGTTACTCGCCAAATCAAATCGCAGAAGGGAACTCGCTCCGCTACAGACTGCATGCCTTACGCGACGTGCGTTTTGCTGCGAACGCAGAAAGAAAAACACGCTGCGGAATTCACCAACAGTACGGAAGGCAGTGCTGTGTTTGAGTGGGGGAGACCCGAATATGCGTAAGTTTCTAATTCTGAGTGTCAGCTCGTTGGCACTCGCTCTCGCTGCACTGGTGGCCCCAGTCAGCGAAAGTCATGCGACGATGGTTTCGCCGCATGGCGCTTGCGGCTCGCACAAAGAAGTCTTTTTTAAGAAAATCTGGGTGTACGAGCGCGTCGAGTACATCAAGATCGTAAAGCTCGTTCCTAACGCGTGCACCCGCAGCCACAACCATACTGGTCAGTGGGCGGTCGGTTGCGGCATTGCCGCGGCCGGAGCCGAGATGATCGGTGCGGCGGTTCATGCAAGCGACAAGAAAGATCCGCGTCAGTCGACAATCTTCGAAGCCGGCTGGTATGCGTCTGCTTGCCCGGTGTTCCTGCCGTGGTCCTTGCTGGTCAGCGTGACCTGCCCGGACAACAAGGCGACCTATGAAGTCGCGCGTCAGGCTCATCGTTATGGCAAAAAGACCGGCATCTATAATCTGGCGGTATTCACGGACGCTTACGGCCCAGCCTGCCGGACCGGCAAACTGGCGCCCGAATTCCTTGCGTTCCTGAAGACCAACCACATGCCGCTCAGCAGCTTCTACCTGCGCGGCTAACGGTCGACGAATGGTATGGGCGGGCAGGACGATGCCCGCTCCCTTTTCTGCAATATAGAGTGCTTAGGGCCGCCCTGTTCGGGCGGCCTTTTTTTAGGGCGCGGGCTGAATGCGGAGGCGCATATTCATGCCGGATCTTATCCGCATCTTCAGCGACCGCGGCGATCTTGCCCATCTGGCGTTGTTGCTTTGGGCCCTGTCCGCGAGCGCGCTGGCCTGGTTCGCACTGCGTGAAGTGGCCGCCGCCAGCCGCCGCTTTGACGATTTCGTTCGCGAACTCGCGCGCTTCAACGAGCTGTTCGGAGACCTATGATGAAGGCTGTCAATCCGGGATCTTTCCATTCAGTGCCAAGCCACGCGCACCGCGGCGGCGAAAGCCGACACGAAGCACTTGAGGTGTTCCGCGAATTCCTTGCTCATCTCGGCCAGGCAGCACATCGACGCGACGGCGCAGGCGGCAATGGCAACGCAGGGCAGGGCAAAGTCCGCTGATGCCGTAACGCGTCTCAGGTATGGAGATCGCCCCTGCCTGGCGCCAGCTATTTTGCCGTGGGCAACGGGCCCTCGCGCGCTCGAAGCCTGAACTCTCAGCAGCCGCAGCTCCATTTCAGATTGCAATCGCTGGATTCGCCGGCCCCGGCCATTCCCGACGGGCGCCGCCGCGGCAGGCGCACGTTCCGTTCACTTTGGAAGGCTCCCATGCTCCAACCCGAATCCGGAATAGCGCCTGTCTTCGCGCCGCGAACCATTATTGATGCTGACGGCACGGTGGAAGGCTATGCGAGCCTCTTCGGTGAGATAGATCAGGCGCGCGACATGGTCGTGCGCGGTGCGTTTACCTACACGCTGGCGGTGCGCGGCGTGCGGCGCATCCCGATGCTGTTTCAGCACGATCCGTCCGAGCCGGTCGGCATCTGGCTCGAGCTGCGCGAGGACCATCGTGGTCTGTTCGCACGCGGCCGGCTCATTCCCGAAGTCGCGCGCGGGCGTGAATTACTGTCGCTGCTGCGGGCGGGAGCGATCGACGGCCTTTCGATCGGCTTCCGCACGTCAAAGGCGCGGCTCGATCCGAGCACCCGCGTCCGCCGGCTGCTTGCGGTCGACCTGTGGGAGATTTCGATTGTCACGTTCCCTCTGCTAATCGGCGCGCGCGTGAGCGCAATTAAGCAGGCCGCGGCGGCGAAGCCGTCATACGCGCGCTCGCGCGCCGAACAGGAATGGAAGAGGGTAGCCATTCAACGGTCGCAGAATGGTGCCGGCAAGCAAGAGCCGAGGTTCACTGTAAGGTCAGCCACGATCACTGATTGCCGATAGCGGATATCGGCCCGGGCGCTGACCCAATCGTTGAGCGCGTAATCCACGCCACCACCGACCGACCAGCCCGTATATGGACCGCCTGTCCGGCATGGAATAAACGTCGACAGGGTTTGCATCGTCATGTTGAATTCCGCGAGTGACGCGCCGCCCGCCACGAAAAAGAGCCAAGGCCCCATGGCATAGCCCGCGCGGCCACGGATGTGACTGGTCCAGTCGAACCTGTAGTGATGGATCTCTACGGTTGGCTGCGCCTGTCCGGTGCCGCTCGCGTCCGTCCAGCCGATATCGCCCTCAACCCCAAGAACGAGAGGGCCGCTTTGCCAGTTAAAGCCGCCAAGGACTCCGCCGATGACACCATTCGTCGGTGCGTCGGAATCGGTCACGACGCCATTATCTACCAACGTTGTTCGTCCCCAGAGATATCCTAAATGCCCGCCGAGGTAGAAACCGGTCCAGTTGTAAGAGGTGGCGGCCGGTGCCGTATAGGCGGGCGCCTTGGTCGGCATATCGGCAGCCGATGCAGTCTGCGCGAGCGCCATAATCGGAATGGCGACAATCAACGCAACGGAAAATCTGTTCACAGCGAGCCCCCAAGCCAAAAACTTTAACAAGAATTTCAAACAGCGTAGCGGGACTTCGACACAGGGGACATGCGATTGCCTGCGAATCTACAGGTCTGTGACAATCCGGTCACATCAACGGCAAGATGCCGGATTAACTGGGCGAAATATCGCGATTGCCTGCTCCGGTTCTTCCGTAGCAGTTCGCCACCTCTTATCTGACGGCGTTAAATTCTAGCCTTCCGATTTCGGCGCCGGATCGCCCAAGAGCACTGGCGTGTAGCTTCGTGCGGCCGCATCGAACACCTGCACCTGGAGGACCGGATAGGCCTGCTTGAGTTTTAGCGCTGCCGCCGCAGCTTCTTCGGAAGCCGTGAACTTCGTTTTCAATTTTCCATCTACAGCCAAAACGTATCCGTCTGTCGGTATCGTGTCGGTGCGCGGAATTACAGGCTTGTCGGGTTTGCTGTTCATGGTCATTCCTTGTCGTGTGTTGCGGCTGCCTCCGGCTCCACGCTGGAAGCCGAAATAGTCGGCAATGCCAACGTGCGCGGCGACAGCAGGGCGTGCGCTTCCAATACGCCTTTGAATTCTTCCATCGCCTCTTCGATCCGCGCGGCACTGTTCGCTCGTTCAAGCGTGCGCAGCAGGGATTTCAGGTTACGGTCCTTGTCGCGGATGACCCACCGTCTCGTAAAAACCTGCGCGTCGTAGAGCGAGGTAATCCGCACCGCGGCGGCGACGCCCGGCAACCGGGCGTCGAACTGGCGGGTAAAAGGCAGTGTCATCCTAAAAATCGGCTGGGTTGAGATCGTAGGAAATTCCAAGACGCCCGCGGCCGTAAATCCTGGTCGCAGTCTCAAAGATTCGGGCGCGGTTGCGGTCAAAGGCCGCCAACAGCGCCTCTTCGTTTCGCACGGTCCCGGGAGCAATCTGCTGCAGGGCCGCGGAGCTGATGAAAAAAGATGTCTCTGTTGATTGATTGTAGCCCCAAAAGTGCACCGCATCGCGCGTGGGGCTGTAAAAGCGGGAGACGTTGGGAAATCTGATCGTCATTTTGGCTGGAGTGCCGCGGGTAAGTGGCCCGGTGAGGACTGAAACCCCCTGTTTGAATCGTCGCGCGGTCTATCTCTGCTGCGGAGGCGGAATGAGCTTCTGCGACTCGGTGGGCGAGTCTGGACTACTTGTCACAATATGTATCCATTAAAAGGGCGGTGTAGGTACGGATTCATACGCCCAATACAGCTGGCTACTTACACTGCGATAACAAGACGCTGGGGCCGACATTGGCCGATATATTTTCGGTGGCTGCCTTATTTCCACGCTTCACCCTGTTTCAAAATTGCAACATACCTGTATCAATCACGCTGCAAAGCGTGCATGTTGAGTCGATGGATCGTGACGCAACCGATTGGGTAATAGACTTTTCCTTGTGGGGGCTCGCATTGCTGGTCTTCGGCGGAACGATCCTCGCGTTTCTTGTCTGGTGAGTGCCCCCCCGGATTGTGCACCCGGCGATCGAGCTGCGGCGCCGAGGATTTCGTCATGATCAGGCGCACGAAACGCGCAACGCTGACGTTCAGGCATCCTTTTTCGCTCAAGGGCGTCGACCGGCGCATGGCGCCCGGCCAATATGAAGTTGTGTCGGATGAAGAGTTGATCGAGGAATTGTCGTTCCCGGTCTATCGCCGCATTTCGACGCTCATATTTCTTCCGCCGCACGGCTCCTCGTCGACCGAAATGGTCAATATAGACCCCGCCGACCTTGCGGCAGCTCAGGAGCGGGATCAGGTGTCATCATCGGTGGACGCCGTAGCCGTAAAGCAACACGAGCAATGAAGAGAGACCTTGAGCGGACCGACTATGCGGTGGTGGTGAAAAACCGCGCCCGCATGCCGAAGCCCTGGCGGTGGGAAATCTACCGCGCCGGGCGGCAAAGCCCGGTCGCGCATTCCGAGCAGCTTTTTGAATTGCGGAGCACCGCAAATCTGGAGGGCAAGGTGGCGCTCGATCAGATGCTCAAGGAACTGTTCGCTTAGCGCGCCGCGGGCGAACCGGCGCTATCGCCCCCTCCGATGAGAGGTGGGCTCACTCCCGCTTTCGCTTGATGCAATTGTATTGCGTGCCCCTTGGTGTATTCACCATATCAATCGTCGGCGTGGTTTTGAGACAACTTCCGGTCACCTGTAAGATCTGGTCGGCCGGACAGGTGTTGTTTTCGACGAGGACCTTTTGTCCGCACAGTAACTGGTCGGCGCCTGGTTCTTTCTTGAGGATTTGAGCCGCAGCTGGCACCGCACAAATACATCCGCACACGGCGACAACGGCCATTAGCCTGGCAGGCTTAAATTTCATCATTGTAAATGCTTATGCGCCCGCTGGCAGTGCGTGTCTATGGAAATCGAATTTCTCCTATGCTGCTTGCGACGGCCTGTTCGCGAGCGGCCGGCTCATCGCCCGAACCGACGCGCGGGCACGAAATCCACCAGGGGTGACAGGCAGAATTCCTGCAAATAGTTCAGTGATACCTCAAATGTCACTTGACGGTATTTTTCGTTTCAGTGATTATTGAAATATGAGAAAACAGGACGCAGTCGCAATCTTGGGCGCGCTTGCGCAGGAAAATCGCCTCTCCGTATTCCGTCTCCTGGTCGAGGCCGGGCCTGACGGGATGCCTGCGGGCCACATCGCCAGCAGCCTTCGGCTGCAGCCAAACGCGCTGACCTTTCATCTCGATCGTCTGCGCGATGCGGGCCTCGTCGTGGCGCGGCGCGACGGGCGCTCGATGATCTATGCGGCGCGGTTCGAGGCAATGGATTCGCTCGTGTCTTATCTTACCGATCATTGCTGCCAAGGCCGGCCGGAGCTTTGCAGGCCGAAGGCGGGCAGAACCGGTGCAGCGCGTTCCCGCGCAAACGTTCACGTGCGGGCTCTGCCGTGATCGGCCGGCCATTCAATGTCCTGTTTCTCTGCACCGGAAATTCGGCACGCTCGATCCTGGCCGAAGCGATCCTGAGCAAGGTCGGCGCGGGGAAATTCCATGCCCTCAGCGCGGGGAGCCAACCGAGAGGCAAGGTGCATCCCGAGGCATTGCGGCTGCTGCAAAGTCTGGATTTCGAAATTGCGCGCCTTCGCTCCAAGTCATGGAATGAATTCACAAGGCCCGGAGCGCCCGCTCTCGATTTTGTATTTACCGTTTGCGACAATGCCGCTGGCGAAACCTGTCCCGTCTGGCCCGGACAGCCGATGACCGCGCACTGGGGCATTCCGGATCCGGCAGCGGCCCGGGGCTCGGCTGCAGAAATCGCCCTCGCGTTCAAGGATGCCTACCGGATGCTGTCGCAGCGTATCGGCGTGTTCGCCGCGCTGCCGATCACTTCGCTCGATCAATTGAGCCTCCAAACGAAGCTGAAGGAAATTGGCCGCATGGACGGCGCGAGCGCGACGGTGAAAGAGCCGGGCTGATGCCGTCTTTGCCGCAACGGGCGATCGCCGAATTTCTGGGCACCTCCTTTCTTCTCGCAGCCGTGGTTGGCTCGGGCATCATGGCGCAGCGGCTTGCCGGGGGAAATGTTGCGCTGGTCTTGTTGTGCAATACGCTCGCAACCGGCGGGATTCTTCCTGTGATCATTTTGATGTTCGCCCCGGTGTCGGGTGCGCATTTCAATCCCGCTGTCAGTGTCGCATTTGCATTGCGCGGCGAGCTTCCGTGGCGGGATACCGCGCTTTATATCGCTATTCAGTTCATCGCCGCCATAGCCGGCGCGTGGATTGCCCATCTGATGTTTGATCTGCCGGTTCGGCAGATTTCGACGACGGTCCGCTCAGGGGGCGGCCAATGGCTGGCCGAAGCCATCGCCACCTTCGGGCTGCTGCTGACGATTTTCGGCTGTCTGTCGTGTGTGCCTGCGGCGCTGCCTTACGCGGTCGGCCTCTACATCACGTCGGCCTACTGGTTCACGGCGTCGACGTCATTCGCCAATCCGGCAGTCACCATCGCCCGTTCGCTGTCAGATACGTTCGCCGGCATTGCGCCAGGTGGAGTATGGGCATTCATGGCCGCGCAGTTTGCGGGGATGATGTGCGCCGTTGTGGTCGCCCGACGGCTTTGGCGATCTGAGGCCCGTTGACGACCACTGGCGGACATTCGTCGCACGGCTACTCGATGCCTGTTTGATTCTCTGCAAAAGCCGACATTCTTTCCCGGGAGAAGGCCCGGATTGGTAAGATGCCCAATCTGTCACCAGGCGCTTCCGCATGGACATGCTTTACACCGTTTCAATCTGGCTGCTTCCGGTCCTTGTTGCCATCACCTTCCACGAAGCAGCTCACGGATATGTCGCCCGTTTCCTGGGTGATGAAACAGCGTCGCGGCTTGGACGTGTCAGTCTCAATCCGCTCCGTCATATAGATCCTTTCGGCACAATTCTTCTGCCGGGCCTCCTGCTGTTGGCGCGGTCGCCGTTCTTGTTCGGATATGCAAAGCCTGTCCCGGTCAATTTCCGCGCCCTCCGCAATCCCCGTATCGGCATGGTGCTTGTCGCGGCGGCCGGACCTGCGATGAATTTCGGATTGGCGCTCGTTGCCGCCTTGAGCTTTCATCTGCTCGTCTATCTGCCGGTCACCATGGGTCGGTGGGCTGCGCTAAATCTGAAGAACGCGGTCGTCATCAACGCCATTCTGGCAGTCTTCAACCTGTTCCCGCTGCCGCCTCTCGATGGAGGGCGCATTGCAGTAGGATTGCTTCCCGACGTCCTGGCCAGGCGGCTTGCCCGTCTTGAGCCTTACGGAATGATCATCCTGCTAGGGCTCTTCATTCTCCTGCCGCTCTTGGGTTCGCAGTTCGCTGTGGATCTTGGTTTCGTGTCGCATTTTATTTCGATCGCAACGGACATCGTGATCAGGGCCGTCCTCGTGTTGACCGGGAATATGTAAAACTCCGTCCGAAGGGGCCATTTTCAGCAGCCGTCATCCACTCGAAATGAAAAATCCCTGCCGGTGAGGCAGGGATCATGGACGACAGACCGTCGATGCTACTTGGCGGCCGGAGTCTGCAACGCGATGATTTTGCTGAGTGCCTCCGCACAGGCATCGGCGATTGCCGAATTAGGCGATGTCGAGCCCGGAGGCGTCGCGAAGCCGCTCTTCTCGATGTAGCGGTCACGGCTCCAACTGTCGACTTTCGTGAGTTCAGCCCATTTCGCCTCCACGTTGGGCTGCTGCTTGAATCTTTCGATGCACACCGGCCCATAAGCCTGCACCAATGCGGCGTTGACGAGCATCGCTGCATTGGTGTCGGCGGTTTTCCCGCGGACCCATCCGCCCCAGCCAAAGCCGATGATCATCGTCGCGACTGCGCCGGCAGCCGCACCTTGCGCGAGACGCGTGAGCGACTCGCCTTTGAAAATTGCGGGCATTTCCATGAAATATTCCTTTCGCCCGACGTGTTTCGGAGCGAGGTTACGGACACCCATATGGGTTCCGGCCGGCAAGTTGGATTGAAGGCCTGGGTGCTTTGATCTGGCGCCTCAGTTGCCCGCAATGTGGGCTCTCTTGCGGTCAAAGTCGAGTTAAATGAAAGACCGCCGGCGGCGGTTAATCCCTTCGGCTCAGATGTCGGCGACGGCGAGCTTGCGATTATCGATCAGGCAGAAACAACAAATCCCTGGTTCGGCAATCAGCCACGGCAGGATCAGGACCATTCATTGGGGAACACAATTGGTGGAGGTGAGTTCTCCTGAGGGTCTGACATTGGGAGAGGAAAATGCCCCTGCTATTGTGGCTGCTCGGTGCACCGCTGGGATTAATTCTCGTCTTGTGGTTGTTGCACGTTATCTGAACGGAGCGATGGAGGACGCCGAAATCCTGATCCAGAGATCCGTCAGCGCGGTGCTCCGGCAGAAGGAGCGGTCGTTCGGGTTGTAGTACGATGTGATCGCCCACATCGGCAGGGGAGGCGCGGTCACGCGCGCGACGCCAGGAACCGCCATTCATTGTGGAATGTATACGCACCCTGCTGGGTGCGGAATGGCTTGATCGCTTCGCTGATGCCCTTACTCACTGCCGCTTCGCCGGAGTGCCGGATAGCGCGTTCGGCGACGCCTGAAGCCAGCAGCCCGCGCACGGCCGTCGCCTCGTCGGGAAACGTCATTGTTGTGCGCACGGTGCTCGCGCCTTCCGGCTTGAGCCCCGCCTTGCCGACCAGCGCTTCAAGTGCGCCGGGCGCCGACAGCGCGAACGGCCCGCCGGCGCCGGGGGGCGGTGGTGGCAGGAGTTTTCCGAGCGCGGCGATATAGGATGCAAGCTCACAATGGTCGGCGGCGCCCCAGACGGCGACCAGCACATAGCCGTTCGGCCTGGTGACACGGCGGGCCTCGCCCAGCGCGTGCACGGGGTCGCTCGCATATTGAAACGAGTTGAAGCCCGTCACGATGTCGAAGCCGTGGTCGCCGAATGGCAAATGCTCGATCTCGCCCACGCGGATGTCGGCGTTCGGGCAGCGGCTTTTGGCCAGCGCGACGAGGCCCTCCGCGGCGTCGATGCCTGCAACGATTGCGCCATGCGCCTGCGCGATCTGTAGCGCGAGGCCGGCGCCGCAGCCGGCATCGAGCAGCCTACTATTTTTGCCGAGATGGGTTGCCTTGAGCGCGGCTTCGTAGAGCGGGCGGAACGATGCTTCCTGCAGTTCGGCCCATTCGCGGGCGCGGGCGCCCCAAAGCTCGCCCTGGATCTGCGCCGATCCCATCGCGGTTGCCCCTTATTGCGTGGCGCTAGTTCGCCTTCGCTGTGCAAGGCTTGCCCGCCACGGGGGGATCGTAGAAGCGCAGATAGACCGCCGTCCAGTCGGAACGGATTGCATCCTGAGTCTGCTTGAGCGTCATGGCCGGGTTTTTCGCGCAGATTTCCTTGTGCAGCCGTGTTTCGACGCAATCCTTGCGCACCGCATTCCACGGCTGCGAGCCATAGGGCTGCGGCCAGAGATTGCGCACTTCGTCGGCGCCGACGAGCTCGCGCGAGAGCAGGTGATCGATCTCGCAGTGGCGGCCGCGCGCATCGGGAATGCAGGCCGGGTCAGTGTTGCCGGTAAGGCCGTAGGCCGTAAACACCTGCTTCTTCATGGTCGCGGTCACGTGGCGCGCGTCCCTGCCCCACTTGGTCGTACAGATTTTTTTCAGTGTGAGGTCGGTGCGGGCGACGTCGGGCGTTAGCAGGTGGTTTGGCAGCTGCGGCAGGATCTGCGCCGCGGCTGGCCCTGCTTCGCCGAGCGAAACGATGAAGACGAGCATGATGGCCGCCGCCATCAAACGCGACGTGAAATGGCAAATGAAACACCACATGCGCATCCCCCACGGTTGCCGCAGTGCTGGCTGTCATCGCTCGAGAACAGGAGAATGGCAGCTGGCGCGCCGAGGCGCCAGCTTCGGCTTGTCGTCAGAACGGCTCGGACTCTTCGGCGATGCGCTTTTCGTGCCGCTCGCGCACGGCCTGGATATCGCCAATGCAGGTGAGATGTTTCGCGCTGCCGGCCGGCATGCCCCACTTTTCGCAAAGCGCGCGGCTTTCGTCGGCCATGTCGTTGAGGCGCGCCTGTTCGCGGATGAGACGCTCGCCCGCGGCCGCATGCGCGAGCCAGCCGATGCACACCGCAAACAGCACGAACACGGTGCCGATCGCGATCACTTTGAAGGTCACGATGTCGCTTGTATCCGACGTTGACATGCTGGGCATGGGGAGGCTCCTTCGCGTTCGCCCGTTCATTGCCGGGACATTAGCGGCGCGCGGGAAATCCTTGTGTGAGGCACGTCACTATGGGGCGCGCGCAGCCAGCGCCTGCGGCGCGGCAGCGCGCCGGCAAAACAGTCCGGCAAAAAGGGCGGGCAAAAGAGCAGGCAAGCCGGGGCGCGGTGATCGGTCCCTTGAGGTTGTGGGCGAACCGCGCGGCGGGCGACGCGATTTCTAGCCGCCGGGCAAGAGCCGCGGTGGAGGCGGGCAGGCGACCGGCGCATCTGAAGTTTTGAAGGCCGGCGGGCTTGAGACGAGCGAGACGCAGATCAACGCGATGATGGCGAGGTCAACGCCGACGAGTGCGAAGCGGGGCATGACAGTCCTCCCTTGCGGTAGTGGCGTCCCGAGGGCAGCCCATCCAACGGCCGCATTTGCGCGGCCGATCGTCCGGGCTCAAGCGGCAAACTATTTGGTTTTTCGCGCAGATACTTGGGCGGGTGCGCGATCAATTTGGATTGAAGCGACAAATTCTTCCGTGATTAGACACGTCTTTCCACCGACGGGCGGCTAAACGCCGTTCGCGAGCAACTACTCACATCCAGTCAACAAGGGAGAACCAGATGGATATTGAAACTGAAAACGCACTTGAGATCAAAGCGGGCGTTCCTGACGCGCCGCTGGCCGACGCTGCCGTAACCTACGCGGACCTCATGCGGGCTTTCGAGGACTTCAAGCAAACGAATGACCAGAAGCTCTCGGAAAAGCGCTCGGTCGACGTCGTGCTTGAAGAAAAGCTCGCGCGGCTCGACAGCGTCATCAGCACGCAAGCGCAGCGGCTCGAGGCCATCGAGCTCAAGCAGGCGCGCCCGGCGATCGGCAGCGAAAAATCCGCCACGAAGCATGAAAACCAGCCAGGCATCGAGCACAAAGCCGCGTTCGAAGCCTATGTCCGCGCCGGCGAAAGCGGCAATCTTCGTGCACTTGAAGCGAAAGCTCTTTCGGGCGCATCAGCCCCCGATGGCGGGTTTCTGGTGCCGCCGGAGATCGAGGCCAAAATCGGCGAAAGGCTTTTCAATATTTCCCCCATCCGCTCGCTCGCAAGCGTGCGCACCATCAGCAGCAACATCTACAAGAAGCCGATGATGGCTGCGGGCGCCAATGCGGGATGGGTTGGCGAGACCGATGCTCGGACGCAGACGGCTACACCGACGCTTGACGAGTTGTCTTTTCCGGCCATGGAGCTTTATGCCATGCCGGCGGCCACCACCGCCTTGCTTGAAGATTCCGCCGTGAGCATCGAAGAATGGCTGTCGCAGGAAGTCGACCGCGTGTTTGCGGCCCAGGAAGGCGCGGCTTTCGTCAGCGGTGACGGCAGCAACAAGCCGAAGGGGTTCCTCTCCTACAGCACGGTGGCAAACACATCATGGACGTGGGGAAATATCGGCTACGTGGCTTCGGGCGTGGCCGGGGCATTTCCATCGACTGCGCCGTCCGACGTGTTGATCGACCTGATTCTGTCGGTGAAAGCCGGCTACCGCCAGAACGCGGTGTTCCTGATGAACCGCTCGACCCAATCCACCGTGCGCAAGTTCAAGGACTCGACCGGCAATTATCTCTGGCAGCCGCCGGCGATGCCGACCGGCCGCGCCAGCCTGATGAACTTCCCGTTGTATGACGTGGAGGACATGCCGGATGTGAGCGCAAACGCGTTCGCCATCGCATTCGGGGATTTCAACCGCGGCTATCTCGTGGTGGATCGCGCCGGCGTCACAGTGCTGCGCGATCCCTACACGGCGAAGCCCTACGTGCTGTTCTACACCACCAAGCGGGTGGGCGGCGGCGTGCAGGACTACGACGCGATCAAGCTCCTGAAGTTTGCGGTCAGCTGAGCGTAAAATCCGGCCCTTCCCGCGTTAAGCGGGGAGGGTCGAACTACTTCGTCGTTGCACGACAAAAATTGCGGTTTTCGCGAAACGCGGGCGTCCCTTTTGCATTGCAAAATGCCCCTTTAGCCCCAAACCGGTCACCAGCTTGATCACCAAATCATAATGATTGTTACGAATATCCAATGAAGGCACAGTTTTTATATGATTTTTATGTGTATAATGGATTGAATTAAAACGAGAAAACAGTCCGAGCGAGAACGCTGCTTGCTGTGACTTCCCGGCAACAGACTCCAATGGGTACCGCCGCTACCATTTCAAAATTGGCTGTGTGCGTGGGGGTGCGTCATGAAGAAAATATTGTTCAGTGGGTTTTGTGCGCTTTTTGCGACGTCGGCGTTCGCTGCCGACATGCCCGTGAAAGCGCCAGTCGCGCCCGCCGTAGCTGCATTCCGTTGGACCGGTTGTTACGTTGGTATTCACGGCGGCTATGGGTGGGGCAGAAATAACAATCAGTTCGGGCAAGCAATCGCGTCTGGTGGCACGGAAGGCGGCGAGACTTTTGAGTTCGGTCCGTATGACCAAAATCTCGATGGTGGTATCTTTGGAGGCCAGGTCGGCTGTAATTACCAATTTCAGCAGAACTGGGTAATTGGCGGGGAAGGTGAATTTTATTGGACTGGAATGAAAGGGAGCGTCATCACTCCGGAAGATGGCCCCGACCCCGGCACATTTTCTCAATTCCAAGTCAAAAATCGTTGGGATGGCGATATCGCAGCGCGCATTGGCTATGCGTGGGATCGAAGTCTTTTCTATGGAAAGGTTGGCGCAGCGTGGGGAAACTTCCGATACATCGAGACGCATGATGATTTTCCGGTAGATAACGGTTGTAACTCCTGCAGCGTCACCTTTGATAAGACACGCGTCGGTCTGCTTCTCGGTGTTGGCTGGGAATACGCATTCCTCGACAACTGGACAATCAAGGTCGAATACAACCACATCGACTTTGGCTCGCACCACATCCCTTATCCGAATGCGAATGCGACCATACAAAGCTTTGAGGTTACCGACCGCAAAGACATCGTCAAAGTCGGCGTGAACTATCTGTTTCACTGAAGCGAACGCCGAATCGGCCTTTTGCCAAGAGCCGCGCCAGAAAGGCGCGGCTTTTATTTTTGAAAGCGCGTTTCTGGCGCCCCCGAGGCGGTCTTTCTGATTGGATGGTCATTTTGCGCTGTCTGCTTATGGCACATGGCAGACCTGGGCTCTTGCGCTGCCCATTTCTGCTTGGGCTGTTACGGATCATCGACGATTTACCGTGGCGATCAAAATTGATGTTTATTTCTGCGATCTGCAAAGTCCATGGCGGCGTTAAAAATTTCGTGTTTGTGTGAGCTTCATCACGTCCATGGTCCGGGCCTCGTAAATATATTTCCTTCTTGGTTGTGTCCGGTGACTCAAGGGAGAGTGACGATGCCTCATTCCCATGACCACGTTCATGAATACGATCGTCTCAGTATGGAAAGCACGATTCAGCGAGCCAGGCAGAGGCGTGCAGAGCACATGAATGAACTTATTGGGCCCATACTAAAGGCCGTCGGCGCATTTGCGTTCGTCGCCGTCGTGGCGCCGTGGCATACAATCCGGCACCTATTGACGACTCTAAATTCTTGATCGGTGTGCGCAAATCGTCGCCAATCGATCATAAACGTCAAGGGCGGCCGACGTCAGAAAAACTCACTTGTCTACCTATGGCCCAATGCAGGAATTGGGACAACTTTTTGCTCCCATGGCCGGACTCGCCGTCGCGGACATTAGGCCTAACGGTTAGCGTGAATATCAGAATCGGCGCAAACTCAAAACGGTAACTGGTATGCGGTGCCCTTTCTGAGGCACCGATGCACAAGTATCCGAAAGAAATTGCCCGCTCATTGCGGTCATTCCGGAATGCGCACAGACTGAATTTGCTTCGTTGCGTTCGCATCGCTCCAGGCCGTGAAGCCTGCGACGCGGCACGATCTCTGGCAGGTGTCGAATATCCAGGCGACGTCGTACCCCGTTTGCCGCTCGCTCAATGCGCCCGGGCCCGCTGCGAATGCAAATACGACCCCGTCGGGAGTAGCCGGCTCGATCAGCTTAACGTGAACAAAAAACCATATTCCAAACGCGCCACTCAAGGAAGCCGGCCTAAGCGGTCCTGACAGTCCCCTAAACGGGTAACGCGGACACGGCTATTGCGTCGCACATCTCCGCTTGTGACCCCGACATGCGTATCCAGTTCAGTGAAAACTCTAGTAGACCCCGGCCTCAACGGCGAATATTGGCCCGAATTGCGCGCGTTGATTTAGCTCAACGCCATTATTCCCAACTTTGGTGGTATGTGTAGATAGTCGGGCAGAGGAGGATGGAGGATTACGACTATGAGAATTCGGTACGCGATAACGTTGGCGGCCGGCATTGGGTTAGGACTGACAGTCATTGCAACGCATGGTTTGGCCGCTCCAACGCGGAAGGTTTATATTGTAATCGAACTTGATGAGGTAACGGATGTGAGCCATTACGAGGCCCTGAAGAAAATGGTCCCACGAGCAACTGTAGAGGCGCAATACGAGGATGGTCGCTACCTCGCGCGCACTGAAAATGTGACCGCTCTCGATGGGAATGCCCCGAAAGCAATTGTTGTCGTTGCTTTCGATAATGAAGCCAAAGCGAAAGCGTTTTATGACAGTTCAAAAGAGATTACCGCGATGCGCATGAAGGCAACGAAGTCGCGTGCGTTCATTGTTCATGTATGTACAGAAGGAGGGAAATTGTTGCCAAATTGCTGACAACGCGTCAGCGCTCGCTACTTCAACCCCGCGTCCGACACTACCGGCCACCAAAGTCTTTGTTCAGATTGAATGAAGCGAGCAAACTCAGCGGTGAAAAGCGGATGAAAGGGCGAGCCGGTCTGCTCGAATCGACTCTTGACCTCCGGACTATCCATAGCTTCGCGGATACTTGCCGCCAGTTGCTGGACGACGGCATCGGGAGCTCCTTTCGGCGCAAAGATTCCAATCCAACCAATCGCGGCGAGGTCGGGAATACTTTCCATCGCGGTTGGCAAGTCAGGGACGGATGGCACTCGTTCTCTGGTCATAATCGCAAGTGCCTTTAGATCGCCATTGTCTATATACGGCTTGAGCCCTGGTAGCCCTTCAATTACGGCATGACCTCGTCCACCGAGGATCTCGCGGATGGCTTCATTGGTACCACCGGTCGAGAGCGCCACAATTACGGGCGCGCCCGCCAGTTTGACGAAGAGCCGAGCGGCCAAGTGCGGCAGACTGCCTGCAGGATTGGTCCCAATCGCCAGTCGGTCGCGCACCTAACAGCGCCAGTAACCCAAATTTGAACTTTTAGATGGCGAGATCCTAGCCACATAAAGATACCTCACCAGAAAACTCTAGGTAGTTCATTACCGGTGTTTGCGAATACGAGATGTTACTTTCGTCGCGTCTCAAGCAGTGTGGTTGCAATTCCGAACCACTAGTCGCGCGTACGGGGGAAAATCATGAATAGTCCAATCCGAGACGAACAACTTTCTGATCATAGCAAGTACATCCCGAGGAATCACCGAGAACAAAATCATTCGAAAACTGGCGGTGGACAGCCCTACCCATCTTCGGCGCCGACAGCACCTGCGTCCCGGAACATTTATCCGGGAAACAGGCCCCAGTATCAGGCGCAGCGGTCTGAAGAATATACGCAGGAGGCCGAATTCGTCGCGCCGCCGCCACTGCCCTTCGAGGACCGATCGATTTCATTAGTCGGCCGTATTGCAACGGTAATCGGAATTGCGGGTCTTATTGCGCTGCTCATTATTTTTGCGAAGCCGCTGTCTCAGACGGTGCGCGGATTCCTCAACGACGACACGCAAACATCGGAAGCTCCGGCGCGGAGAGAGGCGATGCTCAGCACGACTGCGGCGCCGAGAGGTCCTGACAGCGAACAGCAGGCGTCGCGTTCCGCCGCGACGTCACTGCCATCGAGGTCCGCAGCGTCTGGCGCGGTTGTTGCCGCAGCCACCGAGGCTGTCCCGCTAACACAGCAGCCTCAAGCGACGGTCACGCAACTGCCCCCGCGCGCTGCAGTGACAGCGGCTTTGCCGGACGCGCAGGCCGAGTTGAAAGCGGTGCCGGTGCGCGGCGTGACTGACGCGGAAATCCGCTTCGGAATTGCTGCCCCGTTCAGTGGCCCGGCAAAAGAACTCGGACAGAACATGAAGTTGGGAATCGAAACGGCATTTCACGCCGTCAATGCTACAGGTGGCGTTGCGGGCCGGCAGCTCAAGCTTTTGGTTGCTGACGATGGCTATGATCCCACGCGGACCCCCGCGGCGATGAAAGAACTCTACGACAAAGAAGAGGTTTTTGGTCTTGTCGGGAACGTCGGAACGCCGACCGCCGTCGTATCGCTTCCATACGCGTTGGATCGCAAGATGCTGTTCTTCGGTGCTTTTACTGGCGCCGGATTACTGAGAAGCGACCCGCCTGACCGGTATGTATTCAACTACCGCGCCAGCTATGCCGAGGAAACCGAGGCGATTGTCCACTATCTCGTTAGGGTGCGACACATCAAGCCGAATCAGATCGCCGTCTTTGCTCAATCGGATGCGTATGGTGATGCCGGCTTCGCCGGCGTTATGAAGGCCATGCGTCAGTTGCGTGCCGACGATTCGAAGGTCTTGCGCCTTGGTTATCAGCGTAACACCGTCGCCGTCGAGGACGCGATCAGCCAGCTGCAAAAGAGTCGTATTCCGATCAAAGCCGTCATCATGGTGCCGACCTACCGGGCGGCCGCACGGTTTATCGAAAAGACACGTGACCTGTATCCGGACATGATCTACGCGAGCGTGTCGTTCGTCGGCAGCACCGCTCTTGCCAATGAATTGATGCTGCTCGGCAAACGATACGCGACCGGCGTCATCGTGTCCCAAGTTGTGCCCGTCGTTGATGGCCATTCCACGCTGGTGCTGAATTACAAATCAGCGCTTGGGAAATATTTCCCCGGCGAGACTCCCGACTATGTTTCGCTTGAGGGATATGTGATGGCGAATGTTCTGATCGCCGCTCTGCAGCGCACGGGGCGCCAACTCGATACGGAAAAGCTCGTCGACACTTTCGAAAATCTTCGAAACCTGGATATCGGTCTCGGCACACCTGTCAGTTACGGCCGGTCCGAGCATCAGGCCGTGCACAAAGTATGGGGATCGGAGCTCGACGAGAACGGACACTATCAGCCGATTGATCTGCAGTAGCGCGAAAAACGACTCTCTGCAGTGGGAGAGTGGAAAACGCGATCGGCATTGAGAGAATGCCGATCGCTTCAATCGATTCACTCATTCCCGGTCTCCAGGGGCCGTAATTCACCTTTGTCATCCCCGGTCTGGCCCGCTAACATCCCTCCGTGGCGATGATAGTAGGGGACGTCTCAATGAAAATGAGTTGTGCTGCCATCGCCGTCGCCGCTTCGGCCGCGACGGTGCTGATGCCGCCGCGATCCGTCGCGATTGCGAAAGGCCCGGGGCCGGGAATGCATGCGTTCCACTTCAAGAGCCATTTCCTGTCGCATCATCACAATCGCCATGGCGCGCGCCGCAACAACAATGCGCTTGGCTGGCCGCTCTATGGGGGGCTGTATGCAATGCCGCCCTATGACGGCGACACGCCGGGCGAGCAGGCGCCGCCCGCAGTGGTGGTCGTGCGCGACTACCAGTTGCCGCGGCTGGTTTGCGAGAAATACCGTGAGACGATCACCGTGCCGTCGGAAAGCGGCGGCACGCGCGATATCACCGTCACGCGCTGCTAGCGCAGGCGCGGCCCGCGCCCCGCAAAAAAGCTGAAGCCGCCGTCGCCGGCGGCTTCAGAAGCCGAGAGAGAGACCCAAACAAAGCCAAGCAAGAAGCGAAGACAGTTTCGGCGCTACTTGAGAGAGGTGCCGATACTCGTGAAGGTGTTATTGAGCGAGGTGCCGACCGTGCTGACGGCGGCAAGAATCACGATTGAGATGCTGCCGGCGATCAAGGCGTATTCGATCGCGGTCGCACCCGATTCATCCCTCCAGAACGCGAAAAGCCTGGACATGTGGCACTCCGGGCGACTGTTTAGGCAGGAAACCTAGCCGGGCGGACGTTAAGGACTTGCTTCCAACCTCTTTCGAAAGGCCGGGAGCTTCGTTAACCGGCGGTTAGCCATGGCGGTCCCGCTGGCGGTCCGTTGGCGGCGCGTGCCCGTTTGCCGCCACGAGAAGCGCGGACTTAATGTTCGCAGCCGGATATCGGGCAGCGCGGCGTGTTCCGCGCAAGGTTCAGTTGCTGCGAAGTTGACGCAATTTCTCCGCGAAATCGGCCCGGCAGTTGCAGGAACGGCCCCGCGCGCCGGGGCGTTTTACCCCGTGCAGCAAGAAGGAGGTTCCCAATGCGGAAACCTAAGCGGAAACTTGCGATCGGTATTTTGGCCGCGGCCGGCATTGCCGCCACATTGATGGCGGTGCCTGCAAACGCCCAAGGCGTTTGGGTCGGCGCTGGGCCGGTGGGTGTAGGCGTGGGCGTTGGTCCCAGCTGGGGCTATTACGACCATGACTATTACGGGCCTGCCTATCGCAGCTATGCGTATGACGATGACGACTACGCCTATGTCGGCCGGCGGCACTGCCGCATCGTAAGAGAAGACTTCAACGGCCACATCCGGCACATCCGTCGCTGCTGGTAACGCGTCGCGCGTTAGCAGCTGACGGCAAGAAACCAGCAAGGGACCCCGGGGGTTTCCTCCGGGGTCTTTGCTTTTGCGGAGCCGGGGTGAGGGTTACGGCAGGCCGCTACGGCGCGATCGGCGAATTGAGCTTGTGCGCGGTCTCGACGACCCAGCCGCGGTAGAGCACAAGCGGCGTGATGCCGGTAAGGCCGCCGCAGCCCTCCTCGTCGCCGGGCGCGGTCGACCAGCTCACCACGCCGATCACAAGCGGGCCTTCGCCGTCATAGGCAGGGGCGCCGGAATCGCCGGTGCAGCCGCCGAGCCCGGTGCGAAGATTGCGCGTCGCGATATCGTAAAGGCGTATTTGCAGCGAGCCGGGCTTGCCGGTGACTGACAGCGTCGCCATGCGCGGCTGGCCGAGCCCGCGCGCCGTGCCGGCGATGGTCACTCCGAAACCGGCGATGGTGAGCGTTTCGCCGGGCGCAACCCGGCGCGGCGCTGCGAGCGCCGCCGGAATCACGATGTCGGGCAGAGGCGCGGCAAGCTTGATCAGCGCGACATCGGCGGTGGCGCGACTTGCGGCGTAGTCGGCAATATCAAAATGGGGATGTCGGACAATGGTGCGCACCGGAATGATGACGCCGGTCTGGTAAGCCTTGACCTGGTATTCGCTGTTGCGCAGCAGGCAATGCGCGGCGGTGAGCACCAAGTCGCGCGCGAGCGCAGTGCCGGTGCAGAGATCCTCGCGCGCATCCACGATCATCACGATCGCACGCGCCGCCCAGCCGGCCGCCGCCGGCGCATTGCCGGTGACGGCGGATGCGGGGGTTAGCAGCGGCAGCATAACCGCAAGAGCCGCAAGTGGGGCAGGGGCGCGGGGCATGCCCCGTGCATGAGCCTCGCGCGCCCGTTTTTGTCAACAACGCTAATTCCGGAAGGAGCTCCATGCCATCCATTCTCATCACGCCGCCGGTGGTCGAGCCGCTGACGCTCGCGGAGGCGAAAGCCTATCTGCGCGTCGAGACCGACGACGATGACACGGTGATCGCGGCACTCATTGCCGCCGCGCGCCTGCATGTCGAGGCACAGACGCAAACCGCCCTGATCACGCAAGGCCGGCGCCTGGTGCTCGATTGCTGGCCGGAACGCGGACGCATTCCGGTGCGCCCGGGCCCTCTGCAGACGCTCGTGGCCGCGCGCGTCTTCGATTTCGACGGCCATGTGCGCGTCATCGAAACGCAAAGTTTCGTGCCGGACACCGGCAGCTCAATACTTGCTTTCATGCCCTGGGCGGTGCCGCTGCCGACGCGGATCGCGGCGGGAATAGAACTCGACGTGACGGTGGGGTTTGGCGACGCCGCATCGGACGTCCCGGAACCCTTGCGCCAAGCCATGCGCCTTTTCATCGCGCACTGGTACGACAACCGCGGCCTGATTGCCGCCGGCACGCACGCCGTCGCACTTCCATCTGCGGCGGCCACGCTGATCGCGCCATACCGGATGCTCTCGCTATGACCGGCGCGGGCCACCTCAATCGGCGGCTCACGCTGGAGGCACCAACCGAAACCGATGACGGGAGCGGCGGCGTTGCGCGCGATTATACCGCCGCCGCTTCGCTCTGGGCGCAGCTGGTGCCGCTGTCGGCGGGCTACGATGCCGAAGCTGATAGCCTTGGCGGCACGCTGCGTTACCGGATAGTCGTGCGCGCCGGACCTGACATCACCACGCGCCATCGCCTGCGCGACGGTGCTCTCATTTTCCGCATCCTTGCCGCCCGACCAAGCGCCGACCGTCGCTTCATCGAGATCGAAGCGCAAGCGCGCGAGGACTGAAGCGCTTTCCTCCGCGGCGGGAAAGCGACGTTCACCCCGAAAGTGTTTATTGAGAGAATTTTCCGTGTCCACACATTTGTCTACTGGCGCTTCCGTGGCGCTGCGCGCCGCCGTGCACGAGGCGCTCACCGCCGATGCCGCGCTCGGCGCGGTCCTCGGCGGCCCGAAAATCTATGACGAGCCGCCGCGCGAGGCCGCGTTTCCCTACGTAACCCTGGGCGAAACGCGCATTGTCGATTTCTCCACCGGCAGCGAGGCCGGCCTCGAACATCAGCTCACGCTCCACGCCTGGTCGCGCCAGGGCGGCCATCGCGAAGCACATGTCATCGCCAGCGCGCTGTTGCAGGCGCTCGACGACGCGCCACTCGCGCTTGCCGGCCACCAATTGATCAATCTCCGGTTTGCGGCGGCCGATGTGCGGCGCGAAGCAGACGGGCGCACCTATCACGCGCTGGTGCGATTCCGCGCGGTGACGGAGCTGGCCGGCTGATTTGCCGTGGAAATAAAGTGGGCAGAATGTGATGTCGTACGGCGCACCGGCCTTGCAGCGTCGTTCGTCGCACGCGACGGGCGGAGAGCGGCTCTCCGCCCGCGCGCATTGCAACATCACCACCAGCGGCGACGGTAGTGATGGCGCCAATACCAACGATGGCGCGGGTAATAAGCGTAGCCGCCGTAATAGTAGTTGGGCCGCCACCAACAGCGGTAGGGACCGCACACCCAACGCACCTGTTCCACATTTGCATTCCCGGCCGCGGTGACCGGGGCAATCGGCGCCGCGGAGGCCGCGGTTCCAATAACGGCACTGCACAACACGGCAGCGCCAAGGATCAGCTTCAATTTGGTTATATTTTCCTTGGTCATGCGTATTCCTCCCAAGTATACGCCGCCCTTAACGCGCCATATCAAACGAAGTTTCTGACCAAACTGGGTCAATTTGCTAAACGATTGTTCAGGCAACCGAACATTTTGGTGATCGGACCGGAGCTTGCCACTCGAAATGCGGGTGAATTCGCAGATATCCGAAGGAGAGAGGGTACTGCTATATTCTGGGCCGGAACACAGGGACGACGATAGGTGAACACACCATCTATTTCAGCTATCGCGTTGGTGTTCATATTGTGCGGCGCGCTGTTGGGCGCTGTGGTACGGTCGCGGCTGTCGGAACGGCAGCTTGACGCGGACGCCAAAGAAGTCATCAAGTTGGCGGCTGCCTTTGTCGCGACGCTGTCGGCGCTCGTCCTGGGGCTGTTGATTGCTACCGCCAAATCTTCTTTCGACACGAAGATCGCGCAGGTTAAAACGCTCGCGGCGGACGTCATCCTGCTCGATGAGCTTCTGGCGCAATACGGGCCTGAGACGATCAAGGCGCGTCAGATCGGCCGGCGCAATTTCGAACTGATGATCGACCGGATCTGGCACGAGCACGAAGCGAGCAGCCCGAAACCTTTCGAAATGAATCGCGAGGCGCAGGCGTTCCTGCAGGAAGTCTATTCGCTGGCGCCGCAAAACGATCTCCAGCGTTCGCTCAAAACAAGAATTGTCGAAACGCTCAAGGATCTGGCGCAAGCACGATTGGCGCTGTTTGTTCAAAGCGGCAGCACCATTTCCGCGCCGTTTCTCATGATCCTTACCTTCTGGCTTACCATACCGTTCGCCATATTCGGACTTCTAACCAGGATCAATGTGCTTGTGGGGGTCACGCTCCTGATCTGTGCCCTGTCTGTATCAACATCAATTTTTCTTATTCTTGATTTTGACCGCGCCTTTGAAGGTATCATCAAAATTCCGAGTGCGCCGCTGCGCAATGCCCTGCCGCCGATGGCTGCATAGCGGGCAGCGGTTCAATAAATCGTTGACAGCCCTGTAATGGATTCTTACGCCAGCCCTAGCGCCAACCCTGCGCGGTCCGCTTGAAGAACAGCCAACCGGCAACCGTCGCCGTCCTGGTACGTTTGTCGACCTCGACCAGATAGTTGTGCAATTCCGGACAAAGGCGTACTCGGCAACGGAGCAAATCATCCGAGTAGTTCATGACGACGAAAACACGCATTTCGTAGACGCTGCCGGCATTCGTTTCGACACTGCGGCCCTCGAGCTTCTCAAAAGAGGTTATCGTGTGGGGCGTCTGGTAGGCAGCGTCGAGCAGCTGCTGCACCTTTTGCCGCGCGTCATCCGACGAAGGTTCACAAGGATTTGCTCCCGGACCGCAGGCGGCGCGGGCACCAGGAGTGAGCGCCAACGTCATCAAGATGGCGGCAATCACCGTCCGCATGCGACCACGCATGGGCGAGGGCTCAGGCGCGCGGCGGCCGGCGCCGCTCGTGGAACCAGGACCGGTAGGTCGTCATCTTTGCGCGCTGCGCTCCCGGGGCGTGCCGCTTGCAGGTCGAAGCCTCGTCGCTTCGCTCGGGCGCACCCCAGCGCAGCTCGACGCAGTCATTCAGGTTGTAGCCCATCTCGAGCGCGCCGGAACGGTCGATCACGTCCTTGAGCGCAAGCGTCCAGGGTGAGCCGTCGCTGCGCAAATAGGAAAACTTGCGCGACCCAAGCTCGGAGGCGAGCACGCTTTCGAGTTCGGCCTTCACGTCGGCGACACTTTTTTCCTTCGGCATAGCGTAGCGTCCGGGCCTGCGCGCGACACGGTCGGGAAATCCGCGCACCACGTCGATCGCGATCAACAGGCGCAGGTCGCGCGCCGGCGTTGCAAAATCTTCCCAGGCGCCGGTAGTCTCGAAGATCGCGGCGCCATCCGGCATCGTAGCCTCGCTATGGCCGGTGTTCTGGAACTTTCGTCCGTTCTCGACCGACGTCACCCGCGCCTTGACCTGTTCTTCCAGCGCGGTGATAGCTTCCTTCATGGCGCGCAGGGGATCGAGCGGCGCCGGCGACATCACGTCGTCCATGCGATCGTAGAAGGCTTCGACGCCGAGCTTCGACGGCTCGAGAGAGAAGTCGCCGTATTCCGGATTTTTCGCGATTTCAGCGTTGGTCAGGCGCCGCAAGGTGCCATTGCCCTCGCGCACGATCGGCCGAAATTTCTTGAAGCCCGGGCCCCCGAGCGCTGGATCCTGCACATAGAGGAAATTTCCGCGCCAGAAACGCTTGCGCGCAACCGTGCCGTCAGGCTGCGCGTCGACGGCGAAAAAGACGCCGGCCGCATCGGCCGTCTGCGGCACGCGCTTGGCGAGCACCAGAATGTGCCCGAACGGATCGGCATAGACGGTGCCCGGCCGCAGCGCCTCCTGCGTCAGCGGCACTGGATAATAATCGGTGTTGTCATCGGCTGACGCCGTACGTCCGGTTCCCGAATGGACGGCATCGGCGACGGTCGACTGCACGAAACGCCCAACCGAGGCTGCGAGCCCCGTCCGCTTCGCCGCGGATGCGCCTTTTGTCTCGGACGGCGAGCCGTGCGCGCCTTCGAGATTCTGGACGCTGAACCATTGGTAGCATTTCGGCGGCTGGCCGCCGCCGCCGCGCGAGCACTTCGAGTAGCCGAATGGCAACCCCATCTTGAAGGCGAAATAGGCGCGCAGGAAATACGGAAGGTCGGCGCAGTCGGGACGGTAGACGAGGCCCATCTCGTCCTCGCCGAGGCCCAGATGGTTGAACAGGACATTGCGCTTGCGATCGCGCAGCACTTCATGCAGCGCGGTCCACGACGGCGATGCATCAAGGGGCGCGTCAAACAGTTTCTCGATCCACGCGGAGTAGAGGTCCTCCATTGCGTGGTCCCACGAATTGCGCAGGGGCCAGACGCTTGCCGCCGTGGCGGACGGGGAGGGCGGCTTGCTGTCGTGCACGGCAATGTCGCGCGTGACCGTGCCGCACTCGGCCGGCGCTCGCGAGCGCACGAGCCGCGCGTGCCAAGTCCCGGCGGCCGGCGACGTGACCTCCGCGAACCAGAAATAGGGCGGGCCGCCATGGCGCTCGCGCGATGCGGTCGCAACGCTTCCGTCAGGCGCGATCAGCGAAAGCTCGCCCTCGAACGGCTTGTCGGCAGTGAAAATGATGCGCAAGGGCGCGCCCTTCCAAGGCGCAACCGGGGAGGCGAGGACTGCAAGCCCGGCTGCGTCAGCGCAAGCGCCGGATGAATCTGCGGCGCGCGCGTCCGGCGCCGGCAAAAGCAGGGCGAAAGAGGTGCCAGCAACAAGGAAAGACGCCGCCAAAGCAGCGGGAAACCGGCGTGCCAGATGCAATTGTGCCTCCTCCCTGGCGTGCTTCCCCCGACCGCAATCCAGCCTGCGGGCCCGAACGCACAATACCCAATTGGCGCGATTCCGTCAGCGCCCTGTTCGCGATTTCGGAACCGGCCGGCAGGGACGGTTTTTGCGCCCTCTCGCTGAAATTTCAACTGAAAGGACAAAGGAATGACTGCACAAAAGGGCAAAGACCTCCTGGTCAAGATCGCCGATGGCACGGGATTTACCACTGTTGCCGGCCTGCGCACGCGCCGGCTCGCCTTCAACGCCGAGACGGTCGATGTCACCCATGCCGAAAGCGCAAACCGCTGGCGCGAGTTGCTCGACGGCGCCGGCATCAAGCGCGCGGCCGTCTCGGGACGGGGACTGTTCAAGGACGCCTCCACCGACATGCTCATGCGCCAGACATTCTTCGACGGCGCGGTCGTGAGCTACCAGATCGTCATCCCTTCCTTCGGCACCGTGCAAGGGCCGTTCCAGGTGACGAGCCTCGAGTTTGCCGGCGAACACAATGGCGAGGTGACCTACGACATGGCGCTGGAGTCGGCCGGCGAGCTCACTTTTATGGCGGCATGACATGGCCAACCGTCACCGCGGTGAAATCGAAGCCGGTATCGGCGGCGCGAGGCGCCGCCTCGTGCTCACCCTCGGCGCACTCGCCGAACTCGAAGATGCGTTCGGCGCGGAGGACCTCGTTGCGCTCACCGAGCGCTTCGCGTCGGGCCGCCTGAAGGCGCGCGACCTCACCCGCATCATTGCCGCCGGCCTGCGCGGGGCAGGTGAAAGCGTGAGCGACGAAAATGTTGCGGCGATGGCAGTCGACGGTGGCGCACAGGGTTATGTGCGGATCGCCGCCGAGCTCATCGCCGTCACCTTCGGCGAGGGGAACGCATGATGCCCTTTCCGTGGAAGCGGGCGATCGGCTTTGGCCTCGGCGTGCTGCGGCTGCCGCCGCAGCAATTCTGGGCGATGACGCCGCGCGAGCTCGCCTGCGCCCTCGAAACGGTCACCGGCCGCAGCGCGCCGCTTGATCGCCTCACGCTTTGCGAACTGATGAGGACATATCCTGATGAGCCTGATCGACGATAAGACTTCCGACAGCGGGCCGTTGTTCGGCGATTTTTCGGGCGCGACCGAAAAAGTGCGCGGCAGCACGAACGCGCTTGGCATCAGCGCAGCCAGTTTTTCCAAGGCGATGAGCAAGGCCTTTACCGATGCGACCACCGGCGGCAAGCAATTCGATGACGTGCTCAAGCAGCTAGGCTTGCGGCTTTCGAATATGGCGGTGACCCAGGCCTTCCAGCCGCTCGCCAAAAACCTGACCAGCGGGCTCGGAGCATTGCTTGGGGACGTTTTCGGCAGTGGCAGCGGCGGCGTTGGAAAGACCAAAGGCTCCACGCCGGGCGAGCTCAGTTTCATGGACAATGTCACCGGGCTCACGCCGTTCGCATCGGGCGGCGTGATCGGTGCGCCGGCCTATTTCCCGATGGCCTCCGGCGGCCTCGGCCTTGCGGGCGAAGCGGGCCCGGAAGCCATCGTACCGCTCGCGCGCGGCAGTGACGGACGCCTCGGCGTCGCCATGAGCGGCGCCGGGCAAATGCCGAACATCACGGTCCAGATTGCAACGCCGGACGCCGGAAGTTTTCGTCGGTCGGAGGCCTACATCACCGGCCAAATCGCCCGTGCGGTCGCGCGCGGCCAGCGCGGGTTCTGATCATGACGCCCTTTCACGAGGTTCTTTTCCCGATCGACATCGCGCTCAAAAGTGCCGGCGGCCCGCAGCGCCGCACCGATGTGGTCGCACTCGGCTCAGGCGCCGAGGAACGCAACGCGCGCTGGGCGCATTCACGCCGCCGCTACGACGCAGGTTACGGCGTGAAGACATTGTCCGCGCTGTCGCAGGTTGTCGCTTTCTTCGAGGAGCGGCGCGGTCAGCTCCACGGGTTTCGCTGGCACGACCGACTCGACCACTCCTCGGCGGCGCCAGGTGCGATGCCGACGGCAACCGACCAGGTCATCGGAATCGGCGACGGCGTCACCGCCGCCTATCAGCTTTGCAAGACCTACGGCGCAATTTTTTCACCCTATCGGCGACCGATCGCAAAGCCTGTTCCGGGCAGCGTTCGTATCGCGGTCGCTGAGACCGAAGCTCAGGAAGAAACGGAGTTCAACGTGGACACCACCACGGGCCTCGTCACGTTTCATCCGGGTCATATTCCGGCGGAAGGTGCCGCCATCACGGCGGGTTTCCTGTTCGATGTGCCGGTGCGGTTCGACACCGACTATCTTGAAGTAGATCTCTCGGCATTCGAGGCTGGCGCCATCCCAAAAATTCCCCTGGTGGAGATCAGGCCATGAGAGCCATTCCACCCGCCTTGCAGGCAAAGCTTGATAGCGGAGTTACCACGCTTTGCCGCTGCTGGCTGATCACGCGCACCGACGGCGTGAGGCAAGGATTCACGGATCACGATGAGGATATTCCGGTCGGCGCTACCACGTGCCGGGCGGCGTGCGGGCTCACGGGAAGCGAATCCACGCAGAAGCTCGGCCTTGCTGTCGATTCTTCGGAGCTTGCGGGCGCGCTCGCCGACGACTCGCTCAACGAGGCCGATCTCGCGGCCGGCCGCTACGACGGTGCGGCCGTCGAGCTGTGGCTTACCGACTGGAGCGAGCCCGCCCTGCGCGTCCTTCTTGCGAAAGGCACGCTCGGGGAGGTTCGCCGCGAAGGGGCCGCGTTCACGGCGGAAATTCGCGGCCTGAGCGCCCGGCTTGGGCAGCAAAGCGGCCGGCTTTACACGGCAACCTGCGTGGCCGATCTCGGCGATTCGCTCTGCACAATCGACCTGGCGGATCCGGCCCTTCATGGCAGCGGGGTCGTTGCGGGCCTGAACTCAACTTCAACTTTAACTGCAAGCGGGCTCGAAAGCTTCGATGACGGTTGGTTTAGGGCGGGAAAGCTCACCTTCACAGGCGGCGCCAATGCCGGCTTGAGCGTCGAGGTAAAAAGCCACCGCAAGGCGGCCACCGTCACCTTCGAGCTCTGGCAGCCGATGCCGGAGCCGATCGCGGCGGGGGATACCTTCACGGTGGTGGCCGGCTGTGACAAGCGGTTCCAGACCTGCCACGACCGCTTCAACAATGTGGTGAATTTTCGCGGCTTTCCTCACGTTCCCGGCAACGATTTTGTCATCAGCTATCCGCTTCCGGGTGAGCCGGGCAATGATGGCGCGAGCCGGCAGGGCTGATCCATGGTCATTTGTCGAGAATCGATCGTCGCGGAAACGCGACGCTGGGTCGGCACGCCTTATCGGCACCAGGCCTCGCTCAAGGGAATCGGCTGCGATTGTCTCGGTCTCGTACGCGGCGTGTGGCGTGAACTTATCGGCGAAGAGCCCGAGCGCGTGCCACCTTACGCGCCCGACTGGGCGGAGGCGACGGGCGTGGAATCGTTCGCCAGCGCCGCGGGGCGCCACCTTCTGGAAATCCCGTCCGGCGATTTCGCTCCCGGCGATGTCGTGCTGTTCCGCTGGCGCTCGCACTTGCCGGCCAAGCACGCGGCGATCGTGACTGCGCCCGATCGGATCGTGCATGCGCATGACGGTGCGGCCGTGGCGGAAGTCGCCTTCGCACCATGGTGGCGCCGCCGGCTCGCCTATGCATTTCGATTTCCAGGAGTCGCAGGATAATGGCCGCACTTGTGCTTTCAGCCGCCGGCGCCGCGGCGGGCAAGTCCGTTTTCGGTCCGGCCGGCGCGATTGCCGGCCGCCTGATCGGGGCGCTCGGGGGCAATGCAATCGACCAGGCATTGTTCGGAAGCCGCCAGGAAATCTCGCGGGAGGGCCCGCGCCTCGCGGATCTCCAGGTCATGGCCTCGACCGGAGGTGCGCCGATCCCGCGCGTTTACGGGCGGGCGCGCCTTGCAGGGCAGGTGATCTGGGCGACCAATCTCGAGGAAGTCGTCAGCTCCACCTCGCAGGCAACAGGCGGCAGCGGCGGCAAAGGCATGGGCGCAGGTCCGGCCGTGACCACCAACACGACGACGTATTCGTATTTCGCCAATCTGGCGGTCGGCCTGTGCGAAGGCCCCATCGGCGCCGTGCTGCGGATCTGGGCCGACGGCAAGCCGCTCGATCTCACGGGCCTTACAATTCGCACCTATCCCGGAGATGAAACGCAGACGCCCGACCCACTGATCGCGGCCAAAGAAGGCGACGTGCCCGCCTATCGCGGGCTCGCTTATGTGGTGTTCGAACGCCTGCCGCTCGCGAATTTCGGCAATCGCATCCCGCAAATGTCGTTCGAGGTGGTGCGGCCGGTTGGCCGGCTAGAACATATGGTGCGCGCGGTAACCCTGATCCCGGGGGCCACCGAATTCGGTTACGAGCCGGCAACCGTGGTGCAGACATTGGGCCCCGGGCAATCGGCACCTGAAAATCGGCACATTACATTCGCGCAGTCCGACGTGATGGCGGCGCTCGACGAGCTGGAAGCGGTCGCGCCGAATCTCGAACGCGTCGCGATCGTGGTGACATGGTTCGGGACCGATCTGCGCTGCGGCGAATGTCGCGTGGTGCCGGGCGTCGACAACCGCGACAAGCAGACCTACGGCGCCACGTGGTCTGTCGGGGGCGTCGATCGCGCGAGCGCGCATCTCGTGTCGAGGGTCAATGGGCGCCCCGCTTTCGGCGGTACGCCGTCCGATCAAAGCGTGCGCGACCTGATCGCCGAGCTCAAGGCGCGCAGCATCAAGGTTACGCTCTACCCATTCCTGATGATGGATATTGCGTCGACCAACAGTTTGCCGGATCTGTTGACCGGCGCGGGTTCGCAGCCGGCCTATCCGTGGCGCGGGCGCATCACGTGCGATCCGGCGCCAGGGCGGACCGGTTCTCCAGACGGTACGGCAGGCGCGGCTGCACAGATCGACGCCTTTTTCACCGGTGGCGCCGACAGCTGGAACTATCGCAATTTCATTTTGCACTATGCGGCGCTGGCGGAAGACGCGGGTGGCGTCGATGCGTTCCTGATCGGATCGGAATTGAAAGCGCTCACGCGCGTGCGTTCGGCATCCGGACTCTATCCTGCGGTGAATGCGCTGACCGCGCTCGCTGACGAAGTGAAGGCAATCGCGGGCGCAGGTACAATCGTCACTTATGGCGCGGACTGGACCGAGTATGGCGCGCATGTCGTCGATGCGGCCGCGCACGAAGTGCGTTTTCCGCTCGACACGCTTTGGGCATCTTCGTCAATCGACGCGGTCGGTATCGACTACTACGCGCCATTGTCCGACTGGCGCGGCACCGGCGGCGAGAGCGATGCGGCAACCACCGACAGCCCGTATCGTCTGAGTTATCTCGCCGGCAATCTGGCGGGCGGCGAGGCCTATGACTGGTTCTATGCCGACGATGCCGCCCGCGATGCGCAGGCGCGCAGCGCCATCAGCGACGGCCTTGGAAAACCCTGGACATTTCGGCAAAAGGACCTGTGGAATTTCTGGTCGCAGCCTCATGTCGAGCGCGTCGGCGGCGTGGAACTCGCGAGTGCGACAGCCTGGGTCCCCCAATCAAAGCCGATCTGGCTTACCGAAGTCGGCTGTCCGGCGGTCGACAAGGGCGCAAATGAGCCGAGCGTATTTCCCGACCCGAAATCCTCGGAAGCGGGATTGCCGCACTATTCGAGCGGTAACCGCGATGACCTGATCCAGCGCCGCTATCTTGAAGCCGTGCTCGACGCTTTCGATCCTGCGTTCGGCGATGCGGCGCTCAACCCGGTGTCCGCGGTCTATGGCGGGCGAATGATAGCTCCGGACGGCATCCACCTCTGGACCTGGGACGCCCGGCCGTATCCCGCCTTTCCGGCGTCGACCGATACCTGGAGCGATGCGGCCAATTGGGAGACCGGACATTGGCTCACAGGGCGGCTCGGTTCCACGCCGCTCGATGGGCTTGTCTTGGCGATATTGAATGACAGCAACATCGGCGGCGCCGATACCAGCGAGCTGGGCGAGGGTCCCGACGGTTACGTTGTTGACCGGCCGATGGCGCCGCGAGCGATGATCGATCCGTTGGCGCTTGCCTTTGCTTTCGATGCCTTCGAGCAGGATGGCGTATTGCGCTTTCGCCAGCGCGGCGGCGCACCGGTTGCAGAACTGGTGGAAGATGATCTGGTCTTGCCGGAAGACAATGCGCCCGCGCGGATGCTGCGCGCCCAGGAAAGCGATCTGCCGCGCGAGGTGACAATCGGGTTCACCGACATAGGTTCGGACTATCAACGCGGGATAGCCGCCTCTCGCCGGCTGGTTGGCGGATCGGCGCTTACCGCGCATGCCGACCTTGCCATTGTGACGAATGACGCCGAGGCTGAGCGCCGCGCTGAAATATGGCTGCAGGATCTATGGGCCGGCCGCGAAGGCGCCGACTTTGCATTGCCGCCCAGCAGGCTCGCGCTTGCAGCCGGCGACGTCGTCGGCCTGACGGCGAACGGGCGGCGGCGGCCGCTCGAAATGCAGGACATCAGCGATACCGAGGTCCGTGCGGTGACCGCGCGTTCCATCAATCCGGAAGCGTTCAATCTAGCGCTCGCGCCGCCGCGTCAACATGTCCCGGCAGCGCCCGCAGCGATCGGACCGGTGCATGCCTTGCTGCTCGCCTTGCCGACGCTGAGCGACGTCCAGCCGCCGGCGCTTGCGCAGCTAGCTGTGTTTGCCAACCCGTGGCCGGGCGCGGTGGCGGTGTGGTCCTCCGCCGATGGATTGAGCTACGGGCGCGCGGGACTCGCGCTCGCGCCATCGATTGTCGGCCAAACGCTCGATGATCTGCCCGCCGGGCCGACGGCGCGCTGGCAAAATGCGAGCTTGCGCGTGCAACTCTATGCGGGATCGCTCGCTTCGGTTTCCGACAGCACACTGTTCGCAGGCGCCAACGCCGCCGCCGTGCAACGGGATGATGGCGCCTGGGAAGTGATCCAGTTTGCAAAAGCGGAACTGGTCGACGCCCGCACATATTTGATATCGCGTCTGTTGCGCGGGCAGGCCGGAAGCGAATGGGCTTTGGGCGCGCCACTGCCGGCAGGCGCACCTTTCGTTTTGCTTGACCGGCACATTGTGACCGTTGCGAGCGGCATCAACGCGCTCGGGCGAACGATGCAGTTGCGTGCCGTGGCCGAGAGTCGCGACCACGGAGATCTGACGGCGCTTGGCCTTTCCGTGACGCCGCGGGCAACCGCCCTGATGCCGCTCAGTCCGGTCCATCTCAAGGCAAAGCGGGACGTCAATGGCATCTCATTCAGCTGGATCCGCCGAACGCGGTTCGACGGCGACAGCTGGGTCGGGGAGGTGCCGCTCGGTGAAGGCAGCGAGCAATACCAGCTTGAGATCCTGTCGGGCACGAACGTCGTTCGCGCGGTTACGACAGCGACTCCATCGGCCTTCTACGCATCAACTGACGAACTTTCAGATTTCGGCGCCCCGCAAACGAGCCTCAGCGTGCGCGTGGCGCAAATTTCCGCGACGGTCGGCCGCGGTTTTCCCGCTCAAGCGGTTCTGAAACTTGAAGGAAATCCATGACTGACACACCACGTCTTGGTCTGCCGGTGATCGAAGCCGCGCAGGCGCAAAAGCATGTCACCCACAATGAAGCACTGACGCTACTTGACGCCCTCACGCAGCTCGCGGTGGAAGCGCGCACATTGTCAGCGCCGCCCCCATTGCCGTCCGAGGGTGATTGCTACATTCCGGGGCCGGCTGCGACCGGCGCCTGGAGCGGTTGGGACGGCCAAATCGCGCTCTTCAGCGGTGGTGGCTGGACGCGCTTGACACCGGTCTCCGGGCTCAAGGCCTGGGTGAAAGCTGAGCGGCTTACCGTTACTTTCGAAGACGGAACCTGGCGCGATGGTATCGCGCTTACCGCACATGGTGGCCGCGTGACGCTGCGCGCCAAGGAAGTCGAGGTCACCCTGACCGGTGCGTTTGTCGACACGGCGGATGCGGCATTTATCCCCGATCGCGCGATCGCGCTGGGCGTGGCATCGCGCACGACACTCGCGATCACCGGTGCGACATCATATGGCGTCGGCATTGCCGGCAACACCACGCAATTCGGCAATCTGCTCGGGGTTGCGCCTGGCTCGACGAACAACGGCGTTATCGGGCCAACCGCCTTCTATGCGGATACCAAGGTCCGCGTCAGCGCCAATGGAGGTAATTTCACCGGAGGCAAGGTTCGCCTCGTCCTCTACTTCCTCGAAATGTCGGTCCCCTCGTCGTGAGGGACGCCGCGCCTGATTCCTTTTGCATTTGCCGGAGTCATAATGAAGTCGTCATACGATATTTGCTTGCCGCTGCTGCTCGCGCATGAGGGCGGCTACACAAACAACGCGCGCGATCCTGGCGGGCCGACAAATTTCGGCATCACGATCTTCGACTATCGAGAATATATAAAGCCTGATGCGACCGCCGCCGATGTGCGCGAAATGTCCATTGAACAGGCCAAACGCATTTACCGCGCGCGATATTGGGATGTGCAGCGCTGCGACGAACTGCCTGCCGGCGTCGACTATGTCGTCTTCGATTACGGCGTGAACTCCGGCATCGGCCGCAGCGGAAAAGTGCTGCGCCGCCTTCTTAAGTTTCCCGGAAACGCGGGCACGATGGAAGACGCAGTGATCGCAGCGGCGTGTTCGTCGGATGCGGCAACCCTTGTCGACGCGATCTGCGGCGAGCGGCTGCAATTCCTGCAATCTCTGAAAACATGGCCAGTATTTGGCGCGGGGTGGGCCAGGCGCGTGAAGGAAGTTCAATCGACCGCGCTGGTGATGGCGATGCAAGCGCCGAAGCCAGGAGTGGCGGCGGGGCTAGCCGCAGGGGGTTAGAGTTCAACGCAAATACGCTCAATACAAACGAAAATGGAGACATGCAAAATATGTGGAATAAGACAAAAGCCTGGTTCAAGAATTCAGTCACCATCGTGTGGGCGCGCCTGCAAGTGCTCGCCGGCATTGCCGCGGCATCGCTGATGGCTTTGGCGTCAGACCCCCGCGTGACGAGCGCCATCGAAACCGCGCTGCAGCCGAAATACTTCCCTTACTATGTCATCGCGATCGGTTTGATCACCGAAATCGCCCGCAGGCGAACGATCAGGAGCGCAACGTGATGTTTGCCGCTGTTCTTTCCTGGCTCGGAAATCTGCTTGGCGGTCCGTTCGCGAAAGCTGCGCTCGATGCCTATCGAGCCAGGCTTTCTGCGGAGAATACCAGCGAGAAGATCGCCGCGGATTTGGCCTCGCGCGAAATGGCAGTGGAGCAGCGCGAGCGCGAATTGGCAACGGAGTTGCTTGTCGCGGAGCAGGGACGTTGGTACACCGCCCTGCCGCGTCCGCTATTTTCGTTCGCATTCATTATATATGTCTGGAAGGTCGTGGTCTGGGACAGGGTACTGGGCCTCGGTTCGACAGCCCCACTTTCCGGTGATGTATCTCAGTGGGCGATGATCGTGATGACCGCCTATTTCGGCGGGAGATCGATCGAGAAAATTGCGCGCATTCTTGCCCGCAAGTAACACAAGCGAGAGATTGCCTGTGACGACTTGGCTTTGGTCGCGGCGCCCGTCACTATTGGGCGAACCCGCGGAGCCCATCTCATGGACGTTCTCGAAGCCATTGCCACCCGCTATTCATGCCGCGCGTTTTTGCCGACGGCAGTTCCCGAAAAAACCGTTCGCGAAATCGTAGAGCGCGCTGCACGAGCGCCGTCGGCGGGGAACATGCAGCCCTGGCGCGTCTACGCGATCGCGGGAAATCGGATCGAACAACTTAAGACGCTGCTAGCGCCACGCATGGCAGCCGAACTGCCGAAGGGTGAGGGTACCGATTATACAATTTACCCTGAGCCTCTCGGCGAGATCTATCGGAAGCGCCGCTTTACGGTTGGTGAACTCCTTTATGAATCGATCGACGTGTCGCGTGAAGACAGGTCTTCGCGCTACAAACAGTACTCTCGCAATTATCAGTTCTTTGGCGCGCCTGTTGCTCTCTTCTTTGCGCGCGAAAAAGCTCACGGACCAGCGCAATGGGCCGATATCGGCGGCTATCTTCAGACTGTTGCGCTCACCGCGCGCGGTTTTGGCCTTCACACCTGCCCGCAGCAAGCGTGGGTATCGTTCCACCGGACAGTGCGTGCGTTTTTGCGGCTTCCCGAAAATTTGATGATTTATTCTGGCCTTGCCCTCGGTCACGAGGATGCAGCCGCACCCATCAATTCCTGGCGCTCTCCACGCGAACCGCTCGATGTCTATGCCTCCTTCGAGGGCTTCGAAAGCTAGGAAAAACGGGCATTTAGCCCGTGTTCAGGTAGCGTTCACCGGCGCGCCGTTAACACCCCACCCCATGCCGGTTTCCCGACTGTTCCTGTCACTGGCGCTCCTGCCGCTTGGTGTCCTCAATCCGCCGGCGTTTGCGGCCGACACCATGTCGCATCGCGCAGCATGTTTGACCAAGGCTGAGCAGCGCGCCGCGGTTGCCGCCAAACGCGCAATATCGCTCGGTCAGGCCATCAAATTGCTTCGCGAGCAGCGCAAGCACTCCGACGTGGTTCGCGCCCGCCTGTGTCGGCATGACGAGAAACTCGTCTATGTGCTGACTCTTCTCGGTCGTAGTGGCAAAGTGGCCACTGCGACTATTGACGCGACGAGTGGCGAGTTTCATATCGCCCGCTAAGCGGAGAAAGCTGCCTTGCGCCTCCTCGTAATCGAGGACGACCCCGACCTCAACCGTCAACTTTCGACTGCGCTGACCGACGCCGGCTACGTCGTCGATCGCGCATTCGACGGCGAGGAGGGGCACTATCTCGGCGAGTCAGAACCGTATGACGCGGTAATTCTGGATATCGGACTGCCCAAAATGGACGGCATTTCCGTTCTCGAGGCATGGCGCCGTACGGGGCGCGTGATGCCGGTTCTTATGCTCACAGCCCGCGACCGCTGGAGCGATAAGGTGCAGGGTTTCGATGCAGGCGCGGACGACTATGTCGCTAAGCCCTTTCATCTTGAAGAAGTCCTCGCACGCGTGCGTGCACTTCTGCGCCGCTCGGCCGGACACGCCAAAAGCGAATTCAACTGCGGGCCGGTACGGCTGGATACCCGCACCGGCCGCGTTTCGGTCAATGGCAATCCGATCAAGCTGACCAGCCACGAATACCGGTTACTCGCGTACTTGATGCACCACGGCGGCCGCGTCGTCTCGCGTACGGAATTGGTTGAGCATTTGTACGACCAGGATTTCGATCGGGATTCGAATACGATCGAGGTGTTTGTCGGCCGAATCCGAAAGAAGCTCGGCGTCGACATCATCCAGACCGTGCGCGGCCTTGGATATTTATTGGCACCGCCCGATGCGCGTTGACGGGATGCGGGCCAACTCCCTCGCGCTACGTCTCTTCCTGTCCGCCACGGCCTGGGCCGTAGTCATTCTCCTGATTACGGGCATTGTCTTGTCGTCGCTTTATAGACAAGCCGTCGAGCGAGCATTCGATCGCCGACTCGGCGTCTATCTCCGGACGCTCGTTGCCGACGTCGCGTCGCCTGACGAGGGCGGCGACAAATTTCCGCAGTCGCTCGGTGAGCCGCTGTTCGAGCTGCCGTTGTCAGGCTGGTACTGGCAAGTGACGCGACTCGACCCCGGCAAGTCGGACGTACGTTCGTCACGTTCGCTTTGGGATGGCGGCCTTCCACATCTCGAGGACAATGGGGTTGCCGGCAGTGCAGACGGTTCACGCGAGGGCTACGTGTCGGGCCCGGAGGACCAGCGGCTCCGGTTGGTCGAGCGGACCATCGATCTCGGTGATGAAGGTCATTACCTTGTCGCTGTCGCGGGTGACGCGGCGGAGATCTCCGAAGAAACGCGCTCATTCGACCAGGCGCTGGCCATCACTTTTTCCATTCTCGCCGTGGTATTGCTTCTCACCACGATGTTCCAGGTGCGTTTCGGCCTGGCGCCGCTCAAGCGCATCACCGATCGGTTGGCCGCCATTCGATCCGGTAGCGCTGAACGCCTTACCGGGAAATTTCCCGAAGAGATCGCTCCGCTTGCGCGCGAAATGAATGCGCTGATCGAAGCGAACAGAGAGATTGTCGAGCGTGCACGCACGCATGTCGGAAACCTTGCGCACGCACTGAAGACGCCGTTGTCGGTGGTCGTGAATGAGGCGAGCGCGCGTAATAGCGAGCCGTTCGCGCAGAAGATTCTTGAGCAGGCGGACATAATGCGCGATCAAGTGGCGCGCCATCTCGAGCGCGCACGTCTGGCAGCGAGGCTGACAATCGTTGGATCGGTCACCGAAGTCGCGCCGGTTGTGACTGCGCTCGCACGCACGATGGAAAAGATACATCGCGATAAAAATCTGAAAATTGACGTGCACGCGGTCGACGGGCTCCAATTCCTGGGGGAACGGCCCGATCTCGAAGAGATGGTCGGGAATCTTGTCGACAATGCATGCAAATGGGCTTCGTCGCGGGTTGCGATCGAAGTGGTACGAGAGCGGCGAGATCCAACCAGCGAGCGAGAAATTGTGCGGATCATAGTGGATGACGATGGACGCGGCCTGTCGCCATCTGAACGCGAACAGGTGGCAAAGCGCGGCCGTCGGCTCGACGAAACAAAGCCCGGCTCGGGGCTTGGTCTCTCAATCGTCCTTGAGTTGGCCGGCCTCTATGGAGGCGCATTGACTCTGGGCACCGCTCCGCTGGGAGGCCTGCGAGCGGAACTCGTACTGCCTGCGGCCTGAACAGCTGCCGGTCACCGCCTTCGAGGTGTGCCGCCGGAGTTTTGCCCTAATCCTGCGGTCCCGATAGGCTAATCGGAATTCAATATGGCGCTTAGATCATTCGTCACACCAATTCGGGGGCCACATGCCTAAGTTCACATGCTCTGCGGTCGCTGCCATCGGTCTCGCGCTTGCGGGTTGCGCCGGCAGCCCAGACGGGATGGGACCGGGACCGAAGGAGAATTCCGGCACGTTGATCGGTGCCTTGGGTGGTGCCGCGATTGGTTCGCAATTTGGTGGCGGCGTTGGCGGCCACGTTGCCGGCGCGCTCATTGGGGCGGGCATTGGGGGGTTGATTGGCAACCGCATCGGGGCAGCGCTCGATGACGAGGACAAGCAGCGCGCCTACGCGGCACAAATGGACGCGCTCGAACGCGGACAGTCTGGGGCCCCGGTCTCTTGGCGAAACCCCGATTCGGGGCGCTACGGTACGGTTGTCCCAGGGCCTGCCTATGAGCAGGGCGGACGCAATTGTCGTTCGTACACCCACACCGTCTATATTGATGGCCAGCCCCAAACGGCACGCGGCACGGCCTGCCGAAATCCCGACGGTACATGGACGGCCCTCGGCTAGCAGGTTTTTACACTTAACAACTTCTTAACGCCCCCACCGTATCAAGCCAAAAGGCCTGAATTCGGATCCAGCGAGCATGGCGGGCGCCGAGACGACCGTCGAGAGACTGCGTCAATTTCTGCGCGAGCTTTCGCCGGGAGCGCGTTCGCTGCTGATTGGCGAACTCGAGCGCAATGTTTTGCGCGGTGAAGAGCCCATTGGCGCCGATCTTGTTCTGCATGAACTGCGCCGTATCGTGCGCGATCAGCGCGACAATT
>DASSIT010000048.1:0-4324 GCA_035691545.1 Pseudolabrys sp. | reverse complement strand
GGTGTATCCCGAAATGAAGACGAACAGATCAGCCGCGTCGCTGAAGCCGTAATTCCTCGTGGTGACCCAGTTGATGATGTTGTCCGGAATGTGATCGAGGTAGATCGCCCAATTAGCGATTCCCCGGAACAGGTCAAGGCGGAGGTCGCGTCCTTTGTCGGGCAGGGTTGCGTTGACTTTCATGCGTGACGTTTTGAATCTGTGAGTGTAGGGATCGAGCGCCAGGCGGCGGCCCGGCAAGATTGTCAGCGGACCATACAATGATTATACCATTCCCGGGGATGTTACATCGGAAGCTCGGGAATCGCCCAGATTTGTGATGGCAGTCTACTTGCCGGTCCGGGCACATGACCGATCCGGAGCCGCGCTTTCCTAAAAAAGGGCCGACTATTCATGACCGCACGCATCTTCAAGCCTGCCAAGAACGCGATGCAATCGGGTACCGCAAAAACGAAGGACTGGCAGCTTGACTACGAGCCGGAGCAGCCGCGCGTCGTCGAGCCGCTGATGGGCTGGACCAGTTCCGGCGACATGAAACAGCAGCTCACACTTCGGTTCGAGACTAAGGAAGAGGCGGTCGCTTATTGCGAGCGCGAGGGCATTCCCTATCAGGTATTCGAACCAAAGGAGCCCGCGCGGCGGCAGGCGGCCTATGCCGACAATTTCGCATTTCGGCGCGGCGAGCCCTGGACCCATTAGCCCGGAACGTCGGGCCGCCTTCGCGCAGGACCAGGACTTCTACCACAAAGGGCGTTCGGTGTTTTGCGTGGAGAAAACAGGTCAAAACAGTGATCTAAGGCATCCATCCGGAAAGTTTTTTAGTCTTCCCCTGACCCTCAAGAGGTTCTGGCCTTGCCTAAGGCCAAGGCGCGATGACACGATGAGGTGAAGCCGGAGCCATCTGCCGCGCACGAAAAAAAGCAAACCCATGCCGCTCCACTCCAGCATCGATGCTAGTTCGGCCGAATTTGCCCGCAACGCCGAGGCGATGCGCGCTTTGGTGGCTGAACTCAAAGAGAAGCTCGATCAGGTGGCCGGCGGCGGCGGGGAAGCGTCGCGCGCCCGGCATACCAAGCGCGGCAAGATGCTGGCACGCCAGCGCGTCGATCTCCTGATCGATCCCGGGACCGCGTTTCTCGAATTATCGCCGCTGGCGGCTTATGGCCTCTATGGCGGCGACGTGCACTCGGCTAGCATCATCACGGGTGTCGGGCGGATATCGGGACGCGAATGCATGGTCGTTGCCAACGATGCGACGATCAAAGGCGGCACCTATTATCCGATGACGGTGAAGAAGCATCTTCGCGCGCAGGATATCGCGCGGCAGAACAATCTTCCTTGCATCTACATGGTCGATTCCGGCGGCGCGTTTCTGCCGCAGCAGGACGAAATATTCCCCGACGAGCGGCATTTTGGCCGTATCTTCTACAATCAGGCGCAAATGTCCGCGCTCGGCATTCCCCAGATTGCCATCGTGATGGGTTCGTGCACGGCCGGCGGTGCCTATGTCCCGGCGATGTCGGATGAAAGCATCATCGTGCGCAATCAGGGCACGATCTTTCTCGGCGGGCCGCCACTGGTGAAGGCGGCGACCGGAGAGGTGGTCACGGCGGAAGAACTGGGCGGAGCCGATGTGCACTCGCGCCAGTCCGGCGTCACCGATCATTATGCGCAAAACGATGCCCACGCGATCGGAATAGCGCGGCGCATCGTGGCTACGTTGAAGCAACCTCAGCGTGTGAAATTGAACATGCGCGAACCGCGCGAACCGCTGTTTGCGCGGGAGGAGATTTACGGCGTGGTTTCCACCGACGGCCGAAAGCCTTTCGATGTTCGCGATATCATCGCAAGATTGGTCGATGGTTCGGAGTTCGATGAATTCAAGAAACTATACGGGCAGACCCTGGTCTGCGGCTTCGCCCATATCTGGGGCTATCCAGTCGGCATCATCGCCAACAACGGCATTCTGTTCAGCGAGAGCTCACTGAAGGGCGCGCACTTCATCGAGTTGTGCTGTCAGCGCGATATTCCGCTGGTGTTTTTGCAAAACATCACGGGATTCATGGTCGGCAAGAAATATGAGGCCGGGGGAATTGCGCGCGACGGTGCCAAACTCGTGACTGCGGTCGCGACCGCAGGCGTTCCGAAGTTCACGGTCGTGATCGGCGGTTCCTACGGGGCCGGCAATTACGGCATGTGCGGCCGCGCCTACAGCCCGCGCTTTCTCTGGATGTGGCCGAACGCGCGGATATCGGTGATGGGCGGCGAGCAGGCGGCGATGGTATTGAGCCAGGTCAGGCGCGACAATATCGAGGCCAAGGGCGAAAGCTGGTCGGTCGAGGAAGAAGAAAAATTTCGCGCGCCCATTCGCGCGAAATATGAAAGCCAGGGCAGTCCTTATTATGCGACTGCGCGGTTATGGGACGATGGCGTGATCGATCCGGCCGACACCCGGCTGGTGCTCGGCCTCGGTCTTTCGGCTTCGGCCAATACGCCCATCGAGCCGACGCGTTTTGGCCTGTTCAGGATGTAGTGATGGACGGGCGAAAACTTTATCGGCGATTTCACACCCTGTTGATCGCCAATCGCGGCGAGATCGCCGTGCGCGTGATCCGCACTGCCAGAGCCATGGGATTGCGTACGGTTGCGCTGTATTCAGAAGCCGATCGTGACGCGATGCATGTCGCGATGGCGGACCAAGCTGTCCTGCTCGGGCCGGCGCGGGCGCGCGATAGCTATCTGAATATCGAGCGCGTGATCGAGGCCGCGCGCAAGAGCGGCGCTGAAGCCGTGCATCCAGGCTACGGATTTCTTTCGGAAAGCGCCGATTTCGCGCAGGCCTGCGCCGATGCAGGTCTCGTCTTCGTCGGCCCGACCGCGGCCATGATCAAGCTGATGGGTTCGAAGTCGGGTTCGAAATTGCTCATGGAGCAGGCGGGCGTACCTCTGGTGCCCGGCTATCACGGTGAGGCCCAGGACGATTTGATCTTGGGTGCCGCAGCCGCAAAAATCGGCTTTCCGGTTCTGGTGAAAGCATCAGCCGGCGGCGGCGGCCGCGGCATGCGCATCGTGCATTCAGCAGGCGAGCTTGCCGCCGCCGTGGCCAGTGCCAAGCGCGAAGCCAAGTCAGCCTTCGGCGATGATCGGATGCTGATCGAGAAATTCGTCGAGAATCCTCGCCACATCGAGGTGCAGGTCATCGGCGACAGCCACGGTAATCTGTTGTCGCTGTTCGAGCGCGAATGCACATTGCAGCGGCGGCATCAGAAGGTGATCGAGGAAGCGCCCTCGCCGACGCTCGATGCAGCCCAACGCGAGGCGGTCTGCGCTGCCGCCCGCAAGGCGGCTGCCGCGGTCGACTATGTCGGCGCAGGGACCGTCGAATTCGTTTCGAACGGGGACGATGTCTTCTTTATCGAAATGAACACGCGGCTTCAGGTCGAACATCCCGTGACCGAGCTGATCACGGGCATTGATCTCGTGGAATGGCAGCTGCGCGTGGCATCAGGTGAAAAGCTGCCGCTTAGGCAGGACCAGATCATGCTCAACGGTCACGCCATCGAGGCGCGGGTCTATGCGGAAAATCCGCGCAAGAATTTCATGCCTTCGGTCGGCAAGATACGGGCCTGGCACGTGAGCGATGCATCGGATGGCCTGCGCATCGATGCCGGTTACCGCGGCGGCGATACGGTCTCGCCGCACTATGACGCTATGCTGGCCAAGATGATCGCGTGTGCGCCGACGCGGGACGAGGCGATCGATCGGCTCAATCGAGGACTCGAGAATTTTGATATTCGGGGCGTCGTCACCAACATTTCCTTCCTTTCGGCACTGGTCACTCACCCCGACGTGCGCGCCAACAAAATCGATACTGGCTTCATCGAGCGCGAGTTGAAGCATCTCACGCCGGATCCTCCGCTGCCGCATGACTTTGAGCTTGGCGCGGCGGTTGCGGCTGTTCTCCATGAGGAGGCAAAGGCTGCGCGAGCCGAAGTGTCCTCGCCATGGGAAGCCGCGGGCTGGATGCCGGTGGGCCGACGCCAGCGGGAGTTTACATTCCGCCACGGCCAGGCAAGCGAACGCAAGGTCAGCCTGGTCTATGGTAACGGGCCGGCAAAGCTTATCGTCGGCGACCGCGAACTGGCGTTCGCCACGGAACCGAACAAGGCCGGCGGCGTCGATCTGATACTTCACGGCATCAGGTCTCATGTTTTTGCGGTCATGGAGGGGCACGAATTATACCTTCGAACACGCAACGGCCGTTTCGACCTGCACTGGGTCGATCCGTTCGGTGGCGAGCATGAGGAAGAGGTTGGCGAAGACA
>DASSIT010000047.1:0-54801 GCA_035691545.1 Pseudolabrys sp. | reverse complement strand
AAACACGAACCCCGTGTCATCATATTTACGGCGTTCAATTTCGGTGAAGCCCTCGGGTGCCTTAAAGCCGGCGTCGGCTGCTTCCTCGACCACGGCCAGCGCCTGCGGCGTGAGCCACCCGCCGTCCCGCGCCGAAACAAGGGCTTTATCCGCCAGACCTTTTCCGTAGGGCGGATCAAGCATAACCAACGAAAAAGGATCGAGCGGGTGCGCCGGCCCGAGGCGGGTGGCATCGCGGCGAAAAATGCGCGTAATCCCGCCGAGGCCCAGCGTTTCGACATTATCGCGCAACAGTGCGCGCGCTTCCACGCCGTCGTCGACGAACAGCGCATAGGCCGCACCGCGCGATATCGCTTCGATGCCGAGTGCTCCCGTGCCCGCGAACAGGTCCAGAACCCGCGCGCCGCTAACGGGGTCGCCGTAGGCATGCGCGAGAACGTTGAACAGTGCCTCGCGCAGGCGATCGCTGGTCGGGCGGACTGCGTCCGATCTGGGACCCGCGATTGGACGCGAGCGGAGTTTTCCGCCGACGATGCGCATCAACGCGACCTTGGATATTTCGGGCGAGGCCCTCCGGACCGATCGCGGCGGCGAGTACTTTTCTTGTCATTCCTTGGCGGCGATTTGGCACCGGGCCGGGAAACTGCATGGGGATGCCGGGCGCGGGGCTGGCGTGGCTCTTCGATTGTCAGTGGCGCGACAAAATCGGCCTCTGCCGTTGTGACAATCTCCGGTCCCAGCGCCTCGCGCAGTGCTTCGGTCTCTATTTCCTTTACCTCGCCGTCATCAATATCACCGAGCTCGAAAGGCCCGAAGGCAATACGAATCAAGCGGTTGACCTTCAGCCCCAGCGACTCGAGGACCTTTCGAACCTCGCGGTTCTTTCCTTCGCGGATTGTGAAAGTCAGCCATACATTGGCGCCCTGTTCGCGGTCGAGCGTGGCTTCGATGGGGCCATAGCGCATGCCTTCGATCGTGACGCCGCCGCGCAGCCGGTCGAGCGCTTCCTGCCGCACGCGGCCGTGCGCGCGCACGCGGTATCGGCGTAGCCAGCCCGTTGTCGGCAATTCGAGAACGCGCGCAAGGCCGCCGTCATTGGTGAGGAGCAGCAGGCCTTCGGTATTGATGTCGAGCCTGCCGACACTGATCAGGCGCGGCAGCCCCTTTGGGAGCGCACGAAAGATCGTATCGCGGCCCTGTGGATCCGAGTGTGTCGTCATCAGCCCGCGCGGCTTGTGATAGAGAAAAAGGCGCGTGCGCGCGCGCGCGCGCAACGGGGTGCCGTCGACTTCGATGCGGTCGGAGGTCGTGACATTGAGGGCCGGCGAGGAAATGACCGTCCCATTGACCGCAACGCGGCCCGCCACGATCCATGCCTCGGCCTCCCGGCGCGAGGCAAGGCCGGCGCGAGCGATTACCTTCGCGATGCGTTCGCCGGGAACGTGTTTACCTGAAGCTTCGGTCATCGCCAGACTTCGTCACGCCGGGGCTTGTCCCGGCCATCCACGTCTTCTATGCCGCTCCGTGTATAGAGGTGTGTATGCCCGGCACAAGGCCGGGCATGGCAACATTCATGGCTATGCCTTCTTTCATGCAGATCGCGCTTGAAGAAGCGCGTGCGGCCGGCGCGCGCGGCGAAGTGCCTGTCGGCTGTGCCGTCGTGCGCGATGGCGCAGTCGTCGCGCGCGCAGGAAACCGCACCATTGTCGATCGTGATCCTACTGCGCATGCCGAGATTCTCGCTATTCGCGCCGCAGCGGCTGTGCTCGGCACCGAACGGCTGACCGGCTGCGACCTATATGTGACGCTGGAACCGTGCGCCATGTGTGCCGCGGCGATATCCTTTGCGCGCATTCGCAGGCTTTATTTCGGTGCGGAGGACGAGAAGGGCGGCGCGGTCGAACATGGCGTGCGGTTTTATTCCGCGCCCACTTGCCATCATCGCCCCGAAATCTATGGCGGCATCGACGAAAGCGAGTGCGGCGCGCTCTTGAAAGAGTTTTTCCGGACGCGCCGCACATAGGCGTCAGATTTTCCCGCACCAGGTCCGGCGAGCATGCAGAAGCGGATTTAAGTTACGCCGTCTTATCGACGATTTTGCCCATGCCGGGCGGAGGCGGCGCCTGCCGTGCGGCCGGCTGGTTCGCGGCCTCGCGTTCGTTGGCCTGCTGTTGCGGCGACGCCTTGGGTGATGTTCCGGTCTTCGGCATGATGACCTGAATGCCAATACTGCTGCACGCCATGAACGCCATTTCCAGTTACGGCGGAATCGTATGGCGCAGGTCTCAATTATTCGCGTCGCCGCCGCACGGATTTCGAACCGGTCAGGAAAGGATTTGTTGACCGTCTCCGCGGGGGGTCAGGCTTGCTGCGCAAAATTCCAGGCTTTTTCCGCCAGCGGCTGGATCATCGCTGCCTTTGCAGGTGCAAATTCGCTTGTCGCAGTGCCATCACGCACGCGGCCAATAATGCCCTGCAAAATGGCCGCAATCCGGAAGAAATTATACGCCAGGTAGGCAGGCAAATGAGGGCGCGGGTCGAGCTTGGTGCGCGCGACATAGGCGTCGACATAGTCGTGCATCGACGGAATGCCAAGCGCTTTGAGGTCGTGCCCAACGAGGCTCGCCGTGCCGGCAGCGCTTTCCGTAGGCGGCATGTGCCATGCCATCAGGTGATAGGTGAAATCAGCGAGCGGATCGCCAAGCGTCGAGAGCTCCCAGTCGAGAACGGCCACGATGGCCGGGAGATTGCGCGCGAGTATCAGATTGTCGAGCCGATAGTCGCCATGCACCACCCGAACCGGCCCGCCGGCCGGAATGTGTCCGGGCAGCCAGTCTATCAGCCGCTCCATCGCCTCGATCTTTTCGGTCTCGGACGCGCGATATTGTGTCGACCAGCGTTCGACCTGACGTGCGACGTAGTTCTCGCCCCTGCCGAAATCAGCGAGGCCGATCTTCGCCGGGTCAAGGCTGTGCAGTCGCGCAATCGTCGCGTTCATGGAATCATAGACCGCTGCACGCTCGGCATTGTCGGAGCCCGGCATTTGCGGCTCCCAAAACACCCGGCCATCGACGAAGTCCATGACGTAAAACGCAGTGCCTGCGATGCTGTCGTCGGCGCAATAAAGCAGCGGCTCGGCAACTGGAAAACCTTGCCCATGCAGTGCATGAGTTACGCGATATTCGCGGTCGACAGCGTGGGCCGACGGCAGCAGCTTGCCGGGAGGCTTGCGGCGCAGCACGTAGCGCCGCCCAGGGGTCTGCAGCAGATAGGTCGGGTTCGATTGCCCGCCTTTGAATTGGCTGATCGAGAGCGGCCCCTCAAAGCGTGCAATCTGCGTGGCGAGATACCGTTCGAGACGCGCGGCGTCGAGACGGAGCGCTGGTGCTGGCTCGCGCGTGCCCGAAAAAGCCAGTTGGCGATCGATCGAAATCATCGCCGGAGTGACCTCATTATTTTCGCGCCGCGAGCGAATATGAAATCGGCGCGTCGGCGTAAATCCTGTATTGCTGCGACTTCGGTTTGGCTCTGTCGGCTTCGTTGACGTATTGGATCGAGCTCTTGCCGGCGAGCTCCCGCGGCAGCACCATCACGCGAATAAAGCGGCTGGATCGGTCAGGTGCCGCCTGCGCGAATACGGCGTCAGGCCCGGATTCGTACCAGGCGCCGCCGGGCCCATAGGAGGTGGATTGGCCGTGCGTGTCGATGCGGATGCCGCCTTCGACCAGGCAACGAATGCCTGGACCCTGGTGACGGTGGAGATAGGCGCAACCGCCGGGCGGAAAGGCAACACTGTCGCCGCGCATCAGCAGTTCGCCCTTTGGCAGGGTTTCGAGAAATGCGGTCAGCTTTTCATGCGTGATCATGCCCGGCGCATTGGCGGTGGTGCTTCCCTGGTCGCCGGACGTAAGCTCCCATCGCCAGCACGTGACACCCTCCGCGCCCGGCTTAACGGTGATCGCGCCTTCCCCCTGCCACGCTTCGCCCATATTGACGGCGGTCCCGCCGGCTGTGGCCGAGCCGTGGGCAACAAAAATAAATCTCGGCAGCGGCGGCAGTTGGAACTCGACACTTTCAGCGCTCGAAAGCACGTCTTCATAGAGCCGCAGCACGGGATGCATTAACATCTCCTGAAATCATGCGTCCGCAAAAAATTCTGCCAGCGCCACGGACGTCGCGTCGGGGTTTTCCTCGGTGAGAAAATGACCGGAGTCAATCGGCCGGCCGCGCGCCTGGGGCGCCCATTGTTTCCATATCTTGAGCGGAGCGCCGGTCTCGTTGGCGATGCCGACCCCACCCCATAGCGCCAGCAACGCACAGCCGATCGTTCTTCCCGCGGCCCGATCCGCTTCGTCATTGGCGAGATCCGCGTAGCGGCCGGCACGGTAATCCTCGCAATGTGCGTGAATGCGAGCAGGGTCGGAAAATGCGGCGCGGTAGTGATCGAGCGCGCGCGGATCGAATGCCGACAGGTTTTTGGCCTTGGTCCAGCTCGCCATCTTCCACTCCAGGTAGTCGACCGGTGCCTTCGAAATCAGCATCTCCGGAAGCGGCTCGGGCTGTGCCAGAAACGGCCAATGCCATACCTTCATGGCCATGTTGCGGTCCATGCCATGCCACATGTCGTAGGTCGGCACGATGTCGAGTGTCGCCAAGCGCTCGACGCGGCCCGGGTGGTCGAGCGCAAGCCGGTATGCGACGCGTCCGCCGCGGTCGTGACCTGCAAGACGAAAACGGACATGGCCGAGCTTCTCCATCACTTCGATCATCACCTTCGCCATCGAGCGTTTGTCATAGGGTGCGTGCGCGTTATCGGCCTGCGGAATCGCCGACCACCCGTAGCCGGGCAGGTCAGGAATGACGAGCGAGAACCGCCCCGCAAGGCCGGGGGCCACGCGATGCCACATCACGTTTGTTTGCGTGTAGCCATGCAGGAGCAACAGCGGGGGTCCGCTTCCTCCCGTGCGCGCAAATATCTTGCCAATCGACGTGTCGACCCAATGCGAGGCAAAACCGGGAAAAAGATCGGCGAGATCGGACATGGGCTACTCGGCGAGCGTTAGGCGACGATATATCAGCTTACTTCTCGCGTTCGATCGCGCGCCAGCCGATGTCGCGGCGGCAGAATCCATCCGGCCATTTGATGCGATCGACCGCAGCATATGCACGACTCTGGGCCTCCCGCACGGTCTTGCCGCGCGCACATACGTTGAGGACGCGGCCGCCATTCGCGACGATTTTTCCGCCCTCGGCCCTCGTGCCGGCGTGGAAGATCTCCACACCTTCGATGTGCGCCGCCGCTTCGAGGCCTTCGATGATGGAGCCCTTGCTGTAATTGCCCGGGTAGCCTTTGGCAGCCATGACGACCGTCAGCGCCGCGTCGGGATACCAGCGCAAATTAAAGTTCTTGAGCTGGCCATCGCGGGCGGCGAGCAATGCCGGCACCAGATCCGACATCATGCGCAGCATCAGCACCTGACACTCGGGGTCGCCGAAACGCACATTGTATTCGATCAGCTTGGGGCCATCCTTCGTGATCATCAGGCCGGCAAAGAGCACGCCCTTGAAGGGCGCGCCGGCGCGCGCAAGGGCGCGAACCGTCGGATGAATGATCTCGTCCATGACCCTCCGGTTTACGTCATCGGTCATGATCGGGGCCGGTGAATATGCGCCCATGCCACCGGTATTGGGCCCCTTGTCTCCGTCACCGACGCGCTTGTGATCCTGCGCGGAGGCGAGCTGGATCGCAGTTTCGCCATCGCTGAGCGCGAAGAATGATGCCTCCTCGCCCACGAGACACTCCTCGATCACGATTTCCCAGGCGGGCGCGCCGAGGCCGCCGCCGAACATCATGTCAATTGCGGCTCCGGCTTCCTCGACCGATTCGGCCACAACGACGCCCTTGCCTGCGGCAAGCCCATCCGCCTTCACGACGATCGGGGCGCCTTTTTTTCGTACGTATTCTTTTGCCGCACTCGCACCCTTGAAGCGCTCGTACGCGGCAGTCGGGATGTTGTTGGCTTTGCACAGGTCCTTGGTGAAACCCTTTGAGCCTTCCAGCCGCGCGGCCCATTTGGTCGGACCAAAAGCCTTGATTCCGACCGCCTCGAGATCGTCGACGATGCCGGCGCACAGCGGCACTTCGGGTCCAACCACGACGAGGCCGATCTTTCTTTCCCTGGCGAAGGCGATCACCGCCGCGTGGTCCCCAATATCCAAGGGAACGCATTCCGCCTCGCGCACAATACCGGCATTGCCGGGCGCGCAGTAAAGTTTTTCAATCAGCGGACTGGCGGCCATTTTCCAGGCCAGCGCGTGCTCGCGTCCGCCGGAACCGAGGATGAGGATGTTCATGGGGCGAGCTCACGGCCTTTAGAGAATATTCGGCGATTGGTGTAGCATGGCGCCTTACCCTCGCAAGAGATTCGAGCCGATGACAGAGCAAGGTCTCAATAACGTTGTGGAATGGACCGTCTCCGAGCTTTCGTCTGCGCTCAAGCGCACGGTCGAGGACGCATATGGCTATGTCCGCGTGCGCGGTGAGGTTTCGGGGTTCAAAGGGTCTTCGCCCTCCGGCCATGTCTATTTCCGCCTCAAGGACGAAAAGGCGGTGCTCGAGGCGGTGATCTGGAAAGGCACGTTCGGACGGATGCGCGTCAAGCCCGAAGAGGGCCTCGACGTGATCGTGTCGGGAAAGCTCACCACCTTCGCAGGTTCGTCCAAATACCAGATCGTAATTGACAGCCTGGAGCCCGCCGGAATCGGCGCGTTGATGAAGCTTCTGGAGGAGCGAAAGAAAAAACTCGCCGGCGAAGGTCTATTTGACGAAGCACGCAAGCAGCTGCTGCCCTTCTTGCCCGACGTCATCGGTGTCGTGACTTCGCCGACCGGCGCAGTAATTCGCGACATTCTGCATCGTCTTGAGGATCGTTTTCCCCGTCGCGTCCTTGTGTGGCCGGTGCGCGTACAAGGTGAAACCTCGGCCGCCGAGGTCGCGAATGCGATCAAGGGCTTCAATGCATTGCCCGAGCGGGGCCCGCTCCCGCGTCCCGATTTGATCATCGTTGCGCGCGGCGGTGGATCGCTGGAGGATCTCTGGTCGTTCAATGAGGAAATCGTGGTGAGGGCGGCTGCCGCAAGCATGATTCCTCTTATTTCCGCTGTCGGCCATGAAACTGATGTGACGTTGATCGACTTTGCCTCTGACCGGCGTGCACCGACGCCAACAGCAGCCGCAGAAATTGCAGTGCCGGTGCGCGCCGAATTGATGGCCACGATTGCCGATCTTGGCAGCCGCAAATTCGCGTGCTGGCGGCGCAATGTCGATCGGCACCGGAAGGAACTGCACCTTCTCTCGCGCGCGCTGCCCGCGCTTGATGATCTGCTCGCCGTCCCGCGCCAGCGGCTCGATGCCGCCTCGGGGCGTTTGCCGCGCGCCTTGCGCGCCAATGCGCAAATCCATCACACGCATTTGACGCGCGCGGCGTCGCGACTTTCACCGCGACTTTTGGTGCATCGCATCGAGCGATGCATGGAACAGACTGAAGCCTTCGGCGAGCGTGCGCGGCGGGCTTTCGCGATTGCACGTGACCGGCGCGCCCAGCGCTTGCGGAGCGCCGCGCAACTGCTGACCGCATATTCCTATCGTGGCGTGCTCGCCCGTGGCTTTGCGCTGGTCCGCGATGGGGACGGGCGTCCGATACGCATGGCAGCTTCGGTTGCCGGCGGGATGCGGTTGGAAATCGAGTTTTCAGATGGTCGCATCGGGGCCGTTGCGGACAACGACCCTGCCGCACACCAGTCAGTGAAGCCCAGACAACGCCCGCGCGGAAGCGGTTCCGGTGGGCAAGGAAGCCTGTTCGGTTCGTAAATCGAGGGTTTCGCCCGTCGCCTCGATTGACTATGTTTGATGAAATGCCCTGCCTGGTAATGGAGACAAATCTTGCTCAATCGCTATGACCGGGCCTCGCCAATGAGCGGCGAGGCAGAGGTGAAATACCTTGATGGCGATTTCCGCGTGGTGCGCCCCGGTGCGTTCGTGCGCTGTGCGGTCACCGGCGTTCCAATTCCGCTTGAGGAGCTCAAATACTGGAGCGTTGATCTGCAAGAAGCCTATGCCACGCCGGAGGCCGTTTTGCAGCGGCATCGGGAAAAGCACGCGCCCGTAATCAGCTAGCGTCGCAGTTTTGTCGTGATGAGTCGCCGCAGCGCGTCGGCTTCGTCGACCACCATCGTCACGGGCAGATCGCGCGCGCGGGCGGCCAGCGCTTCGAGCGACGGCTCGCCGGCAATCCGCGCACGGTCCTTCTCCGTGGTCAGCAGCAAGAGCCCAGCGCGTTCGGCATGCATGACGAGATTCCGCGCGTCCTCGCCGGTGTAGCGGTGATGGTCGGGGAATGCCCGGCACTCTTCCACCGCGATCCCAACTGATCTGGCGGTAGCGAAGAATTTTTCCGGATCACCGATTCCCGCGAAAGCGAGTACTTTACGTTCCTTCAGCGCAGCGATCGCGGTTGGATCAGGCACGAGATGCCCGTGCAAGATCGGCAAGTTTCGAAGACGTGCTTCGGTCACTACGTCGTCGCCACCGCCACCTTGGCCCACAACCAGCAGGGCATCCGTTTTTGCGAGCTGCGCAGCGAGCGGTGCACGCAATGGTCCGGCGGGGAAAACGCGTGAGTTCCCGATACCTCGCCGCGCATCGACGACGGCGATGGTGAAATCTTTGACGAGAGATGGATTCTGCAATCCATCATCCATGACTACGACCGTGGCACCCTGCGTGGATGCTAAGTTCGCGCCGGCCACCCGATTCCGCGCGACCACCGTCGGCGCCGTACCTGCAAGTAGCAGAGCCTCGTCACCGACCTGGGCAACGACATCGCTGCCAGAGTCCACGAGTTTCGGCCCCGAGATGGCGCCTCCGTAGCCACGGCTCAGGAAAAACGGACGTTCGCCCGTTTCCGCAAGCATGCGCGCAAGCATGATCGCTGTGGGCGTCTTGCCCGCGCCGCCGAGGATGAAATTGCCGGCGCATAACACCGGTATTTTTGCACGCGATCCTGTCTTCGCCAGGCGTGAGCTTGCGATTGCGCCGTAAATGAGCGCCGGTGGCGCCAACAAGGCCGAGTAGATTCCGGCACTCCGCCACCAGAAAGCGGGTTCATGCATGGCGAGCCCGCTCATGGAGTTGCAACTGCATCAGGTAGGGATCGAGCGATGCGAGTGTGCGATCGAGGGCGCCACCCAATTTCTCCACGACGCTATGCCCGGCCTTGGCAACATCAGCGCAGGAATTTGGATCAGTGAGCCAGGCTGCAAAATGCGCGGCCAAGCGATCGGGGCTATCGACCGATACGGCGCCGCGCGCGCCATCAAGCGCCGCGTAGATTTCCGCAAAGTTCCAGACATGCGGGCCGTGCAGAATGGCGCTCCCGAGTTTGGCGGCTTCAATCGGGTTCTGGCCGCCATGCCTTACGAAAGAGCCGCCAATGAAAACTGCGGGCGCGAGCCGATAGAGCAAGCCCAACTCGCCAACGGTGTCGGCGATGTAGATATCAGTCGTGCGCTTTGGCAGTTCGCCGCGCGAGCGCAGCGCCGCGGTGAATCCGGCCGCTGCGACAACTTCAGCAACGCCCGGGCCGCGCTCAGGATGACGAGGAGCGATCAGCGTGAGGAGTCCAGGAAACTTCGTCCGCAGGCGGGCGTGCGCCTCAACAACGACGCCCTCTTCGCCCGCGTGGGTGGACGCGGCCGCTACGACTGGCCGCCCGCCGATCGCGTCCCGAAGGGCATTCAGTGTTGCCGAATCGGCCGGTGGAGCGGGGACATCGAGCTTGAGATTGCCGGTGACGACGATCTGTGGCGCACCGAGCTCTCCAAAGCGCGTGGCGTCGGCTGCGGTGCCGGCCAGGCAAAGATCCAGCTGCCGGAGAAGGTGTGCGATCGAGCCCGGAAGGCGGCGCCAGCGCCTGAATGAATCTTCCGATAGGCGGCCATTCACCAGAACCATGGGCACACCACGGGCCGAGGCCTCGATGATCATGTTCGGCCAGAGATCCGATTCAACGAATAATGCGAGGTCGGGCCGCCAATGGTCGAGGAACCGGCCGACAAAGCCGGGAACGTCCAGCGGCACGAACTGGTGAATGACATCATGCGGAAGGCGCTGCTCGGCGAGCCCGCCTGACGTCACCGTTCCGGTGGTGACCACCATGGCAATTCCGCGCGCTCGAATGCGCTCGATCAGCGGCAAGACGCTGGAAAGCTCGCCGACGCTCGCGCCATGCAGCCAGACCAGCGGCCCAGCGGGCCGAGCGATGCGGCTTTCGCCACGGCGTTCGGAAAGCCGCTGAAGATGTTCCTTCCCGCGCCGAACCCTGCGCGCAAGCAGAATTGGTGTGAATGGTGCCGCCGCCCGGGATAACAGGCGATACAGGATCAGCCCGGCGGGCAATCTGCTCACAGGGCGGTGCTCCCGGTCTTGTCCGCGAGCTCGTAAGCGCGTTTCGTCAATCTGTTGAGCTCGACTTCCACGCGCTGCCGGGCGGCCTCAAGTGCGACGCTGTCGGCGTCGCGCGGAATGGAAATCGGCCCGCTTGCGGCGATCCCCACTCGGCTGAACGGAAGATTGATGGCCGTGTGGTCCCAATTGTCGAGCTCGATTCGGCGGCTGGATGCCATCGCCACCAGGTAGATCGGCCGGCCGGAGTGCTGCGCGAGCTTTACCAAGCCAAGGCCGGCGACACGCGAAACCTTTGGGATATCGGCGGTCATTGCGACATTGTAGCCTTCCTTCAGTGCGACGAGCATCTCGTTGAAGGCAACAGTGCCGCCTTTCCGATGAAATTCTCCGTTGTGCGCGCCTGAGCCCCGAATGGTCCCTATGCCCAGTTTTTCTGCCGCGCGCGCGTTCATCTCGCCGTCGCGGTGTCGCGAAATCAGTACCTTGACGCGGTGCCATTTGGGACCCTTGATGAAGGGCATCAGGAAGTGTTGGCCATGCCACGCCGCGATGATGGCGGGTATGTCTGCGATTTCGTAAATCGACATGGCTTCGGGCTCGACGACCGGTCGGCTGGTGAACCAGACGAGCCGCAGATACCACGCACCGAGCGTGCCCATGATTTCCTGGAAGATGGGCGATGCGGTGAAGCGCTTGAGTGACAGCATCGATCCGCGTTCTAACGCGTCGCACGATCCGCATCGGGATCGAGCAGGCGGTGCATGTGGACGATGAAATAACGCATGTGGGCGTTGTCGACCGTTTGTTGTGCCTTCGCCTTCCAGGCGACATACGCGGCCGCGTAGTTCGGATACACGCCGACGATATCCAGCTTATCGAGGTCCTTGAACTCGTTCCCCCCAAGCTCTGTGAGCTCGCCACCAAACACGAGGTGAAGCAATTGCTGCGTTGCTGCGGTGGAATTTGGCGACATTACTCGATCTCTGGCAAAACTTCGGACGAAGTTCAACCGGCCCCATTCTAAGTCAAATCGATGCCGCGGTCGCGCGCCAAACCAATCAGTGTGCTATGCCGCACCGGTCCGGCGGCAATAAGCGCCGCCTGTATAGCTTGTGGATTGTTGTTGTATATCGGCTTCCGGCCGGCGAAGTCGCTAAGCATGCCGCCGGCCTCGTGCACCAAAAGGTCCGCCGCGGCAAGGTCCCAGTCATGGGCGCCAGGCCCCGCGAGTCCCACGTCGAGTTCCCCCTGGGCAACGCGCGCCATCCGAAGGGCGAGCGAATAGACCTTCGGCTGCGGAAGCGCACCCGACGCAAGATCTGAAAAACGGTCGAGATAGCGGCGAGGCCCAGCGAGTTTGGCGCCGCTTAGAACCCCGTCGCGGACTTTGATCGACGTGCCATTCAATGTCGCGCCTCCATCACGGGATACGAGAAACATCTCATCAGAGACCGGAACGTAGACGGAGGCGACGATTGGGCGACCATTGTCTGTAAGCGCCACCGAAACCGACCAGTCCGCACGGCCGGAGATGTAGGAGCGCGTCCCGTCGATCGGATCGACGATCCAGATCAACGGTGTGGCGGAGTCAGGCATCTGCTCCGTTTCTTCCGACAACCAACCGGCGCCTGGAACCAGTGTCAATAGCCGGCTGTGCAGCAATTCGTTGACGGCGATATCCGCCTCGCTGACCGGCGAGCTGTCGCCTTTTGTCCAGTGCTTGAAAGCACCGCGCGCGGTCTCACGAGCGATCTCGCCGGCCTCTCGCATGACCTCCGCAAGCGGCGCGCGCAAAGCGCTTGATTCACTGGCCAGCAACCGTCAACCCCTCCACGCGCAAAGTCGGCGCGTTGACACCGTAGCGGAACTCAAGGTCGTTGGCGGGGGTCAGTGTCCGGAATATTTCCAGGAAATGGCCCGCGATGGTGACTTCACTTACCGGGTAAGTCCGCCTTCCGTGTTCGATCCAGAACCCGGACGCTCCGCGGCTGTAGTCGCCGGTGACCATATTAGCTCCTGATCCGATCAGATCAGTGATGTAAAAGCCGTCGGCGATGTCTGCAATCAATGCCTCGGGGGTCATGGGGCCGGGCTCGAGATGCAGATTGCTCGGCCCAGGTGAGGGGACGGAAGACGCTCCGCGTTGTGCGTGGCCCGTGGTGACGAGACCAAGTTCGCGTGCGGTTGCACTGTCGAGAAGCCAAGAGCAAAGTACGCCGTCTTCGACCAGCGCGAGCTTCTTGCCGACCACACCCTCTCCATCGAAGGGATGCGAGCGCAGGCCACGTTTCCGCAGCGGGTCGTCAATGATGCGGATGCCGTCGCTGAACAGCTTCGCGCCCATCTTGTCTTTGAGAAAGCTCGTCTTGCGGGCGATAGAAGCGCCATTGACCGCACTGGCAAGATGGGAGACCAGCGATCCCGCTGTGCGCGGATCGAACACGACCGGGACTTTCCGGGTGGTGACCTTGCGCGGATTAATACGTGCTATCGCACGGTTACCCGCACTTCGGCCGATCGCTTCCGGCGCCTCCATGTCTCCTGCGTGGCGCGCTGAAGAGTAGTCGTAGTCGCGCTCCATGCCGGTGCCTTCGCCCGCGATTGCGGTCATCGATACTCCGTGACTGGAGCCGAGGTAGGCGCCGTGAAAACCGTGGCTCGTAGCCAGCACCATGCCGCCAATTCCGGCCGAAGCTGACGCGCCGCCGGATTTGCTCACGCCTTTGACCGCGAGCGCCGCCTGTTCGGCTGCACGGGCCAGCGCCTCGAGCTTCCCGACACCCGGCAAGTCAGGCTCGATGAGGTCGAGATCGGGAAATTTATGCGCCAGCAATTTGTCGTCGGCGAGGCCGGCAAACTTGTCCTCGGGCGCCGCGCGCGCCATGGCCACGGCGCGCTCGGCGAGTGCAACCGCGTTGTTGTCGAATACCTCATTCGTTGAGACGACGGCCTGTCGCCGGCCGACGAGCACGCGCAGACCAAGATCATCTCCTTCCGCGCGCTCTGATTCCTCGGTTTTTCCATCGCGGACCTCGACCGCGAGCGACATCGATCGCACGGCTACGGCGTCGGCTGCGTCCGCCCCCGCGATCCGCGCGGCCTTGACGAGCCGCTCGGCGCGATCGGTCAACACAGTCAAATCCAGAAGGGAATCAAGGGGCGTGGGCATTGGGTGACTTTCACATGGGCGTGGAGGCAGCGCCGTTCAACGGCTGGGTCTAAAATTTGCCGGACCCCGGCAACACCTCGTCAATCATGGTTCGCAACGCCGCGTCAATCATCGCCATCGAAGGTGTCGACCGATACGACCGGTTAACCCAGAACTTTAAGCGGATTTGGACGCGTTTCTGCCACGATTGCCTCGCGACCCGGCACATAAGACGGGCGCGGGAGAGTTTCGAGGCGTCAAATGCGATGTGGCGGATGCGCCGGGTCGGGCCGCGCCCTGCGGCTCGACCCTTTTGGCTTGCCTGTGCGGTTTTCCGCCAACGATGCCGCCGCCGACGGGCGGGTGCGCGATATCGAACTCCATCGTGAGCGGGTCGTACTGCGGCGGTCGCTCGCCGGCATGCGGATGGCGCTCAACATGCCGCTCGCAGCCTTCGACGGGATCTCGTTGCAGCTGGAGCCGGGGGAGGGTGGGGTGGCCGACACGCTCGCAGTCGTTCTGGAACATAGAGACCCGTCGCTGACATTGCCGCTGTTTCTGACATCATATCCGGACGAGGCGGTGGCCGAGTGGCGTGCCTGGAGCGAAGTGCTGGGCGTGCCGTTGCTTCTTGCGCGCGGCGCGGGCGCGACAGATGCGCGCTTGGGACATTTGCACCTGGAGCGCCCCCGCCCGCGACGCCGCCGCAGAAGCGCGCTTAAAAAGCGACGGCCTTCAATTTTGCTACGACGCGGGCAGGGAAAGATCACCAGAAAAACGCCGGTCCATCGCGGCGAACGCGAGATCATCGCGCGAAACTAGTTTTTGTCGGTGGCGCCACAGCGTGCGCGATCTGCTTGCCGACTGGCAAGTGCGTGACGGTGCTCGCTCAAGGCCAATAGTCGGCGTAAATGCAGCGGCTCTATTTACAGCGCTGCAGCTTTACAGACCCGCCATCCATATTCATCTCGATGTGGTCAGGGTCAACCTTGCGAAGAGTGTATGCGCTCTGCCCGGCGCTAATCTGCCCGGTGGAAAATTCGTCGACGACTCGGTAGCTCGACGCACCGTCGGACGACACCGATTTGTTTCGGTATGAGGGTACGCCGCCATTGCTGTCGGTGCGCTGGTCACCGTTGAATTCAATTACGCGGCTACTGCTCGTGCAATCAATCGCCCCAGGCTTGGAGCCGCTGCTCTCGCCCCATTTGCCCGAAACAGGATAATTCTGCGCTTGCGCGGGTGCGACGAGCGCGCTCACTACCATCGCGGTCACGAATGTTTTGCGCATAGGCAGGAGAGTTGTCACGGTACGTGCCAAAATCAAGGCCGGCCGACGCGGATGCTTAACAAGCCGCGTAACAAGTCAGCCCAATTAGCGATTTTGCGGGGTCCCATATCCTCCGGCCGTCGGTGTTTGAATAATAATTGCCTCGTTTTCGTCGATGACGGTAGCGTCGCATCCCTGCAGGCGCTCCATCGTTCCGTCGTTGCGCCGCGCCCAATTCTCGCCAATTTGCCCATCTTCGCCGCCAGCCAATCCGAACGGCCGCACCCGCCGGTGTCCCGACAATATTGTGCACTCCATCTTTTCCAGGAATCGTATGGTGCGGCGAATGCCGTTGCCTGCGTGCCATTGGCCCCGCCCGCCTGAGGCGGGACGAATATGAAAGTCCTCCAGCACGACCGGATAGCGGAACTCAAGCACTTCCGGGTCGGTCAGGCGAGTGTTCGTCATGTGCGTGTGGACCGCATCGGTACCGTTGAATCCGGGTCCTGCCGGCGAGCCAGAGCAAATCGTCTCGTAATACTGGTGCCGATTGTTTCCGAAATTTAGATTGTTCATTGTGCCTTGCGCAGCAGCGAGGGCGCCGAGCGCGCCGAACAGGCAGTCGGTTACCGCCTGAGAAGTTTCCACGTTGCCCGCGACGACCGCAGCAGGGTATTCCGGAGACAGCATCGATCGTTTTGGAACCACAATATTGATTGGCCGCAAACATCCGGCATTCATCGGTATGTCGTCGTCAACCATCACACGGAATACATAGAGCACCGCGGCGCGCGCCACCGGCTCGGGCGCGTTGAAATTGGTCGGCTGTTGCTCGCTTGTCCCAGTAAAGTCGACGGTCGCTTCCCGCCTTGCCTTGTCGACAGTGATCTTCACCTTGATCATGGTGCCTTGATCCATTTCATAGCTGAAAGCCGAATCGTGCAGTCGATCGATGACGCGCCGCACACTTTCTGCGGCATTGTCTTGAACGTGCTGCATGTAAGCCCTGACGACCGGAAGCGTGAATTGAGCCACCACCTTGCGGAGCTCTGCGACGCCCTTCTCGTTCGCTGCGATCTGGGCCTTGATGTCGTTGACGTTCTGAACGGGATTGCGCGCCGGATATTTCGCGCCGGTCAGCGCCGCCATCAGCTCTTTCTCGCGAAAGCGGCCGCGATCAATCAGCTTGAAATTGTCGAACAGGACGCCCTCCTGCTCGATGGTCGTGGCATTCGGCGACATCGAGCCGGGTGAAATGCCGCCCACATCGGCATGATGCCCACGCGACGCGACCCAAAACAGGGCTGTTTTTCTTCGATCGTCGAATACCGGCGTGCAGACAGTAATATCGGGAAGATGTGTGCCGCCATTGTAGGGTGCGTTGATCGCGTAGACGTTGCCGGGACGAATTCGTCCGGCGTTTTCCCGAATGACAGTTTCGACTGCGCGGTCCATGGACCCGAGATGAACGGGCATATGCGGCGCGTTGGCGACCAAGGTACCGTCATGCGCGAACACGGCGCAGGAAAAATCCAGCCGCTCTTTGATGTTCACTGAATAAGCGGTGTTCTGCAGTGATACGCCCATCTGTTCCGCGATCGACATGAAAAGATTGTTGAAAACCTCAAGCATGACAGGATCGGCATGGGTACCGATGGCATGAGTGCGATTGAGTTTTTTTGTGCGAGCCAGGACCAGATGGTTTTTTGCAGTGATTTCGGCTTGCCAACCCGCCTCGATCACAACCGTCTGATGCGGCTCAATGATGATGGCGGCGCCTTTCACCCTCGACCCGGGTTTGAGTTGATCGCGCGTGAACACGCTCGCCTTGCGCCATTCGCCGCCGGAAAAAAATTTGGTACGCAGGGCCGGTTTCGGCAGGCGCTCGCGTGAACGCTGCGCCGGCCTTTCGCTGAACTTGGCGCCGCCGCCAACCGCTTCGACCGAGACCGCCTCGACCACCATCTGCTTCGTGCGATCGATGAAGCCAAAGCGCGCCTTGTGGGCTTTTTCGAACGTGCGCTTCATCGCTGCGGCACTGCCGGCTGCCACGACGAGCGCGGTATCGGTGCCGGCGTATCGGATGTGGGCGCGCACATATACTTTGATTTTTGCGGAGGGGACACCCTGGCTGACCACCTCTGCCCTGGTCGCTTTGCCGAGTGAAGCGCCGGTGCGCGCGATCGCCTTGATCGCCCTACTGCCGAAAGGCATTTCAATCGCCTGCTCTCGCGTTGCACGTATATCGGCCAAACCCATGCCGTATGCCGATAGCAACGACGAGAACGGATGAATGAGCACGCGCGTCATACCGAGCGCATCTGCGACAAGGCATGCATGCTGTCCGCCGGCACCGCCAAAGCAGTTAAGGGCATAGCGCCTGATGTCATAGCCGCGTTGGACCGAAATTTTCTTGATCGCGTTGGCCATGTTTTCGACGGCGATTTTGATAAAGCCATCGGCGACCTCTTCGGCCTTGCGACCGCCGACCTGCTGCGCCAAATCGGTGAAGGCATTTCGGACCGCATGGGCATCGAGCGGAAGATTCTGTGAAGTGCCAAAAATCTTCGGAAAGAATTCGGGAATGAGCTTTCCAACCATTACGTTCGCATCCGTAACGGCCAATGGGCCGCTGCGCCGATAGCATTTCGGACCCGGATTGGCGCCCGCTGAATCCGGGCCGACGCGAAACCGCGATCCGTCAAAATGCAGGATCGAGCCGCCACCCGCGGCGACCGTGTGGATGATCATCATGGGTGCGCGCATGCGTACGCCGGCGACTTCCGTTTCGAAGGCGCGTTCGTACTCGCCGTCGTAATGGGACACGTCAGTCGAAGTGCCGCCCATGTCAAAGCCGATGAGTCGATCAAAACCCGCTTGCCGGCCTGTTTCCGCCATTCCGACCACGCCGCCCGCGGGCCCCGAGAGAATGGCATCCTTGCCATGAAACAGTTCCGCGGCTGTCAATCCGCCGGACGACATCATGAACATCAGGCGTGCGGCCGAGCGCTTCGCGTCGAGATCCTCGTCGACCTGGGCGACGTAGCGGCGCAAAATCGGCGACAGATAGCCATCCACGACCGTTGTATCGCCTCGACCAACAAGTTTGATCAGTGGCGAGACCTCGTGGCTCACGGAGACCTGCGCGAATCCCATCTCGCGCGCGAGCCTGGCGACCTGCTTTTCGTGATCAGAGAACCGGTAGGCATGCATGAAGACGATCGCGACAGCCTTGATTCCATCATCTTTCGCTGTTTCGAGAATTTTCCGCACTGCCGCAAGGTCGGGTTTCAGTTCTACGGTACCGTCGGCGCGCACGCGTTCGCTGACTTCCGCGACTCGCTCGTAAAGCATCTCGGCCTTGACGATGTGACGAGCAAAAATTTTTGGTCGCGCCTGATACCCGATCTTCAGCGCGTCACGGAAACCTTTCGTGGTCAGCAACAGCGTGCGTTCGCCCTTGCGTTCGAGCAGGGCATTCGTTGCGACCGTTGTACCCATTTTGACGGCGCCAATTTTGCCTGCAGCAATCGCTTCGCCCGGGTTCAATCCCAACAGATCGCGGATGCCTTGCACGGCGGCGTCTGCGTAGGCTTCCGGGTTTTCCGAAAGAAGTTTGTGCGCTACTAGGGACCCGTCCGGGCGCCGGCCGATCACGTCGGTGAACGTGCCCCCGCGGTCAATCCAGAAGTCCCAGGGTTGCGGTGATGCTTGTTTTGGCATGGTGCTGAGCAGGATATGGAAGCCGCACTATGTCCGGCCTGTCCGGGATAAAACAAGCCTGCTAGGCTGAGAGGGTAAGAAAAATTGGTGATGTCATGAAGATACTCTGGGTCTTTGCGGCCGGCTTGCTGTTCGCGACTTCGGCTACGCACGCAGTCGAACTCAAGGTATTGAGCGGAAACGGCGCCAAGGCGGCGGTGCGGGAATTGTGCAAACAATTCGAAGGGGCGACAGGCAACAGAATAAACCTTCATTTCGAGGTCAATGCGGACCTGAAAAAGAAAATTGAAAACGGCGAGGCCTTCGACGTTGCCGTTCTAAATCCGCCGGTGATCGACGCGCTGACCAAAGAAGGAAAGCTTGCCGAGGGCAGCCGGGCCGATATTGGCCACGCAGGATTGGGGGTTGCCGTCCGCTCCGGCGCGCCTAAACCCGATATAGCAACGATCGATGCGTTCAAGCGCACGCTGCTTTCCGCCAAGGCCGTCGCATACCCCGGCAAGGGTGCGAGCGGGATATATTTCGTAAGCCTGCTGGATCGGTTGGGCATCAAAGCGGAGATGCAAGGCAAGCTCAGACCTATGGCGGCGGAGGACACCGTTGAAGTGGTGGCGCGTGGCGAAGCCGATATGGTTGTCGTCGTGGCGACACGTATTTCCGATGTGGCCGGCGTCGACTTTGTCGGACCGATCCCCGCCGATTTGCAGACGCGCATCGGATTTGCCGCCGGTCTGAGCGCTTCGGCGCAGCAGCCCGATGCAGGCAAGGCGTTGATCCGTTTTCTTTCAGCGCCGGCAGCGCGACCGACCCTGAAAGCCAAGGGTGTCGACCCGATCTGACGCGTAATTGCGTCTCAACGCCGCATAACCTGCATGCGCTGGCCTGCGACGACTGTCGTGACGACCGCAGCTGCGTAAAGCAGCGTCGACAAGTCGAACTGTTCACCGTTTACCGGCACCGAAAGCGCGACGATTACGAAAGGCTGCAGCAGCATCAACTGGCCGATACGTGCTACGCCGCCGAACGCCATGGCTGCGTTGAATACAAAAAATGCAAAAAATTGGCTGACGAGGCTGACATATCCCAGTGCCATCCATGCCGATGCCGTCGCGCCGTGAAATGTGGACGGCCAGAGCAAGATTGCGGCGATCAACGATAATGGCAGATAAAGCGCGACCTGCCACGAGATCACTTCCCAACCAGGCTGTTTCATGCTGAGCCGGCCTGAAAGTGCGTAACCAAATCCGCCGGAGACGACCGTGCCGAGCAGATAGAAGTCGCCGACCGCAATCGTATTGGCGCCGCTCTGCCTCAGCATAAACACCAGTACGATGAATGCGCCCGCTGCGCTTGCGAGCCAAAAACCGAGGCTCGGCCGTTCATTTGCGACGATCGCCGCAGCACCTGCGGTCGCAAGCGGAAGAATGCCGAGTACGACACCGCCATGCGACGCCGGCACATGATTCATCGCCAGTGCCATGAAAACGGGAAACCCGACGATCGTGCACAGGCCCGCGAGCGCGAAATGCGGCCATAGTTCCCGTGGCGGAGGTGACCGCTGCAGCACGAGGAGAAGCAGCGCGCCGCAAGAGCCGGCGATCACCGCGCGGATGGCGGACAAAAATAACGGGTCGAATGTGGAGACCGCGATACGCGTTGCCGGCAATGTGCCGCCGAATAGGAGCACCCCGGCCAAACCGAGCGCGAGACCAAGTTTTCCGCGGGCTGTGGACATCATGCAGGAGCGCGCAGGCTAGCCGTTGCGGTAAATCGCTGCCAGCGAAAGCATTCGATCGGCCGATCGAAAGCAGCGATGACGTGAAATTGGCGGGGGCTCGGCGGATTTGCCACCGAGCCCCCTTACAACGTTATCAGCCGGCCTGTAAGCCGGGTTCTGTACGGCCTGCGGCACGAGCCACAGACGTGACGACCATTCCTCTTGCACGCCGGTTGCCCGGCGCATCAAGCAACCTACCCGAACGGCTGATCGGGACTGATCTGGGATTGCTCCCGCGCCGCTCCTATTCGGTCTTGCTCCCGGTGGGGTTTGCCGTGCCGCTTCCGTCGCCGGAAGCGCGGTGCGCTCTTACCGCACCGTTTCACCCTTGCCTCGACTAAACGCAACGCGCCGAGGCGGTCTGTTCTCTGTGACACTGTCCCTGAGAGAGCCCCGAAGGGCCATCCCGCCGGACGTTATCCGGCACCGTTTGTCCATGGAGCCCGGACTTTCCTCCCCGGCCACCTTTCGGTATTGGCGCGGAGCGGCCGTCCGGCCGACTGACGGTATTAGGAATGGTGTGGTGCGGTCACAACGTCAAGGCTGGTCACGAGACAACCTTAAAAAGGCGGAAAAACCGCAATTTTGCGTTTCAATAACTAGCCAAGTGGCGCCGGCCTGGTCTCGATCAGCGCGCGCAACGTGAGAAGTGTCGAGGCGTCCGCTATGCCATCAATCCGCGCCTGCCTGAAATGTCTCTGAAACGCCGTGACAACATTGCGTGTGGAGTCGTCATAGGCCCCTGTTTCCTCAATGCCATAACCATAGGAACGCAGCGCGCGCTGCAGTCGGACCACGATGTCGCCGCGGTCGCCCGGCTTCAGGCCGGTTCCCTCGAGATCGAGAGGGGCAGCGCGAACCCAGTGACCGATCCCGGATTCACTAAGTAATCCCCATGGAAATTTTTCACCCGGATCTTGTTTGCGTGCGGGCGCGACGTCCGAATGGGCCAGAACGCGGTCGGCGCTGATTGGCCCGCGACGCGTGACAATGGATTTGCAGAGTGAAATGACAGCCGCAACTTGGCGCAGTGGATAATCGGGATAACCAAACTCGTGCCCCGGATTCACGATCTCGATACCAATCGAAAGAGAATTGATATCACTATCTCCTGCCCAGCTCGCTTCACCAGCGTGCCAGGCACGCAATTCCTCCGGAACACACTGAACAATGCGTCCGTCCTCGAAAACTACATAGTGCGCGGATACCTTGCTGTCGCGCGTTGTGAGGCGTTGCAAAGCCGCTTCGCCTGTCTGCATGCCCGTGTAGTGCAACAGGATCATGTCTGCGCGACCATCTTTGCGCTCGTCAAAATTCGGCGAGGCAACGACATCGGTGACGATGAATGAATCCGGCGAAAAGACGGACATGGGCCGGACAAGACCGGTAAGTGAGGACGATGACGCGCATCTTTCACCGCGCTGGGGGAAAAAAGCAAGACCACGGAAATGCAGCCGCGGCCCGGAGTCCTTCCCCGGGCCGCAACGCCAATCCTTCCTACGCCACTCGAGAAACTAACGTCCTGCGGGTGGAGGGCTTGATGGCCGCGTGCCACCCATCCCGGAGCCTGTCGTCGTAGATGCTTTGGGCGGCTCATAACGCGCGAAGTTCTGGGCCTGCTTGAGTTCATCCTTGGTGGCAGCAAGCTTCAACTTGTCCGCCGAGCCATTCTGGCCGGGGACTACGTCGAATGAGCTTGGCGCAATCGCTACTTCTTTCGATCCGACGCCAAGGAATCCGCCGACGCTAATGACAAAGGCTTCAACCTTCCCGCTCTTGTCGAACAGTATGTCGCTGACATCGCCGATCTTCTGATTATCAGCGCCCAAGACGTCGGTGCCCTTGAACTTCGTCGCCAGCCACTGATCGGGCTTCTGCGACGACACGAAATTCATCTTTCCGGAGGCCTGCGATGGCTTTCCAGATATTTGAGGTGTCGCCGGAGCCGGACTGGATGAGCTCGGCGGAGTTGAGGTCTGCGCCCAAGCTGCGGTTACCATGACCGCGCTCAACGCCGTGGAAAACATCAATTTTTTTAGCATTTATGCCTCCTACTGATGCGCAATGCAGTTCCTCCACCCACAACGCGCGGCCATTGTCGCCGTTCCCTTCGGCGGAACACTTCGAGAAATTTAAGTTCGGAACTAGTTACGAGTGCGGTGCACCGATCGAGACGCCGGGCGAATCACCGGCAACTCGTACGACGGTCACAGTACACGGCGCCTCCGCGACGACCCGCGCCGAGACGCTGCCCAGGTAACGGCGCAACGCCGAGCTACCGCGCGCGCCGATGATGATATGATCGACGCGGTTGTTCCGCGCATAGTCGATAAGCTGGCCGGCTGGGTCGGTTGCTTCGAGGACGTGATAGGTGATGCGCTCGGGCGCTACAGGTATCGCGCGCGCCCAGTGCTTGAGCTCGATGAGGCGGCCGAGATGGGGATTGCGTCCCTGCGCGTCCTCTAAATTATCCAGGGCAAGCCGCGAAATCTTCAGGACGTTGACGCAGGCAAGCCGCGCATTCGGCTCGGTTGCGAGCGCGCGTCGAACTGCATGCCCAAGGGCCTGGCTGAGCGACTCATGGCCCGGCTCGAGGTCGATGGCAACGACCACAATCGGCGCATTGGCAAGGTGGCTGGTGAGTTCGCGGCGCCCTGCTGATATCGGTTTACGGCGCGCCTGCAACCGTCGCCAGGCGGTTGTGAAAACACCGTCGCGTCTCAGGCGGTGGGCACGCGCTGACAGCGTGACCTGATCAGGGTGCTGCAGATCGAAAGCGAGTTGGGCCGCCGTCGCATACCTCGCATCAGGCTTGACCTCGAGACATCGCAAAATGATTTCCTGAAGCCACGCCGGCACGGTTGCCACTCGGCCGCGCGGAGGAACAGGATCCCGCCACAGCCGCCTGCGCCAATTTTCTGCACGTTCAGGCTCCCCGAATGGACGCTCGCCGGTCGCAAGAAAATAAAGAATGACTCCCAGTGCAAAAAGATCGCTGCGGGGATCCCCTCGATCTCCAAGAACTTGTTCCGGTGCAACATATGCTCCCGTTCCCACTGGGCCTTCAGCTTCTTCCTGCACCAAGTCAGGCAATTGGTCGTGCCGGGAAAGCCCGAAATCGATCAGCACTGCTTCGTCCGCGCGCAAGATCACGTTGCTCGGCTTCAAGTCGAGGTGAATAACATGCTGCCGGTGGATGTCATGCAAGGCGAAGGCTAGTTTTGCTCCAATCGATGCGACCTCATTTGGTGGCAACGGGGTCTTTTCCAGAAACGATTTCACCGAAATTCCTGTGACGAATTCCATCACTATATAAGGACGTTCGAAATCGCCGCCGGCGACAAAACGCGGCGCATGGGGGCCCGAGAGCCGCGGCAGGATCATCTGTTCCACTTCATAACCGATGATCGTTAGCGGGCTTTCGCCGGGCCGCAGGAACGGTATCTTCATCAGCATCGGCAGGCTGTCTTGGTCGCGCGTTACTCGCCAAAAGCTTGCCATGCCGCCTGAAGGCAACCGTTCCACAAGGTGAAAACCATCGATGGTCTGTCCGGCTTCGAGGTTGCGCGGGTCCACGGCTCACGTTCCCTCAATAATCCTGAGGCTCAAGATATTCGGCAGGCCCGCCGCATGTATTTTCCGTGCCGCCGTCTCGGTGTCATACGGTACGCGCACGTAGATCAGCACGTTGCGTTCGACGTCGAGTGCGCCATAACACGCCGCGGGATTGTGATCGCGCGGCTGGCCAACCGAACCAATTACCGCAATCCAGCGCCGTTGTACGAGAAGCGGAACTTCGATTGCCTGCACGGGCTCGAATCCGGCAAGTTTTCCTGTCGGCGATAGATGAAAAAGCTGCGGCACATGAACGTGGCCACAAAACGTGATGCGCGCGCGCGTTGCCATAAAACTTCGCGCCGCCTTCTCGACGCTCGTAATATATTCCCAGCGCTCCGGCGCATGGGCGCTGGCATGGACGAAAAGTCGCCCATGGTCCTCGAAGGTCAAGGGTAGTCGCGCGAGAAAGTCGCGTTGGGTCGCGTCGAGATTAGGTCTGGTCCATTCAATCGCTTCCGCAGCGATCGAACTCATCCCACCGGTACCGCTTGAAATGGCGGCATCGTGATTGCCGAGCAATGCGATGGCGCCGCACTCGACCTCGCGCATGATGGTATCAACGGCGAAACCTGGGTCGGCGCCATATCCCACGTAGTCTCCAAGGAAGATAAAGCGCTCGATGCCGCCGCGACGTGCGTGATCAAGGCAGGTCTCAAGCGCCTCTCGATTTGCGTGGATATCGCTGAACAGACCGATCCACATCACCACACCTGTCTCGCTGGAGCGGCCGCAATTCGGCAACGTTTCTTTAAGTTTAACCGTCGTTAATGGCGTTGATCTGCCGCAACGCCGGACCTCGGGAGGATTTGGCCCGATTTCTTGACGGCCACATAATCCCATGATATCCCATAAAATCCCAAATTGGGACACAATCCCATTCTGCGTGCGCGGGCGCGCGCTTAACTGCCCGACCATGCCACGCGCTTGGCCCAAAAACGTCCCTGGTTGCGTCAAGTCGTTGTGGAGTGGGGATGATGCTTCGCTTCGTGGCGAGCTTCACGTTGCGGCTCGACTCCAAGGGGCGCGTCTCGATCCCTGGCCCGTTTCGCTCGGTACTCGCCCGCGATGGCTTCGAGGGTCTCTATTGCTATCCGGCTTTGGATCGTCCCGCGATCGACGCCGGCGGAAATGCGCTGATGGTGGAAATCGAAGCCTTAATTGGACGCTTTGCACCGTTCTCCAACGAGCGCGAGCAGCTTGCCCTGGCACTGTACGGGACGAGCGAAACCTTGAAAATCGACGGAGAGGGCCGGGTGGTTTTGAGCGAGAAACTCAAGCGTCATGCGGGCATTACCGATGCAGTTGCGTTTGTTGGTCTCGGTCAGAAGTTTCAGATCTGGGAGCCCGGACGTTTCGGCAGAGAGCTCGCGGAGGCCACCCAAAAGGTGCGCGCGCTCAAGGCAGAGCTGGGTTCCCAGGTGGCGGCGCGCAATGCGCTCGGAGCACGGGAATGACGGCGGGCGGCGGCGGCTCGGCTGTCGCTGGCGGACCGGCCCTCCACATTCCCGTGCTCGGCCGCCCGGCGGTTGACTTCCTCAATATCCGCGATGGCGGCATCTACATCGACGGCACATTCGGCGCGGGTGGTTACTCGCGCGCGATGCTCGCTGCGGCAAAATGCAAGGTGATTGGCATCGACCGTGATCAGAGCGCGATTGCGCTTGGCGCCGACATGGTCGAAGAGGCAGGCGGCCGGCTTAGCTTGGTTGAAGATTGCTTCTCCAGGTTGGATGTGACCGCACATGAAGCGGGGTATGACTCAGTCGACGGCATCGTGCTCGATCTTGGCGTGTCGTCGATGCAACTTGACCAGGCGGATCGCGGGTTTTCATTTCGGTCTGATGGGCCGCTCGATATGCGCATGGGTGGTGGGGGCGTGAGCGCCTTCGATGTCGTCAATACCGCAGGCGAGCGCGAACTTGCCGACATCATCTTCACGCTCGGAGAGGAACGCCAATCGCGCGCGGTCGCGCGAGCCATTCTCAAAGCGCGGGCCGACGGGCCGATTGCGACGACAAAGGCACTTGCAGCAATCGTCGCCTCAGTCGTGCGTTCGCGCTCGCACGATATCCACCCTGCGACTCGTACGTTTCAGGCGTTGCGAATCTTCGTCAACGACGAACTTGGAGAGCTAGTCGCCGCATTGCAGGCAGCTGAGCGAATCCTCAAAAATGACGGTCGGCTTGTCGTGGTGTCGTTCCATTCGCTCGAAGATCGTATCGTCAAGACGTTTTTGACGGATCGCGCGCAGGCTCGCGGCGGCTCTCGTCATGCTCCGGAAGTCAAAGCTCCGTTGCCGACCTTTCGAATGCTTACGAAGCGACCGATCACGGCGAGCCAGGAAGAGGTCACACTCAATCCTCGCGCCCGGTCCGCTAAATTGCGGGCTTCCGAGCGCACACAAGCGGCTGCGAGGAGCGGAATTCCCCCAGGCCTGCTGCCGCAATTGCCATCTTTATCAGATGTCATGAAGGGGAGGTGATTTATGCGCCTCCTCAATATTCTCGTCATCGGCGCGCTGATCGTCGCCGCATCCTTCGTCTACAAGATCAAGTTTGTCTCTACTCTTCAGGCTGAAAGGGTTGCCAAGGTCCGCGGCGAGCTGCGCCGGGAACGCAATGAAATAGCGGTTTTGCGGGCCGAATGGGGCAGACTTGATGCGCCCAGCCGCATCAAGGGACTTGCCGATCGCCATTTAGGCCTGCGGCCCGTCGAACCCGCACAGTTCGATAGCCTCGATAACCTGCCTGAACGTCCCGCGGTTGCGCCCAGCGCGGATCCGATCGGCGCCATGCTCGCGCCGGCGGGTCCAGACAAGACTGGCAGCATCCCATCGCCTGGGCAGCCGCGGTGAACGCGATGAATGCACGAGGAAAAACAGCACAGGAGAGCCGATTGCAGCGGGCGCTGCGTTCACTCCTTTATGGTCGCGACGTCGACCGTAACGTTAAGGCAAAAGCGCGGCTCGGATTGGCAATCGTGGGGTTCGCCGCCATTTATTCCATCATCGCCGTTCGTCTGGTCATGTTCGCGACGGTCAGCGATGGGCATGGTGGCCGGCGCAGCGTTACGCAGGATGCAGTTGCCACGGCACGCCCCGACATTCTTGATCGCAACGGAGAAATCCTCGCCACCGATGTAAAGACTCCGTCATTGTTCGCTGAGCCGCGAAAAATCATCGATGTGGACGAAGCAGTGGAATTACTCACCGCCGTCCTTCCAGATCTAGATACGAACGAGGTTCGCGAACGTCTGTCATCGAAACGCGGATTTGTCTGGCTCAAGCGCGATATTACACCGGAGCAGCAGCAACAGATTCATCGCCTCGGAATTCCGGGCGTCGGATTCCTCACCGAAAACAAGCGCGTATATCCCAACGGTCCGATTGTCTCACATGAAATCGGGTACGTGAACATTGACAATCAGGGTATCGCGGGAATCGAGAAGTGGCTGGACGGGCAGGGACTAGCCGCATTGCATATGGCGGGGCTTGCCACAGACCAGCTGCAAAGACCGGTCAACCTCGCAGTTGATCTGCGCGTACAATTTGCGCTGCGTGACGAACTCGCAGCCGCGCGGGAGAAGTATAAGGCGAAGGCCTCCGCTGGCGTAATCGCCGACGTGAATACAGGCGAGATCGTCGCTATGGCGTCCGAGCCCGATTTTGATCCGAACAATCCGCGGGATGCTAACGACCCCGATCATCTCAATAGGCTCACGACTGGCGTCTATGAGATGGGCTCGACGTTCAAGGCGCTCACGCTCGCCATGGCTCTCGACAGTGGCCGTATCTCGTTATCGTCGTCGTTCGATGCGCGAATGCCCTTGCGTTACGGCAAGTTCGAGATTCATGACTTTCACGCGCAGAGGCGGGTGCTCACGGTCCCTGAGATCTTTACCTATTCGTCGAATATCGGAACGGCGCGCATGGCGCTTTCGCTCGGCGTCGATTACCACAAGGCCTTCCTCAAGAAGCTTGGCCAACTGGACCGCCTTCGCACCGAACTGCCTGAAAGCGCAGAACCTCTGGTTCCGAAGCATTGGGGGGAACTCAATACCGTTACGATTGCGTTTGGGCATGGCTTGTCGGTTGCACCGCTTCAGGCGGTGATGGGCATTTCCGCGCTCGTTAACGGCGGCAAGATGATTCCTCCCACATTCCTGAAGCGGAATCAGGCCGATGCCGATCGGCTGGCAAAAAGGGTCATCAAGCCCGAAACTGCGGAGAAAATGCGATATTTGATGCGCCTGAACGTTGAAAAAGGTACTGCGACCCGTGCCAATGTTCTGGGCTATTATGTGGGCGGAAAGACCGGTACCTCGGAGAAGGTGGTCGGCGGGCGTTATTCCAAAACCAAAGTCTTGACCAGTTTTACCGCCATTCTGCCAGCAGACAAGCCACGCTACTTGATGCTCATTATGCTCGACGAACCACAGGGACTACCCGAAACCCATGGCTTTACGACATCGGGTTGGAACGCCGTGCCGGTCGGCGCCAGGGTGATCGAGCGTGTTGCGCCGCTGCTCGATATGCGGCCGCGCTTCGATTTGCCCAAGGCAGATCAGCTGTTATTGGCGAGCGCGAAGGAGTCGCGGTGAAGCTGCGCGATCTTTTGCCCGATGCGGCGATCGATGCGCGGCTGGCGGCGGTCGAAATCGTCGGCGTCACAGCAGACAGCCGCAAAGTCCGACCCGGATTTCTTTTCGTCGCCATCGCGGGTGCCAAAGCTGATGGGTCTAGTTTTGCGCGGCAAGCGGTCGAAGCGGGCGCTGTGGCCATCGTCTCCAGGCAGCGGCCGGAGGGTTTGCCGGACGCGGCAGTATTCGTACCGGTCAAAAACGTCCGCCTGTCGTTGGCTCTCATCGCGGCGAAATTCTATTCGCGCCAGCCCGAGATCACTGTCGCAGTCACCGGCACCAGCGGCAAGACCTCTGTCGCGGCATTCACGCGCCAAATCTGGAGCGTGCTTGGGTTAAACGCCGCAAGCATAGGCACTGTCGGCGTCGTTTCTCCGAAGGGAGAGCGTTACGGATCATTGACGACTCCGGATCCGGTTGAACTGCATCGCACCCTCGACCAATTGGCCGAAGAAGGCGTCACTCACCTCGCGCTCGAAGCTTCTTCGCATGGCCTCGATCAGTATCGGCTCGATGGAGTGCACGTAATGGCCGGCGCCTATACCAACCTCTCGCGTGATCATCTCGACTATCATCCGACCATCGAAGCCTATCTTGCTGCCAAGCTGCGCTTGTTCGAAAACCTAATCCTGCCCGGTGGCACGGCAGTAATCGGAGTCGACGACCCTTATGCAAGACAAGTGATCGACGTCGCAAAACGTCGCGGACTCAGGGTGATGACGATTGGAGAACGGGGCGACGACATTAAATTCGCCGGCGGCGTCATCGACGGATTCGCCCAGCAAGTCACGTTTGCTCATGGCGGCAAGACCTACAACGTCAGGCTTCCTTTGGTGGGAGCATTCCAAGTGCAGAACGCCGGAATTGCCGCCGGACTTGCGATTGCGACGGGGAGTGAGCCGGCCCGCGTGTTTGCGGCGCTCGAAGAACTCACCGGCGCAAAGGGACGCTTGGATCTTGCCGGCAACTACAACGGCGCGCCCATTTTCATCGACTATGCGCACAAGCCGGATGCGCTGAAAAAAGCAATTGAGAGCCTGCGCCCCTATGTGCGCGGCAAACTCGTCGTTTTGTTCGGAGCCGGCGGCGATCGCGACGCGGGCAAGCGACCGATCATGGGGCAGATCGCGGCCGAGGGCGCCGACCGCGTCATTGTGACCGACGACAATCCGCGCAGCGAAAATCCGGCGTCCATTCGTGCGGCGATACTTGCGGGTGCTGCCGGAGCCGTGGAGATTGGAGATCGTTCAGAAGCGATCAGGCGCGCGATTGCCGAGCTTAAGGCGGGTGACGTACTGCTGATTGCCGGTAAGGGGCACGAGACAGGCCAGATTATCGGCGACCGTGTTTTCCCGTTCTCCGACCATGAGGTAGTGGCTGCGGCCATGCAGGGGAAGGTCGCATGAGCGGACTCTGGACCATCGGCGCAATGATGGCGGCAATGCACGCGGATCGGTCAGGTGTTCTCCCGGCCGAGATATCCGGCATTTCCATCGACAGCCGCACCCTGGGCAAGGGTGATGCATTCTTCGCAATTCATGGCGAGAACCGAGATGGCCATGAGTTTGTCAACAATGCGCTAAATGCCGGCGCGGGAGTCGCGGTAGTGGCCGAAAAGCAGCGTTCGCGATTTCCGAAGGCGCCATTGCTCGTCGTTGCCGATGTTCTGGAAGGCTTGCGCGAACTTGGACGCGCAGCGCGCGCGCGAACGCATGCGAGAGTCATCGCGGTCACCGGATCCGTGGGCAAAACCAGCACAAAAGAGGCGTTGCGGCTTGCGCTTGCGGCAGACGGCGAAACGCATGCGTCCGTTGCATCCTATAACAATCACTGGGGTGTGCCGCTTTCGCTGGCGCGCTGCCCGGCGAATGCAAAATATGCCGTGTTCGAAATCGGCATGAACCATGCCGGCGAAATCACTCCGCTCTCGAAGCTTGCACGGCCGCACGTGGCGATCGTCACATCCATAGAACCGGTCCATCTCGAATTCTTTGGTACCCTTGAAAAAATCGCCGACGCCAAGGCGGAAATATTCTCCGGCGTCGAGCCCGGCGGTGCGGCCGTCCTCAACCGCGACAATGCCCTATTTGAGAGACTGGCTCAGGCCGCCCGGTCGGCAAGCATCGCGCGCGTTGTTTCATTCGGTGAGCACGAACGTGCTGACGCTCGGCTCGCGGCGGTGTCGCTGCAAGCGGACTCTTCAACGGTCGAGGCAAATATATTGGGACAGGCGGTCGCGTATAAACTCGGTGCACCAGGCCGCCATCTTGTGCACAATTCACTTGCTGTTCTTGCGGCCGCATCGCTTGCTGGAGCCGATCTTGCGCTTGCGGCGCTCGCGTTGGGTGGCCTTCGGCCAGCCGCCGGACGTGGTGCGCGCAGTGTGCTGGCAGTCCCGGGCGGCAGCGCACTGCTGATTGACGAAAGTTATAATGCCAACCCTGCGTCGGTGCGGGCGGCGATTGCGCTGCTGGGTCAAGCGCCGATCGGCAAGCGGGGCCGCCGTATCGCAGTTCTCGGCGACATGCTGGAATTGGGCCTTCAAGGCCCTGATTTGCATCGCTCTCTGGCGGCGGCGGTCAAGAACGGCGGCATCGACCTGGTCTTTTGTTCTGGACCGTTGATGCGCGTGCTTTGGGAAGCCCTTCCCTCCGGTGCGCGGGGCGGCTATGCCGAGACGGCAGCGGCGCTGGAACCGGCAGTGCTCGATGCCGTTCGTGCCGGCGACGCCGTCATGGTGAAAGGCTCACTCGGCTCGAAGATGGGATCCATCGTGAAGGCTATGGAACGGCAATTTCCCAAGCGAGCCGCGTCCGAGCAGGCGCCGGCTCAAAGCTGACTAGTCAGGGTTCAACCCAATGTTCTACTGGCTGACCGAGCTTTCCGACAAAGTCTCGTTCCTCAATGTTTTTCGATACCTCACGTTCCGCACTGGCGGCGCCATCGTCACGGCGTTGGTATTCGTTTTCCTGTTTGGCGGGCCGATCATCGATGTGTTGCGCCTCAAGCAAGGCAAGGGACAACCAATACGCAGTGACGGCCCGCAATCCCACCTGGTCACCAAGAAAGGCACTCCGACAATGGGTGGCTTGATGATCTTGTCGGGATTGCTGGTGTCGACGTTGCTCTGGGCGAATCCGAAAAGTCCGTATGTCTGGGTTGTCCTGGGCGTCACGTTGTCATTTGGTCTCATCGGGTTTTACGACGACTACCTCAAGGTGACGAGCCAGAGCCATGCCGGCTTTGCCGGACGAACGCGGTTGATGGCGGAGGGATTGATCGCAGTTCTTGCGTGCACCGCGCTGGCGCACCTCGGCCACGGGCCCATTGCGACTTCGCTCGTCTTCCCCTTTTTCAAGGAATTGGTGATCAACCTTGGCTGGGCTTTCGTGTTGCTCGGTGCGTTCGTTATCGTCGGAGCGGGAAATGCCGTAAATCTCACCGACGGGCTGGACGGACTGGCAATCGTGCCGGTGATGATCGCGGCGGCGAGCTTCGGTCTTATTTCGTATCTCGCCGGCAACGCGGTATTCGCGGAATATCTTCAAATCCACTACGTCGCCGGAACTGGCGAACTTGCCGTACTTTGCGGCGCCGTGATTGGCGCCGGTCTCGGCTTTCTCTGGTTCAACGCTCCACCGGCCTCGATCTTCATGGGGGATACCGGTTCGCTGTCACTCGGCGGACTGCTCGGCGCAGTCGCGGTGGCCATCAAACACGAGATCGTCCTTGCGATTGTCGGCGGTTTGTTCGTGCTGGAAGCCGTATCGGTGATCGTCCAGGTGGTCTCGTTCAAATTGACCGGAAAGCGGGTATTCAAGATGGCACCAATTCACCATCACTACGAGCAGTTGGGCTGGACCGAGCCGCAAATCGTCATCCGGTTCTGGATCGTTGCAGTTGTGCTGGCGCTCGCAGGCCTGGCGACGCTGAAGTTGAGATGAGCCTTGATCGCAGTAACCACGTTCGAGGGAAAACGGGTCGCGGTCTTCGGCCTCGGTAGTTCGGGCCTGCTGGCGGCGCGTGCGCTTGCCGCCGGCAATGCCGACGTCATCGCGTGGGACGATGAGAACAAAAAAATTGCAGAAGCGAAGGCGGCCGGCCTGAATACGCAAGATCTGCGTGATCTGGATTGGTCGAAATTGGCGGCCCTGGTGCTGGCCCCGGGCGTGCCGCTGACGCACCCTCAACCACACTGGACTGCGGCGCTGGCCCGCAAGGCCAACGTCGACGTAATCGGCGATATCGAATTGTTTTGCCGGGAGCGTGCGAAATCGGGCCCGGCCTGCCCGTTGATCGCGATAACAGGCACCAATGGCAAATCGACCACAACCGCACTCATTGCCCACCTGCTCCGTAGCGACGGACGAGATGCGCAAATGGGCGGAAACATCGGCGTGCCAGTGCTTGCTCTCGAACCGTTCGCGGCCGGACGGGCCTATGTTCTCGAGGTCTCTTCTTATCAGATCGATTTGGCGCCTTCGCTCAAGCCGACGGTCGGAATCCTGCTCAACGTGTCGGAAGACCATCTCGATCGGCATGGCAGTATGAAGAACTATGCCGCCATCAAGGAGCGGCTTGTTGCAAATGTCGGGCCGGGCAATACCGCCGTGATCGATGTTGATGACGATTATACCCGAGCGGCGGCTGATCGCATCGAGCGTGCCGGCAAGACGGTCGTGCGCGTTTCAGTTTTGTCACCGCTTTTCGACGGCTACTACGCTGACGGCAGCCGTATCATCCGCTCCACAAACGGCAAGTCCGAGACGATGGCAGACCTGGCCGGCATCGGTTCACTGCGTGGTTTACACAATGCCCAGAATGCCGCCTGCGCGCTTGCCACTTGCATTACGCTCGGCAGCAATGCGGATGCCGTTAGGGAAGGCCTGAGAACTTTTCCCGGCCTGGCTCATCGGATGCAACAGGTTGGCCGCAAGGGCAACGTGTTGTTCGTCAATGATTCGAAAGCGACAAACGCCGACTCCGCAGCCAAGGCACTTGCGAGCTTTCATGACATCTTCTGGATTGCGGGCGGGAAGCCGAAAACCGGCGGGATCAGCGGTCTGGGCCAATTCTTTCCGCGGATTCGGAAAGCCTATTTGATCGGCGAAGCCGCTGCCGAATTTGCCGGGACGCTGGAGGGCAGGGTGCCGCATGAGATCAACGGCAACTTACCAGCGGCGATAGACGCGGCCACTCGTGACGCAGTTGCATCGGGACTGCGGGAGCCGGTAATTCTGCTGTCGCCCGCCTGCGCGTCGTTCGACCAATATCCAAACTTCGAAGTCCGCGGCAAAGCCTTCTGCGACATCGTGCGGGGAATGCCGGGAGTGACAACGACCGTTAATGCTTCCTAAACCGCGAGGCGTCAGCTTGGGCCGTACGGGGACTCAGACGATGCTTTCGCGTGCGCAACGGACGCCTATCGGCGAATGGTGGTGGACAGTCGACCGGCTGACCCTTGCTGCAGTCGGGGCACTGATGCTGGCCGGAGTTGTGCTCTCGCTTGCGGCAAGTCCCCCCGTCGCGGGCCGACTCGGCCTTGATCCGTTCTACTTCGTCAACCGGCACATCTTGTTTCTTATACCGTCTACTGCCGTAATGCTCGGCGTATCGTTCCTCAATCCACGTCAAATTCGCCGGCTGTCGCTGATCGTGTTCGTGGTGAGTCTCGTCCTTGTTGCGGCGACGCCGTTCTTCGGACCTGAGATAAAGGGTGCACGCCGCTGGCTCGTATTGCTTGGCGTAAGCGTGCAGCCGTCAGAATTCCTTAAACCGGCTTTCGTTGTCATCGTTGCGTGGCTGTTCGGAGAATCCTCGAAACGCCCCGATATGCCGGCGAATACATTCTCGCTTGCAATCCTGCTGACAGTCGTCGCGCTCCTGGTGGTGCAACCGGATTTTGGTCAGACGATGCTGATCGCGCTGGTTTGGAGTGCGCTGTTCTTCATGGCCGGCATGCGCCTGGTTTGGGTTGCGGGGATTGCGGGTCTCGCCGGCGTCGGCCTGCTCAGCGCTTATTACACGGTGCCGCATGTAGCGCGGCGCATCCAACGATTTCTCGATCCCGCCTCCGGTGACACGTTCAATATCGACATTGCGACAGAAAGCTTCATGCGTGGCGGGTGGTTCGGCAAAGGTCCGGGTGAGGGTACGGTCAAGCGACTGCTGCCTGAGAGTCACACCGATTTCGTATTCGCTGTCGCAGCGGAGGAATTCGGCGTTGCGCTTTGCCTGGTACTCGTTGCACTTTTTGCATTCGTCGTCATCCGTATGCTGATCCGTGCGATGCGAAATGATGATGCGTTCACTCGATTTGCGGCGGCCGGTCTCACCATCCTGTTTGCGACGCAATCCGCAATCAATATGGCGGTGAATTTGCATCTCATTCCTGCCAAAGGCATGACGTTGCCTTTCATTTCCTACGGTGGCTCATCGATGATTTCGATTGCCTACGCGATGGGCATGCTGCTCGCACTGACGCGCGAACAACCGCGTGCCGCAATGATTCCGCAAAATTTCGCGGTGGCCGGGAGTCCGGTGTAATGCCCGCGAGCGGCGCGCCGCTCGTGCTTCTTGCGGCTGGCGGAACCGGCGGTCATTTGTTTCCCGCGGAAGCCCTGGCTGTCGCTCTTGGTCAGCGCGGCATGACCGTCGACCTTGCCACAGACCATCGCGCGGCCCAGTTCGAGTTTTCGGCGCGAGCGGTGCATATTATCCCAAGCGCGACGGTGCAGGGCCGCAATCCGATAGCGTTGGCACGCGCTGCGGCACTCCTCGCGCTTGGCAGTGCGAAGGCGTGGACGTTGCTTGGCCGCATTAAACCAGTCGTCGTCGTCGGCTTTGGCGGTTATCCGACCGTGCCTCCTCTCATGGCAGCAAGCTGGCGCGCGGTCCCGACCATACTACACGAACAGAATGGCGTGATGGGCCGCGCCAATCGGTTTCTGGCTCCGAGGGTCAGCGCCATCGCGACCGGTTTCCGTTCGCTCAAAAATTTCAATCGGCACTGGCAGAGCAAGTTAACTTTCACCGGCAACCCGGTGCGTCCCCAAGTGGTCGCCGCGGCGAAGGCGCCTTACGCCGCGCCCGCCGATGGGAAACTCCGGCTGCTGGTGTTCGGCGGCAGCCAGGGTGCGCGCGTGATGTCCGAGGTTGTGCCGGCGGCAATTGCGTTGCTCGATGCCGGCCTCGGGATGAGGCTCAGCATTGTCCAACAGGCGCGCGCCGAGGACCTCGAAACCGTGCGGGCCACTTATGCCCGACTCGGAGTTGTGGCAGAAGTTGCGTCATTCTTTCCGGATTTACCGGCGCGAATGGCTGCGGCGCATATCGTCATCTCGCGTTCCGGCGCATCCACGGTTGCAGAGCTTTCCGCCATCGGCCGGCCGGCGATGCTGGTCCCGTTGCCGAATGCATTGGATCAGGATCAGTTGGCCAATGCCGGTGTGCTCGAGGCCGCCGGAGGAGCTGTCCGCATCGAACAGCCGGACTTCACCGCCGAGCGGCTGGCGTGGGAAATCACGTCGCTTTCGAACGATCCGGCGCGGCTCGTCCGCATGGCCCAGGCCGCCAAATCGGCCGGCACTCTCGACGCCGCCGACAGGCTTGCCGATCTGGTAATAAAAGTGGCGGGAAAATAGCCGTCGACTGCGGACCGGTCTTGTTTCGGCCCTCCGCGTCCTGCATGACATTGCGCAATCGACAGGCGGGCCGGCTGTTCCGGTCGCTTGCAAGAAAGGCTGAGGGCGATATTCATGAAGCTGCCGCGGGATATCGGTCCGGTGCATTTTGTCGGCATCGGCGGGATTGGCATGAGCGGCATTGCTGAGGTGCTGGTCAATCTCGGCTACAATGTAACCGGCTCCGATGTTGCGGACAGCGCAAACGTTAAACGTCTGCGTGACAAGGGCGTCAGGGTCGCGATCGGCCACAAGGCCGAGAATATCGACGGTGCCGATGTCGTGGTCGTCTCTTCAGCCATAAAGCGCGACAATCCAGAGCTCATCGCCGCGCGGATCAAACGGCTTCCGGTCGTACGGCGCGCCGAGATGCTCGCCGAATTGATGCGGCTTAAAAGCTGCATTGCAATTGCCGGCACCCACGGCAAGACAACTACAACGTCACTGGTCGCATCGTTGCTCGACGCCGGTGGGCTCGATCCGACTGTGATCAACGGCGGCATCATCAATGCGTACGGTACTAACGCGCGCCTCGGGGCGGGGGACTGGATGGTGGTCGAGGCCGACGAATCTGACGGGACATTTCTGAAGCTGCCGGCGGATATTGCCATCGTCACGAATATCGATCCTGAACATCTCGATCATTTTCACACCTTCGACGCCGTGCAGGACGCATTCCGCGCATTTATCGAAAACGTCCCGTTCTACGGCTTCGCTGTAATGTGCACTGATCACCCCGTGGTCCATTCGCTCGTCGGCAGGCTGGAGGACCGGCGCATCATTACTTACGGCGAGAATCCGCAGGCAGACGTGCGACTCACCAATCTCGGACATCTCAATGGCGAGTCCAGGTTCTCTGTTCTCTTTCGTGATCGGGAGGGAAAAACCTCGCATACGATCGATAGTCTTATCTTGCCGATGCCTGGTCGCCATAACGCGCTCAATGCGGTGGCTGGGATTGCGGTTGCGCACGCATTGGGGCTCACGAGCGACGTGATCCGCAAGGCGCTTGCCGGTTTTGGCGGGGTAAAACGTCGATTTACGCGGGTCGGTGAATGGAACGGAGCGGTCATCATTGACGATTACGGGCATCATCCGGTCGAGATCGCGGCGGTGCTGCGCGCCGCCCGCGAAAGCGCCAAAGGTCAGGTGATCGCAGTGATGCAGCCACATCGCTACACGCGGCTTCACGATCTCTTCGAGCAATTCTGCACCTGTTTCAACGATGCCGATGCAGTGATCATTGCGCCGGTGTATCCCGCCGGGGAACAGCCGATTGCGGGTGCGGATCGTGATTCCTTGATTAGAGGCTTACGCACGCACGGCCACAAGAACGCGATTCCGCTGGAAGGCCCGGAGAGGCTTGCGTCACTGGTTAAGAAATTGGCAAAGCCGGGCGACTACGTCGTTTGTCTCGGCGCCGGCTCGATCACTCAATGGGCGCAGGCACTTCCTGCAGAACTGAAAGCGCTATGAGCTTCCCCGACATCGTCCCGGAACTGAAATCCAAGATGCCCGAACTGCGCGGGCGGCTTTTGGCCAATCAGCCGCTCGGAGAATTCACCTGGTTTCGCGTCGGCGGCCCCGCACAAGCCTTTTTCATGCCCGATGATGAAAATGATCTCGCTTATTTCCTGCGCAACCTGCCTTCGGAGGTTCCCGTCACGGTGATAGGCGCCGGCTCGAATTTGATCGTGCGCGACGGCGGCGTGCCTGGAGTGGTGATCCGACTGGGACGGGGCTTCAACGAGGTGACGATAGAGAATCATCGCGCCACTGTGGGAACAGCAATGCTCGACGTGATGGTGGCGCGCGCGGCTCAGGCTGCTGGCACGGCGGGCCTTGCATTTCTAAGCGGCATACCCGGAACAATTGGCGGTGCGTTGCGCATGAACGGCGGAGCCTATGGCGGCGAGACCAAGGACATTTTTGTCGAGGCACGCGGCGTCGACCGTCGCGGCAATCTGCATAATTTCAGCAATGGGGATATGGGTTTCTTATATCGTCATTGCGGCGTCGGGGATGATGTCATCTTCACGACCGCTATCTTGCAAGGCAAGCCAGGTGAGCCCGAAGAAATTGCGGCAGAAATGGCGGCGATCAAGAAGAAACGCGAAGCCAGTCAGCCGCGCAACCGGACGGGCGGATCGACTTTCAAGAATCCTCAGGGCCAGAGCGCGTGGAAGCTTGTCGACGATGCCGGCTGTCGTGGGCTCACGATCGGCGGCGCGCAGGTCTCCGAGCTTCACAGCAATTTCCTGATCAACCTTGGCGGGGCGAGCGCGAACGATCTTGAAACTCTTGGCGAATCGGTCCGGAAAAGGGTGAAGACGCATTCGGGAGTCGACTTGGAATGGGAGATAAAACGGGTCGGAGTGAAAAGCTGAGTCAATGAAACACGTTGCGGTTCTCATGGGTGGCTGGTCGGCGGAACGTGAGATTTCGCTGCGCTCCGGCAAGGCCTGTGCCGATGCTGTCGAACGGGCCGGCTATCAAGTCAGCCGTGTCGACGTTGACCGCGACATTGCGGCGACGTTGCGTCGCCTCAAACCTGACGTCGCACTGAATGTACTGCACGGCCGTCCCGGTGAAGACGGAACGCTGCAAGGCATGCTCGAGGTGCTGGGCATCCCCTATACTCATTCCGGAGTGCTCGCCTCGGCGCTCGCGATGCAAAAAGATATCGCCAAGACAATCCTCAAAGCGGCGGGTGTACCCGTACCGGGAGGAGTAACGGCCGCGCGCAAGGATGCAGCCAAGCGCCATTTGCTTCCGCCGCCCTATGTGATCAAGCCGGTTTCGGAAGGCTCAAGCGTCGGGGTTTTCATTGTCCGTGATGACCACAAGCACCCGCCGCAGGAATTGATGCGTGCTGACTGGGCATTTGGCGATGACGTTCTGGTGGAACCGTATATAGCCGGCAAGGAGCTCACCTGCGCCGTGATGGGTGAACAAGCATTAGGGGTCATTGAAATCATTCCGACTGTCAAATTTTACGACTATGAGGCCAAATACGCTCCCGGCGGCTCGAAGCATCTTCTGCCGGCGCCGATCGCTCCGGACGTGTACCGTGAAGTTCAACGCCTGGCGCTTTCGGCGCATCGCGCGCTGGGTTGCCGCGGTGTCACCCGTTCTGATTTTCGCTTTGATGACAGAAACGACATCGCAAAAGGTTTGTTCTGCCTTGAGGTCAATACGCAGCCTGGCATGACCGAAACCTCGCTGGTGCCTGAGCTTGCCCTGCACGCGGGTATCGAATTCGGAGAGCTGGTGAAGTGGATGATCGAAGACGCTTCTTTGGATCGCTGACGCTTCGATCAGGCTGCAATTCCAAGAAGAAGCTGCGGAATTCCTTCAAATTTTACTAATCATTTACCAATAACGCCGAAGACTAGGCGTTGGCGGCGCAGCCCGCGTTCGGCTGCCGCGAAGTCGTGCGTGCAGACTTCACCGCTGACGGCGGCCTCCGAGGGACAGGGATGTCTCATCTGAAGCCGGAATTCGGGCATGACCGGCGTCATGCGCGTGCTGGTGCTTGCGTTCCCTGCGGGGCGCTATGTTTGAACAGTGGGTTGCGATGGAAGGCCGAGGACGCGTCGCTCAATCACTCAGGCTGAAACGGCGTGCATCGTCTGGATTGTGGGCGCGGTTGTATGACTGGCGCTGGCTGCGTTCGGTACGGCGCTGGAACAGCGCCCTGGTAAATCTGAACGTACCGCGCGGTGCCGGTTCTTCGGCTGCTGCCTTGCTGCTTCTTGCAAGCGTGGGCTACGGGGTGGTTAGGGGCGGGCACGAGGCGCAGATTGCCGAGAATGTTCAGGATCTCTGCGATGCGGCCGCCAATAAACTTGGTTTTCGTATTTCCGAAATAGCGCTGGCTGGCGGGCACGAAGTCAGCCGTGAAGAAGTTTTGATGCTGGCCGGCATCAGCGATCATTCATCTCTTCTATTTCTGGATGCTGCTCTCGCTCGCGCACGCTTGATGGCCAATCCGTGGATCGAGAATGCGGCCGTCCTTAAACTGTATCCTGATCGACTGCGTATCGAGATCAAGGAGCGCAAGCCATTTGCCCTCTGGCAGCGAGACGGCCGCATCGCACTCATCGCCACTGACGGTACCGTCCTTGAACCGACTGTACCGGCGCGTTTCTCCACGTTGCCGCTCGTGGTCGGCAAAGGCGCGGAGCAATCCGCTCGCGACTTCCTTTATGTCGTCGCGCGTTTTCCGACGATTGCACAGTTGACCGAGTCCTCGGTGCTGGTCGGCGAAAGACGCTGGAATTTGCACCTGAAAAATGGGGTAGAGGTCTTGTTGCCGGAAAGTGAGGCGGACCAGGCACTTCGAATTCTTGTCGATCTCGACCGCAGCAAGAAGCTTCTCTCACGGGATATCGTTGCGATCGATCTTCGGCTGCCTGATCGCGTCACTGTACGCCAATCCGATGCAGCCGCTGCCGCGCGCGAGCAGACTCTCTGGGAAATGGAAAAGGCGAGGAAGGCCAAGCCGACCAAGGGGGGCGAGGCATGACCGTGCTGCGTTTCGGCCTCACCCCGAAGATGAAGCCGGTATCGCCCAAACGCACGGCCGTCGTAGCCGGCCTCGATATTGGTACCAGCAAAGTTGTTTGCCTGATCGCGCGGCTTGAACCCCAAGCACCGCAGGATGTGCTGCGCCGGCGAAGCCACGGCGTGAAACTGATGGGTTTTGCTCACACAGCGGCGAGCGGCATGAAGGGCGGCTCGGTCGTCGATCTTGGCGAGGCCGAGGAAATGGCCCGTCAGGCGATCGCGATCGCCGAAAGCATGGCCGGCGTGCAGCTCGAGTCGGTTGTGGTTTCGATGTCCGGCGGCCGGCTAGGAAGCGAGCGGTTTAATGCGAATATTGATCTTGCGACCGGCACCGTAACCGAGGCGGATATCGGCCGCGTGCTGGCGGCGGCGAGCCGTCATTCGGTCCGCGACGGCCGCGCTGTATTGCACTCGCTGCCGATCGGTTACGCCGTCGACGCCGCTACGGGCATTCGTGAACCGCGCGGCATGCTCGGCCATCAGCTCGGCGTGGATATGCACATGGTCACCGCCGACGTGGCGACAGTGCGCAACCTGATGCTCACTGTCGAGCGCAGCCATCTGTCGGTGGAGGCCATGGTCTCGTCCCCCTACGTGGCGGGGCTTGCGGCTCTCGCTGATGACGAGGCCGATTTAGGGGTGGCGACTGTCGACATGGGCGCGGGAACCACGAGTTTGGCGGTATTTTCCGCCGGCAAGTTCGTGCACGCCGATGGTTTTGCCCTCGGCGGCAACCACGTAACCATGGATCTTGCCCGAGGTCTCAACACCCGTGTCGCCGACGCTGAGCGAATCAAAGCGATTTATGGCAGTGTTTTAGCGGGCGGATCGGATGAACGGGACATGATCACGGTACCACCGGTCGAGGACGATGAGCGTGAGCCGCCGCAGTTCGTCTCGCGGGCTTCGCTTGTGCGAATCATCAGGCCGAGAGTGGAGGAGATCCTAGAGATGGTTCGTGATCGCCTTGCGGCATCGCCGTTCGCGGCCGAACCGCGCGGACGCGTCGTATTGACGGGAGGCGCGAGCCAATTGACGGGCCTTGCCGACCTCGCCGCACGCGTTCTGAGGCGACCGGTACGTATCGGGCGTCCGCTTGGACTGGCCGGACTGCCGGAATCGGCCAAGGGTCCGGCCTTCGCTGTTGCAGCGGGTCTGCTTGTCTATCCACAGGCAGCCCACCTTGAACACTTCGAACCGCGGCGAACGCGGCAATTGATGACAGGAACGGGCGGTTACATGGCACGGGTCGGACGATGGCTGCGCGAAAGTTTCTGACCCTTCATCAACGGAACCACGAATGGCCGGTGGCAGACCGGCCCAGTTCGGCGGCGTGCAGTTGCAATTGCGCCTTCCGCGCAACGCAAAGCCTGCTGCCCGTGCAATCATGAGGCAAACATGACCATCAACCTGACGATTCCCGATATTCGCGAGATGAGACCTCGCATCACCGTCTTTGGCGTCGGCGGTGCCGGCGGCAATGCCGTCAACAACATGATCGCTGCAGGCCTGCAAGGCGTCGATTTCGTCGTCGCCAATACAGATGCCCAGGCACTCACGATGTCCAAGGCAGAACGCATCATCCAGATGGGGACTCAGGTGACCGAAGGTCTCGGCGCTGGGTCACAGCCTGAAGTCGGTCGTGCCGCCGCAGAGGAGGTGATTGACGAAATTCGCGATCACCTCACCGGCGCACACATGGTATTTGTCACGGCCGGAATGGGTGGTGGCACAGGCACGGGCGCTGCTCCCGTAATTGCAAAGACGGCACGAGAGCTCGGGATCCTCACGGTTGGAGTGATCACAAAGCCGTTCCAATTCGAAGGCCAGCGTCGCATGCGATTTGCCGAGGCCGGCATCGTGGAACTGCAAAAGGTGGTGGACACCCTCCTTATCATCCCCAACCAGAACTTGTTCCGCGTGGCCAATGAAAAGACCACGTTTGCCGACGCCTTTGCCATGGCTGATCAGGTGCTCTATTCGGGCGTAGCCTGCATCACCGACCTCATGGTCAAGGAAGGCCTGATCAATCTCGATTTTGCCGACGTGCGCGCGGTAATGCGAGAGATGGGCAAGGCGATGATGGGCACCGGCGAGGCGTCAGGCGAAAAACGGGCGCTGACGGCAGCCGAGGCCGCGATTTCCAACCCACTGATCGACGACGCCTCAATGAAGGGCGCCAGAGGCCTGTTGATCTCGATTACCGGCGGCAAGGATTTGACGCTCTACGAAGTCGACGAAGCCGCAACCCGCATTCGCGAGGAAGTCGATCAGGACGCGAACATCATCGTCGGGGCGACATTCGACGAGACCCTCGAGGGAATTATACGGGTATCGGTCGTCGCGACCGGGATCGACAACACGGGTCACGCACGGCATGCGCAGCCCGCGGAGAGCGCCCTCAGGGAGCTTGCCGGCAAAATACGAAACGACAGCCGTCGCATTGCGGATCGGATCGAACGCGCGCCTGCGGCGCACGTTGCGCCTTCGGTCGAATCTGCCGCACATGCGGCAGTGGCAGCCGCTATCCTGCCGCCAACCGCGATCGAAGACGTCTCCATTCGGCCGATGCCGATGAAGCCATCGCTCTTTGAATCAGCCCAGGCCGAAGCGCCGCACGCTGACCCGCCGATGCCGGCCGCGTTCATTCCGCCAGCGCCGGAACGCATGATGGCCCGGACTCCACGTATGCCGCGGATCGACGAGCTTCCAATCCCTGCGCAAAACGAGATTCGAGCGCAGCGAGGCGAACTCGCGGACGATCATCCCGAGAAGCGCCGGATGTCATTGATGCAGCGGCTTGCCTCGGTCGGGCTGGGACGCCGAGCAGAAGCGGAAGGGCCGGCAGCAGCTCCGATGCCGCGCACTGCGCGACCAATGCCACAGTTCGAGCGCCCTCAACAGCGCCCGACGGCTCGTCACCCGGAGGGCCGGCCCGCGGACCCCGTATCGGAGTATGCGCGGAGGGCGGCTCCGCATGGTCTCGACCCTCACGGTCGCAATGCGCCTGTGCATAATTCCGGCGAGGAGGATCAGCTCGACATCCCCGCCTTCCTGCGGCGCCAAGCCAACTGACCTCAGGATGGACCGAAAATCGGCCCCGCTTTCATTTGGAGGCGGGGCCGCTTGCTGACCGGGCTATGTTCTAATTGTTTGAAGAACAATATGTTTTTCAAACAACCGGCGTTATGAGGATGCCGGTGCTGCTTCAACGGGAAAGTCGTCGGCCGATTTATTGGTTGGATAAATGGACGGGCCGTTTCAAAGCCCGTCAAATGCGGCAAAAAAGAGTAACAGTCGGTAAGAAAGCGTGAGTTGGAGGATACCGGTGCAATAGCCTAAGTTTCAGGAGTGAAAGGGACTTTTCGAGTCCTTGGGGTTGCCGTCCGGTCAACATGGGCGGTTTGGGCTAAAGGCGAAAATGTGGCCCCTTGGGGGCCTTAGGGGATGGGGCCGCTCGGCCTGCTTTCGGCCGGCGGAAATTGGGTAAATGAAAGGCGCTAAGCAAACAACGCTACGCCACCCGGTTGCCGTTTCTGGCATCGGGGTACATTCCGGGCTCCCGGCCACGCTTACTCTCCATCCCGGCGACGATGATACCGGCATTGTATTTCAGCGCGTAACTGTCGACGGCTCAATCGAGCGCGAAATCCGCGCGGATGTGCGCGCCGTCACCGCCACCGAATTTGCCACCGTTCTGGGCGATGCCAAGGGCCCGCTATGCTCGACCGCCGAACATTTGCTGGCGACGCTGCGCGGCCTCCACGTCGACAATGCGGTCGTCGAAATCGACGGGCCGGAAGTACCGATCATGGATGGCAGCGCTGCCGCGTTTGTCGATGCCATCGACCAGGCCGGCCTTACAGCGCGCGCGCTTCCGCGCCGCTATATCGAGGTGACGAAGACCGTGTCCGTTGCCAAAGATGGCGCATACGGGGAGTTGCGGCCGTATGAACATGGCTTCCGCGTCGAAGCCGAAATCGAATTCGACCATCCATTAATTGGTCGACAGGCGCTTTCACTCGATATTGAGCCTGACTCATTCCGCCGCGAGATCGCCCGCGCGCGTACGTTCGGTTTCATGCGAGATGTCGCCAAGCTGTGGAGTGCCGGCTACGCGCTCGGCGCGTCATTCGAGAACACGCTCGTCGTCAGCGAAGATCGCGTGCTCAATCCGGAAGGCCTGCGCTTTGCCGACGAGTTCGTTCGTCACAAAGTCCTTGACGCAATCGGTGATCTCGCACTCGCGGGCCAGCCACTGCTTGCCGCCTACAAGACCGTGCGCGGTGGTCATAAGCTCAATCATGCGGTGCTCTCCGCACTTATGGCCGATCCCAGTGCATGGCGGGTGGTCGATGCCGCGGAACCCGTTCGTCGGGTTCGTGGACGTGCCGGCATCATTGCGGGGCTTGCAGCTCCGGCTTATGGCCCGGAAGTGTCCTGAAAAGCTCAGATTTTTGCCTTAACCGTCGCCTTAATCCGGGCCGAATGTCGGATTACTCGCATGGCGAGAGCGCATGTTTTCGGGTAAACCGGCGCGGTTGACCGTCCCTGTAAAGACGGTTTTCGGGGGAAGCGACGCATTTCGCGTGGATGAGTGCGGGCCGGAAAAACCAATGATGTCGCGCCGACGAGGGACCGCGCAGGCATGACCACGCAGCCAAAAACTGTGCGCTGGGTGCGCTTGTCGCGCGTCTTGGTGGTCGCCCTCCTGGCCGGAAGTGTCGCGGCCTGCAGCAGCTTTGATTTTTTTGCGAAAAAGGATGACACGCCGCCTGATGAGCCCGCTGACCGGCTCTACAACGAGGGCCTCTATCTCCTCAACGCAAAGAAGGATCCGCGGGAAGCGGTCAAGAAATTCGAGGAAGTCGACCGCCAGCACCCTTACTCCGAATGGGCGCGAAAATCCCTCATAATGTCGTCGTATGCATACTATCAGGCCGGCGAATACGAGGACTGTGTCAACGCGGCCAAGCGCTACATCACGTTGCATCCAGGAAGTTCGGATGCTGCCTACGCACAATTTTTGATAGCGTCCTCATACTTTGACGAAATTCCCGACGTAACGCGAGACCAGGCGCGGACCGAGAAAGCGCTCGCGGCGCTCGACGAAGTCATACGCAAATATCCAACCAGCGAATACGCGGTCAATGCGAAGCAAAAGGTCGAAGTTGCCCGCGACCAGCTTGCCGGCAAGGAAATGCAGATTGGGCGCTACTATCTGCATAAGAAGGATTACACCGGCGCAATTAACCGCTTCAAAGTTGTCGTGACCAAGTACCAGACAACGCGCCATGTCGAGGAGGCGCTCATGCGGCTGACGGAGAGTTACATGGCACTCGGCATAGTTGAGGAGGCGCAGACTGCGGCCGCCGTGCTTGGGCACAATTTCCCCGACAGCACCTGGTACAAACATGCCTATGCCCTCGTGAAGAACGGTGGCCTGGAGCCCAAGGAGAACGAAGGCTCCTGGATCAGCAAGGCGTTCAAAGGCGTCGGCCTGGGCTGAAGTCGTCACATTGGATTCACAATAGCTTGGCCGGGCCCCGCACAAGCCTTGTGCCAGCCATCCGGCTCTTTAATGATGGCGAATCCATAGGCTCTTGGATCGGCCGATGCTTTCCCGACTCTCTATCCGTGACATCGTATTGATCGACCGGCTCGACATCGATTTTGCCGGCGGTCTTGCCGTTCTTACCGGTGAGACCGGCGCCGGAAAGTCGATCCTCCTGGATGCGTTCGCGTTGGCTTTGGGCGGTCGGGGGGATCAGGCGCTCGTACGTCAGGGCGTTGAGCAGGGGCAGGTTACGGCGGTGTTCGACGTCGACAGGAGACATCCCGCCCGCGCCTTACTCGCCGCCGACGATATTCCGGCCGAGGACGAACTGATTCTCCGTCGTGTTCAGCTTGCCGACGGCCGGACGCGTGCCTTCGTCAATGATCAGCCGGTAAGCGTTCAGGTGCTCAAGCAGCTTGGTGCAGCCCTGGTCGAGATCCATGGCCAGCATGACGAACGTGCACTGACCGACGCAGCGACCCACCGCCGGTTGCTCGATGCTTTTGGAAGGCTTGAGGACAAGGCGACCGATGTCGAGCATTTATGGCAGTCGCGACGCGACACGCGTTCCGCAGTCGAAGCGCATCGCGCGGAGATCGAGCGTGCCAGGCGGGAGGGCGATTGGCTGCGCCATGCAGTGGAGGAGCTCAACAAGCTTTCACCACAGGCTGGTGAGGAGACGACGCTGTCCGAACGGCGCACGTCCATGATGCAAGCGGAAAAGGTGGCGGAGGACTTGCGCGATGCGCACGAGGTCATCGCCGGTGCTGCTTCAAGCGTTCCCGCCCTGTCCGGGGTAATTCGCAGATTGGAGCGGCGGACGACACAGGCACCGGGTCTGATCGAGCCGACGGTGAAAGCCCTAGATGTTGCATTGACCGCGCTCGATGAAACGCGCGGGCATCTCGAGGCGGCATTGCGCGCTGCCGACTTCGATCCAGCTGAACTCGAACGCATAGAGGAACGTCTATTTGCGCTTCGCGCAGCGGCCCGCAAATACAATGTACCCGTGGATGAGCTTTCGGCGCTTGCGCTCAAGTACAATGGGGATATCGCCCTTATTGACGCCGGCGAGGAAAGGCTCAAGACGCTCGAGGCAGCGGCCGTTGAAGCCGATGCCGCCTACAGTACCGCCGCGAATGTGCTCTCGACGGCGCGCGGGAAGGCCGCCGCCGCTCTCGACAAGGCAGTTAACGGGGAACTTAAGCCGCTCAAGCTGGAGCGCGCCAAATTCTCAACGCAAATCGACAGTGACCCAGCGTCGGCAGGGCCAAATGGTATCGACCGGGTGGAGTTCTGGGTGCAAACGAATCCCGGCACGCGCCCGGGACCTTTGATGAAAGTCGCATCCGGTGGCGAGCTGGCGCGTTTCCTGCTTGCGCTCAAAGTCGTGCTCGCCGATCGCGGGTCCGCGCCGACGCTCGTTTTCGACGAAATCGATACAGGAGTCGGCGGTGCGGTGGCCGATGCCATTGGCATGCGCCTTGCGAAGCTCGCCCGCGGCGTGCAGGTGCTGGCAGTAACGCATGCGCCTCAGGTGGCGGCACGCGCCGACCATCATTATCTCATCAGCAAGGACCCGTTGGAAAAAGGAAAGCGTGTTGCGACGCGCGTTACCGAACTGGTCGCCGAACGCCGGCGCGAGGAGGTTGCCCGCATGCTTGCCGGAGCCGAAATCACCAGCGAAGCTCGTGCAGCGGCCGAGCGGTTGATCAAGGCGGCGAGCTGAGCAAGATGAGTCAAGTTCGTCCGTAATTCTATGTCCAGAGTCAAAACCGATAAGACTCCAGCCGAATTGCTCACCGCCAAACAGGCGAAGGTCGAGCACGCGCGGCTGCAGAGCGAGATCGCGCAGCACGATAGGCGCTACTACCAGCAAGACAGGCCGACGGTCAGCGATGCCGAATACGACGCGCTGCGTGCGCGCTATAATGCGATCGAGGCGCGCTTTCCCGACCTGCGCACGCTGGAATCGCTGTCACTGAAGGTTGGTGTTGCTCCCTCCGGCAGGTTCAAGAAAGTCCGGCACGCAGTGCCCATGCTTTCACTCGACAATGCGTTTAGCGAACAGGACGTGGTCGACTTTGTTGCCCGTATTCGCCGCTTCTTGAAACTCGACGACGCCGAAAAGCTTGCGTTCAGCGCTGAGCCGAAGATTGACGGGCTTTCGATGTCATTGCGGTACCAAGAAGGTGAACTCATCACCGCTGCAACGCGTGGCGATGGCGCCGAAGGGGAGGATGTCACCGCCAATATCCGCACGCTCAAGGACGTCCCGCAGAAGCTCAAGGGCCGCAATGTGCCAGAAATCTGCGAGGTACGCGGCGAAGTCTATATGACGAAGAAGGCCTTTCTTGCGCTCAACGAACGTCAAAAAGCCGCCGGCGAGCAGATCTTCGCCAATCCGCGCAATTCTGCCGCAGGTTCGTTGCGCCAGAAGGATCCCACCATTACGGCCTCACGCCCCCTGGGCTTCTTCGCCTATGCATGGGGCGAGATGAGCGAGATGCCCTCCGACACACAGACGGGCATGATCAAATGGTTCGAGACCTGCGGCTTCAGGACCAATCCGCTGACCAAACTCTGCCGCTCGAGCGATGAACTAATTGCATTTCACCGCAAGATCGAAGAGGGACGTGCCGAGCTCGACTACGACATTGACGGCGTGGTCTACAAGGTTGATCGGCTTGATTGGCAAGAGCGGCTCGGCTTTGTTTCGCGATCACCCCGTTGGGCGATCGCTCACAAATTTCCAGCAGAGCAGGCAACGACGGTCGTCCGCGGCGTGTTGATTACCGTGGGCCGAACCGGTGCGCTGACCCCGACTGCGCAGCTTGAGCCCGTCGGGGTCGGCGGGGTGATTGTCCAGAACGTGACCCTGCACAATGAGGACTACATCAAGGGCATCGGCGGAAATGGCGAGCCTCTGCGGGAAGGTCGCGATATCCGCATTGGCGATACCGTCATCATTCAGCGTGCGGGCGACGTCATTCCGCAAGTCGTCGATGTCGTGATCGATAAACGTCCGAAAGACGCCAAGCCCTATCAATTTCCGAAAAAATGCCCGTGCTATCTGCACACCGACATCATGCGTGAGGAAACGGCGGCCGGAGAGGAGGGCGCCCGCGCCCGCTGCACGGGCGAATTCGCGTGTCCCTACCAGAAGATCGAGCATCTCAAGCTGTTCTGCTCGCGCCGCGCCTTTGATATCGAGGGACTCGGCGAGAAACAGATCGAATTTTTCTTCGAGAAAAAGTGGATCGAGGAGCCGGCCGACATATTCACGCTTGCCCAGCGCAACAGAAAGATCAAGCTTGATGAGCAGGAAGGTTATGGCGAAACGTCGGTCCGAAATCTGTTCGATGCAATCGAACAGCGGCGCGAGATTTCGCTTGACCGATTTGTTTATGCCCTTGGCATCCGCCATGTCGGCGAAACCACTGCCCTTGCGCTTTCCCGCGGCTACGGCTCGTGGAAGGCTTTCCACGATGCGGGACTAAAGGTCGCAAAAGGCGACGAAGAGGCGATCGCAGAAATGGATGCGCTCGATCAGATCGGCGACACTGTGATCCAGGCGGTCGCCGCCTATTTCGGGGAGAATCACAACCGCGGCATTGTCGAGCGATTGACGAGGGAAGTGAAAATTCTCGATGCCGAAAAGCCGAAAAAAGACACAGCAATTGCCGGCAAGACCGTCGTCTTCACCGGCGCATTGGAAAAAATGACACGTGAGGAGGCCAAGGCGCAGGCGGAACGACTCGGCGCCAAGGCCGCGGGTTCGGTGTCAAAGAAAACCGACTATGTGGTTGCAGGTCCTGGCGCTGGATCGAAACTTGCCGATGCGAAAAAATATGGAGTGAAGGTTCTGACCGAAGACGAGTGGCTGAAGTTGGTCGGCGGGTAACGGTTCACGAGCGCCTTTTCGGACGAGCCCTCCGCCTCCGTGGAGTTTTGCGGCGTGCGCTCTTCTTGTCGCGAGAATTGAGTGGCCGCGTCGCCTGCTCGAGCCATTTCCGGGTCGGGGCGTCCACGAGCGGTCCAATCACTTCGTGAACCCGCCTATGGTAGCTGTCGATCCAGGCGCACTCTTTGGCTGTCATCAGGCCGGGGTCGATCAGCCGGCGATCGATCGGGGCGAGGGTCAAGGTTTCGAATGCATTGAGCGGCTTTTCGGCGCCGACCGGTTCTGGCGCTGCGATCACCAGCACCAGGTTTTCGATTCGAATGCCGTAGGCTGCCGTTTTATAATAACCGGGCTCGTTCGACAAAATCATGCCGCGCCGGAGGGCGACCATGCCGAGTTTCGATATGCGCGCCGGGCCTTCGTGAACCGACAGATAGCTGCCGACCCCGTGGCCGGTGCCATGATCGAAGTCGAGCCCGGCCTGCCAAAGCGCGGTGCGCGCCAGAGGATCGAGTTGGGCGCCGGTCGTGGTTTCAGGAAAGACAGCGGTAGCAATTGCAATATGCCCTTTGAGCACGCGAGTGAAGCGGTCGCGCATTTCGTCGCTCGGTTCGCCTACGATGACCGTGCGCGTGATATCTGTCGTGCCGTCCTCGTACTGAGCACCTGAGTCGACCAGAAGCAGTTCGTTCTTCCCGACGCGACGATTGGAAGCCCGGGTTACCCGATAGTGCACAATCGCGCCGTTTGCTCCCGTTCCCGCAATCGTCGGAAAAGAGACGTCCTTGAGCGCGCCGGTATGGCGACGAAAGCTTTCCAGGGCCTCGACCACATCGATTTCCGTAAGTTTGCCCGAAGCTGCTTCATTGTCGAGCCAGGCGAGAAAGCGCACGACGGCAGCGCCGTCGCGCGTATGCGCATTGCGGCTGCCTGCAATCTCGGCGTGGTTTTTGATCGCTTTGAGGAGTGAAATCGGATCGGCGCCTCGTTGCAGCTTGCTGCCGGCCTCGGCAAGCACTCGCGCAAATGCGTCGGCGGCACTTGCCTGATCAAGACGCACCGTCTTGTCCTTGAGACCTGCAAGATCGCGGATGAGTCCGTCCGGACTGCGAACGTCCGTGAACTCCTCCAGGGCATGGCGGACATTGTTGCTGAGCTTGGTCGCATCAACGTAGATCGCGGGCCGGCCATCGCGGGGAATCAATGCGTAGGCTAGCGCGAGCGGCGTGTGAGCGACGTCGGCCCCTCGAATGTTGAACGCCCAGGCGACATTTTGTGGATCGGACACCAGCAGGACGTCGGTGTGGGATCTTGTCAGTTCGGCGCGGACGCGTTTTATTTTGTGAGGCGCGCTCTCACCCGCGAGCTTGAGTTCACGGATTGTTACCGTTCCAGCCGGCGGTGCAGGCCTGTCGCGCCATAGGGCGTCAATCGGATTGTCATTGACGGCAACGAGCTCTGCGCCGGCGGCGACGCACGCCTTCGCGAGCTTTTCGGCCTGATCGCTGGTGTGCAGCCAAGGATCGTAACCAATCTTCGTGCCGCTCTTGATTTTTTCCTCAAGCCACCGGTCCGGCGGGCGTTCAACCAAATGCTCTATGGAATAAAGTGCTCGATCGATCTGCGAATCGGCCTGCAATGTGTAACGGCCGTCGACGAATAACGCCGCGCTGTCGGCCAGGACGATTGCCGCGCCCGCCGAGCCCGTAAATCCGGTGAGCCACGCCAAGCGCTCTTCGCTTGCGGGAAGATATTCGTTTTGCTGGCGGTCGGCCCGTGGCACGACGAATCCGTCAAGCCCACGTCGTTTGAGCTCGGCGCGCAACGCAGCAGTGCGCGAAGCACTTTGAGCGCGCAGGTTCGAATCGTCGAACGACTGGAAGCGGGCTTCAAACATGAGGTGACCGCGCTCTAGCTTTCCACGCATGCCCAGCAATGCGGCCATTCAGCTGCCGCAGGCTGCAAAATTTCTAGATAATTCCCTTTCAGAGATCGCAATGTGGCATAAAACCGGCCGTTTATTTCAATTTTGTGCATTGCAGCTAACCATCATGATTGCGTCGTCGATCAAAATAAGTCACCGGCTACGGCCGCTTTCGCCGGCGAAGCTGCCCCGGTCGCCCCAGCCGGGGGCGGCACCGTCTTCGGTGCATCACTAATGTCACCCAGTTGTCGAGGGTGATTCGACGCTCAAGTGCCAGGCCCTGCGCCCGGTAAATCGAATGCACAGCGTTGGCGTGGCTGGGCAACAGCCCCGACAAGACGATGCGCCCACCGGGCGCGACCAGTTTGCGCAGCGGAACCGCAAGTCGCATCAATGGCAACAAAAGGATGTTGGCGAAAATCAATTGATAGGGTGCGCGAGCTACGATTGCGCGAGCGCCGGCACCGGCCGCGTGTGCAAAACCGACCAACGGCGCCACACGATTGAGGCGCGAATTAAGGCGCGCCACGTCAACTGCTCGCCGGTCGATATCGCTCGCCACGATTCGGGTCCGAAAAACTTTTGCCGCGGCAATGGCGAGGATACCGCTGCCGGTGCCGATATCAAGAACGCGCCGGAGGCGGCGTTCCTTCGTCAGCATGTCAAGCGCCGCGAGGCACCCGCGTGTCGTTCCATGATGTCCGGTGCCGAAGGCCAGCGCCGCCTCGATCTCAATGCCGGTATCGTTGGCGCTCACCCGCGCGCGATCATGGGCGCCGTGGATGAGGAAGCGGCCGACCCTGATCGGGTTGAGACCGGCAAGGCTTTGCGCCACCCAATCGGCCGCGGCGAGCGGTTCGATCGTGAGCGCATGTGCAGCCGCTTCGCCGGCGGCGACTTTTACCAGTGCGCGCAGGTGCGTCTCGCGCGGCGCTTCGCGAAAGTGGATCGCCACGTGCCAGCGTCCGTTGTCGTCCTCGAACGCGGCGCAGGCCGCGTTTTCCGTGTCGAGGGTCTCGCCGAGAAATGCCGCGAGCCGGCGAGCGGTTTGTTCGTCGCAGGGGAGGCGGGCGACTGTGGTGGTCGGGTCCATGCGGCGCAATTTTGCCCTTCGCAATCGCTCGTACAATGGCTATCTAAGCGACGATGTCGATACAAACACCTCATGCCGCGGAGATCGAATCGCTTGCCCTTGCCAGCCGGAAAGGCTGGCCGGAGGATTTGCGGGTGCTGATTGCCCGGTATCCGCGCGAACAGTGGGAAATCCACGCTAACCTCGGTGAAATGGCGCGCTTTTGGCTATCACGGCACGTGATGTTCCGCGAGCTTTCCGTTGCGATTGGCGACATCAGTACTCAATTCCAAGCGGGTCATCTTCCGGCGGCTGAATTTGCACACCAATTCGTGCCGCGGCTCCAATTCATGCTGGACCAGCTCAACGTCCATCACCAGATTGAAGACCTGCACTATTTTCCGATTTTCAAGGCCGCCGAAGCACGTCTTGCGCTTGGCTTTGACGTGCTTGAGGGCGATCACCATCACATTCACGCCGAGATGGCTCGTACCGCAGAGTCCGCCAACGCCCTTTTGCAGGCATTGCGGGCGGGTGGCGATGCGTTGCGCCGTTGCGGCGAAAATTATGCCACCGTTAGTGCCTCTCTAATGGACGGGCTTGTGCGCCACCTCGACGACGAAGAGGATCTGATTGTTCCACTCATCCTGGATCGCGGTGAAGAAGAGCTGGGTGTGGCGCACCATCGTTAGGCGGCGCGCCAGGCGGGAATTCGGCACGTCATCATTATTGTAAACCGCGCGCAATGAGGACAATGTTTTCCGGCGGCATGTTTGAGGAGATTTGCCATGCGCAAGCTTGTGATTTTTCTCCCAATTCTGTTGCTAAACATGTTGTGCGGCATTGCCGGCGGGTCGGCGCAAGATGCTTCAGCCATGAAAGCGACCGCACCGGAAAAAATGATGCCAAAAAACCAGGCCGCAAAGATGCGCGCTTGTGACAAGCGCGCGATGGATCAGAATATTAAAATGGAAGATCGCGCCCGTTTTGTCGAAAAATGCGTCGGGGGCAAGGCGCGGCCACGGCAATAAAAGAAGAGGAAAGAATGCAAGCCAATACAGCGAAGGCCAGGCGAATTCTCTATCTCAAGATCAAGGCACCGTCGGCGGATGCGGCCAAACTCATCCTCTCAATGATTAAAAATGTCTCGCATTTATATAAGGTATTTGGCGGCGCAAAAATCCGCCTGCTGCGAAACGCCGACGACCGCGCCCAATTTCTTCAGGTGATTGAGTATGAGACGGATCCGTCCGTCGAAAGTGGCCGGCAAAAATTTGCCAGCGAGCCGGCAATGCAGAATTTGGTTCAGGCGTGGCGCGCGATGTTTCCCGGCACCGTAGACGCGGATATTTATGAGGATGTCACGGAAGAGCCGTGAAGAAGCTGTGTAGGCGTGCCCGCTTCCAGGGCACAGATCACTGGTGCGGCCGAAAATTTAGTGTCGCTTGAAATAC
>DASSIT010000046.1:0-2211 GCA_035691545.1 Pseudolabrys sp. | reverse complement strand
GCGAACCGGCCGCCGTCGCACAGCGCGGAAATCGTTGGGACATCCATGCCGCGCTCGAGCTTGAGCATGCCGAGCACCCGCGACCGGGCGCTGGCGTCGTCCATCAGCCAGGCCGCGGAGGACTGCCGGCGCAGCACGTCCCAGATCAGGCCGGAGATCGCGGCGCGGTCGCCCGACCCGGCAAAACGATGCGCGGTGCCCCACTCCTTCAGCGCCTGCGCCGCAGGAACACGCTCTTTCTCGATGGTTTCAATGAGTTCGATGGCCGCGGAGATCCGCGCAGCAGGAGTCATGTCATGCTTTCATTTCAGGAACGAGAAGTTCAGAGATCACAGGAGTATTTTCAGGGCGAAATAAACCCACATCGCAAACACCACGATCACGCCGGCAAACCACCCCAGCGAACGGTAATTGAGATCGTTCGAGGTCACGAAAATCCCGGCATGCACGAAGCGCGTCAGCACGAATATCCACGACAGGGACACGATCACGAGGTCCACGTGCCGCAACGGCAGCGCCAGCGCGATCAGGACATAGAACAGGACCGGCATTTCGAACTGGTTTTTGAAGCAATTGCCGATCTGGGTGGCGCGCACCGGCCAGTTCGGTTGCCCCAGCGCAATATCCCGGATCTTGGTCCCTTCCTTGACGATCGCGTTTCGGCGAGCGACGGCCATCCACATCAGGAGATAGAACGCAAGCCCCACTAGCACGAAGACCGGCAACAAAGCCATCGGAACAGACATTGAAATCTCCCCATTGCATTGCGCCACCCGCTATAGCGGTGCTGGCCAAATCTGACAATCACATGCGGGCGTCCGGCGCGATCGGCTGGCCAATGTCGCCTTCTCGTTGACCCAAGGTTTCACTATGGTCGCCTGAAGCGGGCACCATTTGCGGGAGATGATCGACATGCGACTGAAGGACCGTATCGCCATCGTGGTTGGAGCCGGCCAAAGTCCCGGCGAAGGCATGGGCAACGGCCGCGCCACCGCGATCACCTTTGCGCGCGAAGGCGCGCGCGTTCTGTGCGTCGATCGCAATCTTGCTTCCGCAGCTGAGACGGTCGAGATGATCGCCAAAAAAGGCGGCACCGCGATCGCCTTTGAGGCGGATGTGACTAGCGAAGACGAGATCAAGTCCATGGTGGCCGAGGCGCAGGGGCGCTGGGGCCGTATCGATATCCTGCACAACAATGTGGGCGTCAGCCTTGCGGGCGGCGATGCCGAGCTTGCCGCCATCACCGAGGAGGCGATCGACCGAGTGGTTGCGATCAACCTGAAAAGCTGCATCTTTGCCGCGAAATACACCATTCCCATCATGCGTCAGCAGATGGGCGGTTCGATCATCAACATTTCCTCGATGGCTGCGATCACCACCTACCCTTACGTCGCCTACAAGGCCACCAAATCGGCTGTCATCGCCTTCACCGAGCAGCTTGCCTATCAGAACGCGCAATATGGCATCCGAGCCAATGTCATCCTGCCGGGACTGATGAATACGCCGATGGCGGTGGACACCCGCGCCCGGGCCTTCAACAAGACGCGCGCGCAGATGGAGGCCGAACGCGACGCCCAGGTGCCGCTGCGTAAGAAGATGGGCACGGCCTGGGACGTCGCCAATGCCGCGCTGTTTCTGGTCTCCGATGAGGCGAACTTCATCACGGGCGTGTCACTGCCTGTCGACGGCGGCGCCAGCGTACGGCGCGGTTAACTCAGTCACGCCGCACGCGCGGCTGGGAGGAAAGGCTCGTTGCATGGTGGAATTTCGCCTAACCCAGATTTCGGACACCCACCTCTCTCGCGATTTTGCGAAGCTGACCGACAATTTCGACCGCGTAAGCGAGCTTATCGACGCCAGTCGGCCTGACCTGGTCGTTAACAGCGGAGACCTGTCCTGGGATGGCCCGGTCAAGCACGCCGATCTTGAATTCGCACGCGACCTACACGCTGCGCTGCCGGTCGATTGCCGCTATCTGCCCGGCAATCATGACATTGGTGACAATCCGACCGTCGTCGGTGCCGCTCCGTCCTGCCCCGCGACGGAACACCGACGCGATGCCTTTGTTGGGGTTTTCGGAGAGGATCGCTGGCAATTCGAGGCCGCGGGCTGGCGCTTTATCGGTTTGAACTCGCTGATCATGAATACGGGGACGCCGAGCGAGGCGGAACAGGAAGATTGGCTGCAATCGCAGCTTTCGGGCGCGAACGG
>DASSIT010000045.1:0-9572 GCA_035691545.1 Pseudolabrys sp. | reverse complement strand
GAAGAAGCTGATGTTCCTCGGGTCATCCTGCGTGTTTCCGCGCGATGCGCCGCAGCCAATGACCGAGGATCTTTTGCTGACGGGCGCGCTCGAGCCGACGAACGAGTGGTACGCCGTGGCGAAGATCGCGGGCATCAAGCTAGCCCAGGCCTACCGGCGGCAATTCGGCGCCGACTTCATTTCGGTGATGCCGACCAATCTATACGGGCCGGGCGACAATTATCATCGCGAGAACAGCCATGTTCCCGCCGCGCTGATCCGGCGGTTTCACGAGGCCAAGACGCGCGGTGCAAAAGAAGTCGTAGTCTGGGGAACCGGAAAGCCGCTGCGCGAATTTCTCGCTTCGGACGACCTTGGCGATGCCTGCGTGTTCATCATGAAGCATTACTCCGGGGAAGGCTTCCTGAATATCGGCACGGGTGAAGAGGTCAGCATCGGCGATTTCGCGCAGCTCGTCGCCGAGATCGTCGGCTATCGCGGGGAACTGGTGTTCGACACCAGCCGCCCCGATGGACCGCCGCGCAAGCTGCTCGACGTCTCAAGGCTCTCGGCGCTTGGCTGGCGGGCAAAAACGCCGCTGCGCAACGGGCTGCAGGCCGCCTACCGGGATTTTCTCGAAAAGGCCGGCGAGCTTCGCGAGCGGTAGCGCCATTGGATCGCGCCGCGCATTCGTCTTATAGTGGCGCCGGCAGACAGGAAATGTTGACCATGACGGTTCCGACACTGGCAGGATTGAAGGTAAAGCTGTTCACCGACGGCGCCGACAAGGCGCAGATCGTCGAAATGGCCAAGCAGCCATGGATTGCGGGATTCACCACCAATCCTTCCCTGCTGAAGAAGGCGGGCGTCAGCGATTATGCGGCCTATGCGCGCGACCTCGTGGCCGCGGTGCCTGACCGGCATATTTCCTTCGAAGTGTTTTCCGACGACATCGCCGAAATGGTTGCGCAGGCACGCGTGATCGCGTCGTGGGGAAAGAACGTCTACGTCAAGCTGCCGGTGACGAATACGCGCGGCGAGCCGCTGTTCGATGTGGTGCGCACGCTCTCGCGCGAGGGCGTCAACATCAACATGACCGCAATCTTCACGGGCGACCAGGTTGTCCATGCCATCGACGCGCTTGACGCAGGCGCGCCAGCCTGTGTTTCCGTTTTTGCCGGCCGCCTCGCCGATTTCGGCATCGATTACCGTCCGATCATGCGGGATGCCATTGCCCGCGCGCGCAAGACGCGCAATGTCGAGATCATCTGGGCCTCGACCCGCGAGGTCTTCAACGTCGTGGAAGCGGACGCGATGGGCTGCCACATCATCACGGCGCCGGCCGACGTGCTGAAAAAGCTTCCCGCGCTCGGCACCAAATCCGCCGCCGAACTTTCTCTCGGGGCGGTAAAATCGTTTCGTGACGACGCCGTCGCCGCAGGCCTGCGGTTGGCGGTTCCAGCATCGCGCGCGGCGGAATAAGCCGTCCGACCGCGGGCGGCAACGGCGCCGACTTGTGGGCCTGTAACGCTTTGAATCAAAACGTGTTCGAATGCATTTGCGCGGGCTATTCGCCAGTCATACGAGGCCGTGCTAGGGGATTGAGGGACTGAAACGGGGCTTGCAGAAGTCCTGGGGGCTTGGGGACACCGTCGTCAAATGATGCAGGCTGCTGTCGCAAATACGGAGCGTCCGCTGCGTGTGGGTGTCGTCGGAGTCGGCGTCATGGGAAGCAACCATGCGCGGGTCTTCGCCGGACTGCCCGGTACCGAACTGGTTGGCGTCGCCGACCCGGATCGCAAGCAGGTCGATTTCGTCGCCCGCACGCTTGGATGCGCCGCCGTTGCTGACGTAGACGAATTGCTTGCGCGCGACGTCGACGCCATTACCATTGCCGCACCGACCCATCTCCACCAGGAAATCGCGTTGAGCTGCGTCGCGCGCGGCGTCCACGTGATGGTGGAAAAGCCGATTGCCCCTTCGGTCGAAGAGGGCCGCGAGATCATCAACGCGGCGCATCGGGCCGGCGTTACCCTGATGGTCGGTCACGTCGAGCGATTCAATCCCGCGGTCGAGGCGATCAAGGAAGCCATCCGCGGCGAGGATATTCTGTCGATCGCCATCACTCGTGTCGGCCCGTTTCCGCCGCGCATGTCGAATGTCGGCGTGGTGATCGACCTTGCGGTCCACGATATCGACCTGATCCGCTGGTTCACCGATTCCGACATTGTCGAGGTCCAGCCGCAGCTCTCCAGCGCGGTCGCCGAGCGGGAAGACATAGCGCTCCTGCAGTTCCGGACGGCCTCCGGCGTGCTCGCGCACATCAACACCAACTGGCTTACGCCATTCAAGGCACGCAACGTGACGGTTGCGACGCGCGGCAAATATGTCATGGGCGATCTGCTCACCCGCCAGGTGACGGAGTGTTTCGGCTTCCAGCCTGACGGCAGCTATTCGATGCGCCACCTGTCGGTCGGCCACGCCGAACCGCTCCGCTCGGAACTGCTCGCGTTCCTGCACGCGGTTCGCTCGGGGAAAACACCCGCGGTGACCGGCGAGGAAGCCGTGGCCAGCCTCGAAATCGCGACACGCTGTCTTGCCACACGTCCAACGGTGGTGGCCCCCGCGCAGCGAAAAGGACCACGTGCCGTCGTCGGCTGACGGCCGTGGCGATCACCGGACGTTCGATGAATTTGCGCACCAATCCGCCACCGATCCCCTTCATTGACGTCGCTGCGCAGCGCCGCCGTCTCGGACCCGCCATCGACGCCGCGGTCGGCCGGGTGCTCGATCACTGCCAGTTCATTCTTGGCCCGGAAGTCCGCACCTTCGAGGCCGATCTCGCCGCATACTGCGGCGCGCGGCACGCGGTCAGCTGCGCAAGCGGAACCGATGCGCTCGTGCTCGCATTGCGTGCGATGGAGATCGGGCCCGGCGACGCTGTGCTGTGCCCGTCCTTCACCTTCTGCGCGACGGCGGAAGTGGCGGCGCTCGTCGGCGCTACGCCGGTGTATGTCGATGTCGATGCTGCGACATTCAACATCGATCCGGAGGGAATCGCCGGCGCCATTGCGGCGGCCAGGGACGCCGGTCTCAAGCCGAAGGCGATCATTCCGGTGGATTTGTTCGGCTTGCCTGCCGACCACGCCGCGATCGCGGCTGCGGCGCAGGCCGGAAACCTGCTCATCCTCGACGACGCCGCGCAGGGATTCGGTGCCACCTACAACAATCGCCGGCTTGGCACTTTCGGCCATGCCACCGCCACCAGTTTCTTCCCGGCAAAACCGCTGGGCTGCTACGGCGATGGCGGCGCCGTTATCACCGATGACGATGCCTTCGCTGAAACCCTGAGGAGCCTGCGCGTGCATGGGCAGGGGAGCGATAAATACGACAATGTCCGCATCGGGCTTGCCTCGCGGCTAGACACCATCCAGGCAGCCATTCTGATCGAGAAACTGAAGATATTCCCCGACGAAATAGATGCCCGCAACCGGATTGCGCGGCGCTACAGCGAGGCGCTCGCCGACATTGCCATTGTTCCCATGGTGCCGGCCGGCTCGGTTTCCGTCTGGGCGCAGTACACAATTCGCGTTTCGGGTGAACGGCGTAACGCGATTGCGGCGGCACTCAAGGCCGAAGGCATACCGACCGCAATCTATTACCCGATCCCGCTGCACCGTCAGCAGGCCTACAAGAATTATCCCGTCGGCATGGGCGGCGTCGCGGTGAGCGAGCGGCTCGCATCCGAAGTAATAAGCCTGCCGATGCACGCCTATCTCGACGCGGCGACGCAGGACCGCATCGTTGGTGCGACGCGGCGAGCGCTCAAGGCTTAGACGGGCCGTCTTGCCGGCTCAAAGCTGGCGCAGCATTGATCACGCCGAATCGGGTTCGATGGAAAAAAAGAAGCGAGAAGGATACTTCTGATGCGGCAAACGCAATCGGAAGCGAAAGAAACTTCAGGGCCGGGTTTCTTAAATGATCGTCCGGCATTGCGTTTTTTCACCTGCGGTGCGGTGGGTGATGGCAAATCTACACTGATCCGGCGTATGTTGGACGCCCCGAACTTGATAGTCGAGAATCATCTCACGGCGTTGGAAGGGGATCCGGATAAGCCGCGGACGGCGGGCGCCAGCATCGATGATACACCTTTGCGTGATCGACTCGAGGCCGAGCGCGAGCAGCGCACCGCTATCGATATCACATACCATTATTATTCGACTAAATGTCGGGCGTTTGTTGCGGCCGATGTCCCGGGCGACGAGCAATACACACGAAACATGGCGATCGGCGCTTCCAATGCCGATTTGGCCATCTTTTTCGTCGACGCGCGCAAAGGGTTGCTCGCCCGGACGCGTCGGGACGCGGTAATAGCGAGCCTGATGGGAATTCGACATGTCGTGCTCGCGGTCAACAAAATCGACTTGATTAATTTCGATGAGGGCATCTTCTCCGGAATCGCCGAAGAATTCTCGGAGTTCGCGTCAGCGCTCCATTTCAAGTCGCTCCGAATTATTCCGGTTTCAGCGCGCTTCGGCGATAATGTTGTTTCACGACTGGGCCGCACGCCTTGGTATTCAGGGCCGACGCTTTTTGAGTATCTTGAAACTGTCGATATCGACACGAAAAGGATCGATCAGCCGTTCCGGTTCCCGGTGGAAGGCGTGAGCCTGGCGCATTCAGAGTTTTGCGGCTCTATGGGGACGATTGCGAGCGGGCGAGTGAAGCCGGGCGACGATGTCGTATTACTCCCTTCGGGACAGGCGACGCGCGTGAAAGCGGTATACGGCCCGGCCGGCAGTGTTGACGGTGCACAGGCTTCGGATGCCGTCACGCTAACATTCGTGGACCCGGTGGACGTGGCGCGCGGCGACGTCATCGTCGCGTCGAGCGATCGGGCGCAGGTCGCAGATCAGTTTTCGGCTCACTTAGTATGGATGTCCGCAGACAAACTTCTTCCAGGCCGCTCCTACTTGATCAAGATCAATAACAATACTCTCGGAGCCACTGTGACCGAACTGAAGCATCGGATCGACGTCGGCTCGCTGGCAAAGCTGGCGACAAAGACGCTGAGCCTAAGTGAAATTGGCGTGTGCAATCTTTCACTTGCGAGAGCCGTCGCTTTTGATTCCTATTCGCAGAACCACGACACCGGTGCGTTCATTCTCGTCGACCGTTATTCGAATGAGACGGTCGCAGCGGGAATGATCGATTTTGCCCTGCGCCGCGCTTCCAATATTCACCACCAGAAGCTGACGGTCAGCAAGACCGAGCGGTCGCGGCTGATGCATCATGGTCAAGCCGTGCTGTGGTTCACCGGTTTGCCCGGCGCAGGCAAGTCCACCATCGCAAACTTGGTCGAAGCAGAACTGCACGCTCGCGGTATTCACACTGCGTTATTGGATGGTGATAATATACGGCACGGCTTGAACCGGGATCTCGGCTTTACGGAACCGGACCGGGTCGAGAATATTCGCCGCATTGGTGAGGTCGCCAAGTTGATGACGGAGGCGGGGCTAGTCGTGCTCTGCTCGTTTATCTCACCATTCCGTGCAGAGCGCCGCATGGTCAGGGAATTGCTCGATTCTGGCGAGTTCCTTGAGATTTTCGTCGACACCCCGCTTTCGGAATGCCAAGCGCGGGACCCCAAGGGGCTTTACCGTCGTGCCCTTGCCGGCGAAATTAAAAATTTCACCGGTGTGGATCAGCCGTACGAGATTCCTGAAAACCCGGAATTGCGTCTTGAGGCAGGACGTGAGAGCGCGGAGAAGCTTGCTCAGCGGGTCGTCGGAGAATTGGTTCGCCGCTTAGCGATTTGATCCGTACATCATCTATTTGCGCTTGTAGACGTCGTCGAGTCGCTCGATATCGTCCTCGCCGAAATAGCTGCCGGTCTGCACTTCGATCAGTTCAAGCGGGATTTTTCCCTTGTTCGCCAGCCGGTGCACGCTGCCGATCGGGATATAAACCGACTCGTTTTCGTGAACGGCGGAAACCTTCTCGCCAATGGTCACTTCGGCGGTACCGCGCACGACAACCCAATGCTCCGCGCGATGACGATGCTTCTGCAGTGAAAGGATGCCTCCCGGGATGACGACAATGCGCTTGACCTGAAAGCGCTCGCCCAAGTCGATCGACTCGTAATAGCCCCAAGGCCGGTGGCCCCTTTTGTGATCGGTCGCCTCCGGCCTTTTTGCTGCCTTGAGCTTTTCGACCAGTTCCCGGACTTCCTGGGCCCGCGCCCGCGGTATCACCATCACCGCGTCCGAGGTGCTAACCACCACAAGTCCGCTCACGCCAACCACGGCGGTGAGCCGGTCGTCGGAATGCACGATGCAGTCGCTCGCATCCATGGTCACGACCGAACCCTGAAGGACGTTGCCGGCGGAATCGCGCGGCGTGATGTCGAAGAGCGCATCCCAGCTGCCGATATCGGACCAGCGGAAATTGCCGCGCACGACGGCCGCTCGGTCGGTTTTTTCCATCACCGCATAATCAATCGATTTCTGCGGTGCGCGCGCAAAGGCTTCGGATTGCAGACGCAGGAAACCGAGATCGGTGCCGGCTTTTGCGACCGCCGCTTCGATCGCCGCAAACATATCGGGCTCCAGCCGCTTGAGCTCGGACAGCAGCACGTCGGCGCGGAAAAGGAAGTTGCCGGAATTCCAGAGATAGCCGTCGCGCACATAGCGCGAGGCTGTTGCCGCGTCCGGCTTTTCGACGAAGCTCTTCACGGCATAGACGCCATCGCCGCCAATGGCCTCACCCGGGAGAATGTAGCCGTAGCTGGTCTTCGCCTCGGTTGGCTTGATGCCGAAAGTCACGATGCGTCCGGCCTCGGCCGCCACGCGGCCAACCGCACATGTCGCACGAAATGCGTCACTGTCAGGTACGATATGGTCCGCAGCGAGCGCCAGCACGACGGCTTGCGGGTCGCGGCTGGCGGCGATCGCGGTCGCTGCCGCGATTGCCGGGCCGGAGTCGCGGCGCATCGGTTCAATGACGATCGTCGCATCGACGCCGATTTCTTCAGCCTGCCGCCTGGCAAAAAAATGGAAATTCGGGCCGGTGATGACGATGGGGGGTGCAAACATGGCGTCCTGCACCCGCAGCAGGGTTTCCTGGTAGGTCGACCTGCTGCCGACCAGTGGCAGGAATTGCTTGGGCAGGGCGTCGCGTGAAACCGGCCAAAGTCTGGTACCGGCGCCGCCCGCGAGCAGGATGGGGATGATTGGTGATGGCATGTACGGCGGCTGATCGGGGCTCTTTGTTCCGGCGCGGAATTGTCTTAAGGCAATCCGGCGTCTCTCACTATTGCTATCGTCGCCGGCACTTCAAGTCCATACATCCGCAGCGTTTTCAGCCCATTAGCGGGGCCTATCCCTGATGATTGAGCGCATATTGACCGTCGGTGGTTTTACGCTGCTCTCGCGAATGAGCGGGTTTGTGCGCGACATCATCCTGGCGGCTGTCCTTGGTGCCGGCCCGGTTGCCGATGCATTCTTTGTCGCGCTCCGGCTACCCAACCATTTTCGTGCCATTTTTGCGGAAGGCGCATTCAACGCTGCCTTCGTCCCGGCCTATGCGCGCATCCGCGCATCCGGAGGCGCCGAGCGCGCCAGCCGTTTCGCCGACCGCATCTTCGCGCTGCTGTTGGGAAGCCAGATCGTGCTGCTGGCGGTGGCGCTTGTCTTTATGCCGGCCGTCATCGATGTGCTGGCGCCGGGCTTTGCGAACGACCCCGGACGCTATGCGCTTGCCGTCGAACTTACGCGGATCACCTTCCCCTATCTGCTTCTGATCACGCTGGTCACGCTCTACGGCGGCATCCTCAACGCGTTGCAGCGTTTTGCGGCGGCTGCCGCAGCGCCGATTTTGCTCAACCTCTCGCTCATGGTCGCGCTCGCGCTTGCCGCATTTTTTCCGACCGCCGGCCACGCCGCGGCATGGGGCGTTCTGGTCGCCGGCGTCCTAGAATTTCTTCTGGTCGCGGGCGACGCAGGCCTTGCCGGCGTATTGACGAAATTGCGCTGGCCGGAACTTGACGCGGATGTGAGGCAATTCTTCCGCGCTCTCGCTCCGGCGGTGGTCGGCTCGGCCGGCGTGCAACTCGCGCTGTTCGCCGATACGATCATCGCGAGCTTTCTGCCGGCAGGCTCGCTCTCGGCTCTATATTACGCCGACCGGATCAATCAGCTGCCGATCGGCGTGATCGGCATCGCCGCAGGCACCGTGATCCTTCCGGAGATGTCACGCCGCCTCGCGGGAGGCGATCACCACGGTGCCGCGCATGCGCAGAGCCGTGCAATCGAATTCACCTTGCTTCTTTCGATTCCATGCGTTGCCGCATTTTTCGTTATCCCCGAGGTGATCATGCGGGCGCTGTTCATGCGCGGTGCGTTTACCGCCGCCGATGCCGATGCGGCCGCGCATACGCTCATGGCCTACGCCGTCGGGCTGTTGCCATTTGTCCTGATCCGAAGTGCGGTTGCGACTTTCTTTGCGCGAGGCGATACGGCGACTCCGGTCAAGGCCGCGCTGATCGCGGCCGCGGTCAATATAGGATTCAAAATTCTTTTGATGGGTCCGCTGGCACAGGTCGGTCTCGCGTTGGCGACGTCGATCGGTGCCTGGATCAATCTCGGCCTCGTCGTGTGGTTTGCGGCACGAGCGGGCCACCTAGCGCGCGACGAGCGGTTGCGGCTGTCGATCTTCAGGCTCGCCATTGCCGGGCTGGCGCTCGCCGCGGTGCTGTGGCTGTGCCGCGCGCCGATGCTTGACTGGTTCGCAGGCCGGCAAGGCCTCCGCGATCTCGCCGCACTCGCCGCACTCACCGTGGGCGGCGGCGCCGTCTATTGTGGAATCGTTGCGGCGTTGTTCGGCCGTGAATGGCTTGCAAGATTCAGCGGCAAATTACGCCGCTGAAATCAATGATTTCCGCGCTATTGCCGAACGGCCGAGGTGGACATAGGTCACTGGCGACGGTATGGGGACATGCCGGTTTTCTGACATCATTTTTGCGGGAATTCATGAATCCTACTCGGCATAATTCATCATTTTCGTTGATGCTTCGCGTGGGAAAATTTGCAATTCCGCTGATGCTTGCAACTTTGGTCGCAAGCTGCGGTGAACGCCAACCGCAAGGGGGCGCGCCGCCGCCGCCGGCCGTAACGGTCGCCAAACCGATCAAGCGTACGGTATTCGATTATGACGAATATGTCGGGCGCTTCACCGCCGTTGATTCGGTCGAGGTGCGCGCGCGTGTGTCAGGCTATCTCGACAAGGTGCACTTCAAGGATGGACAGCTCGTCAAGCAGGGTGATCTGCTTTTCACGATCGACAAGCGCCCGTTCCAGAACACTCTCGACCAGGCGCGCGCCAATCTGGTGCAGGCGCAGTCCAATCTGGCCTTCACGGAGTCCGACTACACGCGCGGACAGCAGCTTGTACGTGACAAGACCATCACCGATCAGACCTTCGAGCAGCGCGCTCAGGCGTTCCGCAATGCCAAAGCGTCGGTGAGCGCAAACGAGGCAGCCGTGCGGCAGGCGGAACTTGATATGGAGTTTACCGAACTGCGCGCACCGGTGAAT
>DASSIT010000044.1:0-28622 GCA_035691545.1 Pseudolabrys sp. | reverse complement strand
ATCTCGCGCGGGCTCTCGATGCCGAAGTGAAATTGGAATTCAATCCCGGCGGATTGCATTGTCACATTGTAATTCCATCAAACCAGATATTGGCTGCCCGCTAGATAACGGCGGAACATAAAACGCCGATAACCGTTTCTACCCACGCTCACGGATGCGCGGAATTTACCCGCAGCGCTGTGAACGCGGGAGCCTAACATGCGCAATTTCATTTCTTATGCTCTGGCGGGGTTGATTGCCGTGCTCGTAATGGATGTGTTTGGTGCGCCGATCGGATTGAACCTGGCAGTGTTTGCGTGGCCGGCCGTTGATGGCGTTGTGATACGTCAAGTTGTCGATCGAACGCACAAGTCGGACCGTTTGCCGATCGGGACCCGGAGCGGTCGGCAGACCTTCCCGCAAAATACGCCGCTGCTGATCGGATGCGAGCCGGTGTTCAGTTCGCTATCAAAGGGTAATCGGTCGAATTTTCCCGGTCGTTGCATTTCATAGGTTGACTGCGGCCGCGCTCGCCATCTGTCCAACCGTGATGGAACTAGTTGTTCCGCACGGCGTTGTATTCGGCATCAATTCGAAAAGGAGTTTGACATGCATAGGTCCATGCACACGCCATTGTGCGCGCTCGCTATACTGTCTGTCGCGACGGCATTTGCTCTTCCGGCCGCGGCCCAAGCAGCTAGAGGGACAAAGGTCGGCACGCTGAGCTGCGATATATCAGGCGGCATCGGCCTCATCGTCGCATCGAAAAAGGATGTGACCTGCATGTTCACGCCCTCGCAGCGTGGTCCGCGGGAAGTTTACATCGGTTCCATCAGCAAGTTTGGTCTCGACCTTGGAGCGACTTCCGGCGGCGAAATGATCTGGGCGGTCTACGCGCCGACGAACCGAAAATATGGGGCGCTTGCCGGCCACTATGGCGGTGCGAGTGCAGAGGCAACCGTCGGCGCCGGCGTGGGCGCAAATGTTTTGATCGGCGGCTCAAATCGGACGATCACGCTACAGCCGCTTTCCGTGCAGGGGCAGGCAGGGCTAAATGTCGCGGCCGGCGTGGCGGGGCTCGACCTGCATCCCGCGCGGTAACGACTGCCGGCTCCTCTTTAGCGCTGGCGAACGGCCGCCCCGCGGGCGGCCGTTCCCCTGTCGCAACTTCAATCGAACGTGAATGCGTCGTGGTAGGCGCCCTGAACCTGGCCGCCGGGCACGGGGCCTCCGCCCGGCACATGCACCTTGTTTCCGATAACGGCACAAGTCGCGCCGTGCAGGCCGTGGCGTGGGATCGCCATTGGCGTGAGCTGCTCCCACGTGTCCGTTTTCGGATCGTAGGCCTCGTTTGTGCCGAATACCTTTCCGGTGGCTTCACCCCCGAACACGACGATCTTGCCATTGATATAAACGCAGGACGGGCCGCTGCGCGGCGTCGGAAGCGGCGCGCGGAATGTCCAAGCATCGGACTTGGGATCGTACACGGCGTTGAGGCCCGTGTTGAAATCATACGAGTCCATGCGGCCTGCGATGGCGTGAATTTTACCGTCGACAACGGCAACGCCCATATGGTCGCGCTGGCCGACAAACGGCTGCGTGCCTGTTGAGCCACGCATGCCGCCCAGGATCGTGTATTTGTCGGATGTCGGGTCATAGATTTCGTGCCATTCGACCGAACGCACGTCGCGGCCGCCAAGCAGATGAATCTTGCCGTCGAGGACGATGGCCGATACTGCCCCGCGCGGACGCGAAATGGGTGCAATAGGCGCCCACTGATCGGATGCGCTGTCGTAGACGAAACATTTGGAATGCGGGCAACGGTTCTGTTCGACGAAACCGCCGAATGTGAAGATTTTCGATCCGATAGAGACTCCCGCCACGTGGTTGCATGGATGCGGGAAGGGGGCCTTCAGTGACCAGGTCCCCGACTTTGGGTCGAATACCTGATGGAAATTCTGGTCGACGCGATGCTTGGCGTAGCCGGCGATCGAATGGATTTTGCCCTGACACTCGATCACGGCATGTTCGCCGGTTGGGATCGGCAGGCGCGGCTGTTCGATCCACTTCCCGGGATTTGAGGCCTTGGGCGCAACGCTCGTCATATAGCGCTGTTTTTCCACGGTCTTCGGTATTTCGGTGATTGACCTGTCGTTCAGCCCGAGAAAAATCGGTAGTTCCTGTTCTGCTGCCATGGTTGACCTCAACTGACATAAGTCGGGACGGCGTCCCGTAACAATTTACGCGTAAGTTCGATGCCCTCGCGCGCGACATCAAACGGTGAACGGGCCCATTGATCGGGATTTGGCGCCTCGTAGCTGAGGTAGCCCGTATAGCCTTTCTCCGCCAACAGCCCCAACATTTCGCGCCATTTAACGACGCCTTTGCCCGGGGGGAGCCGGTCCGTTGGGCGGCGGACGCCGGTCACGGGAGTCGGCGAAAGGTCGCTGTATTGAAAGCAATAGATCTTTTCGGCCGGCACGTTTTCAAAGCCGCGACCGCCGGCGCCGCTGCGCGTGAAATGATAGGCGTCGATGAGATACCCGCAATTCGGCTTATTGGCGCCTTCGATCAATTCTGCCAGGACACCCAAACTGTTGAGTACGTCGTGTTGCGAATTGAATTCGATCGCGAGCTTCAATTTGTACTCGGCAGCGATGTCCCCGGCGTCCTTGAGATATTTAATCGCGTCTTTGACCGGACCATTCACCTGGCCCGGCGCGCTCATCAACATGCCGCAGCCAAGGGCCACGGCATTTTCACACGATTCCCGGAAGACCTTGAACAGCCGTTTGCTCTCTTCGCCGGTTGCGAACAACCAGCCATATTCAACGCCGAGCACGCCGCAGGGGATGCCGCTTTTTCTGATGAGATCGAGCGCCTGCGCGTTGGTCAATCCGGCGTCGAAGCAACGCTTGAAATCGGTTCTCCGCAATTCAACGGCGTCGTAGCCGGCTTGCTTTGCCGCATCGAGTGCGGTGGCGAGTGGCGTGGTGTCGATCGTCCACATGTGCAGGGCAAGACGCCCGAATTTTTCCGGCATGCCTGGAATGCTCCGTTCTCGAATTATTTGCCTTCGTATTGCAGGATGTACAATCCGGCATTCGTATCCGTGAGGTACACCAGCCCGTTGACATCGACGAACACATCGCAGGACTGAATGACCTTAGCGGGGTTCGGCCGCTGGTCGACAATTCTCTCGGGGGGAGGGGGTACGAAATAGCCGATTTCTCTTGGCTGAAACTCATCATGGATGTCGTAGATGCGAAGCCCGGCGTTGTGATACGTGGCGAATACGATGTCTTCTCTTTGCATCGAACCCGGCCGGTTTTCATGCAGATTGTGCGGCCCGAATTTTGCGCCCTTGGCGCAGAAATCTTCCTCTGCAGGCGTGGGCAGGGTGGCGATTGAAACGGGATTGGTGGGCTCTCGCACGTCGACCACCCACGTATAGGCGATGCCATTAGCGCAATTTGCGGAAGTCGCTTCGTCAGCGAGGACGAGCAACTTGCGGCCGGGCAGCGGCAGCGGTGTGTGCGCGCCGCCGCCGAATGGCGGCGAGTAATTCCGGTGGCTGAGCAGCTTCGGCTTTACTGGATCGCTCAGGTCATGGATCGTAAAGCCGCCATCGCGCCAGGCTGCGTATCCGATATTTCCGGCAGTGATCATGTGATGAAGAGCCGTGCGTTTGCCGAACGTCGCGGGTTTTTCCTCGCCACCGGCGCGATGCATGCCCGGCAGCCACCAATGACCCGCGAGCGTGGGCTTTGCCGGTTCGGAAACGTCAATGATCGCGAGAGTATGGTCGATGAAGCCATCAAAATGCACCGAAACATAGGCATAACGTCCGCCGATCCACCAAATGCGATGTGCGCCGAAACCGGCCATATGCAAAAAGCCGATCTCGCGCGGCCTGGAGGGCCGCGAAATATCGAAGACGCGCACGCCGGCACCGAAGGCCTGCTCCGTCTGCACGGAATCCGCCAATGACCTTGCGTAGTAATCAGCCTGGCTCGCGTATTGCTGCATGGCCCAGATATTCGGCCCGTTCACGGCAAGGAGAATGTCGCCGTGAATCTGCAGATGGTGTGATCGCGTGTTTTTTGGCGCCGCCACGAAAGCGACCGTTTTCGGCTTTCCGGGATCGCGCACGTCGACGACAGAAAAACCGTCGCTGAACATATGCCCGATGAAAGCGTGCCCCTTGTGCACAATGACCTGGACGCCATCGGGCCGGCCACCCTGATCGCAGCGCGAGACAAATTGAACAGTTTTTGATGTCGGCGTCACAGAAGCACTCTGCTGCTCAACCGTGGCGATGCATTTGCATTAGATACTGAACTGAGGGGGCCCGGCCGGCAAAACGCCGCCCGGGCCCCAAATCGAGCAAGGCCAAGACCGTCAGCCGGTCGGTGGAGCGACTTCGTCCAGTCCTTTCTGGCGGGCCTCAGGGCCCATTTGCGTGACCGAGAATGCGGCAATCAGCAAGACCGCTGCCAGACAGGCGAAGACGGTTGTGAGGCCGTATTTGTTCTGAATCCACAGAATGGTCGGCACAATGAACGCGGTGGCGAGACGTCCCACCCCTGCCGCCCAGCCAAAGCCGGATGCACGTGCATTGGTGGGGAACACCTCGGATGCAAAGATCTGCATCGAATTGCCGGATACCTGAATGAAGAAGATCATGATGAATCCGGCGACCAACAGTTGCGTATCGGTCGCTGCGTTCGCGAATACGATCGCCATTAAACCTGCTGCAATGAATGAGCAGACCGACGTTATCTTGCGACCATATTTGTCGAGTGCATACATCATGAACAGGCTCGCGCACGGCACCGCCAGCGTCATGCCGAAGGTGTAGGTGAGCGATTTAGTGATAGTGAAGCCTTTGGCCGTCATGATGTTGGGCAGCCATGTGCCCAAACCGATCGCCACGCCGAAAAATGCCGAGAAGCAGATCATGCCGGCGATGACCCGTTTGGGGAACATCTTGAAAACCAACGCGAACGGATCGCTTTTCGTGTCGCTCGCCGCGCTGGTGGTAAGTTGTTCTTTCGGACCGGCGATGCCCATGCGGGCAAGGACGTCGAGTGCTTCCTTGCCGCGGCCGTGTGTCGCGAGGTAGCGCGGCGATTCCGGTAGCCAGAATCGGAAGAGCCACACAATGAGCGCGCCAATTCCGATGACGATCCATACCCCACGCCAGCCGATCGATTCACGGAAGTAAAGCGTGAAAAGGGACGCAATCGGCCACACGCACGCGCCGCCGATGAAGTGAACGAAGGCGAGTATTCGGCCGCGGATCGCTTTCGGCGAATATTCTCCGGCATAAGCGAAAGCGAGCGGCTGTTCGCCGCCGAGACCCAGGCCGCCGATAAACCGGCACACCATCAGCCAGAATACGGTTGGCGCGAGCGCGCCGAGGATTGTGAAAACTCCGAACAAGAGCAGATTGAACTGGTACACGGTCTTGCGTCCCCACCGGTCGCTGAATTCGCCTTGACCGGCGGCGCCAATGAACATGCCGAATACCGTCGCGCTGCCGACAAGCCCGGCTTCGGGTCCGGTGGCAAATTTGGATTGAATCATGTCCGGGATCAGCGACCCGAGCACAATCAGGTCGATGACGTCAAAGAAGTACCCCGCCGCAATCAGTGCGACTACCTTGACGTGGAGCGGCGAAATTTTCGCGTCGTCCAACGAGCTACCGACGAATCCCTCTATTGTTTGAGCCACGGCGTCTGCCTCCCTCTTCCCGTTTTTAATTGGGTTACCCAGCAAGCCGCTATTAGGATGAGCCACAAATTGATTGTTGACTAGTCCATTCACGCGTGGCGTCACCAACCGCCGGAAAATCTGGAATTTTCGGTTTCGGCGGGTGAAAATCCGGTATTTGGCTGGGGAACTAGGATTCGAACCTAGTCGCCGCCCTGGCGCAGCGGGGTCACCTTGCCGTCACTGTGACCCGTGGTCGGCACAAGCCGAACAAATACCGTCCAATCCTGAAAAACCGGGCGCCAGCGTCCGCTTTTGAATCGGAAAAACAGGACGTCATTGTCCGGTTATCGGCGTCAGGAAAACCTGATCATTGGCCGCGCCGTAACGAATGTATGGAGCTTTGCAAATGGCAGCTTGAAAGCGTTTGAAGCGCCTACATCCCCGCCATTGCAACTTAGGCCGATAACTGGCGATGTCCGCTCTGCCCCCCAAAGTGGACGTGCGGTGCCCTAGCACATGTCCACTATCGGCTGCCGGCTCAACCGGTCGCCGCAATCTACAAGCAGTGGGTCGCGACCCCTCACAATACGCGACCCCTCACAATAAATGCACCCACAAATCTGAGTTTCTATGCAGCTGCGGGTTCGATGGCGGTCGGTCGCACGGGGATGATTTTACCCACGCGCAGCAATGCTGTCGTCTCGTCGGCTGGCAGCGGTTTGGAAAAATAATAGCCCTGCACCTTGCGGCCGTTAAACGATTTAACCATCGCCAACTGCTCCGCGGTCTCCACGCCTTCGATGACGACATCGAGCCCGAGTTCGTGCGCCATGCCGATGGCCGCTTTTACAATTTTCGCGGTTTTTGTAGTCGGAGTCAGATTAGTCATAAAATTTTGACTAATCTTAATCCGGTTGACTGGAATGCGGCCGAGGTATTCGAGCGATGAGTACCCTGTTCCGAAATCATCTATCGCAATGCGCAGCCCAATTCTTCGAAGCCTTTGGAGGGCGTCGTCGTGTTCTAGGGTAAGCCCTATAAGAAGAGTTTCCGTGAATTCGAGTTCCAGAAGTCCCGGCGGCAGAGCAGTTTCTGCCAAAATGGCCGCGACGTCATTTTCCAGCTCAAGCGGTACCTTGAATTGCAGTCCCGATACGTTCACTCCGATCATCGGTGGAGCTATGCCGACATCGAGCCAATTCTTCATCTGGCGACAGGCTTCGTGGAGCACCCAATGGCCAAGCGGCACGATCAGCCCGTTTGATTCCGCCGCTGGAATGAATTTACCGGGCGCGATCAGACCGCGCGTCGGATGGCGCCAGCGAGCTAAGGCCTCGAGGCCGAGTATTCGCCCGGTGTCAACATCGACCTGGGGTTGGTACATCAGAAAGAATTGGCCGGAAGCAAGAGCTTCGCGAAGTTCAATACCGAGGTTCACCCGATCCCGCACTTCCCTGTCTAATGCCTCGCTGAAGAATTTGTAGGTTCCCCGTCCTTCTGATTTCGCCCGGTAGACGGCCAAATCGGCGCGAGCCAGAATTGTTTCAGCGTCGGCTAAGTCCGGAGAGCTTAGTGCGATCCCAATGCTTGCCTGGGTTAGAATCTCGGAGCCATCGATCGAGAATGGCTCGCCCAGCGCCTTCTGAACCTTTTCCGCAAGCGCGACGGCGTCGGCAGAGTCGGAGATACCCGTCTGGAGAATGGCAAATTCATCGCCACCGAACCGTGCCACGCTATCGTTTTCGCGGACGATTGCTCGCAACCGCTCCGCCACCGCTCGGAGCAATCGATCTCCGGCAGCACGACCCATGGTGTCATTGACGTCCTTGAAGTGATCGAGGTCGAGATAGAGAACCGCAAAATTCTTAAGATCTGGCTCGGTCACCAGTCGTAGTTCCCGCACGAACGTTGAACGATTGACCAAACCCGTCAACGCATCTTGGCTCCCCTTAAGGCGCGCGCGGCAAGTGGCCGTCAGCGTGTACCGACCGGCAAGGCCTGTCGCTAAAAGCCCAACGACAAATACGGACCATGCCAGGATTGGTGGCGCTAGGTCGTAAGCGTTTGCAGCCGGATTTGCGATCATCATCCAATGGCGGTCACCGAAGCGGATGGTGTCTTGGTCCACAATACGCCGCTCATTGTCGATGGCCTCTTGCCACGCGGGAAATTGTTCTCCGGCCCCCCGGCTTCGCGAACGATGCGCATAAAGAAACTGATATCCCGTCGATATCGAGCCATCGAAGAAATAAATGTCGAAGCCGTGTATGCGCGCCGCGCGTATAGTTTCCTCGATCATGGTTGCGCTTTGAATTGCTCCTACAGCGAAACCCGTAAGTGCGGCTCGTCGCTCGAGGACGGTCGATTTGGGAGCGTCTTCCCGATAGACCGGCACAATAAAGAGAATACCTGGGCCATCGCTCTTGGTCCCGACCAGTTGAATCCCAAGTGTGGCCGCCGGTTGACCCGTGTCTCTAGCCTGTTCAAGTGCACGTCGCCGGTCAGGCTCCGAACCGAGGTCGTAGCCGACTATGCTCATGTTCCCATTGATTTGCGTGAGAAGGGTGATTGGAAAATATTCGTCTCGAGGCGCCGCTCGGCGCCAATCGCCGTTTTCGCCTCGTTCCGTTATTTGGAGATCGGGCCTCGTGGCATCTCTGATCCCTACTTCATAACCGAGGCGAGCCGCGCCCGGAATGCGGGGCGCCCACAGCAATCCTTGAACACCGGCATGCTGCGAAATCAGGTTATGGGCAAATTTGTCAAATTCCCGTTGGCTGTCGGAGCCCCCAGTATGAACCACAAATCCCTTGAGATCGGTAACGACATCTTCATAGTGCTTGAGGTTTGCCGAAATCGTCTGGCCATAGACTTCGATATTGGCCCGCCACTCGTCCTCCGTTCTCTGATAGCTAGAAAGCCAGACAAGAAGAAAAGTAATTATTGTTACCGAGAGGCCCAATGCAACAATCTGCCAAACCGGCGCATAGCTCCGCCAGGAACTCGCATCGGATTGTTTCTGCATTCTTGCATCCACCACAATCTACTCAACCTCAAATCGCGTGTGACAATCTTTTGTAACTGCGCAATGCCTAAACGGGTTGATTTTAGTCAATAGGAACAATGGTCTTGACGTATGGAGTAGTACCAACGAAGGGGACTCGCAGCTTGCGATACTTCCGAACTTTCGCGCGAGTACCACCTTCGGCTTGCTTACAGGCTTGATTAAAATTGTTCGGATTGTTCGCTCGCGTCCACTTCGCAGGCCTTTTACAAACGTCTACATCGCGAAAACCGCGCATTAATGCGGCCGACTTATGTTTTGAGTGCACCGCGTCACATTGATCCTCATTGCGTTTGCGACTCCATCACCCTCTTTCGCGATTGATCCATACATCAACTGCCGGTCGGCTTTGTTGGGCAAGTCGTTCTTTGACGCATGCAAAGTCAAGATTGATCTTGAGTCCCGCGAAAGAATGTATGCCGATGACCCGGACAAACTTATTTTCTGCAAAATAGGCACCGCGACGATGGGTGCGGAATCCGCCGAGGAAATTGCCAGCCGGATGAACTAGATAAAGCAATTCGAAAAAGACGCGAAGTATCAGGTAGCACGGGACCGCGCAGATTGCGAACGCGGTCTTCCAACATGCAAGCCAGTGGTGCTTGCGCAACTGCGCGCCCTGCAGCGTCAGCATATGCGTGACCTTGAGTTTCAAGAACATTGCAAGCCAACCGAATATGTAGATTCAAATGGTGTGACGCACTTGAAATATGCGGAAGCCGGGTGCGACGGCAGAGTGTTGAACGGGGCGGACTCTTCAGCACAAAAAACGAGGTAGCGGCGTCGCCGCAACCGATGAATGGAACTGCGCGCGCTATCGTTTGAATTGCATTCCGAACCAACTATCGTGATTGGCGACAGAAAATCTTGATCTCCGGCAGCGTATAGCATTGATCGCGGTGACCGTTTTCGTCTCCCTTAAATTGTAAGGGGGGGCATCGTATTTTTCGCTTGCTGAACCTTATAAATTTGCCTTCAACGACCTGTGCGATACAGCCGTTACCCGCTTGGCGCTCGTAGGCAGCACCGAGGCGCAGATCGTTTCTATCACCGGCCACAGTCTCAACGACGTGCGCTCGATCCTCCATGCGCACTATCTGCACCGCGATCCTGAACTGGCCCGTGCCGCGATCTACAAGCTGGAACTTTGGCTATGCCAAGCCCGCGGCCGAGGCGAAAACCGGAACATAGTCGTCAAAATGACCCTCAAAACGGTCTACCGAGTCCAAGTGCCAAAAGGAGGAAAAGCTAATCGGATCAAGTGGCTGGGGAACTAGGATTCGAACCTAGATTCTCGGAGTCAGAGTCCGATGTTCTACCGTTGAACTATTCCCCAGCAAGACAGCGCGCGAGACACCGTCGAACAGCGACTGTCGGTGCGACCGGAGGGCCCTGACATGCGGCAATTTCGCTGTTTTGACAAGTCCATAAGGGGCGCCGCGGTCACGGCCGGCGTGCCGGCCGTGTCACAACGGTTGCAATGCTGATGAGGCTGAAAGCTGCGATTGCCAAAAAGACCAATCGCGGGCTGCCATGGTCCATGATTGCGCCGAAAATCAGCGCGGAAGCAATCCCGCCAATATTGAAGCCCGTCGTGACAAATCCGAACACCTTTCCGAATGACCCCGGCGGGGTGATCTGGCGCACGATCATATCGCGAGAGGGCATAATGATGCCCGAGAAGAAGCCACCAATTGCCATCGTCGCGATCAAGGCAAACGAAGCCAGGTCGATCCACGCAACGAGCGCAATCGCGATCGCCATCACCGTCAGCCCGATGGTGGCGATTGCGCCGTGACGTATCGTCCGCCCAACCAGGAATCCGCCGAACAGCACCCCGATGGCCGATAACAGGAGATTTGCTGATAAAGCCGCATTGGCGATCGTCAACGGCGTTCCGTAAAGCGCGACCAATGCTGCGACGGAATAATTGTAAAGCCCGCCGCTAATCAGGGCGAGCAGCACAAAAAACAAAAGATTGAGCAGGATCGGGCCGGAAAACAAAAGCCGCCACCCGGCAGGAGACTCGGGGGCTCTCGCCTGGGCCGTGGTAACGCTCGGCGTTGCGCCAGGGTGGGCGCGGATCGACAGCAATACGGCCGCAACGACAAAACCAAGGATGCCCGCGCCGATAAAGGCGCCGCGCCATCCCCACACGCTTTCCATCACCAGCAGGCTCGCGGGTGCGACCGCCGACCCCATCATCCCGGCAAATGTGTGCACCGAAAACGCTTGCCCGATCTGCTTTGACGATACGTGTTGCGACAACATGGCGTAATCGGCGGGATGGTACACCGTGTTGCCGATGCCGGCGATCGCGAACATCAAGACCATGACCAGGAACGAATGAACCAATCCGGCGACGACGAACGCGCTTGCGCCAATTGCAAGACCGGCGACGAGCAATGCGCGCGCTCCGAGCTTGTCAACCAGGAAACCCGCTGGAGTCTGGAGCGCCGCGGTGACTACATTAAAGGTGGCCAATACCAGTCCGATCTGGGTGTAGGTGACATGGTATTCGTCGCGCACGAACGGCAACAGAGGTGCAAGTATCAGCTGGTAGTAGTGAGAAACGAAATGTGCCGCGCTCACGGCCCCAACGACGCGGAGATAGGGCGCGCGTGCCGATCCGAGGACACCGGTTGCCTGGCTCATTGCTGAGCTGCGGCTTTCTGAATCGCTTGCCAGATTCGCGCGGGCGTCATCGGCATTTCGAGGTGCCTGATGCCGTAGTCGGACAATGCGTCGATCACCGCATTGGCTACCGACGGCAATCCGCCCGAAGTCCCTGCTTCGCCGCAGCCTTTGGCGCCGAGCGGATTACTTTTCGTCGGTACCGGATGACTGACAACGTTTATCATTGGTACGTCATGCGCGTGCGGCATCGCATAATCCATGAACGAACCGGTCACCAGTTGGCCGTCGGCGTCGTAAACTGCCTGCTCAAGCAAGACTTGGCCGAGACCCTGCACGACACCGCCCTGAATCTGGCCCTCTACCAGAAGCGGGTTTACGACCGTGCCCAAATCATTGACTGCCGTGTAACGGACCACAAATGTCGCGCCGGTCTCCGGGTCTATTTCGACTTCGGCAATGTGGCAGCCGTTCGGGAAGGCCGAGGGAACCGGATCCTTCAAGACGTGGTCGACGTCGAGCGATGTCGGAAGTCCGGCCGGCAATTTAATTTCCGACGGCAAACGTGCCGCGAGCTCGAGAAGGCCGATGGAGCGGTCAGTGCCTGCAATCGTGAAACGGCCGGCCTTGAATTCGATGTCTCCGGGCGAGGCTTCGAGCAAATGCGAGGCAATCTGTTTGCCCCGGTCGATGACGATGGCCGCAGATTCCGTCAATGCGGCGCCAACAAACATCACTGAGCGCGACCCGCCGCTGCCGCCTCCGAAGGTCATGCGGTCGCTGTCGCCTTCGACCATCCGAATGCGGTCGAAAGGAACGCCAAGCAGATCAGTCAATATTTGCGCATAGGTCGTAGCGTGGCCCATGCCGAAATCGAGCGTGCCGGCGATGATTGTAACGGTACCATCGGATTCGAAATGGATCGAACCTAGCTCCTTGCCGGGGGCGGCCGTCACCTCGAGATAGCAGCCAATTCCCAATCCACGCAGGCGGCCGCGCTTCTTGCTCTCGCGTTTGCGTTTTTTGAAGCCTGCATAGTCCGCCGTCTCCAGGGACTGTTTCAGCACCCCGAGAAAATCGCCGCAATCGTAGGTCATGTCCGACGCGGCTTTGAATGGTAGATCGCTTTTACGGATCATGTTGCGGCGGCGCAGATCGATGCGATCAATACCGAGTTCGCGAGCGGCAAGATCGAGCGTACGCTCAATATAGTAATTTCCCTCGGGGCGTCCGGCCCCGCGATAGGCCGACACGAAGGTCGTGTTGGTGAACACGCACTTGGTCGCGACCTCGATCAGCGGCGTGCGATAGACGCTGGCAATATTCTTAACCTGGTTCCCGGTCGGCAGCAGTGGCCCGAACTGCGCGAGATAGCCGCCCATATCGCCGTATCCGGTCAGGCGAATACCGAGGATGTGTGCGTTTTCATCGAAGGCGATTTCGACGGTCATGTCTTGCGCGCGGCCATGATGATCGGACATGAAGCTGCCGGAGCGCTCGTCCGTCCATTTGACGGGGCGGCCGAGCACGCGTGCGCCGTGCAAAAGGCAGATGTATTCCGGATAGACCGCTGCTTTCATGCCGAAGGAACCGCCGACCTGACCGGTGACCACGCGGACTTTGTCGGCGGGCGCGTTCAGAATATCCATCAGCGACGTCTTCATGCCGTGAACGCCCTGGCTGGTGGAGTAAAGCGTCCATTTGGCGACGGCCGCATCATATTCGCCGATGGCTGCGCGCGGCTCCATCGCGTTCACCACCATTCGCTGATTTGAGGTTTCGAGTCTCGTAACGTGCTTTGCCCTGGCAAAGGCTTCGGCGACTTTAGCTGCATCGCCGTAATGGTAGTCGAGCGCAATATTTCCTGGCACCGCATCGAATACGAGCGGAGCTCCGGGCTTTACAGCCTCTGAGGGCTTAAGTACCGGGGGCATCGGTTCGATGTCGAGCACAACCGCTTCGGCTGCATCTTTAGCCTGGGCAACGGTCTCCGCGATGACGCAGGCAACCGGATCACCAACGAATCGCACCTTGTCGGCCGTGAGGGCTGGTCGGGGAGTATAGCGTATGGGCGATCCGTCGCGGTTCTTTAGCGGCAGATTGCATTTGAGCGGCCCGTATCCCGCCAGATCAGCCGCAGTGAAAACCGCGAGGACGCCCGGCATCGCTTTGGCCAGGGCGGTATCTATCGCGCGAATGATGCCGTGAGCGTCACGGCTGCGCACCATGACCGCATAGGCTTGGTTAGGCTGACTGATGTCGTCCGCATAGCGCCCCTGTCCGCGGACGAGTGCAGGGTCTTCGCTGCGCCGTACCGGCTGGCCTACGCCGAATTTGGTGAGTGAAAGTGCGGCTTCGCTGGTTCTGTTATCCATCGAGGGAGGGGTCCAATGGTCGGCGCGCTGTCAATTAAAGCAGCCCGCAATCTTCGACAAGAATAGCTTTTGGGACGGAGGGTTGCGCGAGGCACAGGCACTGTTACACTTTTCCTGATCGAGAGAATATCACTGCAACCGCGGCTGGCCCCGGGTTGGCGGCCTCGCGGTGCTGACAGGAAGGTTTTGAGGCATGAGCGGCGAGGCCGGGGACGTTCCAGGCCTCGACCCTGCTATCAATCGGGTACCGCTGCCGCGGTCCCGGTGGGGTCGGCGGTCGCCTAGACGGCCTGATGCTGGCTGCGGCAATGACCGGGGCGGCGCGACCTATGCCGCGCTTGACCTCGGCACCAATAATTGCCGGCTCTTGGTCGCCCGTCCGTCCGGGCAGGGGTTTCGTGTTGTCGACGCGTTCTCGCGAATCGTGCGGCTTGGCGAGGGCGTCTCATTATCCGGCAGGCTGAGCGAGACGGCTATTGGCCGGGCCATGGCGGCATTGGCGATTTGCCGCGGCAAAATGAAAAACAAGGGCGTGACGCGAGCGCATTTGATCGCGACAGAAGCGTGCCGGGCTGCCGAGAACGGCACGGAATTTCTTCGCCGCGTCGCGGATGAATTGGGACTGGAGCTTGAGCTCATCGATCGTGAGACCGAAGCTCGGCTGGCCGCGACCGGCTGCACGCCACTCCTTGATCCGCAAGCCGAAGGCGCGGTCCTTTTTGATATTGGCGGCGGCTCATCGGAACTCGTGCGGCTTGCCCGCTCGCAGCGCAGCCGGGGAGGGCCGCCGCTGCCGCAGATTCGTGGCTGGACCTCCATTCCCCACGGCGTGGTGACGCTCGCCGAGCGTTATGGCGGCGTTACCGTGACTAAGGAAATCTACGCCGCAATGGTGGCCGAAGTAGCCGCGCTGATTGCACCTTTCGTCCGCGACCATGGCGCGGAGGCAATCGCCGGCATTCACATGCTCGGCACGTCCGGAACGGTGACGACCATCGCGGGTGTGCATCTCAATCTTAGGCGTTACGACCGCAACCGTGTCGATGGTTGCTGGATGAGCGCGTCGGAAATTACGACCGTCGTGGAGCGTCTTTTGGCGATGAGCTACGAGGAGCGGGTGGCCAGTCCCTGCATCGGAGCGGAACGCGCCGATCTCGTGCTTGCCGGCTGTGCCATTCTTGAGGCGATTCGTCGTGCGTTTCCATGCCCGCGTTTGCGCGTTGCCGATCGCGGTTTGCGCGAGGGCATGTTGGTTCAAATGATGCGCGACGATGGCGCCTGGGGTGGTGGCAATGAGACGGCGCCGTCGTGACAACGCGCGGAAAGACGGGAAGTCCGCGGCAAATGAAAGTCCGAGTGCGCGGCGGCAAGAAACGATCGCAGTCTTCAAAACTTTGGCTCGAACGCCAGCTCAACGACCCCTATGTTGCGCGGGCAAAACGGGAGGGCATGCGTTCTCGTGCCGCGTACAAGTTGATGGAAATCGACGACAAAGCGCGTTTCCTGAAAAAAGGCTCGCGCGTGATCGATCTCGGGGCCGCTCCCGGCGGCTGGAGCCAGGTTGCGGCCAAACGTGTGGGGGCCCCCGCTCAAGGACGCGTGGTTGCCGTCGATATCCTGCCGATGGATCCGGTGCCTGGCGTCGACTTCATCAATCTCAACTTTCTCGACCCCGACGCGCCAAGTAAACTCAGGTCCATGATCGGCGGGACAGCGGACGTTGTCCTGTCCGACATGGCGGCCAATGCGACGGGCCACGCGCGCACGGACCACTTGAAGATCATGGCTCTGGTCGAAGGGGCCGCACATTTCGCCCGCGGCGTGCTTGGGCCGGGCGGCAGCTTCGTCGCAAAAGTACTGCAGGGCGGCACGGAGGCCGCACTGCTCGCTTCACTTAAGCGCGACTACACGAGCGTCAAACATGTAAAACCAGCAGCAAGCCGTGCCGATTCCGCTGAGCTTTATTTGCTGGCCACGGGGTTTCGCGCTGCGATCGGTTCCCCGGGCTAGCCGACGCGCTGATCGGAAGTCTCGGTGGGGGTCGGGAGCCTGTCAGCCATTTCCGCTCCGGCCTCGTTCTGCAACGACAGAAAAATCAATACCGATAGCGCCGAGATGGCCGACACCACCAGAAATGCCGGTGGGAAATCGGCCGCTTGCAGCGGGCCACCGCCCCTGAGATAGACGGTCAGCTCCACCGACATTGCCCCCAGCGCCACGCCAGATGAAACAGCCAATTGCTGCGCCACGCTGACCAGCGCCGTCGCGCGGCTGACCCGGTTTGGTTCAACGTCGGCATAGGCGATGGTATTGATGCTCGTGAATTGCAGTGAACGAAAGAATCCGCCGACAAGAAGCAGGAACATCATCATTGCGACTGGCGTCGTCGCGGTAAAGCCCGCGCATACGGCAAGAAATGCCGAACTGATAATTGAGTTGACGACCAGGATGTTGCGAAACCCGAATCTCCGAAGGATGAATGCCGTGGCCCACTTCATCCCCATGGCACCGAATGCTGTCGCGAAGGTAATCATGCCGGATTGAAACGGCGTCATGCCAAAGCCGATCTGCAGCATCAACGGCAAAAGAAATGGAAGCGCGCCCAACCCGAGGCGGAAAATGAAACCCCCGCAAACGGCCACAAAAAACGTCGGCAGTCGGAACAGCGAAAGATCGAGCGCCGGGTTTTCAGTATGCCGCGCATGCACGAGATACGCAGCGAAAAAACAAGCACCTCCGAAAATCAGGCCAGCCACGACGAACCAGGGCAGAAAATTGAGCCCCAATACCGAGAGCCCAAAAGCCATGCCGCCTATACCGAGCCCAGCGAGAACCATACCGACGATGTCAAAGCGCACCTGCTCTTCCGCGCGCACATCGGGGATGAACCTTGTCGCAAGCGCGATCCCAAGCAAACCGATCGGCACGTTGATGATGAAAATCCAGTGCCAGGTGGCGTAAGTTGTGATGAACCCACCAACCGGAGGCCCGAGAACCGGGCCAATCAGCGCAGGCGTCGTCACCCAGGCCATCGCCGCCACGAGTTCGCGCTTGCTGATCGTGCGGACAAGGACCATGCGGCCCACGGGGGTCATCATCGCGCCGCCCATGCCTTGGACAATCCGAGCGACGACGAAGTCGGTAAGTGAGCTCGACAGCGCGCATCCGATCGAGCCGAGTACGAACACGCCGATGGCGGCGCGGAATACCGTGCGCGCTCCGAAGCGGTCGGCGGTCCAGCCGCTGGCCGGGATGAAGATGGCCAAGGACAACAGATACGAGGTCACCGCAAGCTTCAAAGCCAGCGGATTGGTACCGATATCGGCCGCTATCGCAGGCAGTGACGTGGCGATGACGGTCGAGTCCATGTTCTCCATGAACAGAGCGACCGCGATGATCAGCGGTACAATTCGATCACGGGGCATTGAGGATATGATGAAGGCTTGAGCGTCATTGAAACAGGGGCCTTGAAGCGCAAAGCGGCGGCAAAAGATAGGCTCCATTGCGTTTAAGCGTTCATAACAGCCATCTGCGATTGCCCTAGGAATCGGGGCGGTACCGTGCTATCGACCCACGCCAACCCCAAAAGCGGGCCACGACGCAGGCGAGGGACCCCCTCGCAACGGAGATTTCAATCCGTTCACCGTCGGGTTCGGGCGTTTCGGGCGAGACGGAGTTGGCGATGGCCGGAAAAAACAATGCAAGCCCGCGCGAGGGGCTCACTTTCGACGACGTGCTGATTCAGCCCGGATTGTCGGAGGTCTTGCCCGCTGATGTCGATATCCGCTCGCGCGTGACTCGCTCGATTCCCGTAAACATTCCAATCATCGCATCGGCAATGGATACGGTGACCGAAGCACAAATGGCGATCGCCATGGCGCAGGCGGGGGGCATCGGGGTGCTCCACCGCAACATGGAGCCGGATGAACAGGCCGCCCAGGTTCGCCTGGTGAAGAAATTCGAATCCGGCATGGTCGTGAACCCCCTTACCATCGAGCCGAACGCAACCCTTCAGCAGGCGCTCGACCTCATGAAGGACAACCACATATCGGGAATTCCCGTGGTCGAGCGGGCCGGCAACGCGCAGCCAGGCAAGCTGGTTGGAATTCTGACAAACCGGGACGTGCGATTTGCCACTGATCCGCGCCAAAAAGTTGCGGAGCTGATGACAAAGAAGCTGATCACCGTGGGCGAGGGTGTCGCCCAAGCTGAAGCAAAACGCCTGCTTCACCAGCACCGCATCGAGAAATTGCTCGTCGTTGACGCGCAGTATCGCTGCGTCGGATTGATCACCGTGAAGGATATCGAGAAGGCCGTTGCCAATCCGAACGCCTGCAAGGATGAGCAGGGCCGGCTTCGAGTCGCTGCCGCGACGACCGTCGGCGACAAAGGGTTCGCCCGTACCGAAGCTCTCGTCGCGGCGGGAGTCGATCTCGTCGTGGTCGACACGGCCCACGGTCATTCGAAATACGTTCTCGATGCGGTCAGCCGTATCAAGCGCCAATCGAACAAGGTGCAGGTTATCGCCGGCAATGTTGCAACGAGCGAGGGGGCAAAGGCGCTGATTGACAGCGGCGCGGACGCCATAAAAGTCGGGATCGGCCCCGGCTCGATCTGCACGACGCGCATTGTCGCGGGTGTTGGCGTGCCCCAACTGACCGCCATTATGGATTGCGTTAATGCTGCGAAGGCCACCGGCACGCCGGTGATCGCCGACGGTGGCGTCAAATATTCCGGTGACCTTGCGAAAGCGATCTCGGCGGGCGCCGATTGTGCGATGGTAGGTTCTTTGCTTGCCGGAACGGATGAAACGCCGGGCGAGGTTTTTCTGTATCAAGGGCGCTCGTACAAGACGTACCGCGGCATGGGGTCGGTCGGCGCGATGTCGCGCGGTTCGGCGGACCGGTACTTCCAGCAGGATATAAAGGATACCCTCAAGCTCGTGCCGGAGGGCGTTGAAGGGCAGGTGCCTTACAAAGGCGCCGCAGCCACCGTCCTGCACCAACTCGCCGGCGGCTTGCGCGCGGCCATGGGGTATGTCGGAGCCAAGAATGTCGGCGAGCTTCACGCCAAAGCCGAATTCATCCGCATTACCGGAGCTGGACTGCGCGAAAGCCACGTCCACGATGTGACGATCACGCGGGAAAGTCCGAACTATCCGAGCCGCATATAGTTATCCTGTATCGACGCCAGGCGAAGCTACACCGATGTCCGTTCAATTCGTCCTGCTCCCGCTCTTTGTCGAGGTACTCCTTACATTTGGCGTCATGTTCGGCATGATGTACTGCCGGACTTCAGCGCTGCGCCGGGGCGAGACCCGTTTCGATGAAATTGCCTTGCGCGAGCCAAATTGGCCCGTTCGCGCGACGCAGTTTGCCAATTCATTCGCAAATCAATTCGAACTGCCGCTTCTGTTCTATGTGCTGACGATCCTTGAAATCCTCACCCATCATGCTGATGTCTTGTATGTCGTTCTTGCCTGGATATTTGTCGCGACGCGGGTCATGCAGGCAATGATCCATGTATCCAGCAATAATGTGCGCCTGCGCGGCGCCTGGTATGGAATTGGCGCGTTGGTTTTAGTCATCATGTGGCTCATTTACATCGCGCGCATTCTCCTCGCGCTGCCATGACCCCGTCCGCGCGGCTTGCCGCGGCCATCGAAGTGTTTGCGGCGCTTGAAAACGAACGCCGTCCAGCTGCCGATGCCCTCAAGTCTTGGGGATTGGCTCATCGTTTTGCCGGATCCGGCGATCGTGCGGCGATCGCCGGTCTCGTTTACGACGCGCTGCGCCGCCGTGCTTCGAGCGCCTTCATTATGGGCGCAGATACGCCGCGCGCAATTCTGCTCGGCATGCTCAAGCAAGAGCGCAGGCTCGACGTCGAACGCATCGCGGGATACGCGGATGGCTCGAAATACGGGCCCGAACCACTCAGCGACCACGAGCGTGAACGCCTGGCGTCTGCCGATCTGACCGGTGCGCCACCTTACGTGGCTGGCGACTATCCGGAATGGCTGGATCCGCATTTCGAAACTGCGTTCGGACCGGGGCGAGTAGAAGAAGGTGCGGCACTAGCCTCGCGCGCTCCGCTCGACCTGCGCGTAAACACATTAAAGGGCGACCGTGAGACGGCAGCTGCTGCCTTGTCGGATTTGAACCCCATATCGGCGCGCTGGTCGCCTGTGGGTCTGCGAATCCGTCTGGCGGCCGACGCCAAAAACCCTGCAATCCACGCCGAGCCGGCATTTCTCAAAGGCCTGGTGGAACTTCAGGACGAAGCGTCCCAGCTGGCCGTAATATTTTCAAATCCCAAACCCGGCGAGCAGGTCATCGACCTGTGCGCGGGAGCCGGCGGCAAGACGTTGGCGCTGGCAGCCATCATGCAGAATAAAGGTCAGGTATTCGCGACAGACGACGACAAACGGCGACTGGCGCCCATGCATGCGCGGCTCAAGCGCTCGGGTGCGCGCAATGTCCAGATCCGTCCCCCCAAGTCAGTGGGCACCGAAATCGACGATCTTAAGGGACACATGGATCTCGCGCTGATTGACGCGCCGTGTACAGGCACGGGCGCCTGGCGGCGTAACCCTGACGCGAAGTGGAGAATTCGGCCGGGAGCACTGGAGCAACGCCTGAAAGAACAAGTCGAGGTTCTTGACCGGGCGGTAGGGCTTATCAAGCCGGCCGGTCGCATCGCCTACGTCACCTGCTCGATAGTGGAAGAGGAAAATGGCGCACAGGTGCGGGCCTTTCTCGCGCGCCATCCGGAGTTTACGGTTCAACCGGGCTCGCAGACCGTGCAGATCCTTGGCGAGCGCAGCTTCGTGTTTTCGCAAGCGGCGCGTCTGTCGGACGAGGGCCTCCTGATGAGTCCCCGCATGACCGACACCGACGGGTTTTTTGTCGCGATCCTGCGGCGTCGCGGGTGATCGGGTGTCACGTTTGGTAACAAAATGGAAACGGAATACCCCGATTGCGCCCTAATCCCGGCCAAATTTATCCGCGATGATCGCGTGATTGTGGAACCGCAAGGTTCCGTATTGGGGTATTTCCATGCTTGTGGCCAGGCGCGATCCGCCATATCACTTGGATGCGCATGACGATGCGCCCGCTTACTATGGCGCACATCCCGCAGTCAAAGCACCAAGGATTGTGCGGTTTGTGACCGCCATCCAGATGGTCGGCTCATTGCTGGCGGTCCCGGTTGGCATAGCCAGCGCGTATTCGTTCTATCGTGCGAATTTTTCCCCCGAGACGACGTGCCAAAACCTGCGCAGCGGCATCGTCGCGATGCTCGACAAGAGTGTCGATACGGCGACCCGGCGCATTTTAGTACGGCGCGACGTCGAAGCATTTGAAAAAACATGCGGGTCTGTAGATCCCGAAGCGACGGCGGCGTTCAAAACGCTGCTCGCCACCGATAAAGCGCCCGCGCCTGTGGCGGCAGCAGCCGAGTCCGCGGTCCGCAAGACCCCGCGCGAAGTTGTACCGAAAGAAACGACCCATAAGGTAGACCCTCATCAGCAGTCGGTTACGCGGCAGGCGCCGGCAAGCCGGGTTCCCGAAATTGAGACCGCTCGTCGCGATCCGGCGGTGTCGGATGCGCAGTGGCTTGATGCCGTACGGGCGGCGCTGGTTACGCACAAGCCTCAAGATCAATCCACTGACAGCGCCAAGGCAAAGCCCGCGCCGGCAACTGCCGCGATCGCTCCGTCAAATACGCCTGACGCGGCGCCTTCGGTTGTTACGCGATCTCCCACCGACACGCCGCCGGCGGTGCCGGCCCTTCCGCCGCCAATCTCCGTCGCGCCACCGCCGCAACAGGCCGATGCCAATCATCCGGTGCCGCCGGGGTCCATTCCGGATGCGCCTTCGAGCGCGGATACCGAATTGGCCAACGTTGACGAACATCACCGTTCGCGTATCGGAAAATGGATATCCGGAATCCCGCTGCTCGGTCCGATCGTGGAAAACGGGCGTCAATAGGATCTAGTGCGGTTGCCAGTCGGCGACGGTGGCAAGATCCGCTTCGGCTTGCCAGCGGGCCAACTTGTCCTTCTGGCGCAGAGCGACGGCAAGCAAGCCGAGAAATTCGCCGCGCGGAATGTCGCGGAAGCCCATATCGTGGCAGGTCGGCGTCATCAACTTTCCGTCGTTGAATGCGAATCCCCAATGGGCGAGATGCCAATTGAGCACGGCAAATCCGATCTTCGATGTATTGGGTTCGCGAGAAAACTGCGATTCGGTAGCAAAGGCTCCGCCGACTCCGACCCCGTAGCCTCCACCGGCCAGCTCGCCGCGGTCATTCCAGACCTCGAAGGAGTGAGCGAAGCCGGCATCGTGGAGCTCGCTGTATGCGCGCATGATTTTCGGCGTGATCCAAGTCAAATGCCAGCGGCCTTCACGCTGAGCGGCGCAGGCGGCAACGACCCCTTCAAAGTTGCGATCAAAAGTCACCGTATAGTGATTCTGCCGCATCTGGCGGCGCAGCCGTTTCGCAAGGTGGGCCTCGTTGAAGAAGAGAATGGAGCGGTTGGGGGGCGACCACCATTTCAACGGCGGGATGTGCGCGAAGGGATAAAGTCCGCGACGATAGGCTGTCACGAGCGTTGGCACCGACAGGTCATGGACGATCCCGGCCAGTCCCGGCGGATTGTCAAATGCGCGCGTGGGATCAGGCAGTGAATAATCCGGCGCGAGGATTTCGTCGAAGCACAGCCGCAGGATGTTTGGCACGCCGCGGGCACGTTTAGGGCTTAACGCCCAGGCGAGACCAAGGGCGTATCGTTGAACCACCGCGGCCACGTTCTCGCGAAACAGCGTATCGCGTTGCTCCGCGCGCCCGCTTGCCGCGCCCGGCATTCGCATGCGCTGTGTCTCGAATACCATGACCGTTTGGCGCTTCTGCCTGTGAACAAGCTTGATTGAGACCGCTTTCTAAGCACGTTCGGAGCTAACATTGAGTTACCCCAACCGCAGAGTCACTTGACCTGAGCTTACAAAGCCCTCAAAAAGCGGCCCCGAACGGCATTGCGACGCTATTTCACCGTCGTTCGGGCGCCAGATGCCGCCCATGCACGACAAGGTTTTGATCGTCGACTTTGGTTCTCAGGTCACCCAGCTCATCGCTCGCCGGGTGCGTGAAGAAAAGGTCTATTGCGAGATCGTGCCGTTCCAGAAAGCGGAAGCTGCCTTCCGTGAAATGAATCCGAAAGCGGTAATTCTCTCTGGCGGGCCCGCTTCCGTGCTTGATAAAGACGCTCCGATGGCGCCGAAGGCGATCTATGATGCCGGGCTGCCGGTGCTTGGAATTTGTTATGGCGAACAAGCAATGGCGCAGCAGCTTGGTGGCAAGGTGGAGGGTGGCCACCATCGTGAGTTCGGGCGGGCGGAGGTGACCGTCACCGAAGATGCCCTTCTGTTCGAGGGGATATGGCGCAAGGGCGAAAAATATCCCGTGTGGATGAGCCACGGAGACCGCGTCACGAAATTACCCGATGGATTTAGGACGCTCGGCACATCGCCCAATTCGCCGATCGCAATCATCGGCGACGAGAAGCGCAAATTCTACGCGACGCAATTCCATCTTGAGGTAATGCATACCCCGCATGGAGCGGCGCTGTTGCGAAACTTCGTGCGCAAGGTCGCGGGCCTCAAAGGTGACTGGACCATGCGCGCCTTTAAGGACGAGGCGATCGAGAAAATCCGCAAGCAGGTCGGCAAGGGGCGTGTCATCTGCGGGTTGTCAGGTGGGGTCGACTCGGCGGTCGCTGCGGTGCTGATCCATGAGGCGATCGGCGATCAGTTGACGTGTGTTCTGGTCGACCACGGATTGATGCGCCTCGGTGAGGCGCAGAAAGTGATGTCGCTGTTCCGCGACAGCTACAACATCCCGCTCGTGCACGTAGACGCGTCCGACGCCTTTCTTAAGGCGCTAGCCGGCGTCGAGGACCCCGAGCAGAAACGCAAGACGATCGGTAAGCTGTTCATAGACGTTTTTGAACAGGAAGCGAAAAAACTTGGGGGCGCCCGGTTTCTCGCTCAGGGGACGCTCTACCCCGATGTCATCGAAAGCGTCTCGTTCACGGGAGGGCCCTCGGTCACAATCAAGTCGCATCATAACGTCGGCGGCCTGCCAGAGCGCATGAACATGGAGCTCGTCGAGCCGCTTCGGGAATTGTTCAAAGACGAGGTGAGAGCGCTCGGCCGGGAGCTCGGTCTGCCCGAGGCCTTTGTGGGCCGTCACCCGTTTCCAGGGCCGGGACTTGCGATCCGCTGCCCGGGACCGATAACGCGAGAGAAGCTGGATATCCTGCGGCTTGCCGACGAAATCTACATTGAGGAAATTCGCCGTACCGGCCAGTACGACGATATCTGGCAGGCCTTCGCCGTACTTTTGCCGGTCAAGACCGTGGGGGTTATGGGTGACGGCCGGACCTACGATTACGTCATCGGCTTGCGCGCGGTGACGTCGACCGACGGAATGACAGCTGACTTCTATCCTTTTGATATGAAGTTCTTGGGAATGGTCGCAACGCGCGTCATCAACGAGGTCAAGGGCGTCAATCGCGTTGTTTATGACGTAACATCAAAGCCGCCGGGCACAATCGAATGGGAGTAGGGATGGGGGTTACGATCTACGGCATCAAGAACTGCGATACGATGAAGAAAGCGCGAGCGTGGCTGGACAAGCGTCACATCGCTTATGTCTTTCACGACTACAAAACGAGCGGAATTGATCCGCAATCATTGAAACGTTGGATAAAATCGGTCGGCTGGGAAACGCTGCTTAATCGGGCGGGGACGACGTTCAGGAAATTGCCTGACAAGGACAAATCACCCATGACCGAGTCGAAGGCGATCGCACTGATGCTGAAGCAGCCTTCGATGATCAAGCGCCCTGTGCTGGAGCTCGGTGGAAGCAAGATAATTGTTGGCTTTGCGACCGAGCGATACGCAGAATCTTTGCTCGGTTCGAAATAGTGATGCCGCCGGTTGTTAGACTAAGCTGAGATCTTGATCGGGGGCTGTTTTCGGCTCGGCGCCTTGGCCGCCGGAATCGTCTTGCAATATCCAGCAAGAATACCGGCACTGACCTCGGTGGCCGGGATCGGTTTCCCGAAATAGAATCCCTGCACCTGATCGGCGTCGGCGTCGTACAGAAAATCCACCTGATTAGCGTTTTCTACGCCTTCGACCGTGACCCGCATATGGAGTTCGCGCCCTAAAGCGATGATCGTCTTGACGACAGTTTCGACGTCGCGCCGGGAATGCGAGAATCCTTCCATGAAGCTGCGATCGATTTTGATCTTGTCGAATGGGAATTTCCAGAGGTAGCTCAGGCTCGAATACCCGGTGCCAAAGTCGTCCATGACGATCGAAACGCCAATGTCTTTTAATGCGCGCAATTGAGCGAGCGTCTTCTCGTTATTGGTGAGAAGCAGCGTTTCGGTTATTTCCAGTTCAATCCTATTCGGCTTGAGGTGGGATTCCTTGATCGCGTCGGCAACGATACTCACAATGTTCCCGGATTCGAATTGCGCTGGTGATAAGTTTATGGCCACGGTTAAATTGTCCGGCCATGTGCTGGCCGTCTGGCACGCTTCCCGCAATACCAGGGTGCCAATCTGGTCAGTGACATGCATTTCTTCCGCGATCGGGATAAATGTTGCGGGCGGCACCAGCGTTCCGTCGCTATCGGGCAAGCGAACGAGCGCTTCAAAGCCGACCAATTGCTTGTTCGTCATTTCGAACACGGGTTGATAGTGCAGGACAAATCCACTGCTTGCGATCGCGTGGCGGATTCTCTTCTCAATCTGTATGCGCGCCCGCAATGCATCGTCCATATCCGGGCTGAAGAACCGGACGCAATTCCGGCCGGCCATTTTCCCTGAATAGAGCGCCAGATCGGCGCTCTTGATGAGCCGCTCTGAGGTCTTGCCGTCGGCAGGTGCAAGCGCAATTCCGACCGTCACGTTGTTTTTGATTTCTTGTTCCTTGAAGAACATCGGTTCCCGGAGATTTGCGGCAATACGCTGGGCGAAGGCCTCGGCTTGATCTTTGCTGGCCACGCCGATTTGCACGACGACAAATTCATCGCCGCCCAGGCGTGCCACAAGATCTTCCGTCCGTGTCATCGCCTTCAGCCGCTCACCGACCGTGCTAAGCAGAAAATCTCCCCCATCATGGCCGAGTGAATCGTTGATTTGCTTGAAATGGTCGAGATCGATGAAGTGAACCGCGACCTTGCCGCCGAGAGACGGCAATACAGCAAGAGCAGCATCGAGACGATCTATCAGCCGCGCCCGGTTGGCGAGCCCCGTAAGCGCATCGTGATGTGCGAGATACCGGATCCGGCGATCGACTTGCTGCTTTTCCTTGGTGCGGCGGTACCAAGCAAGCGCCGGGAGAGCAAATGCAAGAGCCGTCAGGCCGCATAAGAATATTGATGCGATAAAGCTATCTAAAATAAGTTGCTGCCGCTGTTGTGTTTCGTCGACGAAAGCCGCCACGACTGCGACGGGACGATCTCCGACTAAAACCGGAACGAATGCTTCGGCATAGTGGTCCGGTTGATCGGGCGTCCGGCCCCTGCGGATATTGATGACAGTCGTACCTGCCGCGCCGGCGAGCGCCGCGTCGGCGTTAAACTCCGACAGGTCAACGAGTGCTATGCGGTCATGATCGAAGACAAGCTGCGAATATCCCTCACGGTTGAAAATCAAATACCGGAATACCTGCCCGGCTTTGCGTGTGGCCTCGAAGAAATTCAGGCTCGCGTTTGAAGGCTGCTCGCCCTTTGCTATTTGTTCAAGGTCCTTGACATTGCCGGCGATGAAAGTTGCCCAATCCTGCGCGTTGGATTTGGCGTCGGTGTCGATGAAATGATTCGTCGTCGTGCTAACGGTGATCCATGTGCCGGTCGCCAGGACTGCGAGTGCCGCGAGCAAAATTGCGAGACCGCGACGAAGTGAAAGTTCGGCGAAGAAGGCCATTGGCGGCCTCATTGCTCGGCACGTATTTTGGCGATTTCGTCTCGCGCTGACTTGAACAAAGCCCGATTGTGGGCGCTGACGGCGCTCCAATCATCGGCAATCGTTTTAAACAATTTTTGCGCGGTATCGTGATCCGATGGGGAAGGCACGACGACGTGGCGGCGTCCATCCGATTTTATCTCGTCGACGACTTTTGCATCGGCTTGCGCCATGACTTCGGCATAACGCGAGACGGCCCATTCGCCGCTGTATTTACGAATGATATTTTTGGCTTCTTCTGGAAGCCCGTCGAACGTGTGGCGATTCATCAGCAAAGCGAGCGGCGCCGAACTTGTCCCCAGCAGGTAATGGTTGCTGACGAGGCGGCCCACGCCAACGTCGAACAATTGCGCGGTCGGAATTGTCGCTCCGTCGATCGCGCCCGCGCTTATGGCCGGCGCCGTCTCATTGAATGCGAGCACAATCGGCAATGCCCCCAGTTTGGCAAGTGCGACCGCACCGGTCGGATTATTGGCACGGATTTTCTGGCCGCGGATATCCGCAAGCGATGCGATGTTCTTGCGGCTGTGGATGGGCTCGGGATCCGTTGCTACCGTCACAATCGGTAAGAAACCTTCGTAACCGGCCAGCAGATTGGCGTGGACGAGCCGGGTGTAGACGAGGCTTGCTTCGCGCGCGTTGCGGTAAAGGCCGGGCAATTCGATAACGGTATTGTCGGTGAACAACTCGGGATTTTGGCCGGGAACGACAAATGCGATGTCGGCGCCCCCCTGGAGCACGAGTTGGGGAAGGTCCCTTTGGACCTTGCCAAGCGTACCGCTCGGATAGACCACTATTTTCAACCGGTCTCCCCCTTCGCGATTGACGGCATCGACGAAGGGCTTGACCACCGCTTGATAAGCCGTCGCGCGGTCGGACGTAAAGAAAGAAAGCTTGAGCGTGATTGGCTCCGCCGATGCCAAACACGGTGCGAGCAGCGACGCGACGGCGACAAGACGCGCGATGATGTTGAGCATATTGCCCTTATTCCTTGCTGCGTAGTTGTAAGAGTTCAGTTCTGACCTTCGTCAATAAATCTCTATTTCTGGGATCCGACGCAATCCACCCGTTGACGACCGCGTCGAATGCGGCTTGCGACACTTCAAGATCGCTGCGTGACGGCGTCACGACAATTCGCCGCTGATCCGCGATCAGGTCACGGTCGACGGTGATATCGAGCGCCCCAAGACCCTCGGCTGACCGGTCACTCAACCAATCGCCGCTGTACCTGCGAATTATTTGTTGAGCGCGGTCCGGCAAGCTTTCGAATTTCTTGCGATTCATCACAAGGGCGGTAGGCGCTCCGCCGAGCGCGAGCATGAAATGATTACTGGTCACGCGCCCGATGCCAAACTCGAATAGCATTGAAGGAGGAAAAGTCGCGGCATCGATATTGCCTCGGCTGATTGCCTCGGTTGTATTGTTGATCGCCAATAGGACGGGAATCGCGCCCAGTTTTGCGAGCACTTCGGATTCGATTTTGTTGTTTGCGCGGACGACAAGACCCTTCAAGTCGTCGACGGAATTGATGGGTTTACGACTGTGGATATTTTCAGGCCCGGACACAAATGCCGCGATGACGACATAGTCGTCGTAGCCCTCTAACGCGTTGGCATCGATCAAACGATTGAAGACCTGGCTTGCTTCGCGACCATTCCGGTAGAGACCCGGAAGCTCCATAACCGCGTTATCATGGAATCGTTCGGGCAGCTGTCCTGGGACGATGATCGCCAAATCGGCGGTACCGTCGCTTACGAGCTGCGGTTGCTGTGACTGCACGCCGCTGATTGCACCACTGAAATAGACTTCGATTTCG